>JAMCPL010000033.1 GCA_023379675.1 Actinomycetota bacterium | reverse complement strand
CCACGTATTTGTTATCTTGCCGTGGGGAATTCTCATGGCCGTCCCTGGGGAAAACCAGTGGCCGTCCGTGGGGAATTCTCATGGCCATTGTCATACAAGATGATATATATGGACACTACCTGTGAACATCCAGACAATCTATTACATGCCTGTAATTTGCCCTCTGTCGTTCGTTACCGCTCTAGCATACAATTTCATTCACTGCATCCCTAACGCTTCTCTGTGACCCGTAGAACGCCTCTCACGGCACCAGGGCGATAAGGGGTGCCCTCTGGCACACTGACCCCTGGTGAGGTGATTGATCCGACAAAGTGGTGCTCTTGATGGCAGATGGTCGGTGTCAGGCGATGTGATGAGTTTATCTTCTGTTGATCGCCGCAGGGGGTTCAAACTTTCCAAAAATACTCACATATTTACCCTCTTATCACTTTTCTACCTACTCCCATGTATCTACATCATCTCTACACAATCTCTACAACCCTTTCCAATATCTCACATTTTTACCCTCACATTTTCATTTTTTGGCTCTAAAAAACCATCACTACCCTGGTATTTTATCTTATTGGCAATCATTCTCAATAAGCTCACACCTATTCCTACCTGGTCTTTCGTCCCTCTAGTCTATCGGTACACGAGTAATGGTTAGGAGACACACTATGCACCACTGCCCGGTATTTTCAAAGACGCCTGTTCGGGTCTTGTCACCCCAGAGGCAAATATCAACAATCCGCTGATATAGAGAGTAGGAGAGGTGATCTGTCACCCATGAAGAAAGGAAGTTGAAATGCTTAAGTTTTATAAAATTGACGATCTCAAATACTTTACGGACTACGCCGTTGCGTGGCGTGGCTCCATCCAGTCGAAAGATCGGTAGAGATGTACCTGCTGCTGTATATCTGGCTACTCGTCCTGGTTGGGGATGGCCTGACGTTCGTACTGCTATGGAGATGATACGAGAACGCAAACAGGCCGAGGCGGTGGCAATCAAAGCCTCCGCTCCAAGTCCTGCTCCTGATAAGCATCGGATAACTCTACTCCAGCGTATGCGTGATCCTGCACGCTTTGGAGAGCCAACGCCACATACTAACAGTCAGCCAACCCTTGAACATGAAGCGTTGACAGTACCCATGTAGGCATGAAAGGAACTGTTTTCGCCAAGCCTCTGACCTGGGCTTTTCTTCCGCTGATATAAGGGGTGAGGAGGTCATATGGAAAAGGTATTGCAAGTGGAAACAAGAAGATGGAATAGAAGAAGCATGAAAGAGATAACCCGTATCGCATATTCAGCAGAAGAGGTTGCAAAGATGCTTGGCATAACCCGTGAACATGTATATGCCCTTATGGATAAGGGACTTCCCACACTCAAGCTGGGACGTACACGGCGTATCTTAAGCGATGATCTCGATACTTGGCTAAAAGAGCAAAAAGAGATACGAAATAGTCGATAGCTTTAAGATGGATTGAACACCTTTGCCACATCTATCACTTTTCGTACTCTGTGACGATAGACCTGTTCAAGCATCGCAGTTGTAGTATGTCCCATGAAGTCAGCCAATTCCTCTATGGGAACCCCAGCATCAGAGAGCATGGATGCTGCAGTATGGCGCAGTTCATAAGGCACCACCGGAGGATCTATACCTGCCAGTTTGCAAAGTTTTCTAAGACGCCTGCGAGATGTCTCAGGATACTGGATACCTCCATCTCTAGCCGGGAATACCAGACCCTCTCCGTCGGTATTATCTTTATGATGTCTCATCGCCTCTGAAAGACGATCCGGCATTGCAAGTACCCTTAGTGAACCCCGGGTCTTTACAGTTCCTATTGCATATCCCGTAGCGGCTCTCTTACGGGCTTTTGCCACATGGATTACATTTTCTTCCAAATCCACATCCTCCCACATAAGACCGGCAAGCTCACCGGGTCTAAGACCAAGTAGGACAGCAGCTGTCCAGAATGCCTCATCTTTTTCTCCTTCTATCACTGCCAGGAACCTTTTAAGTTCCTCATGGTCAAGTGTGCGCCTCTTTTTGGGTTCTTTAGCTGATGCAGGGATGATGCTAAGCCGTACGGGGTTTCTTGGGATTATCCCTCTTTTTTCCACATGGTCAAGTGTACGAGAGAGAACAGAGCGTATGAGGATGATAGTGTTCTTCGAGAATCCTCTTTCTGCCAGGTCTACAAACATGGACTCTATGTGCTCTGGTTTCAGTTCGCACACCCTTATCTCTCCAAGTGCAGGAAGGATGTAGTTCCTTATACACTTTATGTAGTTCCTCCTCCTTGACTCGCCTATGTCGAGAGAGGGAAACACATCTGCCTCCCAGCTAGCCAAATACTCACCAACGGTAGGCCCTAAGAGAAGTTGGCGTTGTTGTCGAGCGTTATCCTCATCACGATTTGCAAGCATCTCGTGAAGTGCATTTAACGCTTCAGATTTGGATGTTGCCACCCTTGTCCTTCTATGTAGGTGGTTGGAAGCGTCTCGCCAGGAGATGGCTGCCCTCCATTTAGATAGTGTCTTGTCGAAGTAAACCGATCCGTCACCATTGGCTCTGCTCATAATCTCATTATATCATGTGTTGCAACCACTGTTGCAATAACTGACATATATCAGTTTACATCAGTTAACGATAATTGACAATTATTACCTATGTGACCTGGGCATATATACGTCGATCCTGGTAATACACCCCATTACCTGGCATAATGAAAGATATTGCCGTAAAAATGGTATCTGACAAGGTATTATATAATGAATGTAGGGTGCGAGAAACGATGTGTATAGTCTAATATCTGGACAGGGAACTAAGCCGAACTTACCTCCAGGCGGGTGACTGATCCCGCCGCTCAGGGGAAATGATCGGTATCTCAGAATTGTTCCGGCTACATGAGCCGTTGGGGCACCGGGCTGCCGGGCAGCTCGAACACCTGGCGCTGGAGTGGGGTGGGAGGCTCACATATCGAAGTTGTTCGTGGTCCCCGTCGTCACCTTCACAGTGTTGCGGGTGAGGGTGCCCAAGTGGTCGAGGAGCTCACGGAACCCGCACACCTGGTCGCCATTGGCGTTGCGCTTTCTGGCGGCCTTGGTCAACGCCTCGCGTGAAACGATCTTGGCCAAGTGCCGGCGGGTTGTAGCGCAACGGGGGGGTTTCGGAGGAGTCGTAGGTGTAGTCGAGGGTCCTTCCGGCCCGCGCTTGGAGACATAAGCATGCGCGAGCTGAGACCAGAACACGTAGAGTCCATGTTTGCAGACCTGGCGGAGAGAGGACTCTCGAAGAACACCATCATGCTCACAAAGTTCGTTCTCTCCCGTGTGCTTGACCATGCGGAGAAAAGAGGGATAATCCCAAGAAACCCAGTTCGTCTTACCATCATCCCTGCATCAGCCAGAGAAGTGAAGGCAGAGTGGCGTACGAAACGGCCCCAGTCGTGTACGCTGCAATCACATCGTGAGTGGCACGGAATCGCTGTAGCAGTGTGTCCGCGCCATAATTTCAGCAACTGCAAAGCTGGCTGGAGCAATTTGACCCGATCCGTGCACTGAAACCGCTGAGATAAGTCCTGGATTTATGATTGCACGATTATTTCTCCACTCCAGACCGGAATAGAGCATGCTGTGCAAATTGAGTGTGGAACAGCATTAATCCTACTCACGCCAGGTTTCACCGCGATCAGCACCAGCTCGGTTATCCAGGTATAAGGATTCTGGTGTATGCCGTGCTGAACTTCAAGCGCCGTCGGAGGCTCCGGTAGTATCAGAGCAGAGCAGAGTTCATTCAATACCCCAGGATTGCCGGTGAAATGCACCGTCGTTTTATTTGCGGGATACTCCTCCGGTGTGGTGACCACCACGACCTGGCCGACCGTTACGGTGCCGATCTGAGGGATGGCCGTAGGGTATGGCCCATGAGTCGGTAGGCCGTCGGGAGCCAAAAACTTGTCGCTGAGCCGCAGGTGCGCAGCACCAGAAGAGATAGGGCAAGTTTTCGCTGAGGGAACAGTCTGTTCACGGCATGGTAAAGGCCCTGGATTAGCGCCGACACACGTTTGCATGCTGTTAACAGGTTGTCCAGGCTGTGAAGCTGATGTAGATGACGAAGACTTAGTAGGGGACTTAGCTGCTGTAGGATGCGTTGCGGGTGAATCGGATGCGGCCTTAACGGAAGCCACCGCTTTTTCCTTTACGGTCTTAGAAGCCTGCGGGCTCGTAGCCGTGATGCAGCCTCCTGCAATTACTCCTGCAAGCACAAGCCCGGCAATACTCAGAAGCGTACGGTTCTGCCTACCTCTGTATAAGCGCCTGGTTGAAAACGTAGATCTCATGTGCTTTCTCCTGATTCTGATTATAGATCTGATCTATACACATATAGACGCACGAGACAACTCCAAGGTTGCCCCGGATTCTGAATTTCTTGAGTTCCCTCTCTCTGTTGTCATGTCCTAACTTGGGGTGCCACAGGCAGGTCCGCTGCCAGTGTAGAGATGGTGGCTCCAGTTCTGCACGAAGCTGGTACTGGTCGAGAGGCCATCGGTATACTGCGACCAGTACCCGGGATATTCATCATAGCCTGTGTCGATAAGGGTATTGGGCTGGCTTCCGAGCGTAACCCAGTCACCGTTGCTGTTCAGCTGCGCATTAGCATCATGATACGTGAACGCTCCGTAGTCAGGTAATGCTGCAATACAGCCACTTTGTAAAGGTTCTTCCGTTGGTAGATCTGCATACCGGGCTTGAAATGTTTATCGACTGGATGAAGGGAAATCTTGATGGAGAATAGTTACAAGCGTCTTTCAGCTCTGGTTCCTGTCTACAACGAACGTGCTACGATAGGTGAGGTATTGCGTAGGGTAAATGTATAGGTAGCCGGTGGGTCATTTTTAGCCTGCTGCTACCACTTGGGCTTGATGTCACCCTCGACGCCTGGATCTGACGCCCGCCGCGGGCAGTCCTCCACCCATGGTCCGGAAGATGGAACTGGCCCGTAAAGCGCGCGAAGCGTCAGTACCCCGCCAGCACGGACCGCAGCGTGGCAAGTACCTCGGGACCCTGGATACCGCCGGCCACCACGTGATCGCCCATCGGCTTCACGCGTCACGACTCGAGCCGCTCGCCATCTCCACGCGCCCACCTACCTGCAAGTCGTGTCCGTCGAGAGGGCGTGAACGTTCACGTATTGCTGGAGTACTTACTGCTGTTGGAGGAGGACAGGAATGCCACAGATCCCTCCTGTATGGATTGGGCGGAGCAGGAGGAGGAGCAGGAGCAGGAGCAGGAGCAGGAGGAGCAGGAGAGTTCAAGTAATAATGCTGGACACAAATATCTTGATCTTCGTTTAGAGGATAGGCGGGTGACCTAGGAGCGTGAGACAGAACCTCCGGCTGCTAACCCGGTAACCCTATATCTTGTGGTTCCGCCGTAAAACAACCACAATATCTTGTGTTCAATTTATATCGTAGTACGTTTCTGTCCCACGCTCCTAGGGAGTCGGACATATAGGCATGATCAATCCGCTCCCCGGATCGTATCGTAGAACTGATCCAGCAGGCTCCCATTGGCTGCTGCGAGTACAGCTCGGCGAACTGAATGATCCAGCGTGACCAGATCATGGCCGTCGGCATCACGAAGGCAACCTCCTGCCTCCTCGCATATGAGCATAGCAGCGATGTAGTCCCATACACCGAGATGCGACCGGCCAACGGAGCCGTAGCAGTCCAGCACCCCGTCTGCGACCAGGCATATGTCGAGCGCTGCAGCTCCCAGCGCCCGGTACTGGGACCAGCCAAGGTACCTGGGCGGGTAACCTGACAGCCCCACTATTGCCTTGGAAAAGTCATCACGGCTGGAAGTGTGCAGCTGGCGATCCCCTTTCCATGCTCCACGGCCCCTGACGGCATGATAGCTGTCGCCGTTGGCGAGATTCGCAACCAGAGCAACACGGGGGCCCTCGCTGTCGACTGCACAGAGGCTGGTGGCATACCATGGGATGCCATGGGCAAAGTTGGTGGATCCGTCAACGGGGTCTATTACCACCACCATCTCGGAAGCCGGCCCGCCCTCGGTGGAGTCGCCTGCCGTCATCATGCCGCTCTCCTCGGAGAGCGTGTCCAGGTTCTCACGATGCAGGACTTCCAATGCTGCATCGTCAGCCACCAGATCAATACCGTACTGGCCCGGGCGGTAGCCGGCGGCGGTACGATCCCTGACTCCTGCCAAGCTCATACGAATATCCTCGACCGTCTCTCTGAATACGTCCAACAGCCAAACCTCGATATCTTCCGTGCCACCGCCGTCCATCCCAATGCTGTCCACGCTGCCAATGCCGTCACTGTCTATGTCCACACTGCCCATGGGTCCACCTTAGCCGCAGTACTTGCAGCACGGGAAAAAATGTTAGTCTATAAGTATTGTGGCAGTCATAGATGTACCCGGCTTTGTCGCCGAGCTCAAGGACCATTCTTCCGATCACGGCTTCCACGTGCATGATGAGAGGCATTTTGTGGAAACATACTCACTCCATCAGACATGGGAGGTCGATTTCCATCCCGAGGAAGGCTGCGGAGGCCCACTCGATCTGCACCTGGCGCTGGAGGTGGACCCAAGGGTATTGCTCTCATTCGAAGATGCAGTGATGGCATTGCCTGAAGATGCCGATCCACCGGAAGGTTTCGAATTCCCGCTCTCGTTCACCTGGTCGCTGCCGCCATTACCGCATGGACCGGACCTGCTGAGACTGGCTATAGACTTGGCCGGAATCGGTGGGATGGAGTTACCCTTGGAGGTGTCGGCCATCGACTCTTATGCTTCTGCAACCGATGGTCCTGAAAGACGGCTCTCAGTGGTGGCAAACCACCCAGTATCCTTGGCCAAGATACTGTCAGGAGAAGAAATGCTATGTGACATATTCGACAAATGCCTGGCGGTCAGCAATTACCTGCTTGAATCCTCTCCAGCCTGGTTGTCTGGATAATGGCCGTTGGGTAAGGGTATCAGGTAAAGATGATGGGCCCACCTGCAGCCTTTTCGTAGAACTCACCCACGGTGATGATTCCCTGCACCTGATCCACCAGGTCGTCCTTGGTAAATCCAAAAAGATCGGCTGAAGCCAGGCATGCGTAGATTCCCGCACCTGTATCAGCAATCATCTCGACAAACTCTGGTATGGTGGGGAAATCGAGTTTCTTTATCTTGGAACTCATCATCTTGGTGGCTATTGCAGACATGCCTGGGATGATTCCAATGATCGTAGGAATATGCAGGCCAGGATTCCCTACGGTAGCTACCTTCATATTGCCCCAACGCTTCTTATGGATCGCATCCATGCCGAAAAAGGTGAAAAATAGATTAGCGTCCATTCCCTCGGCTCTTGCGCCGTTTGCCATAATCAGTCCTGGGTAGACCCCCTCAAGGGATCCCTTGGATATGATGATGGAGACCTTCTCAATGGGCTCACTCATGTTGTCACTCTCCTTTTATCTCGTGGCGGCGAATTACTCATATGCAGCCGTGTGGCTTGGATATGCCACCCAGCTTTGCGGCCAGCTTTGCAGGACCCTTGGGAAAGAGCTGGTAAAGTTCTTTCACGCTCACGCCGGATGTCTTTCCGAGGGAACGGATGTTTGGAGCGGTGCCCTTCGCCATATACTCGCTCCGCATGAAGTTGATTACCTGCATGTGCTTGTCCGTAAGCGTGTCGATCCCCTCCTCCTTTGCCATCGCGCGTGCCACCTCTTCGTTCCATTGGGAGGGATCGACGAGGAAACCTTCTCCGTCAACCTCCACGTCCTGTCCTGCCAGTAACTTAGTGGTCATACTCTTCTCCTTTCCTTACTATTATGATCATATTTATTATAAATCATACCAGGTTTTCCTCTGCTAGCGGTTCTCGACTGTCCTACATTGACACATCATTCGGGCCCTTGCAGCACTTCCGCCGGTAACCGCACGGCCTTACCATCCGTGGTCGGCTCATCTGCTGCCGCCCTGCCCGGAGACAACCCATCCAACGACCTCCCATCCAACGACCTCCTATCTGAAGTCGATCCACCTACCTTCTCCTTACCCGCTTGATCTCCACCTCCCGGTGCATCCGCTCCAATGCTGCGCAACGTCGCCAGCAATCTAGCCATACCACGCCGTACCATAGGATCGCGCATCTGTCTCAACAGGGCTCGAGCTGAGGGAGATTTCGAGTCGGCAATAGTCTCTCCCTCCTGGAGGGTGACGGCGGCACGCCCGAGCATGCCCATGATCTCAGGCTGGGTCATCTGCTTTACGGTCTGCAGGATCAACACAATGTTGTCTCCCAGCAGCTTGACATCATTATTACTGAAAGACGTCACCACGGTGTCCAGGACATTCGCAACCTCACGCGCACGGGAAAAATAGCCACGCTCGTCCAGCTGCTGCAAATGATTGGTCAAGCTGGACATCGCTGGGGTGGCAAGCGGTCCGAGTTCTTCGGCAAGAGCCGCCATCACACGCAAGGGTCCAAGCCATGATTCAAGCACGTAGGCATTGCGAATAAATGCATGACCGAGACTTGCCACATTGTCGAAATCGCAGGCATCCTCCTCCAAATGCGTAGTCACCTTTGTCATCGCCTCCTGAGCCAGTGGAACCATGTCAGTAGCGAGTTCCGACCAGCGTTCACGATCCTGGCGTTGCCGGCGAAGTTCCGACGTGACCTCCTCGAGTTGTCTCGCCATTACCTCCAGCCGCTCCTCCAGAGACACATCTCCCGCCGGCACCACTTCGACCGGCACCTCCCCCGTCAGCCGCTGCCGCTCTGCCGGCTGCTCCGTCTCCGCAGGTTTCATCTCCGCAGGCTCCATGCTCGCAGCCACACCGTGACCAGTTGCTTTGCCACCCCGGGTTGTCATTGCAGATCCTCCAGTTCCTTGCCCGCCATCGACATGAGCGGCTCGAGCGGCATCTCGTTGCCGGGAAGCAACAGGTTCCAGTAGACCCAGCGAAACATCATCTTGCCCCAGTGGTTGGCTTCCGATTCCCGGAGCAGGTTGAACGGCCCGATCCCCGGAAGAGGGTACTTGCCCGCAAGAGGCTCGGTATCGTAGTTGAAATCGATGAGCAGACCCTTGCCGTGCCCGGACTCGATGAAGCAGTTGGCATGACCGTCAAACTCCCTTGTCATTGGCCGCCCATGGATGTGGTTTACGAAATTGTCCTCGAACAATTCGAGAGAGAAGTGAGCTACCGAACCGGCCTTGGATGTCGGGATATCTGACGCATCTCCGATGGCAAATATGTTGTCATGAGCCTTGGACTGGAGCGTCCGCTTGTCGACGGGTACGTAATTGAGATCGTCTCCAAGCCCGGACCGCTCGATGTAATCGGCGCCCATATTGAGTGGGATGGTGACCAGGAGATCGAAGTCGACCTCCCTTTCATCGTAAGAGATCAGCTTCTTCGATACCGGGTCGATCTGCTCGACGGCAAAGTCGTTCTCCACTGACACCTTGCGCTCCTCCATGATTGCACCGAGATATTTCGAGGCAACGGGCTTGGTGAACACACCGTCGAGCGGCGTAATATACACCATTTCGACCCTATCCCGCATTCCCCGGTCAGCAAAGAACGCATCGGCAAGAAAAGTGAACTCCAGCGGCGCTACCGGGCACTTGATCGGCATGTCCACTACATGTATCGCCAACCGGCCACCGTCCCACTGGGCAAGCTTGTCTTCTAGGGCCATGGCGCCTTCGAAGGTGTAGAACTCATGCACGCTCTTGCGCCACTCGGTTCCTTCCATGCCGGGAGTCTGGTCAGGACGTGGAGAGGTTCCTGTCGCAATGATGAGGTAGTCATAGGGCAGTTCACGACCATCGGTAAGAAGGCATTTGCCCTCATCGGCCAGCACCTGGTCGATCTCGCCTATCACGAAGTCCACACCATCGGGGATGAATTGCCGGCGAGGCTTTACGATGTCACGGGCATGGTATATACCAAACGGAATGAAAAGCTGGCCAGGCTGGTATAGGTGCCTGTCATTCTGGTCTATGACAGTGATGCTCCATAGACCAGGATCGAGCCGCTTCCTGAGACGGTTCGCAGCGATAGTGCCGGCAGTTCCGCCGCCAAGGATGAGAAGTCTGTTCATTGTATCCTCCTTTGCTCGTGTGATCCTTCAGTGTCCGTCCTTCCTGCAGGGTCATCTGTACTTGCATTGTTTTCACTGTCCCTCACATCTGCGGCATATCCACTTCGATGGGCACCTTCAGCACGTAACCGTTCCCCACCCTGATCCCGTTCCCCACCTTGTTCCACCCTCGCGTCCTGATCCCGTTCCCTACCTTGTTCCCGCAATGCAGACGCAACGAGGCGAGATACCTTGGCCGCTATAATCGGGAGGAAGGTAAGTACCCGCTCCCTACCCTCCTTGCTGAGACGGAAAAGCGCCCTCTCGTCGTCGTCGTCGGTAGCTATTCCACCGGCAAGCACCATCCCTGTCAACTCGGCCCCGACTCGTATAAAAGATCTGGCTCGATCGAGATTCAACGGTCCGCTACGCAGGCGTGCGTCGAAGTCCGGCGCGTCTGCAAGGTGCTTCCAGTCAGCTATGCACTGAGCCATGAGGTCCGAATTGGCCGAGTGTTCCACGAACCAGGGACAAGGGTTGAACATCTCTGTCAGCGGAGTGCCGTTCATGTCGGTTACCACCATCATGATGCCGAGTATCTGAGCTGCCATGTCGATCATGGGAGAGGCAATCTGAAGGGCGGACGCCATGGCTAGGCGTATGGTCGTTGCCACGTACCCGGCCTGCTTGCCGGCCTGGAGCAACTGCTCGATCTCCTCCACCGGAAAGCGCCACTGACGACCGATCTTTACTGCCTGCAACTGCCCGGTCTCGGCCATCCGGTAGACCGTCGACCGGTCGATACCTAGTGACTTTGCCACATCCTCTGCACGCAGCATCCTGTCTTGCCCGTACTGCCGATGTGCGTCCTGCCAATGCACGCTTTGCAGATCAGTTGCCATACCTTGCATACCTTGCATACTCCTATGATACGCCTGCATATCCCGCGTCGCTAGTATCGAAGTACTTGACATTGCTTTACCTGAGACCCTGGACCTGACTGTCCCCACACGTACCAGCTTTCCCCCATGGCCAGTGGCAAATACCTAAGGCTAAAGGGGTTTACCCCGATATACGAGCGCTTCACCGGCTGACAAGGGTCCTCTCAACCTGCACGCCGGCGGACAGATTAATTGCACGGAGACGGACACCAAAATTGCACGGTAAGAGCTACGTCGAAGAGGTGCTGCCGCTCGTGGACCCTGCGGTTCACGGTCCCTGCACTTTCCCTTGCTAAGACGTTGATGCTGCTGGCATCGGCTTCGCGTGTTGCCGCCGATCCAGGACGCCCACGCGCTCCCACACGGGAAGTATCTTGGGAGCGAGATACTCGCCTCCCTGCGGAGTGGTGAAGTGGACGCCGTCTGGTGAACGTACTTCAACGCCATGGAAGTCTGCCTGGTAATGACCGTGAGGACACACCAGGGAGTGAAAATGCTCTACATGAACCAACCCTGGCCGGAGAGCGTCGGCAGATTCCGCTACTTGGCTGAGCAGGCTATTGTATATGTCCAGGCGCGCTGGTGAATCTTCTGGCCAGGGTAAGCCATCTGGCTGCTCGCCCGAGTCGTAGCATGGCGCCGTCATTAGGATCATATCCGCGCCTTGCGAAGTCCCTACCTGTACGGCTCTGGCAATGCTGCTCTTTATATAAGCGGCATAAGTGGGGTTTTCAATGTTGGTCCAGTGCCCGTGGTAAGTGCGGTTGGCAACCTCCCACCGGCCAGCAAGCAATACTACCACATCAGGCTTGAACTCCGATATCCACTTTGACCACAGCACCGGCCACGGCGGGTTACCAGGAGGCGCGTGTGGATTGCAGGCCCACCCGACCTGCTCAGTCTTGCCCTGGATCTGCACGTACCCGCCCATTGCAATACCACATCCAAGTATGCCCTTGTCCGATATTTTTACATCGTAGCCAGGCTCCGCCTTTGCGGCCACATCCAGGCCGTAAGCCAGCGTCAGCGCAACCGAATCTCCTACCACCAGTACCCTTACCGGGTGCGCGGGATTCGTGCCGGACACCAATGTAGGGGCCTTGGGCGGTGACTTCAACGTAACCGCAGAAACAGGCACGACCGTCGCCACGATGATAGCGGTCACCATGCCAGCGGTAGCTAGTGGAGTCAATACCATAGCCCGCCGGGAACGGAAGAGCGTCCCCTGACGTATCGGCCGCTCCAGGAGATAGAATGACAAGGTAGCCATGGCTACCGTCGAGCCAACTCTGACTCCTACCAGATTCCAGCCGAGCAATCCCGTCCTCGCATGATCCAGAAAGATGATAAGAGGCCAGTGCCAGAGATACATGCCGTAAGATATCTTTCCCAGGTACCGCAAGGGCCTTAGTGACAGCAGGCGGTAAAGCGGACCGCGAGGCACCAGCACGACGCTGCCGATCACGCCGGCAACAGCCAGACCAGCAAGAAAGATCCCGCCCTGGTATGGAAAGGACGTAGTACCGAGCATCAGCCACCACATGATTCCCGACACTGCAAAACCCGTAATGCCGACCACCACCCAGAAAGTAGTGGCCGGTCGCCTTAAATGAAAATCATGCGACTGGAGAGACCGGTCGTTCCTCCACCAGACTATCCCTGATGCGAGGGCCGCTCCGAGCAAGAGTCCCGATGAATGGGTATCAGTACCGAAATAGACCCTCGAAGTATCCACCGGCGACCTGTAAAGCAGGCCCATCTCCAGGGCAGATGCACAAGCCATCACAGCTGACACAACCATCAATCGCTTGGGACTCCGAGCGAAGCGCATGACTGCAAGCACCACGAACGGCCACACCAGGTAGAACTGTTCCTCTATGGACAGTGACCACGTATGCAGGAGCGGGGTAGGAAGGCCGGTAAGTACGAAGTAGTTCTGGCTTACAAGTATGAAATGCCAGTTGGCGACGTAGAACAGCGTGGACAGTGCGTCCAGGCGAAGTCCCGGATATGCGCCTGGCGGAGCTATGAATCGCGCATAGAGCAGCACACCGATGATCATGAGCATGAGAGCGGGCAGCAGCCTCCTTGCTCTTCTCGCCCAGAATGCACGCAACCCTATCTTGCCGGTACCGATCCGTTCCTCGAGCAACAGCGATGTGATCAAGAATCCCGAGAGCACGAAGAAGGCATCCACCCCGAGAAAGCCGCCCTGCAAGAACGGAACTCCGGCATGGTATGCGATAACTCCAAGCACTGCGAGTGCTCTTATACCGTCAAGCGGCGGCAGGTATCCAAACCGCCTGCGAGTACGTGCAGCCCCATCACTCTTGCCATGATCGGCTGGAATGGTCAACTGCACCATCCCAACGTACCAGAGGAATTACAGGTAATGCATGACGGCGCATCACTGCTGGGATGAGGGCAGGATGGACGACTCCCTGATCCAAGGTGGATATCCGCAGAGCCTCTAGCTTCCCGTCTTGGACAGATTTCCGCCTTCGGGCCATGTGTGGTAGAAACTGTCACTATGACGTCTCTAATGGCTGGAACCACCAATTTCGCCGGAAGGTAATAATGGACAACCCATTTATCGAAGCAGTTGCCTCACCTGGCCTGCTTGAAACGGCAGCAACGGTCACGCCACTCGGGAATGGTCTGCGGATCGACATTTCCGTCAGGAACCCCAGCCAAACCTCGTACTCTGAAGTGAGAGCTGAAGAGGTGCGCGTCCGATTCAATGCACACCCAAAGCTGGTCATGGAGCACGGCTGGCAGAGCTGGTCAGTGGTCGGACCAAGGCGGGCTGATCGCCCCAGGGCATCTCAAAGGATGGCTCCATTCTGGGTGAGGGCCATGCTGCATGCCGATCCCTCTGCAGCCGGCCGGTATGTCGCAGGAGACCAGTTCCTGCTTGCAGCCGACGGTTTTGGCAGTGATCGGAATGATGCGGGAATCATCGGTGCACTGTCAGGCAACCACAACCTCACCACCGTCACCCCGCTACCCGGGCCATCCAGCAGGACTGATTCACAAAGTACATCACTGTGGACAATCTGCCATCTCGACGGTATATCGCTGAAACCCGGAGAGGAAAGGCGGCTCGATCCACTCTACGTCGCTGCCGGTGATCCTGGGGAGATCTATTCGACTTATCTGGATCTAGTCGCAGGAGAGTCGAAGGCTCGCAACACAGCCAAGAGCCCTCTCGGCTGGTGCACCTGGTATCACTACTACTTGAAGGTGAAGCCACAGGACATCATTGCAAATACTCTCATCGCATCCAGGCATGGGTTTGAGGTGATCCAGGTGGATGACTGCTTCCAGTCTTCTCTCGGTGACTGGACAACCTACAATCCTGCCTTCGACGGAGGCAGGATGGCTGGCCTAGTCGCTGAGATTGCGGCACATGGCATGCAGCCAGGCATCTGGACGGCTCCGTTTCTCGCATCGCCAAAGAGCAGCGTAGTTAACGCACATCCGGACTGGGTATGCTTGGACAGGAAGCATAAGCCGCTCAAGGCCAACTGGAATCCCGTAGGATGGGGCGGATGGGGATTGGCACTGGACACCACCAATCCAGCCGTACTCGAGCATCTCAGAAAGACATACGCGTCACTTGCCGCAGATGGCTGGACTTACCACAAGATAGACTTCCTATACGCGGCGGCAATGGCAGGGCAGAGATCCCGCCAAAGCCGTTTCACACGCGCCGAATCCATCAGAATGGGACTTGAGGCCGTACGGGAAGGGATGGGAGAAGATGCTTACCTGCTCGGTTGCGGATGCCCGCTCGCCCAGGCAGTTGGCATAGTCGATGCAATGAGGGTCTCTCCTGACACGGCTGCACTCTGGTCCACCCATGCGCTACGGCTACCAGGATACCCGGATACTGTCCCTTCCCTGAGATCCGCATTACGGATGACGCTCCTTCGCGCCCCGATGCACCGGCGCCTATGGGTCAATGACCCAGATTGTATCCTAGTACGAGATACAAGGACAAGATTGACTCCAAGAGAACGTCGCATAGGAGCCGGCGTGATCGTCGGTACCGGTGGACTTCGAATACTCTCCGACGACCTGGCAACATATGGGTCGAAGGAGTGGGAGCTCATTGATGAGATCAACGCCATACACCGTATATTTGACAAGCCTCTGCACATACTGGACCCTTTTGCCAGAACTATAAAGGTCGTCCCTGAGGACAGTCGCCAGGCCGCCGGTAACGCAGCAAATACACCCATGCTGCAAGCAGACGTGGTACACGTTACAGGCAGGGCTGCACATACTTCAATCAGCCTGTAGCGCACTCCTTGAGCCTGCCCGCCTTCACGTCATTCCTGAACCCATGCACACGATTTCAACCAGGTCTCTCATGGGGCTTGCTGCCACTTATCTCTGAATACGATTATTATATCGGTGATGGATCATCCCCCCTATGCCTCATGCGGTCGGCTATCTCATGCTCTTCCCCGTAACCACTTGGCTCGTAGTAGACATGACCTTCAGCCCCAGGAGGCCGGTAGCCCTGCTCGATGAACCCTCCCTCAAAGTTGTGCGGGTAAAGATACCCCTTCCCGTGACCCAGCTTTGCCGCCCCCTTATAATTCGCATCCCTCAGGTGCGCAGGCACCTCACCTTGCTCTCCCGCAGAGCCGATCGACCTGACATCAGCAGCCGCTTTGGCAAGCGCAGTAGTTACACGGTTGGACTTCGGAGCAGTGGCAAGATAGATGACCGCTTCAGCCAGGTTTAGTTGGGCTTCAGGCAGCCCCACCAGGTCGACGGCATGTGCCGCAGAGACTGCCACGCCAAGAGCACGAGGGTCAGCCAGACCTACGTCCTCACTTGCAAGGATGACAAGCCTTCGAGCGACGAACCTGGGATCCTCTCCACGTTCCAGCATCCTTGCCAGCCAGAACAGTCCCGCATCAGGGTCAGAGCCCCTTATCGACTTTATGAATGCGCTCGCTTCATCGTAGTGAGAGTCACGCCCTCCATGGGCATACCGAGCGCCTGCCGCCTCATGGACAAGGGCTTCTGTGACGTGCACCGGTCCTGGAAGGCACAACGAGACGGCCACCTCCAGTACGCCAAGAGCAGCCCTGGCATCACCATTGGCAACAGAAAGCAGCAGGCGCAGTGCGCCGTCATCGCAACTACCGCCCAAGCGCTCCATCCCCCTCCGAACCAGCACGGCCAGATCGTCCTCCCCCAGAGCGTGGAAACGGAACAATGTCATGCGGGACAGCAGAGGCGGTACAATCGAAAAATACGGGTTTTCAGTAGTTGCGGCCACCAGCGATATGAGTCCCCGTTCCACCGCATGGAGCAATGAGTCCTGCTGCGTGCTGGAAAATCTGTGGATCTCATCTATGAAAAGCACCGTCCCCTGCGAATTGTAGCCGAGCCGCTCCCTTGCGCCGTCTATCGCCTCACGCACATCTTTGACCCCCGCCGAGGTGGCCGGTAGGCTGAGATACGCGCGCCGGGTGGTGGACGACAGTATGGAAACTACGGTGGTCTTGCCACAGCCAGGCGGCCCCCATAGCAGGAACGATCCCGTCAGATCCAGCTCCACCAGCTTCCTCAAGGGCGCTCCAGGGCCGACCAGATGTTGCTGGCCGACCATGTCATCAAAGCCAGCCGGTCTCATGCGATCAGCCAGGGGCGCCAGCGTCGCCAGCGACTCTCCCGCCTGCTGGTCGAAGATACTCTGCTGAACCTTACGATCTGGCGCCATCTGGATCAGCCAGTGCCTTGGCGAACACCTCGGAATGACATGCCAAGCTCGGCCATGATCGCCGGCGAAACCTCCTTCGGGGCACCTGTCAATGGATCGTACCCTGTCTGGGTCTTCGGAAACGCAATCACGTTCCTGATGGAACTCTCCCCTGCAAGCAGGGCAACGAGCCTGTCCACTCCAATTGCAAATCCGCCATGCGGGGGCACCCCGTAACGAAACGCATCGAGAAGGAAACCGAAACGAGACGCTGCATCCTCATCGCTCAGTCCCAGGGCACTGAATATCCGCCGCTGTACCTGCGGATCATGTATCCTGATGGAACCCGAGCCCAACTCCCACCCATTAAGGACCAGATCATACGCCAGGGAACGCACGCTCGTGGGATCGCTATCGAGCAATCCGATGTCGTCAGGATGCGGCATCGTAAAGGGATGATGAGCAGACACGAGATTGCCAGCGTCGTCCACTCCATCAAAAAGAGGAAAGTCAATTACCCACACGAGAGACATGTTCCTCCCCTGCACGGTATCCTCGCCCGTTCCGTCCGCGCCCGTTCCAGGTCCGTTCGCCGGCTTCTGTCCAGCCACTCCGGAGAGCAACAGCGCTCTGATGCCGCCCATCACCTCGCATGCCACCCGCCATGCATCCGATACGACAAGTACGGTATCCCCCGCGGACACATTACAGGCTCTAATCATGCCATCCTGCTCATCTGTACTCAGGAATTTGGCAAGCGGCGAATCCAACTCGACGCTGCCAGGAGTTTCATCCTTTACCCGGAACCACGCAAGCCCCTTACCGCCTAGCTTCCTGGCATGCTCCACCAGCCCATCGAGGGTGTTACGGCTAATGCCAACCTGACCCGCACCCCCACTGCCCTTGACAACAAGTGCTTTTACGCACGGTCCGCTGAGTGCCTTTGCCTCAGTCGCAGCGAAGCACTGAGTGAGATCAATCAGCTCCATGGGACTGCGCAGATCCGGCTTGTCTGTTCCGAAACGGTCCATGGATTCCTTCCAGGTGATCGTACTTACCGGATCCGGATGGGAGCCGGTCACGCAACTTATGGCACGTTGCACCATATCGGCAACAATGCGGCGAATATCCTCTGCATTCACAAAAGATGCCTCCATGTCGAGCTGCGTGAACTCGAACTGCCTGTCTGCCCTCAGGTCCTCATCACGTAGGCACCTTGCAACCTGAAAGTACCTGTCCATGCCGGAGACCATGAGCAACTGCTTTGCAATTTGCGGACTCTGTGGAAGTACGTAGCACTCTCCCCTTCTCAGCCGCGATGGAACGACAAACTCCCTTGCCCCTTCAGGCGTAGGCGTCCACAGCAGTGGGGTCTCCACCTCACAAAAGCCTCGCTCCACCATGGACATGCGTAAGGACTCGAGTACCTTGGAACGCAGCCTTAGGTTCCTCTGCATCCTGGGGCGCCTCAGGTCCACGAAACGGTAACGCATCCGCAACGCCTCGTCCGCCTCTATGCGGTCCTCGACAGGAAACGGAGGCGGCTGAGCCGCAGAGAGTACCACCAATGTGCACTCCGTCAGCTCCACCGTCCCTGTGCCAAGAGAATCATTCTCCGTACCAGCCGGGCGCCGCCTTAGCATGCCGGTCACGCATACCACCCACTCAGTCCTGGCCTCGAGAGCACCATCCACCACGCACTGGACAATGCCGGTATGGTCCCTCACGTCCAGGAATGCAAGATGCTCGCCATGTTCTCTCCTGTGAGCCACCCACCCGCAAACGGTAACCTGAGTATCCAAGTCCTTCTCGCCCAGCAACCCGCAGTAGCGGGTACGCATGGACGAGAGGGAAGCCAATCCATCCATCATCGACTCCGTTCCGCCACCCTGCCGGCAGCCAGGTGTCTCCTGCATCTTTCCACCCACTTGCCGGCAACATGTACAATTACATCTCGTGCGACGACTACCTGATCATCATCAAGCGCAAGAGGCTTGAGCAGGACCTCACCAGCCGCAGCCTCCCTCTGGCCAATTATGAGCGCTATACGTGCGCCCATCCGCCCTGCACTTCGCAGTTGCGCCTTGAGCGACCTGTCTTCGTAAGACCTCTCCACCGAGTAGCCGGCATTTCTCAAGTCATGAATCAAGGTGCTTGTCCCGGCCTGCCCGAGATCGGCAACATAGACATCCACCGACGGGTCGGGTACTGGTAGGCACCCTTCAGCATCGCAAGCCACCAAGAGCCTCTCCATGCCAATACCGAACCCCATCCCAGGCGTGGGCGGACCGGATAGCGCTTCGACAAGCCCATTGTAACGCCCGCCTCCACCGATTGCGTTCTGGGCGGCATCCAAAGAGTGAGAGACGATCTCGAAGGTGGTACGGGTGTAGTAATCGAACCCCCGTACCAGCCGGTAGTCGGTGGTATACGATATGCCGAGTGCATCAAGGTCACCTAGGACAGTATCGAATGACTCCCTGCAATCGCTGCAAAGATGGTCCGCAATCCTTGGCGCATCCATAGTGGCCCCCCTGCATTCTTCAGTCTTACAATCAAGCACGCGAAGGGGAACCTCCTTCCAGTGCTCGTGGTGGTACGCACACAGCCCTCCCTGCCGGGCTGCGAGGTACTGGCTGAGAGCGCTCTCGTATGCCGGACGGCACTCTTTGCAACCCATGGAGTTGATAAGGAGTTCGGTGTTCGTCAGGCCGGCTGCACGCACAGTGCTCATGGCAAGCTCTATCACCTCAGCGTCCAATAGCGGTGAATCCACTCCAAGCGCCTCGACCCCGATCTGGTGATGCTGGCGGTACCGTCCAGCCTGCGGGCGCTCGTAGCGGAATGCCGGAGTCAGGTACCACACCTTCCAAGGCAGCACAGGCCTATGCTGGATATAAGACCTCACCACCGGAGCCGTTCCTTCGGGACGTAGAGCGAGTGGCCTACCGCCCCTGTCCTCGAAGGTATACATCTCCTTCCCAACCACATCGCTGGTTTCTCCGAAACCTCTAGCGAACAGCCTGGCATCTTCGATAACCGGAGTCACGAGCAGCCTGTAGCCATAAAGCGATGCGCGCTTGGCGAAATCCCCCACGATCCACTCCCATCTGGCCGACTCGGGCCACAACACGTCATGGGTACCGGCAGGTGAGCGCAGTGCTTCGGAACGCAACGGCTCGTCAGGCACGCCAAGCACCCTGTCGAATCATCTTGCCCTTGGCAGGTGGAGCACACCTATGGGTACACCACTTACCGGAGCAGGCATTCACTCCGGAAGGCCCCATGGTTTCGTAGCACAGGTCAACCCAGCTCACGCGTTCCTGCCTGGCATGAGCCGGTACGTTTCGAAAATGCCATCCAGCCGCTTCAGGGATGCCAGCAGGGAGTTGACCTGTGACTGCTCGGCTACTACAACCTCGAAACTCATCCTGCTTACTCTATCACTGCGGGTATTGCTGTGAGACGAGACGATATCGAGGTGGTGCTCAGCCACCACCTGCGCAACGTCGGCCAGCAGGTGCGATCTATTGAATGCAAGCAGTTCGATGGATACATTGAACGCCCGATCATGGCCGGCCCCGCGCCACTCGACATCTATAAGCCTTTCCCCCTCTGCTGCCTTGAGAGCATTAGCATTCGAACACCCCGAACGATGCACGCTCACTCCCCTCCCCCTGGTCACGAAACCGACCAGATCATCCCCCGGTATCGGGGAACAGCAACGAGCAAGATGCACCATGACATCATCCAGCCCCTCCACGTAAACACCTGGCACGGCCTTGTTGCTCCGAGGCGTTCCGGCCAATGTGCCAGCCGCACCCGCGGCCGGCGCCTGCCCGTCTCCCCGGAGTTCACGGGCAATCTTATGCGCAACAGACCAAGCCGATTGGTGTCCCTCGCCTATCGATGCATGAAGAGCATCGACACTCTGATAACCATAGCCTGCCGAAACGTGCTCGAGAGCATGCGCCATGGCGTTGCCGTGAAGCGGCAGGTTCTCGCGGCGCAGGGCTTTGGTGAGTTCCTCCCTCCCGAGGTCAATAGCATCCTCTCTTCTCTCCTTGCTGAACCACTGGCGAATCTTGCTGCGAGCCTTGGAGGAAACGACAAACTGCGCCCAATCACGAGACGGGCCTGCTGACGGGATCCTGGAGGTGATGACCTCGATGGTATCGGCAGACTTCAGCTTGCTGTCCAGTGGGACTAGACGGCCGTTCACCTTAGCACCAATACATCTATGCCCAACCTCAGTATGGATGGCATATGCGAAGTCCACAGGAGTCGAACCAGCCGCCAGTTCTATCACCTTTCCCTTGGGAGTAAATACGTAGACTTCGTCCTGGGCGAGATCCATCCTCAGCGACTCCATGAACTCCGCCGGGTCGGCTGTCTCCTGCTGCATGCTCGACAGGCGCCCCATCCATGCGGCGTCGCTTGCGTGGGGCATGCCAGGTACCTTCCTGCCTTCCGCGCGACTCTCCTTGTAGTCCCAGTGCGCCGCTATACCATGCTCGGCACGGCGGTGCATACCGAATGTCCGTATCTGCACCTCTATAGGCTTGCCACCCGGTCCGACAACCGTGGTATGGAGGGACTGGTACAAATTGAATTTGGGAACATTGACATAATCCTTGAACCGGCCTGGAATGGGCGTCCATATCGAATGCAAACACCCCAGGGCAGCCCAGCAGTCCCTCTCCGTCTCGACTATGATCCTTATACCCACAAGATCATATATCTCTTCGAACTCCTTACCTCGCACCACCATCTTCTCGTAAATGGACCAGAGGTGCTTGGGCCTCCCATGTACATCCGCAACAATCCCCGCCGTTGCGAGGAACTTGGAAGTATCCTCTACGACCTTGCCCAAGTACTCTTCCCGCTCTGGTGCTCGCGTACTGACCATCTGCGCAATCTGCGCATAGCGTCTAGGGTGCAGGGTGGCAAAGGATAGGTCCTCGAGCTGCCATTTGATCTCCTGTATGCCGAGTCTGTGCGCCAGGGGAGCATACACATCCAGCGACTCCTGGGCGGTTCTCTTCTGGCTCTCCCTGGGCATGACGGCAATGGTACGGAGATTGTGCAGCCTATCGGCCAGCTTCAGCACAATCACTCTCCAGTCGCTGGCCATTGCAACGAGCATCTTGCGAAAGGTCGCTGCCTGGCGGGCTTCGTCCGAGTCAAATCTGAGCCTTTCCAGCTTGGTAAGCCCGTCTACCATGAATGCCACATTAGGTCCGGCAGCAGCCGCCAGCTCCTCCAGGGAAACAGCCGAGTCTTCCACGACATCGTGCAGCAACGCGGCAGCGACCGACTCTGGATCCATGCCTATGGATATAGCGACCTTTGCGACCTCGATAGGATGATTGATGAAAGGTTCACCCGAACGCCTGAACTGCCCTGCATGAGCGGCAGTGGCTATCTCAAACGCCTTGGTGATTAGCTGAGAATCCTTGGTGGAGACATGCCCATCCAGGCGTATAGCCATGTCGGCAACGAGCCGATCCGCTACAGCACGATAGTCCTCACCGGGATGCACGGCCTTGCGATAGTCCTTAATCGCATCATCCACGCTTATAGGCAACTCTCCCATATATTATCAAGGATACCAGCTGGTGTAATCCATAAGAACAGAGCACTACCCACGCCAGCGGATAGCCCGGGAACCCGGTCATCTAGGTATAGATAGATCGCAACCCAAAGAGCTTGCAATTTCCCTTTGGCATCTCATCTTCGTCCCCGGCCATCGGTCGAAAATTTGGCTGCCGTACATCGCGCCAACCATGCCGGTACATGCATACACACCCGTTCAAGCCCCGCAATGGTTTATGTAAGTTTGTGCAAATTAATTGTGCAAGCTGGTTGCTTAATTTGATCCAACCAGGTATAATGATCTACATGGGCAGAAAAGCTGTGATACCGGATGCCGTAATCGACCTGATGGGTAGCGAGGACTACCACCTTTGGACCTTGGAAGAGATCAGAGACGGTCTGCAGGCCAAAGGAATCCCAGCCAACTTCTCTTCCGTGTTCCGATCGATGGAACGCTTGACGCGAGAGCGGGTAGTAAGAAAAATAGACGTTGAAGATGGCAAATCGCGCTTCGAGCTGTCGGAAGGACATCATGATCACATCCGCTGCGAAAAATGCGGGCGGCTGGCAGCAATACCCTGTGGCCTGCTCGATAGTACCCTGGCCACACTCCAGTCAGATACAGGGTTTATCATTACGGGGCACAGCTTGATCATCACCGGAAGGTGCAAGGACTGCCAGGAAGTGGGGATCCGTAGCTCATGAGTACAGCAATCTTCGCAGTAAACCTCTGGAACCCGGCACATGTGGGCGGGCTGGCCATCTTGCTGATTGCCTTCCTGCTCGGTGTCGTGCACGGCATCACACCCGACGAACATACCTGGCCGATCACCTTCAGCTATGCCATAGGTGGCTACTCCACAAAAAAGGGATTAAGAGCCGGGCTGATCTTTTCATTTGCCTTCACACTGCAAAGAGCCATCGCTAGTGAACTCGCTTACCTGGGATTCTCTCGCATCTTTACGTTCGGCTCAGTTGACTATGTAGTCTATATAGTGGTAGGGCTGGTCATGGCGGTAGCCGGGGTAATGATCGTGCACCGTGGCCGTCCATTTCATCTGCACCTGCCAGGACTGGCCAGCTACAAAAAGTCCTCCCTGCATACTGGCACGCATGTGGAGAATGACCGGCCGGCATGGATAGACGACCCTCGGCCATGGATGCCGGCCGTTCATGGGTTCATAGCCGGGTGGGGTTTCGGGGCATTCGCCCTTATCCTCTATACCACCCTGTCGCCTGCAATGCACTCAATATACCTCGGTTGGGTTCCAGGAGCGCTGTTTGGGATTGGCACCATGGTAGTTCAGGTAATCGCCGGCATGTTCTTTGGATGGTGGGCTTCGCGTAGGGGATTATCTGAAGATGCCATCCGCCAAGTGGCCCTACGTACCGCTGCCAATACATTGAAATGGGGTGGACTCGCTTTCCTTTCTGGCGGTATCTTCGGGCTAGCCTTCCCGGGCCTAGCGGGCACCACGGTATCCACCGGTATCCATGTGCACAATCTGGACCACCTGGGCCTACCCATCGTGCTGGTCATAGTGGCGGTGGTACTGGTAGGTTTCATTACTCTAGCGAGAGAAATGCGAGCATGGAAAGAAAAGGAGGCGGTGTCCGCTGGAGGAGAGGAGGCGGTGTCCGCTGGAGAACAGCCGGTATCCGGAAAAGGGGAAGCTGCGATATATGGACAGACATAACATACTCCACAGTGGCCCCGGCCGTTGTCACGAAACCAGGAAGCCACATTCTGTTCACAGCAAGAGACTTCTCGCTCGTCACCTCAAACAGCAACCAGGATCGGCATAAAGCCGGTTACTGCTGGAGATGGTCGGCCTGGAGATGATGACGTTGCCAGACAAATGGGATATCAAGGATGGCCAGCAGAACGATTGCTATGCCTGCGGCCGATAGAATATACCAAGGCCAGGGCCCCAGGAACTTGAGAAGGGTAACCTGGCTTGGTATGCGCGCCAGATACATGTAGTTTCCGCCAGTTGCCAGGTCTATAACTCCCACCAGAGCGCTGTAACCAACAGTAACCGCAAACACCCGTGTAGCGGCAAACCGGGTAGGGTAGATGCGCAATCCGGCCACTAGATACACAGCGGCGATGACCACGACGGCATGGGTGATCAGGTACTCCACCTTGATGTAGAGCGGAGCGTTGAGAGCCAGATCCGGAGTCAGTAGCCCCTGCAAAGTTCCTGCAACTCCCCAGAAATATACCAATTCCACCAGCCGCTGATGGCGTGTCCAGAGGGCTACCGTAGCAACGACGGTAGCCATGTCGCAAAGGGGCACCGGCAGGGATGTGGACCACGAAAAGGGCTGTACACCAGCAGTAGTCGCCAGCCAGCTGATCACGTCTCCCAATAGCACGACAGCCAGTACCTTGGAGACAACAATACTCCATGGACCAGGATGCATTCGGGCGGTTACGCACAGTACAACGGTCGATACGATCATCAGCCCAACCATGAAGAACCACAGGGCCGAAAAGATCGTCACAGGAACCTGGCATCCTGATCCAGCCCACAGCCTGATTCCTTTTTACGAAATGCCATCAGCACGCCTATAAATTATACGTGACCGCGGTGGCCCGGCGGTGGTCGCCAGCAACCCGTCCAGTCCTCATTGAGGTCGGCCAGCCTCTATCAAATGCGGGCGTGGCTAGCAACCACGATCACGCCAAGGCTGGAATATTCGTATGAATTTGCTATTATGAAGGTATGCCACTTACAGGAGAGTACCAGCCAAGCCCATCCGACTGGGTAAGAGAACAGGTAGATCGCTACGAGCGCACAGGCGGGCGTGAGGCAAACACGCTTCTCGACACCGGGCTACCAATCATTATCGTTACCACGAAAGGGCGCAATACAGGCAAGCTTCACAAGAACCCAGTAATGCGGGTCGAACACGGTGGCGAGTACGCAATCGTAGCGTCCAAAGGTGGTGCTCCATCACACCCCGAGTGGTATCACAACATCATCGCTGACCCGCAGGCCGTGATGATCCAGGACGGACCGGAACCATTTGATGCCGTGGTACGGGAAGTTGCTGGCAGCGAGCGGGATGTCTGGTGGCAACGAGCTGTGGAGGCATTCCCACCGTATGCCGAGTACAAAGAAAAGACCAGTCGCACCATCCCAGTGCTTGTTGCACATCGACGCTAACCCATAAGAGATACGGCACCTGCAAACAGGCCCACCATTGGCGCGCGCGGAAGGGGCTGGAACCCCTCAATCTGCCGATCCGCAGTCCGCTCAGATGGCCTGATGACCTCGTATTTCATACCCGCAACTTATCTGACCAGGTAATATGCTGCAAGGCGATGCACCAAGTTGTAGGCAACTGTCATCTCGACAGTGTCATCTTCGCATTCGACAACTTCAAGCACTCTTACACCTCCCAAGCCCAGCAGGATCTCGCACATGGTAGTAGGATTGATAGCCGTAGGGGTTCCTCCAATCTCTTGGTTTTTCGCTACTCACAAGATTGTAGAGCCCCTATTGTCGCGGTTTCAGGTGCTTACATTCACACAGAAAGCGAAGATCCCCTAAATGCGAAAGACAGGAAATACATATGAAGCCACTTAAGAGGCTTCCTTCTGGACAGCCTCCAGTACTTTTGATGCATGACCGTCAGCTTTGACATTGTACCATGCCTTCTCCACCGTACCATCTGGCCCTATCAGAAACGTCGAGCGGATGACCCCCTCAATCTGCTTGCCATACATGACTTTCGTCCCAAATGCGCCATAAGCCTTCATGGTACCGCGATCCACATCGGAAAGAAGCTTTATCGCCAAACCATACTTCTCTGAAAACCGCTGATGGCTCTGGCCTGAATCTGGCGATATCCCCAGAATCGTAATGCCAGCTTCCTTGAATTCATCGAGATGGTCGTTAAACTGGCATGCCTCTTTTGTGCAGCCCGGTGTAGAATCCTTGGGATAGAAATAGACCACCACCCCTCCGCCCCGAAAGTCATTCAGAGATACCATGTTGCCTTCCGCATCCGGCAATGTAAACACAGGCGCTTTCGCGCCAGATTCCAACCGTAACATCACATCCTCCTTACTTGTTGATCCGTTCCTCTTCGCGCTGGATCTATCCAATACTTTAGCGGCTCTTCGCGTTCTGTGGAGGTGTAACCATTCACGTCCGCGATGGTCCGCGCCAGCGGGCGCGAACTGTCGCAGCATCAGGGTACCTGAGTGGTTACAGGCAACTCCATTACCATACAGGTAGCAGGCGAGGTCAATATACCGGCAGCTGCAACAGTAGTTGTCGGCAACCTCACTGCAACAGGTAGTACAGGCGGTGGATACCTGACCATCTACGGTGCCACTACTGCACCCACTACATCGAATGTGAACTTTGCCACCGGAACCACCAATGCCAATATGGTCATCTCAGAGCTGAGCTCCTCTGGTGGTCTGAACATAGCAATGGTGGTGGTCGGAGTGTAGATGCACTCTTTGATGTATCAGGGTGGTTTACAGCCAAGACCAGCTAGCCCCTGGGTCATTGTCACGACCTTTTCATAATCGACCTTGCAGCTAAATACTGTTGAAGATTGCTTTATGGATGCGACAGGTCATTATTCATTCATATGTAGTCATATGTAGTCATATGTGCTACAATGATCTTATGGACAACTTGATATCTGTTCGTGATCTGCGAAACACTGTCAGCCAGGTACTTCGTCGGGTCGAGAATGGCGAACGATTGACTGTAACAGTCGA
>JAMCPL010000032.1 GCA_023379675.1 Actinomycetota bacterium | reverse complement strand
GCCCAGCGCGCGAACGCATCCCCCGAACTGCGCTCGATCGCGCTCATCACGCGCATCGGAGCCAGTGATCATCTCGATCCAGCACCTCACGCCTGCTTACACTGCTGTAACTTTGGGGATCACCCTGCATCAGCCTTGCCGTAGCTGCCGATAGGCTCAGCACTACCATTAGCCGGATATCGTGTCTTGAGCGAGGCATCGTCAAGGACACTCACCTCGCTCTGCTCTACGAGCAGTGGTTGGCTGATATTGCCGGTAAGAACACTGACGGCAAGCATGCTGAGTGTATCGAGCATGCGGCATGAACATGTGATTTGACAACCATAGGAGCATCAACTTGCCTGACAACCGTCGGGTTGTGTTGGATAATCACGACCGGGAATGACACCCCGACATGATACGCATTGCCGATATGTCAGCTGATGTGAAACTGTCAGTGGACGTGCCATCCTTTATTCCCGAGCTGGCGATAATGGTCCCACCTACACCTTGGACAAAGGCTACCAGCTGGCGTGCAGCAAGGCGATCAATAGCTGGATGACCCGTTAACTGGGTAAGGTACAAAGTGGCGGACATCTCATCGATCTCATCGTAGCGGCCACTGCCGTTGTCCTTGGCAGAATATTGAAATAAGATATGCTCCGGCACTCCAGACAATGAATTTGGGGGCGTGCCCAATGAGACGTTAACACCCACACTTTCTGAAACCCCATGCGGGGGGGACGTGTAAGGCCAGTACCCTCCAGGAGTGGATATAGTGACATTGATACCCGCTCTTTGCGCCTGACTTACTACCTGAGATAACTGATCATATATCGTAACCGGCAACGGTGGAGACTGAGCATCCAGCATCACCTGTACGCACGGTTGACCCCAGGGCTCTCCTACCTGAAGAGGTAATTTGTTCGGTCCCGTATAGGTGTAATAGCCAGGGGCTCCATTAATCCCTAGAATCGACAATGATGAGAACATAGGTGACGCTATGTATGCCAATACGATGATGAGAGCAGTGGAGAGAATGCTCGCAAGAGCTACAAGGCCACTACCTCGCTGGAGGGCAACAAATGCACTGACAAGACCAGTAGCAGCCAGCACGATGATGACAAGCCATGTCATAATGAAGCCAAAAGTGATGCAGCACCGGACTGAAATCGGCTAAAAGCGTGGGTCGTAACCCCTACTTGCCAACCAGACAACCACATATTTTGTAACCCTGAGGCAATATAGCCACGATATCTTGTGTCTAATTCATATCGCAATATAGTTGTCCCCACACTTCCAACAGGCATCGTTCGGCATCTGATGTAAATGATCAAATTCAAGGTTGCTCTCTTCATGCTACTCTCAGCCTATTGTAACACTGATCGCTTTAGTCCAGAAGATATTGCATAGTATGATCAGATAATGGATGCCTCAGCGCTGAGCAAGCAGCTAAGAAACGCTCAGCAAGGATAGCGTCCGCACCCATATGCACGTGCAGATACGAGGCAAAAAGACTTTTTGAGGCAAATCCTCCTTGCACGGTCTGGATATCAGGTGCCATACTGCTGATATCCAGTGCACCCCCTGCTGGCTCGGCAACTGTGTGATGGAACTCATGCCCTCGCACTGATTCGCCGGTAGCGAGTAGAAAAGAGGACGATCTCGCTTTAGCCGTTCTATATCCTACAATGAGTTTACCTCTCATGGAAGTATGTGTATGCAACCATTCAGGTACCCTGATGCTGAGCCGGTTGTCATTGATCACGGCATACGTGTAAGGGTGCATTTTGTTGCTCTGACCTGGGTGTCGCGCGGATCGCGCGAATATCCACCACTGTCCGCGCGATACGTGATAGACAGTAGGACATGGCAAATGACGAGCCGCAGAGCAATGCGGAGGAGCACGTGAGAACGCAATGTTGCGAGCGGATAACGCTGCGCTGTGCCAAGAGGTCGAGCGGCTCTCCCGAAGGATCGTGGAGTTGGAAAAGAAATCCGGCCGGAACTCGCAGAACTCGTCCATGGCTCCGTCGTCGGACACCGGCGGCGAGTCCTGCAAAGCCAGAGATCCGTTCAGGAAGGCCCGTCGTGCAATGGGGAGGAAGCCCGGCAGGCAAGATGTGGTCGGCACCAAGGTGTCCACCTCCTTCTCGAAGCTTCCGATCAGAATTGTAGAGGAGAGACTTGCCGTGCAAGTCGATAAGAGGGACATCATGCTCTACGGTCCCGCAGCGTTGGCACGGCATCGCTTGGCCATAAAAGTACGGAAGTAGTACAATGAGTTCCATGATGAAAGGTGAGGATATGCAGGGTGATCACGCCAAGCGACTGCAGTTGCGATTTGGGTGGGCATGGCGGCTTGGCGGCAGTAGATTTCTAAGATGATCCGTCACTACAGAGTTGTCATAGCAAAACCGGGTCTGGATGGGCACGATCGTGGAGCAAAAGTTATAGCGAGGGCGCTCAGGGATTCGGGCTTCGAGGTGATCTACACTGGCCTGCACCAGACGCCCGAGCAGGTCGTCCAAGCCGTGCTCCAGGAGGACGCAGATGCGCTCGGCCTGTCGTTGCTATCGGGTGCTCATATGACCATAGTGCCGAAGGTGCTGAAGGGTCTTGCCGATCACGGCATTGACGACATAGTCATGATGGTTGGCGGCATAATCCCTGATGCAGATATAGAGAAACTGTCAGTGGCGGGGGTTGATAGGGTGTTCACTCCAGGCGCGACGCTCCAGGGGGTGGCGGGATGGTTGGAACAGGCGCTTGATGAGCGCGAGAAGGCCCGGGTCGTCAGCTGACTACGGTTCAGCCAAGCGCAAGCTGCTGGGACAACCATGGAGAGGATGTCAGCAGGCGGCGTGATGGCCGTGATGGCCGTGATGGCCGTGATGCCACAACGTTCATGGCCAAAGCGGCCGTTATGGTCTGCAACTTCTCAAGCGGAGTGGTGCAGGGCAGCCGGTGAAGCGCGATACCGGCGGACGGTTCTGCGGGCGCGCCAGGAAAGGTGCTTGGAGTACCCAGTTTGCACCTCCGGTACTTCAGGGACAAGGATGGATAAGTACGCCGGCATACGGACACAGGTACGCCGGCAAAACATCAAGGCCAGCGAGTATGAAGGCACGAGAGCATTAGGAGCAGACGTGGATCTCTTTGAATATCAGGGAAAGCAGTATTTCGAGCGCTACGGTATTCCGGTTTCCGAGGGGGCGGTGGCCGATACCGTGGACGAGGCGGTCCAGGCTGCCGGGAGAGTGGGCTACCCGGTTGTGGTCAAGGCGCAGGTAAAGGTAGGTGGGAGAGGCAAGGCAGGTGGGGTCAAGCTGGCATCTTCGCCTGAAGAGGTGAAGGCACATGCCGGCAACATATTGGGCATGGACATCAAGGGTCACGTGGTCGAAAGGCTGTGGGTCGAGCACGCCACCGACATAGCCGAGGAATGGTACGCCGGCTTTACGCTGGATCGTGCGGCTCAGCTCCATCTTCTAATGCTCTCCACCAGGGGCGGGGTGGACATTGAAGAAGTTGCACGGAGCGAGCCTGATGCCCTCGTCAGGGTGCACGTGGATCCGTCGGAAGGTTTTACCGGGGGCCAGGCATTGCAGGCCGTTACGGATGCCGGCATTGATGACAGTGTACGTAGCGAGACTGCGGATCTGCTGGTCAAGCTGTACCGGTGTTTTGTAGAGGGCGATTGCGACCTTGCGGAGATCAACCCTCTCGTGCTTACCACGGAAAGCAAGGTCCATGCTCTGGATGCAAAGGTTACCCTGGATGACAATGCTGGCTTTCGCCATCCTGAGTGGGCTGAGTTTGTAGCCACGGAGACCACCGACATCAGGGAGAGGCGCGCCAAAGAGCGTGGCTTGAACTATATCGGTCTGAGTGGTGATGTGGGCATCATAGCCAATGGTGCAGGCTTGGCGATGAGTACCCTGGATGTGGTGAGCCAAGCTGGGGGATCAGCTGCCAATTTCCTGGATATCGGAGGCGGCGCCAGCGCTGAGCTGATGGCGTCGGCGCTGGAGCTCATCAATTCCGATCCTAGCGTGAAGTCCATCCTCGTCAATATATTTGGGGGTATCACCAGGTGCGACGAGATTGCCAATGGAATAGTGGAGGCCATGTCAAGGGTGGATCTGAAGTCACCTATTGTATTGCGCCTGGACGGAACCAACGCTGCCGCTGGAAGAGAGATACTGGCTGGCCACATATCAGATCGCCTTGTCGCGATGCGTACAATGCTGGATGCTGCCGCCAGGGCCGTCAGTCTTGCCGCGGATAGATGATGGGCAGGTGATCGCATGTATAGGTGGGCAGGCGTATGGTTACCTAGGGTCAAGCTGTGGGCAGGCATACGGGGAGCAGTGTGAGCAGGGCTGGATGTTTGGTGTAAAAGGAGAGTTATGAGTATTTTTGTCGATGATGCAACCAGGGTTGTAGTGCAGGGGCTTACGGGCAGCCAGGGGAGGTTCCACGGTTTACGCAACCGGGAGTACGGTACCAAGATCGTAGCTGGGGTCACGCCCGGTAAGGGAGGTACTGATGTAGAGGGTATACCGGTGTACGACTCTATGAAGGAGGCCGTGGAGGTAACCGGCGCCGATACGTCGTTTGTAGTGGTGCCACCTCCTGCCGCTCCTGAGGCCATCCTGGAGGCTGCTCGGGCCGGTATCAGGCTCGTCGTGTGCATAACGGAGGGCATACCTGCCCAGGACGAGGCGCGGGTGGTCAACACGCTGAAAAGAGACTACCCGTCCACCAGGCTGGTCGGGCCAAACTGCCCCGGGATCATCTCCCCTGGCATGTGCAACATAGGCATTACGCCTGGGGATATAGCGCTACCCGGTGGGCCGGTAGGCATTGTAAGCCGTTCGGGTACCCTGACCTACCAGGCGCTGTATGAGCTTTCTCAGCAACAGGTGGGACAGACCACATGTATAGGGATAGGAGGAGACCCAGTACCGGGTACCAGCTTCATAGACTGCCTCAGTGCTTTCGAGGCGGACCCCGCCACCAGGGCGGTGATGATGATAGGCGAGATTGGTGGATCGGCCGAGGAGAGTGCTGCCGAGTACATAGCATCTTCAATGACCAAACCGGTGGTCGCCTATATAGCCGGCCAGACCGCTCCTCCCGGCAGGAGAATGGGTCATGCGGGCGCTATAGTCTCCGGTTCTGCCGGTACCGCCAAGGGCAAGATGGAGGCTCTTGGTGCGGCCGGTGTCAGGGTGGCGAAGAACCCCACGGAAGCAGGGGAGATCATGGTGGAGATCGTGCATGGTATCTGATCCGGTGCGTGCGGCGTTGCCGGCTGGATGGGAGATGATTGGCTGGAAGTCTGCCGAGCGTCTACATGAGCATGAGAGCATGAGCTGATGAGAGCGTTGCTGTCGGTGTACGATAAGAGCGGCTTGGTAGAGCTGGCTGGAGGATTGGTATCGCTTGGTTGGGATCTGGTCGCAAGTGGCGGTACCGCCAAGGTGCTTGCAGATGCAGGCGTCATACATAGCGATATAGCTTCGATGACCGGGTTCGGGTCGCTTCTTTCGGGCAGGGTGAAGACGCTGCACCCTGCAGTACATGCAGGTATCCTTGCTGACAGGGACAATCCGGATCACATGAAAGATCTGGAGGAACAGGGGATAGAACCGGTGGATCTGGTCGTGTGTAACCTCTACCCATTCGGCAGTGACCCTTCGATAGAAATGATAGATATTGGTGGACCTACCATGGTGAGGGCATCGGCTAAGAACTTTGCCCATGTCGGTATCATCGTGAGTCCACAGGACTACGGTTCTGTACTTGAGGAACTTGCCAGCGCCGGTAGGCTGTCGCTGCAGACGCGCAGAAGATTGGCCCGGGCAGCATTTGCGCATACCGCAGCTTACGATGCCGCTATTGTATCGTGGATCGATCAGGGTGGGTTGGAGAGCTCTGGTACTGGTGGCTGGGGTGATCGTAGTGGCCAGGATATGGCGGGAGTGGCTGGCGATGCAGATGCCAGCACCGCGGTAGGGACCGGTACCGCGACGGGGGCCAGTGTGGTAGGGGCTGGAAACCATGAGAGCGCTGCCAGCGCGAGAAGAGGGTCAGGCGCAGTAAGCGAGTCACATCTGCCCCCCACCATTCACCTGAGCCTCGAGCTTGCTAGTGGATTGAAGTATGGGGAGAATCCTCACCAGCGCGGGGCGCGTTACCGTATCTACTCACAACCGGGCTGGCTGGATGCCACCGTGCAGCACGCAGGCAGGGAACTCTCTTATATCAACTTATTCGATGCCGAGTCAGCCTGGTGGCTGGCCCACGAGCTGAAGAACGCGGGAGCTTCTGATGCAGGGAACGGCAGCGACGGTAGCGTCGACGAGAGGAACGGCATCGGTGATACCGGAATCGGGAACGGTGACAGCACGGGCACCGTCTCTGTAGATACCGGGGGTCTTGCGAGCGCCGTCATAGTCAAGCATGCCAATCCATGTGGAGCGGCGATTGGCGGTGACATGGCAGAGGCATACCGCCTTGCGCTCGAGTGTGACCCAGTATCGGCCTTCGGAGGGGTGGTCGCCCTTTCCGGACATTGTGGGGTAGACGTGGCTGCAGCCATGGTGGACGCGCCACAGGCTGACGTGATTATTGCACCCTCCTTTGACAGCCAGGCCATAGAGATGCTGGTGTCGAGGCGCAAGGCTACGAGGCTGCTGGAGTCGCCTCCTCCTGTTCGCTCGCCTTTGGCTGTTCGCAGCCTCGGTGACGGCTTTCTTGTTCAGGATAATGACCTGGTTTCATTGGATGTGGGGCATTTCCAGGTTGTTACAGAGGTGGGGGTGCCTGACGACAAATGGGCCGGAGTAAAGATGGCCTGGATCGTCTGCGCCAGAACCACATCGAATGCGATCGTGGTGGTCAGCCATGGTCAGGCGGTTGGCGTGGGAGCTGGCCAGCAGAGCAGGGTCGAAGCAGCAGAGATAGCAGCGAGGAAGGCGGGCGACAGGGCAGTGGGTGGGGTGGCTGCAAGTGATGCATTCTTTCCGTTCAGGGATGGTCTTGATGTGCTGGCTCGTGCCGGGGTCAAGGTCATCGTGCAGCCAGGCGGGTCAGTAAGCGATGCAGCCATTGTCGAAGCGGCCAATGAGCACGGTATCGCCATGGTGCTGACCGGCGAGCGCCACTTTCGCCACTGAGTTCACTGGCGCCACCCACTGACGCCACTCGTCGCTGAGACCAATACCACTACGGAAATAGGCGTTGGAACAGGCCGGTTTTACCTACCAATGAGGCCGGCTACGGCAGCAATATCTCTGGCTGCATTGCTGGCTACTGGAGCAGGCAGCCCTCTTGGAGCCACTGGAGGACTGTGGCTTGTTAGTATAGATGCACTATGACTGCGAAGATACTCGATGGGGAATCCCTGGCTACCAAGATCCGCGAAGAGGTTGCGAACCAGGCGGCCAAGTTGCGCGCCCAGGGGATAATTCCGGGTCTCGGTACCATACTGGTAGGGGACGATCCACCATCTGCGCGATATGTAGCGATGAAGCATGCTGATTGCGCCGAGGTGGGCATTGAGTCGATTCACGAGCACCTGCCTGCAGATATTACTCAGGGTGACCTTATGTCTGCGGTCGAGCGTTTCAATTCCGACACGCGAGTACATGCCTACCTGGTCCAGCTACCCCTTCCTGCCAGCCTTGATGAGGAAGAGGTGTTACTTTCGGTGGATCCTGCAAAGGATGTGGATGGACTGCATCCGGTGAATCTGGGGTTGCTGGTCATGGGTCATCCAAGGGTGTTGCCATGTACGCCCGCCGGGATCCTGGAATTGCTCAGCGCCAATGGGATAGACCTAGCGGGCCGCCATGTGGTCGTGGTGGGCAGGGGGCTCACTATCGGTAGGCCTCTGGCTTTGCTCGCAGCATTGAAGCGTCCAGGATGCAATGCAGCCGTGACGGTGGTCCACACGGGGGTGCCGGATATGGCTGAACATGTACGCAGGGCCGATATTGTCATCGCGGCAGCCGGCCATGCCGGCCTGGTGACGCGGGATATGGTAAAGCCCGGAGCGGTGGTGGTCGGTGCCGGTACCTCTTGGGAAGGCCGCAAGCTGCTTTCGGATGTAGATGAGGCAGTGGGTGAAGTGGCTGGGTGGATCACTCCGAGGATAGGTGGAGTGGGCCCGATGACGAGGGCCATGCTGTTGCGCAATGCGATATCTGCGGCCATGCATTCCAGCGCTACAAATCCCGATGCCATGTACTCCGATGCCATGTACTCCGATGCCATGTACCCTGCCATAGTGGATTCCAAGGCAACGTAGCAGGACGTGAGAATATCATAGAGCACTGGAATAAGACATGACCAAGATATCCGAGCTGATAGCTGGGGGTACGAGTTTCTCGGTGGAACTCTGGCCGCCCAGGAATCCTGGAGCGGAGGCACGGCTCGAACAGGTACTTTCCGAGATCGAACCCCTTCGTCCCACCTTTACCTCGATCACTTACGGAGCAGGGGGTTCCACCAGGGAGCGGACCCATGATCTGGTGGTGAGGATAGCGCGCGAGGGAGTGATGACTCCGATGGCCCACCTTGTCTGTGCCGCCCATTCGAAGGATGAGCTTACCGGGATACTTTCACGCTACAGGGATGAGGGTGTGGACAATATCCTTGCTCTTATGGGCGATCCTCCTCTTGATGCCACCACTCCCCTGGCCCGAGGAGAATTGGCGCATGCCATAGAGCTGGTGGAGCTGGCGAAAGAGGTGGGCGACTTTTGCGTTGCGGTGGCGGCACATCCCGAAGGCCACCCTCAATCCAGTGGCATGGAGGCTGATCGCAACTATCTGGCCGAAAAGCTTGCTGTGGCTGACTTTGCCATTACGCAGTTCTTTTTCGACGTGGATTACTACTTCAGGTTGCTGGATGATCTCGATGCCAGAGGCTTGGATAAGCCGGTATTGCCGGGGATCATGCCCGTAACCAGGGTTCGGACAGTGTACAAGATGGCGGAATTGTCCGGTACGCAGGTTCCAGGTGACCTGATGGAGAGGCTCGAGAAAGTGGCGGACATGCCCGAGGAGGTTCGCCGGATCGGTATCGAGGTGGCTACTGGCCTAGGAGCGAGGCTGCTGGCGGGAGGTGCTCCCGGTCTGCACTTCTACACCATGAACGAATCTGTTGCGACTATCGAGATAGCCCGGGCCCTTGGCATCGGCGCTGAGCGGTTGGTGCAATTACCTGGAGAGGGTTAGCAACGGGTGGCGTGCGATTAGGGACGCGCTCCGTAAGTCGCCGGCAAAGCCATGGGGGAAACCACGGGGAGGATGTCAGGGTGTAAGAGCATGGTATTTGCCCTGGGACATGGTCGATGTGGCGTGGCCGAACCGTGAGCGCAGAGGAATGGTATCACCCGGCTACCCGCTGGTTTCTGGTATAATGATATCAAAGGAAACCGTAGAGTTCGTTACGGGCGCGCTCGCTGGTCCATAGGTCGTGATGCGGGAAGAGGTTGCTGGTGATTCGGAAATCAATAGACAGTAAGCAATGACAGGAGAGGAAATGACTGGCGAGCAGGGTTCACTCGAACAGGAGACGAGCAGGAGAGAGTGGTACAAATCATGACTGGCAGGGAAACGGTCACCCAGCCGGCAGCAACCGTCCAACAGGCTCCCGTTTCCAGCGGCTCTTACGAAGCCGGCGACATTACAGTACTGGAGGGGCTGGATCCGGTACGGGCCAGGCCCGGCATGTACATAGGATCCACTGGATCCACCGGCTTGCATCATCTCGTCTGGGAGGTCGTGGACAATGCCGTAGACGAAGCTATGGCGGGGTTCTGCACCAAGATCGAAGTGGCCATCCTTGCAGATGGAGCTTGCCGCGTATCGGACAACGGAAGGGGCATTCCCACCGATGCCCATCCTCAGTATCCAGACAAGTCCGCTGCTGAGCTGGTACTCACCACGCTTCATGCAGGTGGGAAGTTTGGCGGGTCTGGGTACAAAGTTTCGGGAGGATTGCACGGTGTGGGCGTATCGGTGGTCAATGCCCTCTCGTCGCGTCTCGTACTCGAAGTGGATCGGGACAGCAAGCACTATGTAGCGGAGTTCAAAGATGGTGGGCAGATTACCCAGCCCCTTCGCCAGAGCGGGTCTGCGCCGCGAGGGCGAACCGGCACCACGGTGACCTTCTGGCCTGATCCTTCGGTTTTCGAGGAGATTGACTTCAGGTCGCAAACCGTGCTGGAGAGGCTCCAGGTGATGGCCTTCCTGAATAAAGCTCTGGAAATATCTTTCAAGGATGCAAGAGCAGGGCGGGAGCAGGCAGTCACTTACAAGTACAACGGTGGGATAGTTGACTTCGTCAAGCACCTGAACACCACCAAGGAATCACTCTTTCGCAGGGTGTGCACCTTCTCCAGTGAGGAGGAGGATCAGCAGGTCGAGGTGGCTCTTCAGTGGAATACCGGCTACCACGAATCGATATATTCCTTTGCAAATGGCATATCCACCATTGAGGGCGGCATGCACGAGGAGGGCTTCAAGAAGGCGCTAACCAACGTCGTCAACAAATACGCTCGCTCCAGGGGAGTCCTCAAGGACAAGGATGACAATCTTACTGGTGAGGATATCCGGGAAGGACTTACCGCGATAGTATCTGTAAAACTGCGTGACCCGCAGTTCGAGGGCCAGACCAAGGCAAAGTTGGGCAATGTGTCTACCCGTTCTCTGGTGGAGAAGACCACCAACGAGAAGCTGGCCGAGTGGCTGGAGGAGAACCCTCGTGAGGGCAACCAGATCGCGCAGAAGGCCGTCCTGGCCTCCAGGGCGAGGGTGGCGGCACGCCAAGCCAGAGAACTGACCAGGCGCAAGTCTGCGCTGGATGGAGCGGGGTTGCCCGGTAAACTGGTCGATTGCTCGTCGCGCGATCCTCGTGAAACCGAGATTTTTATTGTGGAGGGCAACTCTGCTGGCGGTTCCGCCAAGGATGCCAGGGATCCCCGTACCCAGGCTATATTGCCAATCAGAGGCAAGATACTCAATGTGGAGAAGGCCAGGGTGGACAAGATACTGAAGAATACCGAGATCCAGGCGTTGGTGTCAGCCATAGGAGCCGGAGTGGCTGAGGATTTCGACCTCTCCAAGGCTCGGTACAACAAGGTGATCATCCTGGCTGATGCTGATGTGGATGGATCGCACATCAGGACCCTGTTGCTTACGTTCTTCTTCAGGCAGATGAAAGATCTTGTCGAGGCAGGATATGTGTATGCGGCCCAGCCACCTCTTTACTCTACAATCGTCGGGAAGAACAGGGTGTACTTTCTCGATGATGCCGCCAAGGACAGGTTCCTGGCTGAACATCCTGGCCACAAGGCGGAGTTCCAGCGTCTCAAGGGACTTGGTGAGATGGATTTCGGAGAGCTGAAGGAGACCACTATGGACGTCTCCAAGCGGTCTCTCCTGCAGATAACGGTGGAACAGGCGGTCATGGCTGATGAGGTGTGCTCCATCCTGATGGGTGATGACGTGGAGCAGCGCCGCCGCTTCATCCAGACCAATGCCAAAGATGTCAGATTCCTGGACATATAGTGCTCTTCCGTACCCGGTCTATGTACCCTGCCGCACGGGGCTGTCCGATGCATGGTTGTCCATTCCTGCGGGTGGCGTGCATGCCTGTCCATTTGCTGGCGAGATGAGACGTGAATAGGAGCTAAGAGGATATATGCCAGGTAGAACAAGCGTCGGCGGAACTACGATAATGACAGGAGATGCACTCGGCGCGATAGAGCCAATTGACCTACAGGAGGAGATGGAGAAGTCCTTCCTGGACTATTCCATGTCCGTCATCGTCTCACGAGCACTACCGGATGTGCGGGACGGGCTGAAGCCGGTGCACCGCCGCATCTTGTTCTCCATGTTTTCTCAGGGGCTGCGCCCTGACCGGCCATACAGCAAGTGCGCAAGGGTTGTCGGTGACGTCATGGGTACCTACCATCCCCATGGAGATTCGGCCATTTACGATGCCCTTGCCAGGATGGTCCAGGATTTCAGCTTGCGTTACCCGCTTATCGATGGGCATGGTAATTTTGGTGGTACCGGTCCGGATGAGGGACCTGCAGCTATGCGGTATACCGAGTCAAGGCTGCATGCTCTTGCTTTGGAGATGCTGGCAGGCATCGACGAGGACACGGTTGACTTCACGCCCAACTATGACGGTACCAGCCAGGAGCCGGTAGTCCTTCCCAGCCGATTTCCCAATTTACTGGTCAATGGCTCTCAGGGGATTGCTGTAGGCATGGCAACCAATATCCCTCCTCACAACCTCGTCGAAGTGATCAATGCCACCATCGAGGTACTTAAGAATCCTCAGGCCACCAGTGAGGACCTCATGGGGATCGTGAAAGGGCCCGATTTCCCGACCGGAGCATCGATACTGGGCCGCTCCGGCATCAGAGACGCTTACCGGACAGGAAAGGGATCCATCAAGATACGGGCGAAGGCCGAGATCGAGATGGTGAAGTCCACCGAACGGATCGTCGTTACCGAGATGGCCTACCAGACTTCAGTGGAGGCGGTCGAGAAGAAGATGGCGGATCTCATCAAATCAGGGATGCTGGAAGGCATAGCCAGGTGGCAGAACGCATCAGCAGGCAAGAAGGCAAGGCTCATCATCGATCTCAAACGGGATGCCAATGCCAATGTGGTATTGAACAATCTCTACAAGCACACGCCGATGCAGGTGAGCTTCGGTGTCAACATGGTGGCCCTGGTCGATGGCGTACCGCGCACGCTCGATCTGGCACATATGATCTCTTACTATGCATCCCACCAGATAGAAGTAATGCAGCGCCGGTCCCGCTTCCGGCTTGGTAAGGCCAGGGACAGGGAACACATCGTTGAGGGACTGGTCAGGGCAATCGACATGCTCGACTTGGTGGTGGCGACGATTCGTGGATCCGAGGACCGGGCTGCCGCCAGGGAGGCGCTGATGGCGGATCCGTTCGGTTTCACCGAAATACAGGCCAATCACATACTGGACATGACGCTTGCCCGGCTGACCAGGCTGGGTCGTGCCGAGCTTGATGAGGAACTTGGCCGCCTCCGTGAGACGATATCCTACCTCGAGGCGCTTCTTGCTGACCCTGTCAAGTTACGCGACGAGGTGATCAGCGATCTATCAGTCATAAGGGAGCGCTTTGGCGATGCTCGCAGGACCTCCATCGTGAACGATCCAGGCGATCTGGTCGTGGAGGATCTGATAGAGGATGAAGACCTGGTCGTTACTCTTACCCAGGCAGGATATATCAAGGCTATGCCGGTATCGGCCTTCAAGAGCCAGGGCAGGGGCGGCAAGGGAGTCATAGGGACCAAGCTGAAAGAGGAGGACCTGATCACATCTGTCGTCTACACGAGTTCCCATTCATACCTGCTTCTCTTCACCAACATGGGCCGCGTTTACCGCCTCCGGGGTCACGAGATTCCAGTAAAGGATCGTTCCGCAAGAGGTACTGCGATAGTCAATATCGTGTCCATGGATCCGGGCGAGAGGGTGGCGGAAATAGTCAGTGCCAAGGGACATTCTGGTGATGGCTATCTTATATTTGTGACAAAGCAGGGGTTGGTGAAGAAGACAAAGCTGGAGGAGTACGACAAGTCTCGTCGTGAGGGCATCATAGCTATCACCCTGCGACCTGGTGACGAGCTTGTCAAGGTCATGGAAACTTCGGGAAACGATGAAGTGGCGATGTTCTCTTCCTACGGGAAAGGTATCCGGTTCTCCGAGAGGGATGTGCGTTCAGTAGGCAGGGTGGCTGCAGGCGTGATAGGGATGCGACTGCAGCAAGGAGACACCGTGGTCGGGAGCGATATCGTTGGCGCTGGTGGCGATGTGATGCTGATGACCAGTGCCGGGTATGGGAAGCGTACCAGCATAGATCAATTCAATACTCAAGCTCGCGGCGGCCAGGGAGTCAAGGCCATTAGGACTACCGCTGCCCGAGGGAAACTTGCTGGCGCCTTTCTGGTCGACGCGGCGTCCGAGTTACTGGTTGTGTCGAGTGCAGGCACTGTCATACGTGTGGCGGTGTCGGACGTTGCCCGGCAGGGTCGCGATGCCACGGGTGTACGAGTCATGAATATGGGCGCCGGCCAGAGCGTGGCGGCTATCGCCACGGTAACCGGTGAAGAACCGGAATAGCTTCACCGGTCCACTGCTGTCGGAGCGGACCGGTAAAGAGTTGCTGGAATACTCACGAGGCTCATCGCGCAGGCCGGCGTGGCGAGGAGACGCTCATCAGGGTGCCCGTGGCGGATGATCAGCTCATGGGAGTTCAGCTCATGGGAGTGGACGATGCCCGAGTATCTCGAAGCTCTCTGCTGACGCGATGAGTTGCGGCAGCAGATCTGCCTGGGCACCGAAGGTGGGGTCTTCAACGGT
>JAMCPL010000031.1 GCA_023379675.1 Actinomycetota bacterium | reverse complement strand
TTACCACCCATTTCAGCAACTCCTTACCAGTCCGTTCAATGTACAATATCGCTTTCGCTTACGTGCCGTCCAGCCTAAGTCCATCCAGTGGATTGTCAGGAACCAGACATATGCTTTGCCGGCATGTCCTGTGAAGTCATCCCGGAACACTATCGTGAGCCGTGGGGTCGTAAGTCTGGTGCCTGCCTAGGAGCGTGGGACAGAACCCCCGGCTGCTAACCCGGTAACCCTATATCTTGTGGCTCCGCCGTAAGGCAACCACAATATCTTGTGTTCAATTTATATCGCAGTACGGTTCTGTCCCACGCTCCTAACCCGAACCTACCTCTGAATACCCCCCTGATCTGACAGCTGGCCAGGCACGCTGGTCATGTGGTGTCCGTGAGCGTGCAACTTAGGTGTCCGTGAGCGTGCAATATTGCATGGCCATTTACAACAGCCAAAGACAGGCTTGGCACAGAGAGGATGCTGCTGCATGACCGTAAGATGACCAGACAAGGTGCGCTATCCATGTGGCTTGCGTGGTACGCAGGTGTCATATGAAGGCCGCCAGGAAGCGCAACGCCAATGGCGACCAAGTGTGTGGGTTCCCTGGGTTCCGTGACCACTTGGGCACCCTCACCCGCAACACTGTGAAGGTGACGACGGGGCTGTATCCGATCCATTGAGGTGGGCCGCCGCACTTGCAATTTGCATGCACTAGCATTATAATGCCATCATGCCCACTTCAATTACAATTCGCAATGTGCCCGATCAGACAAGAGATGAACTGGCCGCCCGTGCTTACGCATCCGGCCGTTCCCTGCAGGAGTACCTGCGGTCCAAGCTGATCGATATTACATCTCATCCTGATGCTGAGGCTCTCATCGGGCGAATACGCTACCGCAAGGCCACAACCGGTATCTCACTGCCACCAGATCAGATTCTTTCTTACCGTGACGCGACGCGTCGATGATATTGGTGGTCGATGCCTCAGTCGTTGTAGCTGCTCTGGTGGATACCGGCCCAACGGGCATCTGGGCGGAGTCGTTTCTGACCGCCGAGTCGCTTAATGCGCCGTATTTAATGCCCGTGGAAGCAGCCAATATCTTGCGCCGTGCAGAGATCTCGGGCAATATCTCAGCTGATGCTGCTGCAATGGCTCACGCAGATCTGGTTGACCTGCCGGTGGAGCTTTTCCCTTACAGTCCATTCGCACCGCGCATATGGGAGTTGCGCGGGAACATCACCCCTTATGATGCCTGGTACATAGCACTTGCGGAATATATTGGATCAAATGTTGCAACCCTCGATGCCAGACTGGCACGAGCCCCCGGCCCTCATTGCGACTTCGAGACACCGCCTGCTACGGCCTGAGCTGCATTTATAACCAGCGGGCGGTACTTGGCCTCAGTCCTGCGGTGGATGTACAAGTGGACTACATAAAGGATCCTATAATCGCCTTGGCGAATACGTCACTCCTCTCCTCTCCTCTCCTCTCCTCTCCTCTCCTCTCCTCTCGAGCCGGATGGTAAGGTGCAATCTGAACTCGCAGACCGGGCCGGGGCGGAGTTGCCGAGACGCTTCGGTACTGTAATCAGCGGATCGACCAATACAATCCACAAGGCCATGCGGTCAACGAGGCGAACACGAAAGCCGTGCTGATCCATCTCGGCCTAGCCTGCCATAGTGCTGTCTCGGCCCTTCGATCCGTCATATCCGCGAACTGCCAGTTCAGCGAAGAAGGGCAACTCCTATGGCAAATACACCCAGCCCTATTGGCGTGACCGCGTAGATGAGCCAGTGAATCGAACGAGTGTGGATTGAAAATGCCTCGGCGCGTCTCTCATCAGTAACTGCATGATCGGCAACCGGACGCATCGCCCAGTGTCTACGCACAACCATTCCTACGCAGACAGCGTTGGCACCGACCACCGCAAGCGCGCCGACGACCTTCACAGCCAGAAGAATCGACCAGGAGGTGTTCGCGAGGAGCACACCACCGGTTATCAGGATCGCCAGCAGTAGAGGTCCTTCCTACAGCATGTCGATGCGGTAGTGCAGGAGCGCGACCTGCTCCTTCTGGTCAATCATTCGAGCGGGCAGCATGAACTCGATGATACCTTCGCAGCCGAGCACTCCTCCCTAGAGGGTGATGGCAACGAGATGTAATATCTGGAGTGTGCTCACGCACATATGATACAGGAACAAGGACCATCATGGTCAGTGCAGCGAACTACGGAGCATCGCGGCTCTACTGCACCCTCCTTTTCGATGAAGGGATTCTCGATGACGATCTTTGGCACGCAGCCTGTCAAATCTCCTTGCGGAGGGAGGTACGCGTCGCCATGTAGAGCCAGGGACCGGGCAACTCGCTCATCTGTTCGAGGCGATGCCATTGGGTCACGATGATCTCGAGTTGCTGCCACTTATTGAGCCCGTGACGAGCATCCAGACGGAACATCTTCGCCTGTGCAGCGATAAGAGCCTGCCGCTCAGCTGGGCGGTGCTGGATGTGGCGGTCCCTACTGACGATGATCCAGCCGGCTCGGGCAACCTGTGGTATCCAGCCAACATCCTTGTCGCCTGCCTGCACGGGACACGGTGGCCGCTCGAAGCCGTTCGGGCCCCGTCCGCCCGGGTCACCGGGGTAGGGCACTCCGAGTTCGTCTCGAAGGTGCTCGATGAAGGCCCGAAGGCGCTGCATCGTCGCGCCAAGGGAGCGTCGGTACTCCCGAAGGTAGCGAGCCTCGACGAACTCGCCCCAGGTCACGGTGTGCGAGCCGGTAGCCGTCGGCCTCAGGACCGGCGCGTAGGTCCGCCCCCGCCGCTCGCCACCCTCCAGCTAGTAGTGGAGGGTTGCGCGCGGGACGCCGAGCACCTCAGCAGCGATGGCCTCGTCGTACAGTTCGCGGTCAAGAACGGTCGGTGCCACGCACACCATGGCGGTGTTCAAGTAGTCAAATGGGCAAATACCAAGCTCGATGAGTGCCGCAGAAGGGTGCAGAACGAGACCATGGGACGGCGTGGCAACAAGAGTGATCCCCTCTACCGCTGCCGGAAACTGCTCGTAAAAGCTGATGAGCGCCTGGATGAACAGGGACGGGATAAGCTGCTCGGACTTGCGTGCCGGTGATCCCCGGGGGACGTTGCCATGTCTGTGCATGCAAAAGAGACCGTCAGGGAACTGTATTCTCATACAGCGTAGCCGTCCAGTGGACAGCTACGGACAGGAACGCCACCAGCACGGCCACCTTGCTCTTGGAATGGGTGGAACGCCTTGCAAAAGACATGAAAGACGGCCGCTCTGTCCTGAAGAAGTCCGTTCCCTTGGAGGAACCCTTGGCCGTTGGAAACACCAGATCGTAGGCTGGCGGAGGCACATGTTTCCAATGGCCCTACCGAATGCGTAAACAACCCTGTGAAGCGTCTTTGAGGTGCAGCATCCGGTTTTACGAAATTACCGTGCTATCCGTATACGCTCTCTGCTGTACGCCGGCAAGCCCAACTGGGATCTGCTCCCAGCTGTCAGCTGTCATGCCTCGCCAAGATGGAGACCTGCCCAATATTGCAGTGCCAGGCATAGTATCCACGCGGGCGGAATCGTGCTTCGCCACCTTTGTCCGTAGCTGTCCACCGGACAGTCACGCACATGAGAACGGGATAACCCCGCCAGACGGATCCAGCTTGTCAAGTCTCCGGGCTCGAGTAACCTCAGAACATCCCACAGGGACCATCCTGCCGTACTGCCGGCTCCCATCAATACCTGCCTGCGGCCATCTGAACCCCTTTATATCCGAAGAGCCGCCAACGTGAGATCGTCCGCTGCCTCAAGCGATATGTTGCACGGGAGATCTACCATTTGCTCGTTGAACCCATTAATGTCCCATCAGCCGACCAATTGCGCGATACTCGCAATGCACAAGGCATCAGCCGCCGTATTCGAATCCAAGCTCAGGAGCGCTGAGCAAAGCCCGAAACGGCACTCCTGCCGACCCGACCAGTTCACCAGCCACACCACCTCGATCCACGATTGCCAGCGCCAGCACCGGAACAGCGCCCACGGCCGACACGGCCTTGATGGCCTGCAGCAACGACGCCCCTCTAGTGGCCACATCCTCTACGACAACCACCTTATCGTGTGCATCAAGAGCACCTGCGATAGTGCCGCCAGATCCGTGATCCTTGGCTTCCTTTCGCACGCTGAACACCTTAAGACCAATGCCGCGTACCGCGGCAACTCCGGCAGTGATGAACGCCACTGGATCAGCCCCCATGGTGAGCCCTCCGATAGCATCTGGCAAGGCAGGCATATCCATCAATACGTCCAGTACAGCAGTTGCTGCGATGAGCATACCTGATGGCCTGCAAAGGGTCTGCTTGGCGTCTATGAACCACCCGGAGCGCTGCCCGGACTTGAGAACGAAATCACCAGTTCTAACCGAATGCAGGAGAATGTCCTCTCGAAGAGCATCGACGGTCGGGCGCGTGTCAGACATCCATCCCCTTGATGATGACCTTCCCACTACCTTCCCTCACCTGTCCGATGACGCAGGCTTCCACTCCTTGTCTGTTCAGGGCATCCAATACGCTGTCCCGTTGCTCGACGCCGGCAATGACGATCATGCCTATCCCCAGATTGAACACCCTAAGCATCTCCTCTTCCTCCGCATTGCCCAGGCGCTGTATCTCGGAGAATATCCGGGGTCTATCCCACGATGATACGTTGACGATGCCGTCACAGGCGGGAGAGAGGACGCGCTTCAGATTGCCCGGTATGCCCCCGCCCGTGATATGGGCGATTGCGTGTATACCTCCTGTACTGAGGGCATCACGCACTACTGGCGTGTATATGACCGAAGGCAGCAGCAACTCTTGGCCAAGGCTGTTGCCAGCTCCCTTCCAGGCCGGATCCTCCAACGACATTCCCGCTCTTCCCAGCAGGACATGGCGCGCCAGCGTATAGCCGTTCGAACGCAGCCCTGGAGAGCGGAGCCCTACCAGCACATCTCCAGGAACGACATTCTGGCTCCCGAGCATCCTGCCGAGCTCCACTACGCCCACCGCGAAGCCGGCCAGATCGAGCACCCTGCACCGGCCATCGACAGCCGCATCGCCGGCACCACCATCTGCATTAGTAGCGCCTGCGAGATCCTTCCCGCCGGCGACGCTGGCGACGCTGGTGCCATCCGTGCCACCACCACCACCATCAGCAGCAGCATGCTTCCCGATACTGACATCGCCGGATATATTTGGACCATCTCCATCGCCTATCCCATGCTCGGCAGTTTCCCCTCCTATGAGAGAGCAACCGGCCAGCCGGCATCCATGCGCTATGCCCGAAACGATCTCCTCGACAACATCTGGATCCAGCCTCGACACAGCCAGGTAGTCGAGCAAAAAAAGCGGTTCCGCTCCGGTGCATACCAGGTCATCCACGCACATGGCCACCAGGTCAATGCCTATTCCACCAAAAGCCGACATCGCCTGTGCAACTTGCAGCTTGGTGCCTACCCCGTCAGTGCTGGAAACAAGGACTGGCCGGTCGTATGCACCCGGTGCCAGTGCAAAGCAGCCTGCAAAGCCCCCCAGTGATCCGAGGACTCCCGTGCGCCTAGTCGACTCGGTTACCTTGCCTATGCGTTCCACGATCATCTCGGCGGCATCCAGGCTGACACCCGCCTGCTCGTAGGTGATCGGTCTTACGTCGAGAGACACGGCGCGTGCTATCTTACTCTTGCACGAAGGCGCGCACCGGGAAACAGCCGCGGTATATTTTCATCTGCATCTGCAACGGCTATGCCGGCACGCTCCGTGCCAGTATCATTTATGCTGGCACGCTCCGTGCCGACGGCAACCAGCCGGAGCGCCTTATCCCTCACCGGTACCGGATACTCTCCAGTCAGGCAAGCGGTACAGAAACCTCCACCGGGCACTCCAATAGCCTTGTAGAGACCCTCAAGGCTCAGGTAAGCGAGCGAGTCGACTCCCAGATACCCTTCTATTTCGCTTACCGTCCTGTTCGACGCCAGCAACTCTGATTTCTCAGGGGTATCTATGCCATAAAAGCACGGCCACCGGAAGGGTGGTGAAGAGATACGTAAGTGCACCTCCCTGGCTCCTGCCTCCTTGAGCATCCTCACCATCTCCCGGGTAGTGGTCCCCCTTACGATCGAATCATCCACAACGACGAGCCGTTTCCCTGAGATGGATTCCTTCAACGGGTTGAGCTTGCGCCTTACGCCTCTAACCCGGGCCATCTGGCCAGGAGTAATGAAAGTACGCCCGATATAGCGGTTCTTTACAAGTCCTTGGCCGTAAGGGATGCCACTTGCCTTGGAGTAGCCCTCTGCTGCGGGGACCCCCGAATCTGGAACGCCCATCACCATATCTGCATGAGCGGGCAACTCGGCTGCCAGGTACTCACCCATCCTCCTCCTCGCCCCATGCACCTCGGTTCCGTAAAGATTGCTGTCAGGCCGGGCAAAGTAGACAAACTCGAATATACACAGGTGCGGATCGCCGGCTCCCGCAGGCGACAGACGCAGCGATCGCACTCCACCCGCATCTATCACCACCAATTCACCCGGTTCGATCTCACGTAGGAACTTTGCTCCGATCACATCCAGGGCAGGCGTCTCAGAAGCAAGGACATAGCCTGGTTCCCGCTCACCATCTCCGGATACACCTTTCGATCCATTACCTGGCAGCACGCCGAGGCACAGCGGCCGGAAGCCGTCCGGGTCCCTCGCCCCGAAGATACGCTTGGAATCCATCGCTACAAACGAGTAGGCACCCTGCAACCTGGGGAGAACTTCCACCATCGCCGCTTCCATCAACCCATCATTACCGGCACCGCCGTCCACTAAGGCTCCGGCCTCACGTGCACCATTCGCTTGAGCACCATCCCCTCTGGACGCCATTTCTCGCACTACAATCTTGGAAAGCAACTCCATAACAAAATCGGAATCGGTGGTCAGCACTTCCGGTATCATCCCAGCTTCCAGCGCAAGCTCCTCCACATTGGTCAGGTTGCCATTGTGCGCAAGAGCCAGTGAAGCACTCCCGACCGACCTGAATACCGGCTGGGCATTCCGCCACGTCGAATCGCCGGCAGTGGAATAGCGAGTATGGCCTATAGCAATACTTCCCGGCAGGCAACCGATGGTGCGCTCGTCGAAAACCGACGATACAAGGCCCATGTCTTTCACCACGGTTACAAACTCGCCATCGCTCACGGCCATACCTGCTGATTCCTGGCCACGATGCTGCAGTGAATACAAGCCGTCGAAAGTAAGCTGCGCCGCTCGATGACCGGGGGCGTATACCGCAAACACCCCGCAGGCCTCCTTCATCTTCCGATCACCTCGACGCTGGCGACATACTCCATACGGTAGACCAGTGTACTAAGGCCCCGAACTGGCGGAAACGCCAACGCCGACACGTACAGCAGTGGACAAGTCAGAAGATTGCCCTCCTCTTCCGGCGATCCTGTGCAGCTCTTAGTCACCATCAATAGACTAGCCTCTCTTGCGCCGCTCTGCACTACCGTGAGCCAATAAGTACAATAAGATAAGAGCCAAGAGCTGAAAACCGATTGCGGGCACCCACGGCTCCGGCGCTCGAAGACCAAAGACGGCATTCCGTCTGTAGAAGCCCCGGATTACCCATTCTGCCGGGATGGCAGCTGTGCTGACCGATCAGTCGCAGAACGGTTGGCGACCGAGATCAGCTTGCCGACCACCGGTAAATCCACCAGCGCCTCAGCCCTGAAACAGGCCAAGCCAATGGGAAGGGCATATTCAGGAGAATCAAACACGACGTAGCGAGGATACCACTCCGGTCTGTACTTGGCATTGAATTTGAGCAGGGACTCCATCTGCATCACGTTGGACATCCTCTTGTAGGCCCAATGCTGGAAACGCTGGGAAGCTCCATTGCCTCTCTCCCGATCAAAGACCGCCCGCATCGCTGCAAAGTTCAAGCTGAGCTTTTCCTTTCCCATCCTAGCGAGATGAAAAATGGTAAAGCAGAGGGCGAAATCGATCAATCCATTGGGATGTTCACCTTCCTTGTCCCATCTCATGAGATCCAGAGAGAAGCCATTTACAGCTGGAGCAGGCACGAAATGGCACAGGGCGGCAACCTTCCCGCCAGGATCCCGCACGACGCAGATCAGGGTACCCTCGTCTCTGGCATCGCATATCCTGCCCAGCATCATGGAAAATCCGCGCTCTACGTTTCCTCTCCTGGCAGCTTCGAGCAGGGGCTGTATCTCATCAAGGAGCGTGGTGCACCGCACAGATGCACCCTCCTCACCTGGTTCCTCACGGACCTGGTGCAGCTGATCAGACCGGCGCCGCCGCGGATGCTCCGGGATATATCCCGGAATGGACATAGATGCATCGAGTGGTTCCCCTGTACCCGCACGCATGCCGTCCAGAGCGACCTCATCTTTGTCCAGTACCGCCTCACCAGATACTGTATCGCCTAGTACTATTTTGGGCGTATTCGCAACGGCGCCGCTCCTAGCGACAAACTCCCCTCCCGACATCTCGAACAAAGCTGCACTGTACCCTTTGTTCTGAACGCGGCTGTAGGCCTGGCGGAGCCCCTTCATCGAGTTGCCTTTCAGCTCGAATTGCTGGACATTCACTATACCCTCGTCTCCAATATACATATATCGCATACCGCTATGCTGGTAGATTGGCAACCACTCCTCAGAAGCGCCGATAATGGCTATCACCCACCCTTGCCGATCAGCCATCTGCTTGAATGCCTGCCACGCCAACTCCCTCTCGCTGTACGGCCCTATCGGATCCGGCGAGACAACACATACGCCGCTTATGACGCCATAAGCAACCATGGAGTTCCTGAAGAAGAACCACGACTTGTCGTCCCTGAGAGCGAAAAAATCTAGAGTACCACCCCCGTAACGCTCTACGACGTTCCTTGCCTTGATGGCCTCCATCTCGGGATCACGATGGAGCAGATGCACCCCACCCGACAGCACGGGACGCGTAATGACCCAGGTGAGCACGACGACAAGCACAAAACCCGTAGCCAGCAGCGCCGGCGAAAGGAAGCTGTCCAGGCGATGAGGCAGCGCTATCTCGTGAACTCCCACCAGCCTTGCAGCAACGGCTTCGAACGCGGCAACAATACTCAAGCCATTATGTGATCCGTCGCTGTCCACGCGAGGCGCGTATACCACGACTGCCGTCGCAACGACCACAACGCTCAGACAGCCTCCAAGTATCCAAAGCAGCGTATTCTGGATATACGCCAAGTCCATGGATGCCCTGAAGGAGCTACGGTTCAAGATAAGGAAAACCAGTGCGGCGGCCGTAAGCAACATGGCAACAAGACTGCCACCTCTTATGAGATGAAATGCCAGGGAAGCGGCAAGCACCATAACGGCAATCCGGTATGCATTCTTCTGCCCTCTTCTGATTCCTCGTGCAAGAGCAAGTAGGGACAGGCCTGCCAGTACGATCAACGCTCCGGCAGCCTGAGCGGCCACCAGTGGAAGCACCTGCAATACAATATGCATACGCTCCCTGAGCGGCGGAACCACGCCTGATATGAAATCAGTGAGACCCGCTACTCCTATGGCAACTGCGGCTACGCGCCTTACCCGTGCGGCACTGCGATGCGACCTGAGTGCCTCCATGGCCTGCTCTCCACGAGGCCAAGCCATCCCTGTTTGCCCCGCCATCCCTGAGGACCACGTAGCAGCAAGCTCAGGATGCCGCGCGGGTTCGCAGCTGTAATGCCGCTGAAGGATCCTCTCCAGCCGGTAAGGAGATCTTACCGGCTCCCTGCCCACGAAAAGCCTTACCCTCAGCTCCGCTCCACCCTCCAGCTCGATCCAGGATGCTTGTGCCGCATCGACGAAGACCGATGGAAGCCCGAAGTGGGCAGGATATTCATGCGTCACCGTGCTGAAACTTCCCGAGCAGGCAAAGAACCGCTCGCCCTGCGAGGTACTCGCCGATCCATCCGGAACAGCGCTTTGGTATGATAGCTCAGGTTCGAGGGAGGAGCCCGTTATAAATCCTTCATACCCATCGGCCAGCACCCAGCGTGCATAGCTCCTGGCTGGATCGTTGATTACGCCGATACTGGGCAGCAGGCCGGCAGATCCACCGGCAAGCTCCGATCCATCTGTATCGCCGTTTGCCGCCACTGTGGCTTTCCACACCTTGCTGGTGAGCCAGAGAACCGCAACAGCAAACAACGCAATCTCCACCAGCAGAGCGCCTGCTGCAGTCGCCAGCCTGACGCCCCACCGGAATCCATAGACCTTCATCACCACTTTTCTCGGAGCCGGATGCGCTCTAAGAGCATGAGAGAGCAAAACCACCACGACCGGTATCTTCAGCGCCACGACTATTAGGATCGGGAGAAGCAGCACCCATGCATACTTGCTGAGTCTCCTGTAGACAAGACGAGACAGTACAAAGCGTTTGGCGGCAGTAGAGTCGGATAACCTGGATACACCTTGATACGGCTTGCCGTGCCGCACATCTGGGTAACTTTCACCCGGACGTTTCTCCGTCACGCTGGAGAGTGCGGCTGAACCCGCCTCTACATGCACCACCCTGTCACCATTCGCAGTATGGAATACAAGATCAGCTACGGACATCACCTCTAGTCCCATGGAACGTAGACGTTCTACAACAGGATCACCCTCGTAACTCTCATGGCCATCTGCGCGTCCTTGCCCGCCGATCGGTCCGGGCGTTGCCCCATTTGCCTGGCCTCCGGGCGTCGCCCCACCTCCCGTAAGCCCTGCATCTTCAATCATGTCCCGTAAAATGATGATTCGCCTTTGATCGCCGGCCGCAAAACGGCTCAGCCTCTCGAACAGGTCGCCGTGAGATTCGACGGCATCCAACTCCGCCTCCGCCCTTCTCCCACCCTCTGCGACAGCCCCACCCGCCCACAAGGCGGTAGCGGGCATCTCGACATTGCTCTGCCGTACCTCATCATTCACGCGACGTAAGTGGCCGGCCGCTTCCGGATGGGATGGTGGATGTTGCGACCGCAGTTTGCCTGGCGCCCCCCCTGGAGAGACGTATGCAGCATCAAAGAGAGCCCCCGCTATCAGGAGCATGCCTCCGCCCACCCACTCATCAAGCTGCCGGCCCAGTAATCCTGCAGCACGGAGCGACTCTTCCGTCGGTTCCCTGGAAAGTAGCAGGTTGGATACGACCATCACTCTGTCGCCGGTACGTACCTCGACACTATTAGCTGCAATATTGCGTGCACCGTGATACACCCTGGTCGAATCATCCACCAAGACCAACTATACCGCATCCAGCCACCGCCCGCTCCAGAAAACCTCGCATCCTGTGCATGCGCAAAAATGACCGTTGCTAATTCCCTCTCCCCAGTCCCGTAATCTCACCTGCCGGGCATGAGTGGAAACGACCGTCCCCTGGAATGGGTCTCCGGTAATTCACCACTATCCAACGGATACGTAAGCACTGTAGTACAGGCTCAGTACAACTGATGTATCATATAGTGCCATGCAAATAAAACGAGTGGGAATCATAGGTTCGGGTATCATGGGATCCGGCATTGCGGAATGCGCGGCCAGGAATGGATACGAGGTGGTCGTCAGGTCTCGGTCGCAGTCCACGGCTGACGCCTTGCTGGCAGGGATAGAGAAGTCCCTGGGAAAACAGGTAGAAAAGGGCAAGCTTGGCAGCGACGAGGTGGATACCATCCTTTCCAGGATGACTGCCACATCAGACTTCTCGATACTGGCCGATTGCGATCTCGTCATAGAATCGGTGCTCGAGGACCTGCAGACAAAGAAGCATCTCTTTCTTGAACTGGATCGCATCTGCCCAGACAGCACGATTCTCGCCACCAACACCTCGACCCTGCCGGTGATCGAGTTGGCGATGGAAACGGGTAGGCCGGAAAAAGTTTGCGGCATCCACTTCTTCAATCCGGCCACGGTAATGAAGCTGGTGGAAATCGTGAGACCGATCACTGCGTCCAACGATACGATCGAGTCGGCAAAGGAGTTCGCCAGATCATGCGCCAAAACGCCCGTGGAGGTACGCGATCAGGCAGGCTTCGTGGTGAATGCGCTGCTATTTCCTTATCTCAACAATGCCATCAGGCTCCTCGAGCAAGGGGTGGCTTCTCTCGAGGATATAGACACATCCATGAAGGAGGGATGCGGCTTCCCCATGGGCCCGTTTGCGCTCCTGGATCTGATAGGCTTGGACACCTCGCTTTCCATACTGGATGCGCTGTACGAAGAGTACAGGGATCCCAACTACGCCGCAGTTCCTCTCTTGCGCAGGATGGTCTCTGCCGAGTTGCTTGGCAAGAAATCCGGAAGGGGTTTCTATGACTACCACGGTGGAAAGTGACCCTAGTGGCCCGTCCCGCAAATGACACGCGCTCCCGCCGACCGGATGACGCCCCTAGCGGTGTCCCTGTCCTCGACGTACTCCCTGGTACGCTTGTGTCCTCGTCCTTGCCAGATGACGTCCCTGGATTACCGGATACCATCACGTCATCTACGGGACAGACCACCAGCAAGCAAGCGAACATCCAGCAAGTAACCTGCTCGGCGCCAGCATACGCACCAGTCGAACATCGCATGAATTCCATATGACCAGCTCATCCTCTTGGAGACTGCCCGAGAGGGACAAACCCTGGGTGATGAGAACCTACTCCGGGCATTCAAGTGCCGCTGCATCCAACGAACTCTACCGTTCCAACCTTGCAAAAGGGCAAACGGGCCTTTCCGTGGCCTTTGACCTCCCTACACAGACCGGCTATGACCCGGATGCACCTGAGGCCAGAGGCGAGGTAGGTAAGGTCGGAGTTCCTATCGTGCATATTGGGCATATGCAGCAACTGATGGACTCCATACCTCTGGACAAGATGAACACATCCATGACCATCAATGCCACCGCACCATGGTTGCTCAGCCTCTACATAGTGCAAGCGGAGAACTCAGGCGTGGATCGGCGCCTGCTTACAGGAACCACGCAAAACGACATACTAAAAGAGTACCTGTCCCGAGGTGCATTCATATTCCCGCCGGCGCCGAGCCTGCGCCTTACCGTCGACCTGATCACCTACTCGGTTAAACACGTACCCAGGTGGAATCCCATGAACATTTGCGGGTACCACCTTCAGGAAGCTGGAGCAACCCCTTCTCAGGAGGTGGCTTACGCTCTCGCTAATGCCATCGACGTGCTCGATGCCGTGAATAGGTCCGGGCAGGTAAATGATGACGATTTCCCTCGCGTTGTGGGCAGGATGTCATTCTTTGTCAACTCTGGGATAAGGTTTGTGGAAGAAACCTGTAAGCTCAAAGCATTTGCAGCCAATTGGGATAGGATATGCAGCGAACGTTACCACGTCACCGATCCCAAGCTAAGACGCTTCCGTTATGGAGTGCAGGTAAACTCTCTTGGCCTAACCGAAGCACAGCCCGAGAACAATATCGCCAGAATCATCCTGGAAATGCTGGGCGTAACCCTGTCACGTTCTACGAGGGCACGAGCAGTGCAACTCCCTGCATGGAACGAGGCACTGGGATTGCCGCGCAAGTGGGACCAGCAGTGGTCCTTGAGAATGCAGCAGGTCATGGCGCTGGAGACAGACCTGCTTGAATACCCTGACATATTCGAGGGATCAAAAGTCATCGAGTCTGCGGCTGCGGACATAGCAGAGGAGTCGTGGACGGAGATGGAGGAGATCATCGCTCTGGGAGGTGCCTTTTCCGCAGTGGATGAGATGAAAATGCGCCTGGTTGCAAGCCAGCGCCGGCGGGTAAGCAGGATCGAATCGGGAGAGCTTCCGGTCGTGGGAGTCAACTGCCACCGCGAAACCGAGCCGTCGCCCCTTGACAGCCGGGACGGCACTGCAAACGTACTCAAGGTGGACCCAGCCATGGAAAAAGAGCTGAGAGAAGAGGTAGAGAGATGGCGTTCCCGCAGGAACGCAAGAGAAGTCACGCGAGCAATCGATAGGTTGAGATATGCCTGCCAATCAGGAGAAAATATCATGGAAGCATCCGTAGATCTCGCAAGGGTAGGTGGTACGACCGGCGAATGGGCAGGCACGCTCCGAGACGTGTTCGGCGACTACAGGGCTCCCACTGGCGTCGGCAGCGCAAAGGTAAACGGCTCTCGTGAGGAACTCCGCACAGCGGCTGGTAAGGTGCGGGCACTATCTGCAAGTTCCGGATCGCCACCACGCATCCTGGTGGCGAAGCCAGGCCTGGATGGTCACTCCAACGGGTCCGAGCAAATAGCACTGGCCGCCAGGGATGCCGGCTTCGAGGTCATATACCAGGGGATCCGTACCACACCGGAACAGATAGCGTCGGCCGCCAGGGATGAGGATGTCGACCTCGTCGGTATATCGATACTCTCAGGCGGCCATATGGAGCTCATACCGGAGATACTGGACCTGCTGGCAGCCTTGGGCGTAAACGCCCCCGTAGTGGCAGGTGGGATCATACCACCGGACGATGCCGCCATATTGATGCGTCAAGGCGTACACGCCATATATACTCCCAAGGATTTCAAGCTCGGCGATATCATAAGCGATATGGCGGACTTGGTAAAGGAATACCGTTCCACCCGGACATAGCCACCTCAATATTTCGGTGCTACGCGCCGAGTTGCAGTACTGCGTTCCGGATCAGGAGAAGGAGGAGCCGCAACCGCAGGTGCGTGTCGCATTAGGGTTGACCAGGTGAAATCCTCCCTGGAGACCATCCTCGTATTCCAGCGTCGACCCGATGAGCATCTTCGCACTCTCAGGATCCACTGCAACCCGTACCCCGTCGAACTCCCTCACTATGTCCCCTTCGTCCAGCTCTGAATCGAAGAACATCTCATAAGAATATCCCGAGCATCCACCAGGAGCCACCGCCACCCTGAGAAAAAGATCACCATCTCCTTCCTGCGCAAGGAGGCTGGCCACCTTGGCGGCAGATTCAGTGGTAAGCTTAACAGGGTCTGGCCGCTTGGCGATCTTTACTGGCGCCTCAACTGTCATATCTCCATTCCTCCAATCGTATTCCCATCAACCTGCACTTGCATAACCATCCATCATGGCCGGCAGGTCCTTCCAATCATTGTAGCGCACGATCATCGTGGTTGATGTTCAGCCGGGTCACGCCGGGGCCGCCTTGATTGACGGCTTTCCGAAGAGCGCCGCGGCCATATCATCAAGCCGAGAAGGTCACCTATACTATGCGGCTGTTCAACGGGATGGCGCAAAGGAAGCTCTGGATTGATATCGTAATGGTTCCTGCGCCCCACGCGAGTCTTTCTCACATAACCAGCCACCACCAGATCATGTATAATGGCTTGAGCCGAACGTTCGGTAATGCCTACTCGCACTGCAATATCGCGCCCACGGATACCTGGATCGCTCGCTATACAAACAAGTACATGCCCATGGTTGGACAGGAATGTCCAACCTGCGCCTGCTGGTTCTACATCTTGATCTTGATACGTATTCGCTTTCTCGTATGCGCTACCCGCCCTCATCGCTATGCCAGCTGCTCCTATCTACTGAATAGTATTTCACGAGGCACAGCACCATTATATCCTTTTGTTCGGGTGTTGCCAGACAATACGAGCACCCGCGGTCTTGTGCCCCTAGTCTCGGGCGTGCCATCGTCTCGTACCGGGGAAACTCGGAATGGTGAAGCAGGGTGGTGGGGTCTCGCCATCGCTCTGACGACCCCTCACCTCACATCTCCCCTCACCACACCCCTCACCACACCCCTCACCACACCCCTCACATCTCCCCTCACCTCACATCTCCCCTCACCACACCCCTCACCACACCCCTCACCACACATCTCCCCTCACCACACCCCTATAATATGTATTGTGATTCGTAATAATATATTCCATCATTATAATCGTTGAAAGTGCACGAAGCGAAACCCTTGAAGACACGGCGCCGGACAGCGTGCCAGAAAGTGTGCAACAATACGCAGCTACTGGCCAGGTGGTCCATTATCCAACGTAACACGATATCATTCAACCACAGTAAAAGATACCGCCATGGATAACGGCGAGCGCCGACGACCTCGCGTAGGGATGGTTGGAGCCGGGCAACTCGCGCGTATGACGTACCAGGCGGCGGTAAGCCTTGATGTAGAGATGTCTGTACTGAGCGATTCAGCCAATGCGCCGGCAGTACTGGCCGGAGCCCCTCGTGTCCCCGGAACCGCAACTTCGATTGCAGCGCTACGCCATCTGGCTGCCGGATCGGACGTAGTCACGTTTGACCACGAAGGCGTACCTGCCGGTATCGTCTCAATCCTGGAACACGAACGGACACTCGTCAGGCCATCCTCTGAGGCACTTTTACTGGCCCAGGACAAGCTGGCGGGCCGGCGCAGGCTGGATCAAGCCGGCTTTCCCATGCCTCCCTATTGCGAACTGGACATCCACCATCCGGACATGCTTGATGCCCTGGGAGAGAAATGGGGATGGCCGCTGGTTCTCAAGGCACGCACCGGGGGATACGATGGCCGTGGAGTCATAATTGCTGACCGCACCGATGCACGGCGGATACTTGCGGGCGGAGGCCCGGAAACCTGGTTTGCAGAGGCGGCTGTGGATATTGCTACAGAAGTTGCCGTGGTAGCGGCCCGCTCGCCGTCTGGAGCATGGGAACCCTATCCATTGATCGAAACCACGCAGGAAGATGGTATTTGCCGGGAACTTGTGATGCCGGCACGTGTCCCCGCCCGGATCGCGAAACAAGCCCTGGATACGGCTGAAGCACTGGCAAGCTGGATCGGCGCCACCGGGATAATCGCCGTCGAGATGTTCGTCACTCGCCAGGGCGGCCTTGTGCTCAATGAGCTGGCGGTACGCCCTCACAATTCCGGGCATGTCACAATAGAAGGTGCTGTCACATCGCAGTTCGAAAACCACTTGCGAGCAATACTGGACTGGCCATTAGGATCTGCCGTCATGGTCAGCCCTGCTGCCGCCATGGTCAACGTGCTCGGCTCTCCGGACGGCGCCGATCCACGAGACAATCTGGTAAAGGCGCTCTCCGTCCGGAATGCCCGGGTACACCTGTACGGGAAGGAGCCGGCACCCGGCCGCAAGCTGGGCCACGTGACCGCTCTCGCTCCCACGCACGAAGAAGCACTCTCTACAGCACGTGCCTGCGCATCGCTTCTCAGTGGCGAATGACATCGCTGGCTCGTATGACATCCGCTCTCTCCGGTGATGGCATGCCTGCACATCGCCTAGAGAGACAAAATACCTGGTGAAACTATATTTTGGGAATATGGGGAAAGGGGCCAAATGTTGAGGGCTCTATTGACATTCATGTGGATAGATTCACCCTCCCATAGGGTAGCTTCAAGCCACTCGGGCACCAGCTCATGAACCAGGGAAACGCGATTCAATCGGTTGTTTCAGCCGTGGATGGAATTGTCAACGCGCTCGAATCAGCATGGAAGGGTCCTGATGCCACCGAATTTCAAGGTTGGTGGGAAATGCAGCACCGCCCTGCTTTGATAAATGCAGAGTCTGCGATCCACGGTCTAGGCCAGTCTGCATTGAACAATGCGCAGCAGCAGATTAGTGCAAGTGGAATGCAGACTGCCGGAGTCGTTGCGAGCGCTGGCGTGGTAGCTGGTGGTGTAGCCGCAGGTGCCGGTGCAGTAGGCGGTTCAGCG
>JAMCPL010000030.1 GCA_023379675.1 Actinomycetota bacterium | reverse complement strand
CCAATCATCGTCACGTCACATATTCCAGCAACTCGACTCGGCTGACACGCTCGGCGTTACGCGCACCGATGCTGATCTCCTGAAGAATTTGCTCCATTTCAGCTTGGCCGGAGCAGCATTGGCTGGACATGCACCGTCACAGTCTCCATCCATCGCAATATATTCCATAGATTTATAGAATAATCGAGATTGCGAACATCATGCAAATTTGAGAAATCAAGGCCGTACGCTATGAAGAGCTATCCAGTATGGATCTTCATGAATATCCTTGCCATCTGCCCTTCGGCCAGTCCAGCACACCACTTGCCTTGACGTTTTCCGTCTCTGGACTTGAAGCCGCCAAGCACGGCCCTCAGCTTGGCACAGAGATCGCTGCTGCTACAGCTTCCGGATCAGCACAGCCCACGATCCACTCGTCGTGGGCCGCCCCTTCGAGGTGCACCCTCACGCCGCGAGGCGTGTTGCGATGTACCACTGCAAAGACTTTGTGGCCCCTCTTCGTGAAGGTACCGACCTCCACAGTACCTGGTAGCCGGGTCCCAAGCTTGAAACCGGCATCGGCAGGAGCGTGAGCGTTGTCCAGCACCTCGACGCTTTTGACCGAAGCTAATGGCACCCGCAGATCACCGTGCACGCCCTCTGCCTTTTCAAGCGTCGAAAGCCGTAGCACCAGTTCGTCACCTTCCATGCATAATCCAGCCACACCTGCCTCCTTCCTGGATATTGTATAGCACCGCATCGTCACTTATGTAGTGGGTCTATTGCACTGTCCTCATCTACAAGCTCTGTCAATATCAACATACCCACTTGATCCGATACCTCCTTATTGTTGACCATCCTTGTCCTTTGCCTATACCTGCTTCATGTGCTCTGCTTGCCTCGTGCGTCCCCCTTGTCCCACCTGCTCCAGCCGAGTGGAGCGAGCGAACTCGGGAACGCGCGAGCGAGCATGCCTGCACTCAAACCATAACGGAGCGGTCTTACGGCGATGTGAACTCCATCTGACATGAGAGTGAATTCTTGGCGGATTTTTAGTGAACCACCGGTTTGCTGCTTGCAGATCTCCAGATTGCAACCAGGCACCGTGTAGCTGCGTACAGACAGACGGGATGTCGATTTGTCTATTTTCCATGGCAACGATGAGTGGTGTTGCGCGCCCTGTTTCAGTGGAGGGTGCACTCAATGCACTTGATGAGGACCCTGCGGCGCAGGTCCTGGCAGGTGGCACTGGTTTCATGGTGAAAGCCGATTACGTCCACAGGATGCCACAGCCAATTGCTGCGCTTTCACGCGTGGTCGGAGCAGCATCGTCCGGATGTGCACCGTCACGGTCTCCATCCATCGCAATATATCTATAGATTTATAGAATAATCGAGATTGCGAATATCATGCAAATTTGAGAAATCAGGCCGTACGCTATTAAGAGGTATCCAGTATGGATCTTCATGAATATCCTTGCCATCTGCCAATATCCTCCAAACGAATACCACCAACAAGTTTGCACTAATCCCGCACCGCAAACACGGAGCGTGCTAACATCTTGATAACGGACATGCCAAGGATGGCTGTGTTTGGCGTTAGATCGTTTTGGCCAGTGCCAGAACGTAAGGAGGAGGAATACTATGGATCATGCTGCGTTGTTACACACTACGTCTGTTACCACATACCATACGGTACAGGCCCAGCTGCCAAGCCAGGCAAACACCCCACCCGGAGCGGCAGCAGGGATAGGGATCTTTATAGTGATTGTCTACCTGGCCATTCTAGTCTTATACATAGTCGCAAGCTGGCGTATCTTCACGAAAGCAGGCCAGCCTGGATGGGCGGCGATCATACCTATCTACAATACCTGGGTATTGCTGAAAATAGTCGGACGTCCTGGCTGGTGGCTCATCCTACTCTTCATCCCATTCGTAAATATCATATTTGCCATTATCGTCATGAATGATCTCTCGAAAAGCTTTGGCCACGATGCGGCATTCACCGTGGGGCTTGCGTTGTTAAGTTTCATTTTTTTCCCGATCCTGGCTTTCGGCAAATCCCGATACATTGGCCCGTCGGCCCTACAGGGCATCCCGGCAACCGGTTATCCGGGCTACCCGGGCAATTCAGGATACCCCGGTAGCTACAGCGGTCCTCCAGGTGGTTTCACTGGTCCAGGTGGTGCATCATATGGCCCCGCTCAATATGGTGGAACACCAGCCAGCGCTCCACAAGCCGGTACAGCGTATGGTCCCGCTCAATATGGTGGAACAATGCCGGACACTGCAAGCGGCGGGTATGCACCAATCGACCCGTTCCGGCCGGGGAACCAGCCGCCCATGCAGGCATCGCCCCCCGTACAAGCCGGACCAGCCCCTTTCCCTACGACACAAAAGCCGGACTGGTATCCTGACCCGAGCGGGCGCCACCAGCAAAGATATTGGAACGGTTCTGTGTGGACTGAGCATGTGGTGGACAACGGCATCCAGGCCACCGATCCCCTATGACTCTATTGCAATATCCTCCAAACGAATACCACCAACAAGTTTGCACTAATCCCGCTCAGCCTGCAGGATACCTCAGATAGTACTGGTCAGGCTTGCTCGCAGTATCGACGATTGCCCAGACCCACACTCCAAACGGTGCAAATAGAAAGATAATCGGGACAATCAAAAAAGACAGCAACATCCCCAAGAAAAAGCCTCCCACGGCCAACCCCAACCCAAGCCAGAACTTGCTCGCATCCCGCTGATACGTATACAGCCATGTCCAGAAACTCAGGAAAACCGCCAAGAGGATAGCTGCCGTCTTAGATTTTGGTGGAGCTACAGGAACCAGCCCGTAACCCTGTGCATATGGCTGACCTGTGCCCGGGTACTGCTGGGGATACTGCTGGAACCCTGCCTGGTACGACTGGCCCTGTAATGGTGCGCCACACGTGCCACAGTAAGTCGTACCATCAGCCGCTTCCGTCCTACAATTCTGGCATATCACCATTATCGGCCTCCTCTATTATGCTTTCCACTGTTTCCAAATATATGGCCAGATGTGGCAAGCAGTCGCTCTGCATCATCATCGCTGAAATTGTCCACTATGGCGGGGTAACGTCCCTCAACCTCCCATTTGGTGAGATCATTGAGATTCTTCAAGTTGAAAAGATCCGTATTAAAACGATCACTATGGCCGGCAGGAAGTGCCTTTGCCAACTCGCTTAGGTCATGAGTCTTTGGGCAACCTATCCCGTCAGAGATTATCAGCGCCTTGAGTGCCTTTTCAGCAGCCTGCTGGGCAAGGTAGAGTGCAAGAGGTTGGTCGTTTACTTGGTGATGGTTACTTGCCTTTGAATCCCTCTTTGCTCTTTCCAGCCAATAGCCGGCATCTGCATCATTGTCTACCGGTGGTGGATTCATGTACATCTCCTTTGGTATCCGAGGTTCACGGCTGTATACCAGCTGACCTGATTCCGCAACCTCGTGTTCTATATGCCAGAGTCTCTGCTTGTTGAACTCGAAGCGGGCCAAGTCGGTGACAAGCACATCGCGGGGAACGTAGCCGGCGGTAGCCACCCCTGCCTTGCTCTTCATGGACCATAGCTGATCGTTCTCTATCCTGTCGAACACGACTAAAATATCCAAGTCGCTGTCAGGACCGTCTTCGTCACGGACAACAGAACCGAATACGTATATCTGAACGGGGTCAACCTCGGCTACCAGTGCGGTGACAATATCAGGTATCCATTCTTTTAGCGTCCGTCCATTGTAAAGCGCCTTATGATCTGACCTCACTTCGTAGGCAATGGACATATAAATATCTTACCACCCCCACGTTGTTCCTTCCTGGTAGATGGCCAGCCCTTGGGATGAACAAGGATGATGCAAGGCGCTACCAGTTCTACGGTACAGGGAGAATGCCATTGTCAAGGGCCATCGTGACGCCAACGATAGGTGGTATGGCGCATCAAGAGCATCCGCTGGTGGTGCCACACGTAGGGCATACGTAGCAGGACCCTGAAGGTTGCATAGCGTTTCCACACTCGTAGCACATGGGAGCATCCCTCATCTCGATTGCAGGCTGAGCAGCTAGGTTGGCCTGCTCGCTCGTATGGGCTGTGCCGAGTCCGTGCTCTGGAATTCGGGACTTGCCCGAGCCGCGGGTTTCTCCAGTACCGCGACGTTCCCCACCCTCCGAGCGACCACCCTCAGACCTCCGAACCTGCGGCGGTTCTGTTGTCATGATACCCGAACCACCGCTACCGACACCCTCAAGAACCATACCGCCTGAGTCACCAAAGGAATCATCAGGGACTGCGCCAGCTGGCAATTGATCATCCTGCAACCCCTTGGAGACGATGCCGGCTTCCTCCATCCCCGGCAATGTAGGCTGCATGCGTTCTGACGTGGACAGCACACCAAGTTCCATGCGCTCCTTGCCATCCATGTAATCGAGAGCAAGCCGCCTGAAGATGTAATCGACAAGGCTGGTGGCTATTCTCAGGTCAGCATCGTCGGTAATACCTGCCGGTTCAAAGCGCATGTTGGTATACTTCCTCACAAACGTAGAAAGGGGAACACCATGCTGCAGGCCGAGGCTGACCGCTATGGAAAAAGCATCCATGATGCCCGCTAGAGTGGAACCCTGCTTGGAAACCTTCATGAACACCTCGCCAGGACGACCGTCGTCATACTCCCCTACGGTGACATACCCCTCACAGTCAGCCACCCTGAAAGCAAACGTGCTCGAACGCCTTCTCCTCGGCAACCTCTCTCTGATTGGCTTCTTCACCACGACCATCTCGCTCTTCAGCCTGCTCTCGAGGTCCTCGATCTTGGCAGCGAGCTCCCTGTCATGAGCCTCAGGCAGCGACCCGGGAGGATAGACATCCCCACCTACGGCTACCTGCTCGCCCGCGCCTTTCTTCGTAATGGTAAGCGGCTGGGATATCTTGCAGTTGTCCCTGTAGATTGCCACGGCCTTCAAACCGAGTTTCCATGCCTGCATGTAGACATCCTCGACATCCTCGACCGTAACATCTTCAGGCAAATTGACCGTCTTTGAAATTGCTCCGGAAATGAACGGCTGAACCGCCGCCATCATCTTCACATGGCCCATATAATGTATCGCGCAATCTCCCATAGAGCAGGCAAAGACATCTATGTGCTCATCCGCCAGGTTGGGCGCACCCACGATGGACTTGTGCTCATCTATGTAGGCTACGATCTCTTCCACTCGAGAACCATCGTAACCTAGTGCGCCAAGCGCCCTTGGAACCGTCTGATTCACAATCGACATCGTCCCCCCACCGACCAGCCGCTTGGTCTTTACCAGACCTAGATCCGGCTCTATACCTGTCGTATCGCAATCCATCATCAGGCCGATGGTGCCGGTCGGAGCCAACACGCTGGCCTGGGAGTTGCGTACGCCGAATGCCTCGGAAAGCTCCACCGCCTCATCCCATGACTCCTGAGCGGCAGAGAGTAGATCGGTCGGAGCAAGGTCTTCGTCTATTCTCGATACCTCCTCCCGGTGCTTCTTGATGACACCCAGCATGGCGACACGATCGTCATGAAGTCCTGCATAGGGTCCCATCCGTGATGCCAACCTTGCGGAAACCGAATAGGCGTGACCGGTCATAAGCGCGGTAACCGCCGCAGCCCACGCCCGCCCGGCGTCAGAATCATAAGCAAGGCCTTGTGCCATAAGGGCCGCGCCCAGATTGGCATAGCCGAGACCCAACTCACGATAACGTCTGGAGTTGGCTGCGATCTTCTCGGTCGGGTAGTCGGCATTGCCCACCAATATGTCCTGAGCCGTGAACACCACGTCCACTGCGGCCTTGAAGCCTTCGACATCGAACGTGCCATTGTCATCGAGGAACTTCATGAGATTCAGTGATGCAAGATTGCACGCTGAATTATCCAGATGCATGTATTCGCTGCAAGGATTACTGGCGTTGATCCGGCCTGCGCTGGGTGCAGTATGCCACTCATTGATGGTGGTGTCGAACTGCAAGCCTGGGTCGGCACATTCCCATGCACTGTGAGCAATCTGGCGAAACAGGTCACGCGCCTTGACCGTCTTGACGGTGTACCCACCGGAACGTGCAACAAGATCCCAATCACCATTTTCCAGCACTTGATTCATGAACTCATTCGTAACCCGAACCGAATTGTTGGCGTTCTGATACTGGACGGAAAATGAGTCAGCTCCGTCCATGTCCATCTCGAAACCGGCATCCTTGAGCACCCGCGCCTTGCGCTCCTCTATCGCCTTGCACCAAATGAACTGCTCGATGTCCGGATGGTCAACATCCAGGATGACCATCTTCGCAGCCCTGCGCGTCTTGCCGCCGCTCTTTATCGTACCAGCCGAAGCGTCTGCACCACGCATGAAAGAGACCGGTCCCGACGCCGTACCGCCCCCGGACAGCGGCTCGAGCGACGACCGAATCCTCGACAGATTGGCGCCTGCACCGGAACCGCCCTTGAATATAACCCCCTCCTCAGCATACCAGTTCAGTATGGAGTCCATCGAATCGTACACCGATAGGATGAAGCACGCAGACGCCTGCTGAGGTACACCGGCAACGCCGATATTGAACCACACAGGTGAATTGAAAGCAGCCTTCTGCGTGATAACCAAGTGCTTCAGCTCGTCCACAAAGACAGCCTTCTCATGACCATCCTCGAAGTACCCGTCCCTTTCTCCCCAGTCTGCGATCGTGTGGACCACCCTGTCGCATACCTGGCGAAGTGATCTTTCCCGATCAGGTGAATCAATAGCCCCACGAAAGTATTTACTCACTAATATATTTGTGGCATTCTGGCTCCAGCTTGCCGGCACCTCCACGCCATCCTGCTCGAATGCAACAGTTCCATCCGCAGCATTGACAATCCTGGCACTTCGTATATCCCATTCGACCTCATCATACGGATCAATCCCCTCCATCGTGAAGTGTCTCCGCAAACCCACCACGTTACGCTCAGGTGCAACAGTCATACTACCTCTCTTCCTATCCTGACCTATGATTGCCAACCAGGCATCGCAAGCCTCAACAACCACAATATATTGTGGTATACCTACCCCGCATACACAAGATGCTGTGGTAATTACATCATAGTATCTATGACCATGTCAATGATTGTCGCGAAAAATTCGAAATACCGGCTTGGCCTGCATGTACTCTCGCAACGATCCCGGTACACCTGGCTGCTACAATTGGCACCATACGATGACCGAAGAAGTCCACCCACCCGTCGAAGAATATCTTGAAGCTATATGGTCGCTCGAAGAAGAGGGCTCATCCGTTATACAGGCTCGCGTCGCCAAGCGGCTAAGCCGGTCGGTTCCTACCGTCTCCGCCATGCTTGAAAGGCTTGAAACCGAAGGCTACCTACACCGTAAGCCACGTCATATCGCTCTCACGCCAAAAGGGCGGGCACGCGCCGTGAGCGTGGTTCGCAAGCATCGCTTAGCCGAACGCCTTCTAGTCGATGTGATCGGGCTTCCCTGGCACAAGGCACACGCAGAAGCAGGACGCTGGGAACATGTAATCTCAGATGAAGTGGAGCAATATCTGGTCGCCCTCCTGGGAAATCCCTCTACATGCCCCCACGGGAACCCGATCCCCGGTGCGCTCGATACACCCAGCACACCGGCCTCACACGGTAAGCCAGGCAAATCAGGCGTAGCCAGCAGCGATACACGCCCCCAACGAGGCATGGTTAACGGCTCATTGCCCTTGTCCGACATACCTCAAGGCACAACTATTACCATCGAGCGCGTTACCGAGGAAATGGAAATGGATGCCGCCGCCCTCGAGTTGGTGGATCGCAACGGACTCGTGCCTGGAGCCAGGATCACGCTTACAGGCCGTGAAGATGACGGCAACATCCAGGTAAGTTGCAAAGACGTGCTCGTCCGCGTGCCGCCGTGGATATCCGAGCGCATTTTTGTATCTTCATAACACGGCATCCAACACGCCCTCGTACATCCAAAACACGAGTGCATATCTCGTGGGAGCGCGCTTGGCTGGACATCAGCGGCGGAAGTATCGAGACCCCTATGAATACTGTGGAGAGATTCAATTCAAGCTTAGCTAAACTAAGTCAAGTCAAGTCCACCCGAGGTACACAGGCACCATATAGAGGCCAAATGCTATCACTACAAGGCAGAGCCCTGTAACGACCCAACGATACACTCCACTTGATCGGTATTCAGGGGGTAGAGCACGTACCTCGAGTGCCAGCAAGAAGCCGAGTACGATCGGCAACAGGAACGCATTCATCACCTCGACATCTATAACCAGGCTGACCAGGTTAAACCCCATGAGCACCACGGCCGCCCCCAGGATATGCGCAAGGGAATAGACGGTATAGAATTTGGCCGTCTTGCGGTTGGGCCGCCCGTTCAGTGTATGAACCCATCCCCAAGCCTCGGACATTCCCCACGCCCCGGCCAACGATGCCACAAGAGCTCCCACAAGAGCAGCCCCCGTCACGGCAACTCCAAGTACAATGTTGGCCCCCATGTGGCCGAAGAACGGCCGCATGGCTGATGACATCTCCCCCACTGTATCGAGCCCGATTCCCGGATGAGTGACCCCTACCGTAGCGGCGAAAGCCAGCACCACGACAATCATGATCGCTTGGGTGAGAATGGCCCCGATAGCCGTATCCCGACGCTCGCTGCGGATATGATGAGGCAGGAGTTTCTTGTCGATAACGGCACCTTGCTGGTAAAAGATCATCCACGGCATGATCACCGCACCGATATTGGCTGCGAGCATCTTCACGTAATCGCCGTTGTGCAAGGGAAATTGCGCCAGCGCAGTGCCAATGGCGTGCAGGTTCGGGTGCGCCATCAGCATTGCAGGAACAAACGCCAACTCGGCGAGACCAAGGGCTATTCCGACCCGCTCGGTCCGCCTGTAGCTGCCGGTCACGGCGATGCCAATCAGAAATGCGGTGGCAACCGGAACGGTTATCATTGGAGAAATCCCGAAAAGCTCGCCTATTCCTGCAATACCGGCAAATTCAGTCAACAGTGCGCCAATGCTCGACAGGAAAAGGGTCCCCGCTGAGAGCATGGCCCATCTCAGCCCGAAGTGCTCCCTGATAAGTACGCCGTGACCCTTGCCCGTGATGATCCCAAGACGTACCGTCATCTCCTGAACGGCATAGAGGACGGGTATCAGTACCAGCAGTGGCAGCACCATCCTGTAACCAAACTCAGCTCCAGACTGAGCGGAAGTGACTATACTGCCAACGTCGGTGTCTGCCAGCATGACCACAAGGCCGGGTCCCCATATGGCCAGCAACGCGATACGCAACCACCGGAAGCGGCGCGCCCTCTTATTGCAGGCCGTGTCTACGTCCGCTATGCCGGTAGGCTCTGACCAGATGTTGCTGGAAGCCGGAGTAACTGCCATTAATAGTAGGTTAGCCTTACCTAACTATTTCTGCAACTCCGCTCACCGCTCCAGGTGATCACAAGCGATCCAGATCGATTTCAATTGCCCGAGTAGCCGCGTTCCAGTAGGATCGGGGACCTAGGGGACAGCCGCCTGCAAGCGTCTGTTGAAACCGTGGAGACAAGTACCGTCAGCTTATGAGCCTGCCAGCCTGCCTGCCATGTAGTCTTCGTAAGCGCTCAGATCGAGCAGCCCATGTCCTGAATAATCGAAAAGTATCACCCGCTCGGAGTCCTCCTCTTTTGCTTCAAGGGCCTCGTCTATCACGGCTCGTATGGCGTGGCTCGTCTCAGGCGCCGGTATGGTTCCCTGAACACGTGCAAACTGGATAGCGGCCTCGAAGGTCTTGCCCTGCGGGTAGGCGACAGCCTGCATCCGGCCGTTGCGCACCAAGTGGGAAATGATCGGAGCGTCTCCGTGATACCGCAGACCGCCGGCATGGATTGAAGGCGGTACGAAATCATGTCCCAAGGTATACATGGAAAGCAACGGGGTCAGACCTGCGGTGTCGCCGAAATCATATTCGTAACGTCCCTCAGTAAGGGTAGGGCAAGACGATGGCTCCACCGCCAGCAATCTCACCTCCTTGTCCTCCACGAAGGGCAGGGCGATTCCCCCAAGGTTGGAACCGCCGCCACACGCCCCAATCACCACGTCAGGCAACCGCTCTCCCGCCATCTCCAGCTGGGCCTTTGCCTCCAGCCCTATGACGGTCTGATGCAACAGGACATGATTGAGCACCGACCCGAGCGAATAATGCGAATCCGGGCGAGAGCCGGCATCCCTGACTGCGTCGCTTATGGCGGTACCAAGCGAGCCGGGGTGCTCTGGATCGTCGACCGGTGATGGTTCCACCTGGCCACCCCATACTTCCATCATCACGCGCCTGTAGGGTTTCTGCCGGTATGAAGCACGTACCATGTACACCTTGCATTCGATATCAAACAGGGAACAGGCGAAAGCAAGAGCGCTACCCCACTGGCCGGCTCCGGTCTCCGTGGCAAGTCTCCGTGTTCCTGCCGCCTTGTTGTAATAGGCCTGGGGAACAGCAGTATTGGGCTTGTGCGATCCAGCTGGTGACACAGACTCGTCCTTGTAGTAGATACGAGCTGGAGTTCCAATCGCCTCCTCCAGCCGCCTAGCCCTCACCAGCGGCGTCGGACGCCATAACCTGAGCACATCAATCACTGGACCGGGTATGTCCACCCATGGATCAGGGGTCATCTCCTGGATTATCAGTTCCTCCGGAAAGAGCGGAGCAAGATCATCTGGAGTAACCGGCTCCTTGGTGGCTGGATGGAGCGGAGGCAACAGCTGCTCCTCCAGCCGCGGGAGGACATTGAACCACGCGCCTGGTATCTGAGTGGTAGCCAAGTTCCAACGATTATCATCTGTCATGATAGGAACGTTAGCACAACAGATCCATCCGCACTACAGATTCCATTACAGATCCCGCGCTGATGCTGTCAAAGGATCCCGCTTCAGCAAGCTCCACTCAAACTCATCACCACCCACACCATCACCACTCATGCACTGTTCCATCCATCAGATAGTTGACCGGCAGGTACCCATGTACGTAAGGGTATTTTTCCGCCGTAAGCGCATCGGACAGCGTTACCCCAAGGCCGGATTCCTCTCCCGGGTAAAGGTAACCGTCTCTGAATGAATACGCATGAGGGAACAGATCGTCAATCAGTGCCGGGCGTTGCTGGTATTCCTGGATGCCAAAGTTGCTGATTGCAAAATCCAGATGCAACGATGCCGCCATACCTACCGGGGACACGTCTGACGGACCATGCAGGCCCGATTTCACCTGATGCAACTCGGCCAGCCAGAGTACCTTGCGCAAGTGCGTAACTCCACCGCCGTGAGTCACGCTCATGCGAATGTAATCGATAAGATGACCCTCCATGAGTGCCTTGCACTGCCATATCGTATTAAACACCTCTCCTATGGCCAATGGCGTTGTAGAATGCTGGCGTACCAGCGATAAGGCGTCCTGGTCATCAGATGGCGTCACATCCTCCAGCCAGAAAAGACGCACCTCTTCCAGATCCCGTGCAAGCCGAGCCGCCTGTACGGGGGCTAGACGATGGTGCACATCGTGAAGCAAGATAGCTTCCTCACCGCATTGAGCGCGTATGTCACGCAGCAGTTTTGGTATTTGACGTAAGTAAGTCTCCGCGTCCCAGTGGAACCGAGCAGGCTGAGAGTCACGCAATGCCGGCTCGTAGTACTCTGAAGCACTCACTCCGTAGGTATCCATGATGCCGGGTATGCCGATCTGGACCCGAAAAGCCTCGTAACCATCTTCCTGCGCCTTTTCGATAGACCGCATTAAGCCGTTGATATCGCTGCCGGTGGTATGTGCATAAGCCAGGACCCTTTCCCTACATGCACCGCCTAACAACTGATATAAAGGAAGGCCCGCCATTTTTGCCTTGATATCCCACAAGGCCATGTCCACTGCGGCTATTGCAGCCATGGTCACAGGGCCGCCACGCCAGTAAGCACCCTTGTAAAGATACATCCAAGTATCCTCTATCGCCTGTGCGTCTCGCCCGTTCAGCGCCGGTACAACATGATCACGCAGGTAGGAGGCTACGGCGAGTTCCCGCCCATTCAACGTCGCATCCCCAAGACCCGTGATGCCACTTTCAGTTCTCAGCCTCAATGTCACGAAGTTGCGCCCAGGACTCGCCACCACTACTTCGCCACTGGCAATCTTTTCCACCATGTCACCTGCCTTTCAATCTGTGCCCGGTTCAACCTGGCCGTTCACCATGCCAGGGCATCAGCCATCAATATGCCATCCACCTGCCATCCATGTGCCGAACCCGGCAGGCCGCTTGATCCGGCTTGCACAAACCAGCATTTGTCCCTCTGAAACGCCAGCCATATACGCCACCGGTCCACCGCCCGCCCTAGCGAATGACCCGAGGTGACTGGCCGCCCACCAGCCTTTCTACATCGCCAATAGTGGCCATCGAACTGTCCCCGGGCGTCGTCATGGCCAGAGCGCCATGTGCTATGCCGTACCTGATGGCATCATGGCCGTCCTTGCCCGCAAGCAGCGCATAAATAAATCCGGAAGCAAACCCATCTCCCCCCCCAATTCGATCCATGATATCCATGTCACGCAGAAATGGCACCTCAACGATAGCATCGTTCCAGTATCCAATCGCACCCCAGTCGTTCCTCGAAGCACTCTTGACCCGCCGCAACGTTATCATAATGCCCTTTACATTCGGAAATACCGATCTGACCTCATCAATGACCTCACTGTATGCTCTTCTATATATATCCCAATCTACAACCCCATCTATATCGTTCACGCCCGGTATATCTATTCCCAGAGAGGTCCTGAAATCTTCCTCATTCCCGAACAGTACATCCACCTTCTTCACCAGATTACGATTGACGGCATGTGCCCATTGTTCGCCACCATTGGCACGCCACAGGCTAGCACGATAGTTCAAGTCGTAAGAGATGACGGTGCCGTAAGAGCTGGCGACCTTGCAAGCAGTTGCAATCACCTCGGGAGTGCTTTCAGACAATGCTGCATAGATGCCCCCCGTATGGAACCATCTGACGCCAATCGCCCCAAACAATTTCTTCCAATCGACCTCGTCCGGCGCTATCTGGCTGGCAGCGGAATGCCCGCGATCGGCAACCCCATGCGCAGCTCTTACTCCAAATCCCCGCTCCGTAAAATTAATCCCGTTACGGCATTGCAGACCCACATCATCAAATGCCCGCCACTGGACAAAGCTGGAATCTATCCTTCCCTGCAGCATCAAGCGCTCGATAAGGTGCCCTACCGGATTATCGACCAGCGCCGTTACGATGGCACTTCGCATCCCAAAGACACTGCTTATGGCCTTGGCAACGTTGTATTCCCCCCCACCTTCCCATACTTCGAAGCTCTTCGCCATCTCGATCCTGTGCTCGCCGGGATCGAGCCGGAGCATGACTTCGCCTAGTGACACCAAGTCGTACCTGCACATATCCGGGCTTTTGGGTACAATGGAAGCGACAACTCCCTTAGTCACTCGCCTGCCCCCCTCTGGCCTGCTTCACCAAGCGGACACTTTCGACAGCGCGCCTCGTAATCTCGTCAAAGTCTCTTGCTGCAATGACATCTCGATGCGTAATCCAGGTACCACTCACCGCCAGCACAGACCCAATGGCAAGATAGCCGCCTAGATTTTTCTCGTTTATTCCGCCAGTAGGCAGGAAACGGACCATCGGAAACGGTCCGCTGAGATCTTTTATCAGCCTGGGGCCACCGGAGACGTCAGCAGGAAACACCTTGATGACCTCAAGCCCGTGATTGCAGGCCAACTGCAACTCTGTCGGGGTAAGGACTCCGGGAATCACAACGGTATCCCTCTCGATACAGAACTCGACAGTACGCTGATCGAATCCCGGGCTTACAATAAAGTGGGCACCTGCACTGAGTGCGTCGGCAGCATCCTTCTCGTTCAGCACAGTGCCGGCACCGACCAGCATGTTCATACAACACGAGCGCACAGCCTCTATAGCCGAAAGCGCCCCAGAACGGCGCATCATGACCTCAGCAACCGTGATGCCACCCGCAATAAGGCTCTCGGCCACTTCTACTGCAACCGTTGGCTTTTCCAAGACCAAGGCAGGCAGGATTCCTGCTGATGCAATTGCTGGTATGACCTCCGTGCCGCCATGTCCGCCCTCGGCCTCCTGCATCCCATTCGTCGCGGTACCCATTAGAGCACCTTCTCCCTGTAACCATCGAGCCTGTCGTATAGAAAAGCAATCCCGTGATCCGGTCCCTGCAAAGACGAGCAGTTTCCGTTCACAATCGCCTGGGGGCTCTCAATCCAGCGATCGATTCCAATCGGGTGACGTTCAACCCATCCTCGATTTGGAAAGGCAGCTGGCAGCTGAGTGACACTACTCATCTTGCCATCTCCTGCGGCTTGACCCCGCTCATCAGTTGCAACAGCTGATGCTCGGATGCCTGCCCGGCATCCACATCCGCTACAATCCTCCCCTGTCTGAAAATCACCACACGGTGCGCAATCGCGAGTATTTCCGGCAAGTTGTGTCCCACCATGAGCACGCAAGCACCGCTGCTTGCCAGGCCGTGGACTGCGTCATAGACGCGTTTGCGGTTGTCAACGCTAAGCGCGGCAGTCGGCTCATCCATAACCACCACCCGCTGCTGAAACAGCACCATCCGAGCCACCGCGACGGCCTGCCGCTGACCGCCGGACAGCGCTCTTGCCTGCCGTCTGGGATCCACATCCACTCCTACCGCTGCAAGGGCATCCTTGGCCTTAACCGCCATCAAGCGGCGATCCATCCGGTGTATTCCGAAAAACATGGGCCTCTTCACTATTTCCTGTCCCATGAAGATATTATCGGACACGCTGGAGTGCAAGGCAAGAGGAATATTCTGGTAAATGGTACCGACACCGGCACTGGCAGCCTCCCTGGGATTGAACGTAGTCATCTTGGTCCCGCCGATCTCAACAGAACCGCTGGTAGGACCTTCCGCTCCAGACAGGATGCGGCAAAATGTAGACTTACCGGCCCCGTTATCGCCTACTATGCCCATGATCTGACCATAGACGCCGCTAACCGACACTCCCCTAAGGGCTTCGATCTCACCATAGTGCTTTACTATCTCTGTAGCACTGAACGCTGTATCATTCATGGACCATTACCAGCCCGCTCAACCGAATGCCTTCTTACCCTTACGCAGGAACTGGGCAATCACGGCCAACATCAGAAATAATCCAGTAACAAGGTACTCGAGGTTAGGATTGATCCCGATGAGCACCAGGCCATCCTGCAGCGTTCCCAGAAATAGCACCCCCACCACACTACCTATTACGCTGCCCTCCCCACCAAAAAGGCTGGTACCTCCAAGTACTACTGCAGCAATCACTGTCAGCAGCCTGGTAGATCCCAGTGCAGGCGTAGCGGAACTCAGCTCGGCAGTAAACATGACGCCTACAATCCCCGCGAGTAACCCCTGCAGCATCAGCACGCCAAGCCTTACTCTTGGCACCCTAACGCCGAATACATACGCGGCCTCTTCATTGGAACCTATCTCGAAGACATGAGCGCCAGACACCGTCCTTCTGAGCCAGTAGGCACCCGCAACCACCACCACCAGCGCATATATCACCGGAAGCGGTACCGGCCCCAGATAGCCTGCAACCACCCGGTAGAACAGCTGGCTCGAAACGGGAATTACATTGCCGTTGGTCAGTTCTAGCTGGATACCGTATACTATGAACAGCATCGCAAGAGTAACTATAAACGGTGGCACCCCTACGAATACACTCACAATGCCGTTGATCAGGCCGACCAGGATACAGACCGCCATAGCTATGACAATGGCAAGCACCATCGGCACTCCATCGTGCGTTGCCAGCACCGCCGTCAATACACCGGACAGACCCGCAACCGCTGCAAAACTGATGTCAAGCGTATTTGACACGAGAGCAGCGGTGGTTCCTACGGCCAGAATGACGTTGAAGGAAACCTCGTACCCGATCACCTGCATGTTGCTTCCGGTGGCAAAGCGCGGGTTGATCACGCCAAACACGATCGACTCGATCACCAACACCAGCACCAGGCTACCGAGCGTCCCGAATCGAGCCGCGTCCAAGTGGCGCAACGGTCCCTGCCATAAGCGCTCCACGACCGGCTGGTTGTGATGTGCACCCGTAGCCGTAATGCCGGTAGAATCGCCGACCGGAGTACTCGCCGTCTCGCTCTCCATGGCCTGGCTCATCGGGTACACTTCACATAAGAGTACAACCGGATTTCCTCTTTAATCAGGAATCGGCCACTTGGCTACATAAGCCTTCACGTTGGATGCCGTGATGACATTCAATGGAACAAGCAACTGCTTCGGCACGGACACGTGATGTGCCACCTCCACTGCGGTTGTTATGGTATCGTATCCAATCCTGTACGGGTTCTGGGTAACCATGACCTTGAGCGGGCTTCCTGGAGTCAAGAGATCCTTTTCACCGACAGTGTCAAGGTCCAAACCGACAACCGGTATCGAGCTGTGAATAGAGTCCTCGGCCGGCACTGCGGCATCAGTAGCCCCTTCATTTGGAGCATAGATCAGGTTGACATTGGGATGTGCGGTCAGAATCTCCTTGAATGCCGTAAACGCAGACGTCTCGCTGCCATTGTAAGAGGCGGTAGCCACCACATGTACCCCTGGCAGCTTAGTAACTTGATTTTCAAATCCCTGGACACGCTGGGTAATAATTGGAAAACCTGGCTGCGTCAGCGTTGCGATGTTGGCCACACCATGCATATGGCTCTTGATGTAAGGGACGGTGTCTTGACCCGCCGTAGTGCCATACTGCAGATTGTTGATCCCTACAAACGCAGCAGGCAGGCTGCTATCAAGAGTGTTGTTATACACTACAACCGGTATCCCCGCGTGAATGGCCCGTGTAACCGCTGGGACGCTGGACACCGAATTGATAGGAGTAATCGCGATCACATCCGGCTTCTTGACCACCATCTCGGAGATGTTGTTCGATTCAGTCACAACGCTGTTATCGGAGGATACAATGCTGATATTGGCGTGGTACTTGCTCGCTGCCGCACGCATACCCTCCTTCACGGCTGAATACCATGGGATCCCAGTCGTCTGGATTATCACCCCTACGCTGACAGTCTTGCTCGAAGGTGTCACCTTCTTGGCTGCAGGTGGAGTAGAAGAACAGGCGGCAAGCGTCGTCCCCAATCCCAATGCCAGTATGCCTAACGTCACTTTTTTGGTTTTTCTCATATGAATCAATCTCCTCATTGCTAATTACTCTCCTGTCGTTGTTTACCTATATTTCGCTCAGACCTGTTTGCCATAACGGCCTCCACTGCCATACCATTGATTGCCGTATCAGGCATCTCTCCGTTCAGTATTGCCACTACTGACTCCACCGCCATTGACAGCATTGTCTCATGCGAACCTTCAGATGCTCCCCCAATATGAGGCAACAGAACTGTGTGTGGCGCCTCGAGCAGCTTGTCACTGACTTTGGGCTCGTACTCGTAGACATCCAGCCCGGCGGCAAATATCGTTTCATTCTTGAGTGCGTCAGCTAGGGCATCCTCGTCCACGACAGCTCCCCTCGATGTATTGACCAGCACCGCGCTCTCTTTCATCAGTGCCAGCCTGCGCCGATCTATGATGTGCGTGGTTTCAGCGGTTAGGGGTACGTGGATGCTCACAATGTCACTCTTCTCCAGCAATTCATCCAGGTTCGCCACAAAGCCCGGTAGTCCTGTATGGTGCTTTGCATGATGCAATACGGGCATCTGGAATGACTCTGCCCTCATGGCCACCGCCTGCGCTATGCGCCCGTAACCCACCAACCCCAGGACGGCATTATGGACATCGTGGCCGCGAAAGCTACCGAATGACCATATGCCCGTTTCGCCAGCCCTCAAAGATCTTTCAGCCTCACCGAAAAGCCGTGACGCAGCGATAATCAAGCCAAATGCAGCGTCGGCTGTTGCCTCCTCCGGCCCGCCCCGGGTAACGGTCACGAGCACTCCTGCCCTGCTACAGCTCTCTACGTCCACATTGTCATAGCCGACTCCAACCCTGGCGACGACCTTCAAATGCTTTGCGTCCGATAACAGGTCCGCATCCACCTGTACATTGCTAAGGCATATCAGTGCCTCGGCGCCACGCAGTTCATCCCTCAGCTCGGTGAAGCTATATCCTGCCTTGGACGCAGGCGACACAACGGTAAAGCCTGAAAGTAATCCTCGCTGTTGCTCCTGGATGTCGAAGGGATATGTCAGCACTATTTTATTCATAGGTAACTCAACTCACTTGCCGCGCGCATTAATCGACCTGCCAGATTGTGAATATTCTCACGTGAAAACCGCTGAACCGGCGCAGTCACCGATACGGCAGCAAGTGCGCTGTCAACCGCCTTGTGGAGAATCGGAGCACCTATGCAACGGATACCCAACTCATTCTCTTCGTCATCGATCGCCCATCCTCGTTGCTTCGTAAGCTCCAGTTCCTGCAGCAATGTCGCACGATCGGTGATGGTGTGGCTTGTGTGCTTCACCAGCTTGATCCGAGCTATGGTTGAATCACGCGAAGAGAGTGGCAGCCACGCAAGATGGGACTTGCCCAAGGCGGTACAGTGCAGGTCAAGCCTCTTGCCCACAAAACTGACCACCCTAACCGATGACTCGCTCTCCACCTTGTCCACATAGAACATTGCATCGCCATCAGTCACTGCAATATGGCAGGTTTCACCGATGTCGTCACGCAACCGTAGCAGAACCTCGTGCGCGGCATCGCTGGTCGATATATGCCGGCGAGCAGTTTCGCCGAACGACAGCAATTGTGCTCCCAAGCGCAGACCGCCGTCCTCGCCCTCTGACACCAGTCCAAGCGAACGCAGGTCGCTCACCAGCCGCCAGGCGGTTGTCCTATTCAGCCCTGTGGCCAGTGCGACATCCGCATAATTCTGCGTCCCATCGCTGCTGCGAATAGCATCAAGTATGGCAAATGCTCGTTCAAGAGATTGAACCCGCGGCCGACCTGCCGGCCGCTCGACCTCGTCCCTCAATGGATTACTGCCCCTCATACGTGTCATTCTGATAGTCGGGTTCGCATAAGTCAATAGCGTGTTCACATTGTGGACAGAATTGCCACCCGTCTTCCCCCCCCTGGCGCCCTGCCCGCTCACAGCACAGCCACACCCTCCGAGAACATCCACGCATAAGAAGTTCCACCGCCCCGCAGAGGCACTGTAGGTATGCAAACCGTACCCGATATCGTGCAAAGATATAGAGTCTTACGAGCGCCGTCGGAGATCTAACGGCATGGTCACGGCGCCCCTGTCCGCACCACCGACAAGCGATGCGTATTTGGCAAGGACACCGGACTCGTATCGCGGCTCCGGCAATACCCACCCAGCCCGGCGAGCCGACAGTTCGGCGTCATCCACCAGTAGATCCAGGGTATTCGTATTGGCATCGAGCACGATCCTGTCCCCGTCACGCACAAGAGCTATAGGACCTCCATCAGCAGCTTCGGGCGCGACATGGCCCACCGAAAATCCGTAGGTGCCACCGGAAAACCTACCATCCGTAATCAGGGCGCAGTCTGCCCCGCGCCCAGCGCCCTTCAACGCTGCCGTAGCGGCAAGCATCTCCCTCATACCCGGCCCACCTTTGGGACCTTCGTAACGGATGACTATGACGGTACCTGGCTGTATGTCACCAGCAAGTATCGCATCAAGTGCTCCCTGTTCCCCATCGAACACTCGTGCAATTCCCTCGAATCTCATCTCGGCCAACCCTGCAACCTTGACCACTGAACCCGCAGGGGCAAGCGATCCGCGCAGTATTGCTATGCCTCCCTTGGCATGAATCGGGGCAGTCAGAGGATGCACCACCTCACCGTCAGGCTCAGGCGGCCTCGACGACGGGCCGCTGTAGGCGGCAAGGTTCTCCGCCACCGTCCTGCCGGTCACGGTCAGGCAGTCGCCATGGACAAGCCCCGCATCCAGCAGCTCCTGCATCACCACCGGCAACCCACCTACACGGTCGAGGTCGTTCATATGGTACTTGCCGTGAGGCTTCATGTCAGCTATATGGGGAACCAGTCCTGCAATACGGTTGAAGTCGTCCAAGCTGAGATCCACCCGGGCTTCAGCGGCAATTGCAAGCAGGTGCAACACCGCATTGGTGGAGCCGCCCAGGGCCATCACCACCGCAATCGCGTTCTCGAAAGCATCCTTTGTCATCACCTGCCTTGGCGTGATCCCCTTTGCAAGCATGTCGACGACCGTCCTGCCCGACAGGTAGGCATAGTCGTCTCTCCTCCGGTCCACCGCAGGAGCGGAAGCGCTCCCCGGCAAAGACATACCAAGTGCTTCCGCCACTGACGACAAGGTGTTGGCCGTGAACATCCCTGCACAGGAACCTTCAGTGGGACAAGCATTACTTTCGACTGCATGAAGTTCCTCGTCGTTCATCTTCCCTGCGGAATGTGCACCTACGGCCTCGAAAACACTCACGATGTCCAGTGCCTGGTCGCGTAACCGGCCTGGAAGTATGGTACCCGCATAGAGAAACACGCTGGGAACGTTCACACGTGCGGCAGCCATGAGCATTCCCGGCAATGACTTATCACAACCAGCAAGCGTCACCATGCCATCAAACCGCTCGGCATGCATCATCACCTCCACCGAGTCGGCAATGACCTCCCTCGAAACAAGGGAAGCTCGCATCCCCTCATGTCCCATGGATATACCATCGGACACAGCTATCGTCGTGAACTCGAATGGAAACGCACCAGCTGCCCTGGCGCCATCTCTAGCTCTCTTCGCCAGCCTGTACAGTGGCATGTTGCAGGGAGTGACATCGTTCCACGATGAGGCAACGGCAATCTGCGGGCGATCCCAGTCATCATCTGTCATACCTACCGCCCTCAGCATCGCCCTTGCAGGTGCGCGGGTCGGGCCGTCAGTAACTTCGTAGCTGCGTATTTTCAGTGGATTGGTCATGGGCTTATCCTATCAGCCGGTCAGCGAGGTAGGCGTCGAAGCGCTCGGAGCCGGCTGTGTATCAGATATGTACCGGCAGCGTGTGAGTAACCCGGCTAATCTTATCTGGTGGACCCTATTGCACATGAAGCAGGAGACCACCCGGAACGTCCTGCCCAGAGCCGCCATGGTTACAGCCGGCAGGATCGCGTCCGGCAAACTCAAACTCGTGAGGATCAAAGTCTCCACCCGCCGGAACCTCTCACACGAGAGACACACGCTCGAGGCATCCATTCGCCGGAACGTTTCCCCGACGCCCTGGCAACCAAGACGAAAACGATACTTCTCGGCTTGCGCAAATCGCTCGGAAGCGACGCGGAAGACCGTCCCGGCCAGGTGCAAATGGCACAGGCTGTATCACGCATCATCGAGGAGGGAGGGGTCCTGGTGGCACAGGCTGGTACTGGAACCGGAAAGAGCTTTGCGTATCTCGCGCCGATCATTGCCGCCGGTCGGAAAGCGGTAATCGCAACAGCCACTATCGCCCTTCAGAACCAGCTGGCTAGCAAGGACTTGCCTGCACTGACGAAACTCTTTCCGGACCTCACCTTCGCCGTTCTGAAAGGCAGGTCCAACTACATGTGCCTGGCAAAATACATGTTACATCCACAAGATGGGCCGAACGAGCAGGGGTCAATACTCGAACCTCCAAATGACCGCCCCAGGTACCCCAAGGTAGGTACACCGCCGGAAACTGATTGGGACAGTGTATCTTCCTGGGCACGCACTACCAGAGCTGGAGACCGTGATGAGCTGGGAAATATAAGTCCTGCAATATGGAGTGAAATCTCCTCGGGCAGCGACGAATGTCCTGGAGCTTACACATGCAGCATCGGTCGTGAGTGTTTTGCCGAAAAGGCCCGGCGCAACGCTGAATCCGCCGGCATAGTCATCACCAACCTCCACTTGTACGGGCTCCACATAAAGTCGAGCGGGAATATCCTCCCAGATCACGATATAGCAGTGCTGGATGAAGCGCATGAGACTGCCGACATCCTGATAGAGACATTCGGCGTGGAACTCCGCCCCTCCCAGGTGGAACGACTCGCCCGGCTCGCGGAGAGGATCACGGAGGGCAACCGGCTAGGAAGGAGACGAACGTCATCACCATTGGAGCCAGCTCCGGAACTCCACGATGCAATCCAGCGAGTCCGCATCGCGTCTCGTTCATTGGACGATGCCTTGCACGATTTACTGGATCGCTCCGGCAATCCATCCGGCGCCGTCATCAAAGGCGGTGTCGAAAGCGGCTCGGCATTGGACAGCGTGCTCCGTAGCCTGCAAGATGCAGTGACGGACATCGTCGCCATCCTCAGCCAACAGCTCCGTTCCCTGCGTGGGCAGATCTGGCACGATCAGAGCATCCCTGCGGTATCAGGCAATCCTCTGGACTTCCCTGCGAACACTTGGGCGACCCCAGCCGTTCATGGCGCCAAAGGGTCAAGGGGCAAGAACCCGTCACGTTCCGGCCGTAGAGACGTGGCAGGCTCAGCCGATCATATCGAGCGTATCATTGTCCGAGGTGAGAACATCCTGGACGCGATCGGGCAACTAACCAGCTCCCGCGATGGAACCCCGCACCGCATACTGCTGGTGGAACCAGTATCCACAGTTGCATCCCGCGCGCCATCCGCTGAACCTTACGGCGCCGATTACCGCATCAGGCTGCTGTACCTGGACATAGGCGAAGTCCTCTCGGAGTGGCTCTGGCCTGCTATGGAATATCGCAACGATACTCACGCCAATCGCGAAGCACCTCGGAGCACTGCGCCTGGCAATCATCTCTTCGAGGAACAAGTACTCTCCACGCGTCAAGAATCCACCGGACCACCATCCCGGCTACGAGTACTCGACACCGATCCTGGCGGGAACGATATTGGCCTGGAAAGATCCCTTGCTCCCACTGTGGTGCATCGACACGACACGAAACCCGATGGAGCTGTGGATGCCGGCCATGACGGGCACGCCGGGGACAACGGCAGTCATTCACATGCTGGAAACGACGAGCCTGCCGGCTCGGAATCGGCAAAGGGTGACCCGGACGAATGGGCATCAGGCGCTCCTGCCGCTCTGATAATGGTCTCCGCCACCGTCCCACCCGGCATGGTAGAGAGGCTGTCCCTTCCCCGTCCAGCCATGATCGACGCCGGTACCCCCTTCGACTTTGCCTCGCAGGCATTGCTATACGTCCCACCGGCCCCGTTTCCATTGCCAAACAGCAAGGCCAACGATGCAACTGCACTCTTTTATGCGGCATGTGAGGAGGAACTCATCACCCTGGTCATTGCCGCCGGTGGACGTACTCTGGCTCTCTTCACCTCATACGCGTCCATGCGGCGCGCCGTAGAGACTATGCGCACCAGACTTCCAGGAAGTATCGAGATATTGTCGCAGGATGACCACCTGTCGCGTAATGCTCTCGTGGATCGTTTCATTCGGAACGAGCAGAGTTGCCTGCTTGCAACCCGCAGCTACTTCCAGGGTGTGGACGTTCCGGGACCCAGCCTTTCGCTGGTTGTCCTGGACAAGCTACCGTTCCCCAGTCCGGCAGACCCCGTCATCCAGGCAAGGCGGGATATAGCCAGAGAAAGGGGTGAGAATGCCTTCATGTCGGTGGACATACCGGCTGCAGCAACACTCCTCGCTCAGGCAACCGGTAGGCTCCTGCGCAGGGCATCCGATACCGGCGCTGTCGCTGTCCTGGATCGCCGCATCACCGACGCACCATACAGCTCAGTCCTGCTCTCCCACCTGCCATTTCCAAAAGAATGCCTGGTTAGGCAGAAGCCGGTTGCCGTCAAGTGGCTGGAGGCGATCAAGGCCTCCCGCGACAACGCCAATAAACACGCCGGTAACAGCGCCAGTAACGCCGGCGCGATTCGCCAAGATGTACACCCGCCCAACTGCTGAGATCATCGCAATGACCCGATTCGAAATCACGCCATTCAGCCCCACTGGGAGCAATCGCCGAGATGTCCTGCAACTCATTGCAGATTCGGAGAACTTCGACGGATACAGGCCATTGAACGATCAGTCGTGGCTGGAACTGTCGCAGCACACGGGAACCGGCGCCCGTCATCCTGCCATAGGAACGGCTTGGGGGTACCTGGCAAAAGATGCAGAAAACGGCCAACTGTGCGGATACGTCCATATCTCCACGACCAACCAGGGCACTGCAATCGAAATAGCTGTGTCGCCCGCCTGCAGGAGCGATTACCTTGAAATAGCGTCGGCACTTGCTAGGAAAGCAATTGCAGGCCTGGGTCCGGCAGCTTACCCGGTATCGCTGTGGGCCCTTCGTTCGAACACGCTGCTGGAAGAGGCGGCTCGCTTTATGGGCATGAAAGTCAGCAGGGAACTGTACCAGATGAGGCGAGCCTTGCCCCTGGAAGCAGAAGACACGGAACCCGACCCACTCGTGCTACGTACATTCCGACCCGGCCAGGACGAACTATCCTGGCTCGAACTAAACAACCGGGCCTTTGCCAGCCACCCGGAGCAGGGACGCTGGGACCTGAATATGCTGGCAGCACGCGAGCAGGAGCCCTGGTTTGATCCGCAGGGCTTCATCCTGGGTGTAGATGCCAACCGCCTTGCAGGAGCGTGCTGGACCAAAATCCACCCCGGCAACTTACCCTCATATCCTCCCATGGGTGAAATATACGTCATCTGCGTGGACCCTACGTACCAGGGAAGAGGAGTGTCAGCCCCGCTACTACGAGCAGGCCTGGACCACCTCTCCTCACGAGGACTACGGATTGCCATGCTGTATGTGGACTCCGATAATGCGGCTGCCCTTAAGCTGTATGAAAGATTTGGCTTCAAGATAGATCACACTGACAGGGCATTCACTCTTGATGAACCACCAGGCCATTTCCAGAAACTAGAGACCTGCTGATAAGCAACAGCCACCATCTGATCACTAACTGGGATGGTACTCCTTACCCAGCTTCTCTAACTGATAGGCTAAAAAGATCCAAGATGTCGGCCATAATCGGCGGAGTCAAAAGTTCCAGGACGATTCAAGAAGTGTACAGTTCGGAACCACGCATGTGGAACCTACAAGACACTCCCTGTAACAATTTCTTCGAGCAAGCCTGCCACCAGCGTATCGATATCATCACGTATACGTCGTACCGTAATGATATCCTTACCAGATGGATCCTCCACATCCCAACTCAGGTAGCGCTTGCCTGGGTACACCGGACATGCGTCGCCGCAACCCATCGTAATCACCACGTCAGCTTCCTTCGCGTGCAGCAAGGTCAGCAACTTGGGCGTGGCTGCGGATATATCGACTCCCACCTCGCGCATCACCTCCACCGCCACTGGATTGATCTCGTTGGCCGGCGCAGAGCCAGCCGACCGTACATCCACCTGCCCGTTGGAACGTTTGGCAAGCAGTGCTGCAGCCATCTGGGACCTGCCTGCATTATGCACGCATACAAAGAGTACCAAGGGCCGCTTGCCATTGCCGACCATCGTCTCATTACTATCATTGACAATGCTCACCGTATTGATACTACCCATCTTTCAGCCTACCAGCACAACCGACTGCAAGGAAGGCGGCTCGGCCCGCCATACTACTGGCTGGCCAATCGGGCTACCGTCATACCGGCATAATCAGACGGAGCGGATGTGGCCGATCGCCCGATACCTTGCATCTCGGCTGAAAAACACACCATCACCCGCCCAGGGCACTGCAAGGCATCACGAGGTGAGGATTCAGACCAATCAGCCATCCAGCAACTGTTTTGAGATCACCACTCTCTGTATCTGGTTGGTCCCCTCGTATATCTGCGTGATCTTGGCGTCACGCATGTACCGCTCGACCGGAAAGTCCTTCGTATATCCATAGCCGCCAAACAGTTGAACCGCATCCACGGTTACAGCCATAGCCGTGTCCGCAGCGACGCACTTGGCCATGGCTCCCATCATCGGGAGTTCCCCGTAGGGATCTCCTGCGTCGATCACCTCATGGGCACGGTAGACCAGGCTCCTGGCCGCCTCGTTCCTCATTGCCATGTCCGCCAGCATGAAACGCACACCCTGAAAATCACCGATCGGCCTACCAAACTGCTCCCTTTGCCTTACGTACCCCAAGGCTGCATCTATGGCTCCCTGCGCTATACCTACCGCTTGAGCACCGATACCAGGCCTGCTGCGGTTGAGCGTTCCCATAGCAATTGCAAACCCCTGCCCCTCTTCACCAATACGGTTAAGGGCGGGAACTCGCACCTCGTCGAGCAACACCTCGCCAGTAGGGCTACCCCTTACCCCCAGCTTGTCCTCCAGCTTGCCTATCTTCACCCCCCAGTCTCGTTCCACGACAAAACATGAAACACCCTTACTACCGGCATCCGGATCAGTCTTGGCAAACACGGTGTAAATGTCCGACACGCCGGCGTTGGTGATCCAATGCTTGGCTCCCTTGAGCACGTACGTATCGCCATCTCTTATCGCCCGAGTCTTCATCGAGGCCACATCCGACCCGGCCCCTGTCTCCGAAAGGCAGTAGCTGGCCTGCATCCGACCCGTTGCCACCAGTGGAAGGTACTTGCGCTTGAGGTCTTCGGACCCCCAGTGAATCAGAGGTATGCATCCCAGCTTCGAAATCATGGCAACCAGGCTGGAACTGGCGCATACCCTTGCGATCTCCTCAACGAATATGGCAATCGATAGTGCGTCCGCCCCATCACCTCCATACTCAGACGGGTACTGCAACTTGACCCATCCATTGTCGACAAACGACTTGAATGCCTCGTCTGGAAATCGCGCATCCCTATCGACCTCTGCGGCATACGGAGCCACATCAGCCTCAGCCCAGCGGCGTACCACCTTTCTCAGCTCTATCTGCTCTTCACTCAGCATCTTCAAACTTCCTTACAAATCATCTGCCGTAATCATAAAATCCTCGGCCCGCTTTACGCCCGAGCAGGCCCGCCTCAACCATTCGCGACAGGAGTGGGGATGGAGCATACAGAGGCTCCTTGAACTCTTCGTAGAGCGACCCAGCCACAGCCATAGTGGTATCCAGCCCGATCAAATCTGCAAGAGCCAGCGGCCCCATGGGATGAGCGCAGCCTTCGACCATTCCCGCATCTATATCCTCAGCTGAAGCAAAACCTGACTCCATCATCCTGACAGCAGACAGGATATATGGAATCAGCAGCGCATTGACGACGAAGCCTGCCCTATCCTTGCACAAGATAACCCGCTTGTTCAGTACGCCGGCGGCGAAAGCCTCCGCACGCTTGACGGTCTCCTGGCTCGTCAAGAGCGATGGAACCAGCTCGACCAGCTTAAGGATAGGAACAGGATTGAAAAAGTGCATCCCGACAACATACTCTGGACGGCTGGTGGCCATAGCCAGCTTCATAATGGGTATCGAGCTGGTATTGGATGCCAGGATCGCGTCAGGTGCCTCCACCACTTTGTCCAGTATGGCAAAGACGCTTTCCTTCTCGCTCTCGGCCTCTACAACCGCTTCGATGGTGATCCTGCAGTACTTGAGTTCCTCAAAAGATGCAGTGAAATGGATGAGGCTTAATGCCTCGTCTCTCTGCTCCTCGGAAACCTTGCCCGCACGCACCGCCCTGGACAGGGATGTGTCGATTCTCCGCCTGCCTGCATCGAGTGAAGACTGATCCTTCTCGATTACGATCACCTGCAAACCAGCCCGAGCACACACCTCTGCAATCCCCGAGCCCATAAGACCGCAACCGACAACGCCGACAGGCTGGAAAACATCGCCAGCGAATTGACCTGTTGCATCCATCAGTACGCACCTCCTATCAACGTATTACCCGACCGTGTGCATCCAGTCCACTGGCGCAACCGGCGGAGTAACCGGCAACCGGAGATATGACGATGAAAACACTCGATCTCCACATACTGCGTGCCAGCTACCATGACAACAATACTACGAGCCGAAGCCGGAGAGGGCAAAATGGTGTCACGGCAAGCTGCCGGCAAAGCTGAACCGGCGGCGGGTATGTAGCAGCGACCTCAACCGCTCAGAACCATTTCTACCACCCAACTGACGGCAGGTATGTCCGCCGTCCCTCTTACCTGCCAGGACTGAGAGTAAGATGCTTGAACTTGCGATGGTTCGATGCGAGCAGGCGTGCAGTGGTGATAAACCCCGTATGAGCCACCATGCGATGATCCGGGCGGACGGATCGATCTTCGATATACCACCCACGCTGGAGCACTTCGTAGGTGGAAACCAGTCCAAATCTGCTTGCCAAGAGTGCTTGGCGAAGGTGCATGACCTGATCAATGGATGGCAGGTAAGCCAGCAGAATGCTCCCTGGCTTCAACGCCTGCTCAGCATGGGCAACCACCCTCCAAGGCTCCGGAAGGTCAAGTAGTATCCGATCAAGATTCACCAGGCCAATCCCCTCATACACATCACGCAGCTCGACCGTATAACGATCCAAGCCGCCAACGGCTCGCTCTACGTTTGCAATGGCACGAGACGCAAAATCTTCCCTCAGCTCATAGCCATGCACAACCGCTCCGACCCTCAGAAGCGCCATGGACAGCGCACCAGACCCCACTCCTGCTTCCAGCACCGACATGCCCGGCCCTACGTCTGCCTGGACCAGTATAGAACCGATATCTTTGGGGTATATGACTTGAGCACCGCGCGGCATCTCGAATATGCGATCGGACAGCGTCGGCCTGACAACGGCTATGTCTACCCCCTTGGAAGTGACCAAGATCGCGCCATCTATATTTCCTATAGCATCCGCATGATCAATGACGCCGTCATGCATGTGGTAATGGCCGTCCTCACGAAGCCTTACCAGATGTCTATGTCCTTTCGTGTCATAAAATACAACGTCCTCACCAGCGGCAAGGACATCCTCATGGTCACCGGTCATTCCCGTCCAAGCGCAGGAACTACAGATATGTCCAACCTTTCGCCGAAAGCCACCTTGCCCTTCCAGATAGGCCGTAGCGCCTTAGCCCTTTCGCGCAGCACAAGAATCGAAACGACACCGACCACCAGCCATACCAAATCGCCCTTGATCCCTCGCCTGATGCCGTAAGACGCCAATTTTCTCAATGCCCTGTGCAACACAATAAAGACCTCGATCAGCCGCGCTTTATTTCTATGACTGCCGACTTGAGCCTTCCCCTGCGCTTACCGATCAGGTAGGCAACAACGACCAGTGCGCCGGCAGCTGGCACCCCGTACCTACTTGCACGTTGGCGTGTATCCTCCACACCCAAACCGGCTCTGGTGGTCATGGAACGCAGCTTGCCCTCGATGTCCTCCAGGCTCACCTTCCCAGGCTGATCATGCTCCGTACCGGCCCTTACATGCGCCCCATGTACTGACCCTGCCGACCCTGACATTACCGGCGCAGCACCTGAAGATGCCGAGGATACCGGGGGCGTCAGGGGTACCCCGGAAACATCTTTTGGACTCATCGACCTGCAGCCTCCTCTCGCTTTCTAGCCTCCATCTTCGGTATTCTCCATGCCGCCAGGCCAGCCATTGCAATAGCCAGCAGGGACACGATGATGTACGGTACCCACGATAGGCTCCCCCGGAAGGTGGACCCGGTCTCTCCCTGGAGGACGCGCAACACACCAACCATGGCAGATATTGACCCGATCGATATGAGCAACGCTCCTGCAACGCCAAACAGTATGTAGCGAAGCGCCCCTTTCAGCGGATCCAGCGTTTCCTGCTTGGCATAAGCTACGGCCATCGAAGCAAGATCCCTGGCTTCGCCGGTAAACGACCCATCCTGATGCTCGAATTGATGCATTACAAGAGCATACTACCGGTAATGGCCCGATGCCTCATCCTCGCCTGAGGTACGCGTCCGTACAAGAAACGTGGAGTTCGCTTTCGCCACGAGCCTGCCCGACTCATCGGTTACCTCCGCCTCGGCAAATACCACACGCTTCCTGTCCGAAATGATACGGGCTTCGCAAGTAGGCTCAGCAAGCAACATCACCGGTCGCATCAAGCTTGCTTTCATCTCGATCTCGGCATGGCCCGCTTGATCCGTCCGCATGGTTTACATGGTTTACGCCACTGCTCATGGCATCCATGCGTCCACCATAGCGCACCCGGCGCTGGCAGATCAGGATTGGCAGATCAGGAATTGGCAGATCAGGATTGGCGGATCAGGATTGGCGGATCGCCTCAACGTTGATTTCCAGCTTGATCTTCTTACCGACCATCACCCCACCGCCTTCCAGCACCTGATTCCAGGTCAAACCAAACAATTCCCGATCTATCTCGGTCGTCGCGCTGAATCCAGCTCGGTAATCACCCATGGGCGTGTTGCCTGCGCCCTCGAACTCGAGTTGGAGGTCCACTGGCTTGGTGGTACCTTTGATGGTCAATGCGCCATGGATGACTCCGGCACCGTCAGGGTTGACCTCCACAGATGTACCCTTGTAGGTAATTTCCGGATACTTGTCCACTTCCAGGAAGTCGGCACTCCTGAGATGACCGTCTCTCTGGTCTTCGCCTGTACTGATGCTGGAAGCATCTATGGTCACATCGACAGTGGAGGCCGCCGGATCATCGGCTATCACAATAACGCCGTCGAACTTGGCAAAACGACCCCTTACCTTGGTGATCATCAGGTGCCGGGCGACAAATTCGACCGTAGTATGCACCTTGTCAATGTCATAGGTACCGCTCAACGGTATTTTGATGCCATTGTAATCACGTGTAGTTGCTTCTGTCATAAATATCTATTCTCCTTTTGTCAAGACCGAGCACAGCACCCGGCCCACCTTGCCATGAGGTCGCCGGCGCACCAGCACCAGCACCCTATTGCACATTATAGCGGGATATTCCACACATAGTTGCGTGTACAAGCATATATTTTGACGAAACTCTGATGAATGCCGGTCCTCGCCTACCTCAGACCTACCAAGACAACTCCCTGCACCGCCAGCCATTTAAATCCACGAGCACTCTACCAGCGGCAATTTACGCCCTCGCGGGTTCCGGCATGCGTAGGCGAGTCACGAGCGGCCATATGAACGGTATAGGCTGGAAACTATGGACCCTCATGATCGCGCTGAAAATGCATCACCCCATACCAGCAGTCTCGACTCGCACTCGAATGACCGGAGCGTGGAAGACCTCGGTGTCGCAGTGATAAGAGGGCTGGCCATGGACATGCCACAACGAGCACATTCAGGGCACCCTGGAACCGCCATGGCGCTTGCACCGCTCGCACATGTACTGTTCACCCGTATCCTGAAGCATGATCCGACAGACCCAAAATGGCCTGACCGGGATCGTTTCGTACTGTCATGCGGGCATGCCTCCGTACTGCTGTACAGTATGCTGTACCTCACCGGCTACGGTCTCACCATCGACGATCTGAAACGTTTCCGCCAGATCGGGAGCATCACCCCAGGTCACCCGGAATCTGACCTCACACCTGGTGTCGAGGTGACTACCGGGCCGCTTGGCCAGGGAATCGGCACTTCAGTGGGCATGGCCATAGCCGAAAGATCTCTCAGGTCGAAGATGGGTGACGATCTCGTCAATCACTATACTTACGTGATATGCTCGGATGGCGATCTTATGGAGGGGATCAGCCATGAAGCCGCCTCGCTTGCCGGACACCAGCAGCTTGGACATCTTGTATGTATCTATGATGATAATCATATCACGATAGATGGTTCTACGGATCTGGCATACAGCGACAATGTTGCATTGCGTTTCCAGTCTTACGGATGGCATGTCATGGCTCTGGGCGAAATAGCTGAAGACCGAGATGCCCTGGAGGCAGCCCTGCGGGTAGCCAAAGAGGATGAGCGCCCGTCGATGCTGATCCTCAGAAGCCACATAGGATGGCCTGCGCCACACAAGCACGATACATCCAGCGCGCATGGTGAACCGCTCGGGATCGATGAGGTACGTGACACGAAGGAAATCTTAGGGCTTCCACCGGATAAAGAAATGTTTGTGCCTGATGAGGTCCTCCAGTTCTACCGTAGATCGGTTGGCGCCAACACGAGGCAACGTATCGCATGGGAATCACAGATAGCGGCACAGAGCAGTGAAACACAGGATCTATGGCGTGTCCTACAGCAAGGGATACCGGATGCATCCTGGAGAGGTTCCCTGCCGACGTTCGAAGAAGGTGCCAAGATGGCCACCCGGGTAGCACTGAAGGCTTGTATCAATGCCACTCTTCCCTTCCTCCCTGGCCTTATGGCAGGCTCCGCCGATCTCACCGGCAACACAGGTGTAGCCCTGGATGATGCCACCGAAGTATCTGCCCAGAAACCCTCAGGCAGGCAAATGCACTTCGGAATACGCGAGCACGCCATGGGGGCAGCCATGCTCGGAGCTGCCCGCCACGGAGGTGTACTCCCGGTGGGAGGTACCTTCTTCGTGTTCAGCGACTACATGAAGCCCTCGGTTCGCTTGGCCGCACTGACACAAAGCCATGTCATATATTCCTGGACTCACGATTCAATTGGACTGGGAGAAGACGGCCCCACCCACCAGCCGGTAGAGCACCTAGCGGCACTACGAGCGGTCCCAGGCTTGATACTAATCAGGCCGGCAGATGCCAATGAGTGCTCTCAGGCATGGCGGATCGCGGTGGAACATGATGGGCCAGTAGGGCTGATCCTGTCTCGCCAGGCTTTGGAAGTGCTGCCAGGCACGGCAAACCCGCTCGCCGGCACTTCCAGCGATATTGAGTCCGGCGTAGCAAGGGGAGCCTACGTACTTGCCGGTGGTACGGGAACCGAGCCGGATGACATCATACTGGTGGCAAGTGGAAGCGAGGTGGCCACCTGCATGCATGCCCGTGACTTACTCGCCGAACAAAATGTCGCCGCACGGGTGGTCTCCTTCCCATCGTGGGAGCTCTTCGAAGATCAGGACGCATCATATCGCTCGCAGGTTCTTCCAAGCAGCACACCGAAACTCGCGGTGGAAGCTGCAAGCACCTTGGGCTGGGATCGATATACAGACGCAGTATTCGGCATGACCACCTTTGGAGCATCAGGACCAGGCGATGAGGTAATGGCGCACTTCGGTTTCACGCCGCACAATATTGCCGGAAAGGCTGTAGAACTGCTATCCGGTACGTACAGCTGATGGTGGACGGGCATTCCCAGGGAATCGTTTTCAATGAGGACGTTGACGTGCCATTTCGGAAGGATCTGCATGGGCTGCCCGATCAGGCAAATTGGAACGGCAACGCGACATATTAATCGAGCCTATGTCTGCAGCGCATCAACAAGCCAGGTAATAAGATTAGAAGATATGACACGGTTAAGGTGGCGATCGATACGACCATGCCCGCCAATTATTAGGATTAGACTGGAGACCAATTATGTCGAATGAATCTCGTACTCGCCTGCAAAGACTATACGACAACTGCGGGCAAAGTCCCTGGCTGGATAATCTGAGACGAGATTACCTCCACAATGGCCATCTCGAAGAACTGATCGCATCAGGGATCAGGGGCGTAACATCCAACCCCACCATCTTCGCCAAGGCAATCGAGGATCATTCCGATTACGACACGCAGTTCATGGATCTACTCAGTACTCACAGTGTTACCGATGCATGCTGGGAACTGATCTTCACGGACATATCAGAGGCACTTGGCCAATTCGCCCCACTATTCATCTCCTCGAAAGGATCGGACGGTTTTGTGTCGATGGAAGTGGATCCTGCACTTGCGTTCGACACATACTCCACCCTGAAGGCTGCTATTGAGATCCACGAGCGGCTCAACTCCCGTAATCTACTGGTCAAGATCCCAGCCACTGCTGAAGGGCTGCCTGCCATCGAGCGTGCCGTAAGCTTGGGCCTGAACGTGAACGTAACACTCATTTTTGGGTTGAAGCGATACGAGCAGGTGATCGATGCATACATCAACGGTATAGAGGCTCTCGTAAAGACCAACCCCACCCGGGTACCCAGGGTATCCTCGGTGGCCTCCTTCTTTGTCAGCAGGATGGACACCGAAGTGGACAAGCGGCTGGATCGGTTAGCCGAAGATGCCAAACGGGATGGCAAACCGGACAGCCTGGTGAAAGAAATATCCAGCCTGAGAGGAAAGACAGCTGTGTCTCAGGCCCGCCAGGCATACCGCCTGTTCCAGGATCGCTTCAAGTGCGAGAGGTTCTTCGCCCTGGAAAAGCTCGGGGCAAAGCCCCAGCGCCCACTATGGGCATCCACCTCCACCAAGAATCCAGCGTATCCCGACTTGCTCTATGTCGACAACCTTATAGCCGAGATGACCGTCAACACCATGCCTGATGCAACCGTGGATGCATTCCTGGATCATGGCCATCCCGTGACCACGATCAGTACTGTGTCCGAGGAAGACGATCGGCTCGATGAGCGCATAGCCGAAGTGGGAATCGACGTGGACGACGTTGCCTCCACCCTGGAGAGGCAGGGTGTCAACAGTTTCATGTCGTCATTCACAGAATTGGTTGACACACTCTCGAACAAGGCCGAGCAGCTATCCGGCAAATCACACACAAGGACACACACAAGGTAAGAGAGAGGAAATCAGCCGTGCAATTGGGAATGATAGGTCTGGGCAAGATGGGCGCCAATATGGCAACCCGCCTCATAAGGGCAGGACACAGCGTAGTCGGATACGACGCATCGGAAGATGCACGCAACACCGCAGCGGAAAGCGGGATCCAACCGGCGGTATCCCTGCAGCAACTCGTAGCACGCCTGGATGTGCCACGAGCAGTATGGGTGATGGTCCCGGCTGGAGAACCAACAGAGTCCACTATCCAATCGCTGGCCGCTCTCCTGGCGAGAGACGACATAATCATAGACGGAGGTAATTCTAACTACAAGGAAGCTATCCGTACCGCAGCATCACTGGAACCTGCCGGAATAGGCTTTATCGACGCAGGAACGTCCGGCGGTATATGGGGGCTGACAGAAGGCTACTGCCTCATGGTTGGTGGCGACAAGCGGTATGTATCCACATGTGAGCCGATCTTCAGGTCTCTCGCTCCCGAAGGAGGCTACTCCCATGTAGGACCGGTGGGTGCAGGTCACTTCGTAAAGATGGTTCACAACGGCATCGAGTACGGTATCATGCAGGCGTATGCGGAAGGGTTTGCCCTCATGGACGCCGCCGAAGAGTTCTCACTGGATCTGCACAACATAGCGGCCATATGGAGGTATGGATCGGTTGTCCGATCCTGGTTACTGGACCTCACAGAGCGTGCGCTACGTCCTGAATCCGGTATCGCCAACATCGAAGGCTACGTGGTCGATTCCGGTGAAGGACGGTGGACGGTGGAGGAGGCGGTGGCCAGGGGTGTTGCGGCGCCTGTCATAGCCTCGTCGCTCTTCAGCCGCTTTTCATCCAGGGACCCGGACGCATTCGCCAACAAGCTGCTGGCTGCACTGCGCAATCAATTCGGTGGGCATGCGGTCAAGGCAGAAGGAAGCTGACCAGAGGAAAATCATGCCAACGTCATATAGTTACACCTTGAGCAAGCCTGAGCCACACGTACTTGTAATATTTGGTGCATCAGGTGATCTATCCCGCAAGAAGCTCATGCCTGCTCTCGCTATGCTCGCAGCCCGCGGCGCCTTGCCGGACAAGTTTTCTATTGTCGGCGTAGCACTGGACCACCTTCAGGACAGCGAGTTCGTCGACATCTCGCTGCAGGCTGTACCGGATCCCTCCCCTGCCTGGAAAGAGGCTGCGAGCCACTTCCGCTACGTTGAAGGGGATTACGGCAATCCCGAAACATTTCAACGGCTCTCCACCCTACTGAAGGAGATAGACGATACGACCGGTACCGGCGGCAACAGGATCTACTACCTGGCGACCATACCCGGCCTGTTTGCGACGGTGGCCGAATCGCTGAAAGCCGCCGGCTGTATCAGCTCGCCAGATGCCGGCAACTTCACCAGGGTGGTGGTCGAAAAACCATTCGGCTCGGACTTGAAAAGTGCTGTCGAGTTGAACCGCCGCCTCCACGCCTGTTTCGACGAGACCCAGATATTCCGAATAGACCATTATCTTGGAAAGGAAACGGTCCAGAACCTGCTTGCCCTTCGCTTTGCCAACGCTATCTTCGAACCAGTGTGGAACCGGCGTTATATTGCGTCAGTACAAGTGACCGTGGCGGAAAGCATAGGCATAGAGCATCGCGGCGCATACTATGACAGGACTGGGGCGCTCAGAGACATAGTCCAGAACCATGTCATGCAGGTGGTCGCCCTTACCCTGATGGAACCGCCTACTGCTGTCAGCGCGCAGGATGTGCGGGACGAGAAGGTCAAGCTGCTCAAATCGGTGGAGATAATAAATCCCGAACATGCTGCTCGGAGGGTCGTCCGTGGTCAGTATGGATCAGGAGTCGCGGGCTTCCAGAGTGTTCTTGCATACCGGGAGGAAGACGGTGTTCCTGAAGACTCAGACACAGAGACCTATGTGGCCATGGAACTCGTTGTGGACAACTGGCGCTGGGCCGGAATGCCGGTATACGTCCGTACAGGAAAGCGTCTACCGGATCGGCTAACGGAAGTCGTACTGGAATTCAAGGGTGTACCACACTTGGCGTTCAAATCACGCCAGGCAAGGCTTCTCGAAGCCAACCGCCTTGTAATGCGCATACAGCCCGATGAAGGGATATCTCTGAGATTCGGCGCCAAGGCTCCTGGTGAATCCTTCGATCTTCGTTCGGTCTCCATGGACTTTTCGTATGAAGATACATTCAAGCAGGAACCTCCTGATGCCTACGAACGGCTCATCCATGATGCCATGATCGGCGATCACATGCTCTTCCTCCGATCTGACGAAGTCGAGCAGGCATGGAAGATCGTGGATCCATTCCTGGATGCGTTCGGCCACGGCGACGTGCCCATATCCATGTACAGAGCAGGGTCATGGGGGCCCCATGAAGCGGACATACTGCTCGCCAGGAAAGGCCACGCGTGGTCCAACCCCTAACCGTGCAGGAAACGCTGTCTTGTACACCGTCCATAACGCCTGGATGGGCTGGCGAATGACTAAAACTGACGGGCAAGCTATCGATTCCAGCCACTGCAAAGAGCCTGAAAAGGTTACGTTCGATCCACCAGGACTTACCGGCAGGATGCTAGTTCCAAACGGAGAGATGCTGATCGTAAGAGACGTACCAGCTGCCTTCTGCTCAATAGTAGCCGCCACTCTCAGGCAATCTCCCCATAGCCAGCGTAGTATCGCGCTTTCCGGCGGACCTACTGCCAAAAAATGCTACGAAGCATTATCGGCATACTCTGTGTCGCCAGGCATGGATTGGAGCAATGTTACGGTATTCATGAGCGATGAACGCTGCGTACCTATGGACCATCCGGACTCCAACGGCGGCATGGTTAGAGACACCCTAGTTGCGAAGATCGGAAAACTCGGCGCATTCCATCCTATGGACTGCGTGGCCGGACCCGAGGTGTATGGTAACCTCATATCAGGAGTTCTACCATTCGACCTGGTCCACCTCGGCATGGGACCTGATGGTCATACTGCTTCTCTATTCCCAGGAAGTCCACTCCTGAACTACGATCCGTCAAATCATAACGGCTCAGACAGCAACAACCCCAGTAGACGCATGCCGGACGGCGACAAGGCAAGTGACCACCCTCCTGGTACATCGCTTGTCGCCTTATCTCGTGATCCTAACCGCCTGAATCCCCACGATCGCATGACTCTCACGCTACCGGCTATTAATGCTTCGCGCCATGCCATCTTTACGGTAGCCGGCAAAGAGAAGCTTCAAGCAATGAAGCGTGTAGGCGCTGGAGACGACATACCAGCTCTACGAGTCCATGCCAGCACTGTGGTGTGGATTGTCGACGAAGATGCCGCCCCTTGAGCAGGCGTGTCTTATCATCTGCGTTCGGATCGCAATGATACACTAGACTGAGGGCATCGGACAGATACCGGTACTAGTGCTGCAGGCTGCATGAATAGCTTGGGCAGGCAGTCTTGGCCAGTTGGAAGGAAGGAGGCTCATGGGCAATACTGCTGCAAATCACCTAGACATGCTGGAGATTCCCCTGGAACAGATGGAAGCGGAAGCGAGAAGTATCCGAGACTCAGCTCATGGCAATCTCGTAACATACTCCCCAAAGGTATTCATACCGCTGACCAACTTGTGCAGGGACAGGTGTGGCTACTGCACATTCGCCCAGCCACCGGCACGCCTGGAATCTCCATATCTCACCCCTGACAAAGTATTGGACATAGCACGGAGGGGCAAGGACGCCAACTGTAAAGAGGCACTGTTCACACTCGGCCAGCAACCCGAGGACCGTTACCCGCAAGCTCGGGCTTGGCTGGGAGAACATGGGTACGAATCGACTGTAGATTACCTGGCTGCCATGTGCCGGCTGGTCACTGAACAGACCGGCCTGCTGGCGCATGCCAATGCTGGCGCCCTGACATATGACGCATTCGGGCGGCTGAGAAAAGTGGCCGCCAGCCAGGGTATGATGCTTGAAACTGTCGCAACGGGTCTTCGTTGCCATGCCTCTGCCCCAGACAAGGAGCCTCAGATGCGTCTAAAGGCGCTTGACGACGCTGGCAGGCTGCAGATACCGTTCACTACCGGGCTGCTGGTAGGCATAGGTGAGAGTCGGAAATCTCGGGTGCGTACGCTGCTTGCCATTGCCGAGTCGCACGAGCGCCACGGACATATCCAGGAAGTAATCATCCAAGGTTTCCTGCCAAAGCCTGGCACCGCCATGCACAACCACCCCCCATGCCCGCTCGACGAGCTACGCTGGACCATCTCCGCCGCCAGGATTATCCTCCCGCCCGAAGTGCATATCCAGTCACCACCCAACCTCACAGACGACCAAGCCTTCATACTTCGAGCTGGTATAGACGACTGGGGCGGCATATCTCCGGTCACCCTGGATCACGTAAATCCCGAACGCCCTTGGCCCGCAATAGATCTGGTACGGAAAGTCACCGAAGACGAGGGGCTCGAACTCATACCGCGATTGACGATATATCCGGAGTTTGCCGCGGACCCGGGCAAGTGGCTCGATCCAGAAATGGTATTCCCTGTTATGGAGCACTCAGACTCAACCGGCCTGGCTCGTGAACATGAATGGTGCTCTGGATCGGACATAGAGCCACCCAGCCTGGCACGCGGGCATTCGCAGCCCAAGGCTGCACATAGCCACGTATCCGAGGTGATCGATGGCATTGCCGGTGGGCAGGAACCGGGAATCGAAGAGCTTGTAGCCCTGTTCAATGCACGGGGCCGTGATGTCCGAGCGGTCATAGAACTGGCAGACTCCATGCGTGCACGAGTGAATGGGGATACGGTGACTTACGTTGTCAATCGCAACATCAACTATACGAATATATGTACCTTCAAATGCCGGTTCTGCGCGTTCTCCAAGGGCCCGCAATCGCTCAACCTACGCGGCAGGCCCTACTTGCTCAGCCCTGACGAGATCACGCACAAGGTCATCGAAGCTGAGCAATCTGGAGCAACGGAAGTCTGCCTGCAGGGCGGCATCCATCCCAGCTTTGACGGCGAATACTACCTGTCTGTCCTCGACGCGATAAGGCGCGGTTCGCCGGACATACACATCCATGCATTCAGCGCACTGGAGGTATTCGAGGGAGCAAGGCGGCTGGGTATCGACCTGGATCAATACCTGCAAATGTTGAAGGACAGGGGGTTGGCGAGCCTGCCTGGAACTGCCGCGGAAATACTCTCCGATGACGTACGCAAGATACTCTGTCCTGACAAGATCAGCACTGAGCAGTGGCTGGAGGTACATAGGACCGCCCATAATACAGGCCTGCGATCGAATATAACGATCATGTTTGGAGCTGTCGAGAGGCCGGTGCACTGGGCACGCCACATAGTGCTTACAAGGGAACTGCAAAAAGCCACCGGGGGGTTCACCGAATGGGTTCCCCTTCCCTATGTCCATATGGGAGCCCCTCTATACGTGCAGCGCCGTTCACGTCGCGGTCCGACATTCCGGGAAGTATTGCTAATATATGCCGTCGGGCGTATCGCCTATCACGGCCTTATCGGCAACGTACAAGCCAGCTGGGTGAAGCTCGGCAAATCCGGGGTACGCGAGGCCCTGGCATCGGGAGCCAATGATCTGGGAGGCACCTTGATGGAGGAGAGTATATCCCGCGCGGCAGGTGCTCATCACGGCCAGGCCCTCAGTGTACAGGAGCTCTACGATATAGTTAGCCCTCTTGGAAGGACCCTGCGCCAGAGATCCACATTGTACAAGGAACTTCACGTAGCAGCATGACTCCGCTGGTGGCCAACGGCAACGCCCAGATCAATCATGGCAGGCATTTGCTGGACAAAGAAGCCATAAGAGCTAAATTCGAACGTCTACTAGAGCTGATGGAGGGAGAGGCGCGTCCTGATCTCTACGCTGTTGCAATAGATTCGCTGCTGGCACTGGCGGAGAACGGGACCGATGCACTGGACATGAAGATAGCAACCAGCGCTCTCCGCGAAATGTCCGAAGCATTTGCAACCTTCAAGCCATATTCCGGCATCAGAAAAGTAACCTTCTTCGGATCTTCGAGAACCAGAGCCGACGATGCCCTTTACAGCCATGCCCGGGCGCTGGCAGGTCGCATGGCTTCGCTCGGCTGGATGACTGTTACAGGGGCAGGTCCCGGCATAATGAGAGCCGCCATGGAAGGAGCCGGCATCGACATGTCGCTCGGGGTGAACATAAGGCTCCCCCACGAACAGGGGGCGAACTCGCTCATAGCAAACGATCCCAAGTTGGTCGAAATGCGTTATTTCTTTACAAGAAAGCTCATGCTTGTAAAGGAGTCGGATGCATACGTAGTGCTGCCAGGGGGATTTGGCACGCTTGACGAATCGTTTGAACTGTTCACGCTCCTGCAAACCGGCAAGATGGAACCTGCGCCTGTAGTGTTGCTCGATGTGCCCGGTGGATCCTACTGGAATGAATGGAACGATCTTATCAGTAATGTGCTTGTCCCTCTGGCCATGGTCAACCAGGAGGATACCAGCCTGTTCACGATTACCACCAGTATAGACAGCGCGATCGACGAAATCACGCGCTTCTACTCCAACTACCATTCCCTACGCTTTGTGGGAGATATGCTGGTCATCAGGCTGCATCGCCAACCCACCTCGAACCAGCTGGCCGCTCTGGCGGATGAGTTCAGCGACATCGCCGTGGACGGGATAATCCGTACAGCCACTCCCTTCCCGCCAGAACGTGCCGATAATGACCATCTGGAGCTGAGGCGGATTGCCCTGCGTTTCAATAAGTCCAGCTATGGACGGTTACGCCTGATGGTCGACCGGATCAACTCATTCTAGCCGGGCTGATCTTTGCCGCGTATCCACCCACATCCTGAAACGACCTAATGTAGCATGTATCAGGCAATGCTGTGCGGCACTGATTCTAGGGCTGCAATCGCCCTTTCCACCGCCCTCCTCGCCCGGGTAATGGACTTCTCTTCCGCTAGAAGAAGGCCATCAGGTGATCCACCGGCTGCCACATCCGAACTTGCGGCGCGCAGCCGGTCGAACGCCTCATCCGAGAGCCTCTCTGATGCTCCTCGGAGCAATTCTATCAATTCGCCAATAGATGCCATCCACACATCTTACGCTGTATCGCCACTCCTTTCCGCTATCACACGGACCGGCCCATGCAGCCGGCAACATTGCGATACAGGCCACTTGTCCATGACGGCCCGTGACGAATTTCCCATGCGTTGAGATGTCGCATCAACCGTTCCATCCACCGGACGACGACCCCGAACTTGAATGTCCAGCGGTCGATGAACCGGTCTTCGGCCCAGAACTGTATCCTGCGCCGCTCGAGCCGCCGTAACTGGAACCGCCAGATGACGAACTACTGGACGGAGTGCTAGTGGAGGCTGTCTTGACAACCATCGACCCAGTTGCAGAAATGGCGTACCAGTGACCACTCGGGTTGGGAACGCCTATGGGGAATGCAAGACCTTCCCCTTTCACCTGCCCGGCCGCCGTGTCGCCGCTAAAGGTATACAGCGGATGGCCATAATAGGTGACCTGCTTCGCGCCACTCGGCAAGGTAAGTGTGCCTATGTGAGCTGATGAGATGCCTGTGCCAGCCGAGAGACCGGAACTGCCCAGCAACGGAGGCCATATCCCAAGACACTTCGACGTGTCGCATGGACTGGAGGTAGCACTGGCTGAAGTCAGAGTGTAAAGCACCTGCCCTGACCCGTTGACCAGTACGGTACCAATCGAAGTATGGGCCGTTGACAGCTGGGAATGTGCGGTGGCCGTCGAACTCGTACCGCTCGTCGTGCTGCTCGAACTGCCCGCTGGATACGTATTTGTGGACTTCGGCGCAGAAGGAGTCGAGGTGCTGCTCGAACATGCCGCCAGGGCCAGCGCCCCTGCACTGAGCAGTACACCAAACCTCAGATACCGCGAAACCGTGGCAACACGCTTAGGTATATTCCTTATATTCATATTTTCGTTCCCTTTCGCTCAACATGGTTAAGACGGCGTACTTTGCCGCCCTTGCCAATCCGATCTGACTGGCAGATCATTCCCTAGCGCATATGACAGTTTCCTGAGAATGCACTTAAAGATGATTCTATAACCGGAGCCAGCTCGTGCGCGCGCGGTAGGTAATCCGTCTACCTTGCCTGCCGTATCAGCCGAAATAGCCACAGGAAATGGCAGGAATGCTGCAAACGGTGCGGCCACCGATCCATCCACCGCCCATCAAGTGGCTACCTGCGCGCGCGGCAACGGTATCGAGGGCCACTCGACGACAAACTGATATCGATCACCTCGCACGGTCGAGTTGCGCAGTTCAACGGCCCTGCTGTCACACCTGGCGATCCGTTCCACGAAGAATGCGGCTTCACCCTCCGGCAACTGCAACAGAGATGTATCCTGACGATCGGGATTGACCGGCCATATCTTTTCCGTACCACCGTCTATCACTATGCCACACTCGATGGCTAGATGGTCGTACAACGATCCCGCAGTAAGATCAGCATGCAGCAATACAAAGGCGACCTCTTCGGGTAGCCATGACCGGTCCAACGCTATGGGCTCATCACCGGCATAGCGAAGGCGCTCGATATACACACAACCATCCCCTTGGGAAATGTCCAGTGCACGGCCGGCCGCACCGCACGGCCGGACTTCCAATGCACGGACATCACTGTGCTCTACGATTCCCTGGTCCGCCAGCATGAAAGCCAAGCTATAGAACCCTTGGAGAGGCTGTTCAAAACGTGGATGCACCACAAACGTACCCTTGCCCTGCCGACGCTGGAGAAGCCCCTGCTCCTGGAGCCTTCTGATGGACTCCCTGACGGTGTGCCTGCTCACCGAATACTGATTGACTAGTTCCTCTTCAGTGGGGAACCTGTCGGAGAACTCACCCTGCCCCAGCCTCGAACGGAGGATCTCCGCAAGCTGAGCCCACAAAGGGATGGGACTAGCTCTGTCAAGACTCATCATGGCCTAACCGTCAACTTCCATCTCGACCATGGCACCAGCCACAAGAACCGGCATCTCCACCCAGAGTCATCATGGCAAGCAGTTAGCCGCCGGCACGGCCTAAGAAAAACGAGCTTATAAGCATGAGTAATACAAACGATGTGACCGCAACCATGATCGGATCCTCCTGGTACATAAAGGCGAAGATCGATACCGCCACGCGCATGACGGGAGTAAGGATGAGGAGCGCAATGCCGAGCACTATCACTCCCCTTCCCTCCCCTCTGGACAAAGCGTGGAAGAGGCCGGAAAATGTGTCGGGAAACGAGTAGTGCGCACTGGCTACTCCCTTGTAGGAGAAGTTGGACAGGTACTCGGGATGATGCAGGAACGATATTGCAAGACCGATTGCAATCACTACAACACTTACCACCACCCCGGTACGCAGCACGACGCTGATGACTGTTTCCACCTTTCGCACCTTCTCGTCCTGGCGGGCAGCATACTTCTCCTGCTCTGCAGTGAGCGGCGTTCCGACCGGCTCGAAAGCGGTGGGTACAGCCTGGTCCTGCGCGGTTGCGTCATTGGCGTTTGCTCTGCTCCGATCGTCCATGTCGTGGTGGCCAGTCTCGTGACCTGAGGCTGCCTGTGTCGTTACATCTTGGCCAGGACCTTCACCACCGGCAACGCCGTCATTGCGCGAGGCAGCATCCTGAACCATTTCACAGACCTCTCTGGAACATCTCGAAAGCAATGACCATTAGAACCACTACAAAGATCATCCTTACAACCTTGCTCTCCATCTTGCCCAGCATAAGCGACCCCACGGTCGCGCCGGCGAGCACCCCCGCAGCCACAGGGGCGGCTATGACAGGATCGATCTGGCCACGGGCAAAGTACACTCCCGCACTTGCCGCCGCCGTCACTCCGATCATGAAGTTACTGGTGGCTGTCGATACCTTCATGGGAAGGTGCATCGCAAGATCCATAGCAGGAACCTTCAGCGCGCCTGAACCGATACCCAAGAGAGCGCTTACCATGCCAGCCACATACATGAGCGCCAATCCGGGCTTTGTACCGGTAACCTTGTAAATTACCTCTTTATGTTCCGCCTCGTCATAGTAGGAACCATGGAGGTTGAGACGGTTGGCAATCCTGTCATGAGAGACCGTGAGTAGCCGGTCCTGGTGGCGTTTGGCGTACATGGCAACACCAGAATATGCAAGCACCACCCCGAACAGGATGAACAGGAATTGTGGCGGCAGGATGGTCGTAAGAAATGCTCCAGAAATGGCGCCAGTGGTCGTAGCAATCTCCAGGAACATGCCCGCACGCAGATTGGTCATGCGCTCGCGTACGTAGGCTGCGGCAGCCCCGCTCGATGTAGCGATGACGGAAACAATCGATGCCCCTATTGCGAGCCGGATATCTATATGAAATATAAGAGTCAGCACCGGCACCACCACGACCCCTCCTCCGAGTCCTATCAGCGATCCGAGAACACCCGCCGCAATGGAGATGACAAACATCAAGATTACGAAGTCAAGGGGGTTCAGGCTGCCCATGTGTCCAGTACCACTTTGCTACCTGACTGGCCCAAGTCGCCTGCAGGGCAGGCAAGCTCGCGCCACACACGCTACGAAGGTCAGTAATCGCGTACTGATCGGCCCAAGTCGCCTGCAAGGCGAGCTTCCGAAAGAAATCATATACCTATCTTATACACTTGTACGGACAACCGTGCAAATCCGCCGGCACTTTTCCGAGATGTCACGGGCCGGCAATACGATTAGTGGTTTGTAGTGGCTCCATAAGTCATAAGTACCGCCCGCCGGCTAAGAAATGCTACGCTCGCCATCAGACCGCCAGTAACGTGAGGGGAAACGCCTCTTGACACCCACGACAAGCATCCCCAGGCATGAACTACTTATATGGGAAAACGACGTATTAGACCAATCTCTTCTACGCTGTTTGGCTGACGCTACTGAAGGTCGTATCCACCGCCGGGACGCCCTGATGCCGATCACAGAGCGTGAGTGCCCCTGAAACCTGCAGAGCGCCCCGGTTGCTGGAGCTGTCAGCTGTCTCTGAGCAATTTGTTCAACCCCGAGCCCTTATCCGCCCACAGCATATATACTCCCACCACAAGCAGGTATGCCCATGCCAATACCGACAACCCGCGTCCCCAGGAGTATTGGAAGACTGCAAGGTGCGTGCTGAAAACGGTGCTCGTAATCCCTGGAATAGTTATGATGCCGGAGAGGAAGAATGCCAGTAAATTGAATACGGTGTACAGGATGGCCGGTGCATACCACATTCTTAGCCCGAGTATGTAAACCACGGCCACCATTACGTAAAACGCCACCTCTCCTTCGAGCCATAAAGTCTGCACAGGGTACTTTGCGGGTAAGGCGTAAAGATGGGAAGCTACGTTGACCAGTGCAAAAAATGCGAGCGAGAAACGCAGCCAGTGCACCTGTCTCACCGAGCGCTCGGGTGTATACCAGCGCTCACGCTCGCTCTGGACAAAGCCCAGGGGCCCATGCCAACGGTGCCCTGACCTCTGATGATCCACCTCAACGCTCATTCCTGTGTCTGCTTTAATTTCCATAATGATTCCTTTCTCTCGTCATATCCTTACTGTCCACCACTGCCAATCGGCTATCCCCGCCGGTAATTCCACCGGCACGTGCAAGCGGACACTGTCATATGCTCATTATGCGTTGAACAAAGGTGCGTACGCATCGGTGATACCCGCCAATGCCATCCCTGCATACCCTTACGTGGTTCCCGCATACCGTGTAACAGATCACCAGTGGATGTAAAGTGCAGCAGATGCATCTCCGGCTGAAAACATGATGCATCTGCGATGGAGATGTGAGACAATGGAGGCATATGGATCGACATACATCGAACCAGGGAGATCGGTACTTCGATTTACCGCTCGAACGTCTCGATGCCGTCGTAATGGATCTGGACGGGGTAATTACCGATACCGCGTTGCTCCATCAGTCCGCATGGAAAGAGCTTTTCGACAAGGAGTTTGCCAGGCGCGGGTTGGAACGACGCTTCACGCGCGAGGACTACCTGAGGTACGTCGATGGCAAGTCGCGACGTGATGGAGTGAAGTCATTTCTGGCTGTTGCAGGCATAGAACTCCCTGAAGGAACGCCCAATGATTCCGGCAGCACCGAGAGCGTATGGGGTGTTGCCAAACGCAAGGACGAATACTTTCTTGCCGAATTGGCCAAGACCGGCCCACGGCCATACCCAGGCACTGTCAACCTCTTGAAAGGCCTTCGGCAAAAGGGTATGCCGATTGGGGTGGTTTCAGGTAGTAGGAATTGCCGGCTGGTACTCGATACAGCAGGACTGTCCGACCTCTTCGATGCTCGCGTAGACGGCGAGGAATCCCTACGTATGGGGCTACCCGGGAAGCCCGACCCAGCCACCTTCTTGGAGGCCGCGCGACGGCTGGGCTCCCCGCCGTCACGGACCATGGTTGTAGAAGATGCCATCGCGGGGATACGCGCCGGGAATAAAGGTGGATTTGGTCTGGTAATAGGCGTGGACAGGGTCGGCCAGCGCGACGCGCTACTCGAAGCCGGTGCGGATGTAGTAGTAAGCGACCTTTCATTCCTGCGAATTCCCCCTATACATAGGACAATACATATAACTCACGATGGCAACGCACATGCCCGGTAACAGCGACGCGGACTCTGGCCACAATGCCGGTGGTGGTGCTCTGGAACATGATGGATCCACTGCACGTCACCAGCCACGTCTTAGGGCTGGAACTGGCTTGGACCTTCCTGACCCCACCTCGACGAGAAGCGACGCAACCGCCCTGCTGGAAATGCTGTGTAGCATCATGCGAGGCAAAGAAGTTGCCAGCACGCTCGATTCTTCATGGGTGTTCTTGCCTGCACGAAACGGTGGTGGTGAAGCTGGTAAGGCTGTTCTGGATAGCTCTCACGACATACGGAGCAACGGAGCCGGCACAAGGGCGGCAGCGAGCTGGCTATGCCTTGCAGATGGATTTGCCGGCACTCGCGGCGGTCTGGAGGAGGACGTGGACGGTAATGATGTCCATGTGTTCATATCTGGCTTCTACCAAGTAGGCAAGGATGGGATGGAACGTCTGGTGGAACTGCCCGGCTGGATACGCCTTCCTCTTGCATATCCGGTTGCCGGAGGGATCCCCGGAGGCATCCGTTTCCTCGACATGAAAACTGGCATGCTCGGGCGCCTAACCCTCTTGCCAGGAAGCAGGTTCCTTGCCACGCTGCGGCTGGCGTCCCTGGCAATTCCAGGCACAGGAGTCCTCGTAGCATGGGGAGATGCCGTGTCCGGTCCTGAGGCGGAGATTGACAGCGGCACGATCTCGATGGACAGCAAACTGAGGCGTTCCAACCTTGGAGAGACAATTTCATATACCATGGGCAGTTTCTACGTCCCGCTGGAGGAACTCCATGAAAGCATCGGTTCCACTCCCGGTACGAACCGGAACGAGGGTGCTGGAACTGCATACGTTCAGGCAGTCTCTTACCGGCGTTCAAACGAAGGCCCCGCATCACCCCCCGGGTCCCTAGCTGGCCTGGAGGTGCTGCGACGGCGTGGTATCGGATCGCTGCTGGAGGACCAGCGCAGTGCCTGGCAGCAGCGTTGGAACCACGCTGACATAGAGATCACAGGTGACCCTGATATGACGCGCTTATTACGCTTCGCGATATTCCATCTAATTTCATCCGTCGCTTGCAGTGACGAGGCCCCAGTCGGTGCGCGAGGTCTATCGGGCCCGGCATATTCAGGCCACGTTTTCTGGGACTCAGATGTATTTGTCCTGCCCATGCTGGCGGCCACACATCCCCCATCGGCTCGGGCCATGCTTGAATACCGCTTGAGGAGGCTCGACCCCGCCCGAAAAGCCGCAATAGCATCAGGAAGGTCTGGGTTGAGATTTCCATGGGAGTCCGCCCACGATGGCAGGGATGTCACTCCCCGCTCAGGCATGGATGAGCACGGGAACATCGTCCCCATACGTACCGGCGACATGGAGGAGCATATTACAGCCGATGTTGCGTGGGCAGCTTGGCAGATGGCTTCATGGACAGGAAAATGGCGCTTCCTGCAGGGGGTAGGCATGCCCTTGCTTACAGAGACAGCGATGTACTGGGCCAGTCGAGTACAGGTCGACAACCATGGAAAGTATCATATATACAAGGTAATCGGTCCAGACGAATATCATGAAGATGTCGACGACAATGCCTATACCAACATAATGGCGGCATGGAATCTGCGCCACGGTGCAGAGTTGCTTGCCAGATCAAGCAGGGCCGGGAACAGATCTAGTGAGGGTCACGGTGACGGCCACGGTGAACCGGATACAGCAGGTCAGATTGCACGTCACGCGCAACGGCTCCAGTATTTTCCCGCCAAGAGATCTAGCACGCCGGACACACCATACCTGGATGCTGCAGGCGGGTTACCGGAATCGTGGCTGGAGATTGCCAACTCAATTGTCGACGGATACAACCCGTCCACCGGACTCTACGAGCAGTTCACCGGGTATTATGACCTCGAACCCATTTCAATAGCTGATCTCGGTAAGCCTCCACTCGCCGCGGATCTGGTACTCGGACGAGAACGACTAGCCAGGTCGCAGGTGATCAAGCAGGCGGATGTACTCATGGCATACATGCTTGTACCAGATGAATTGCCGGCAGGCACGCTTGAAACGAATCTGAACTTCTACCTGGGAAAGACGGCACATGGAAGCTCGTTGTCACCCGGAGTGCATGCAGGGTTACTGGCACGGGCAGGGCGCTTGGACGAAGCTGTCGAGATGCTGGAGGTGGCATGCGCCATTGACGTAGACGATCTCACAGGAACTGCAGGAGGTGGCATACACCTGGCCAATTTTGGCGCCATATGGCAGGCCATGGTAACTGGTTTTGCCGGCATACGTGTATCGCGTCCCGATGACACCGCATTGCACCTGGATCCCCATATACCTGATAGCTGGGAAGAGCTGAAGGTCCGCCTTCTGTGGCACGGCAACCCTCTGGAGATCCGATGCAGGCCAGGCGAGGTTGAAGTAATGTGCGATAAGCCCATAAGTGCACAGATAGCAGGCATGCCCTCTACGCTGATACTACCTCCTGGGAAGATACTATGACAGTGCCACGCAAGCATCACATTACCGAGCCTTACGAGACTGCGCCATATGGAAAGGCGCCCGCTGACACTAGGCAGGACGGAGATGAGCATAAGCGCAGTGAAGCACAAGATGGTCCTCCACAGGACAGTGAACGGACACTGCATGTGCTGATTCCTGCTGGATCGGCCACGGCAATCTGGGATGAGCTGATTTCGGATGTAGCACGAGCGCTTGAATTGGATCCGCTGCTAGAGCAGCTTGACGAGGTGTTTTCCAGCAATGATACTGCGTTCGCAGGCAGTATACTGGACATTGCATCGCGCACTGCGAAGCCCGTACTCCTGTTGCCGCTTTCTGCCCCGCACGCGGACGCTGCAAACGGCACGATGGCGGCAGATGCTGCATCTGGGTCACAGGCACCTTCCGCCCTTATCGCCTTGAAGAGAGCTGTCATCCCAATCGATGCAACCGGAATGGTCAGCACCGGTGCGGTTGAGATGGCCAAGGCATTCCACGCCATAGGAAGCGATACCGTATTACTCCACGTCATAGACGAGCACACGCGCCCGCGAATATGGGAGGGGGCCGGTCATTACGTAGAAGCATGGTGGGAGGAGCTGTCAACACGTCATAGAGGCATACCGAGCCGTACCCGGCTGGATACGGCCGTCGGGAAAGCATCTGCTCTCATCAGGGATCACTTGGCCCAGGGAGACCTGCTGGTGACCTTGTGGAATTGCGATAGCAGCCCCAATCGTGCCATGATATTAAGAGAGCTGGTCGGAGGGTTGTTCGCCAGCGAGGGTCTCAGCGTGCCAGTGCTGTTCTACCCGTTATCCCCGATCGCGTAGCATTGCCATCCGCCATCTCGTCTTGCAAATGGCATGTACGAGCCAATGCTCGGCCGTTTAATCCATCCACCAGCACAACCTGGGATCCGCCATCTCCAGCCAACCTGCATGGGTTGCGACCACTGAAGTAGCATGTTGCCATGAAAAGATGGAAATATGAAGTCATCATCTGGCCGACGCCAGAGGAGGAGCATCCCTACAGAGATATGGCGGCATCGCTCACCGAGTTCCTGGCGGAGTATCAAACCAGGGAGCTCATTTCCGTGGTTCCACTCGACAATCACGAGCGCTATATCCTCTTTTTCAAGCAATCCATCGAACCGGCGTGATCTCCATAAATAACCTTGTTAGGATCAGGTCATGACCGAAATCACATACGGAACCGAGCACGGTGAAGATGCCGGCAATCAGGGAATACCCTCGCAAGTGGCAACACTCGGAGCCGCCGAGTTGCAGGCACTGGACGCCTGGTGGCGCGCTTCCAACTATCTCGCTGCCGGACAGATCTTTCTCCTTGCAAATCCACTGCTGACTGAACCGCTACAGCCGGAACATGTAAAGCCACGCCTGCTCGGTCACTGGGGCACCACGCCCGGGCTCAACTTCATCTACACCCACCTGAACCGGGCCATCATGGACCGCGACCTTGACATGATATTCGTCTGCGGGCCTGGTCACGGAGGACCGGCAGTGGTGGCACAGACCTGGCTCGAAGGAAGCTACAGCGAGCTCTACCCGCATATAGGTCAGGACGCAGAGGGTATGGAGCGACTTTTCCGGCAGTTCTCCTTTCCTGGCGGTATACCTTCCCACGCCTCCCCGGAAACTCCCGGATCGATAAATGAAGGGGGCGAGTTGGGCTATTCGCTTCTTCATGCCTACGGGGCTGTATTTGACAACCCCGGCCTCATAGCTGCATGCGTAATAGGCGATGGAGAGGCCGAAACAGGCGCCCTTGCCACTTCATGGCACTCCAACAAGTTTATCGATCCAGCAAGAGATGGAGCAGTCCTTCCGATCCTGCACTTGAACGGCTACAAGATAGCAAACCCGACCGTCTTGGCACGGATACCGCGTGACGAGCTGGCGTCTCTTATGAGAGGTTACGGTTACGACCCGATAATCGTCGAAGGTCACATTCCGGAAACAATGCACCAGGCATTCTCATCGGCTCTCTATGGTGCCCTTGATAAGATAGCCGCTATACAACTGGCTGCTCGCGGTAATACCGGAGGTGGCAGCGTTGCGGCGCCAGGCCAGCCGGTCGGTCGCCCTGCGTGGCCGATGATCGTACTGGTGACACCGAAGGGCTGGACCGGGCCCGTAGAAGTGGACGGGTTGCCGGTGGAAGGGACATTCCGAGCTCATCAAGTACCACTGCCGGCAGCACGCAGTAATCCTACCCAGCTGGCCCAGCTGGAATCGTGGATGCGTTCGTACCGCCCGCAAGAATTGTTCGACCAATCCGGCCGGCCGCGTGTGGATGTACTGCACCTCGCTCCTACCGGCAACCGGCGCATGGGTTCCAATCCCAAAACCAACGGCGGGCTGGTAACAGTGGATCTGGACCTTCCCGATTTCCGTAGTTATGGCGTGGATGTTCCACGGCCTGGCGCGCCACGAGTTGGGGCTACGGCATTGCTGGGTAACTGGCTAAGGGATGTCATGGCAGCCAATTCACGGTCATTCCGAGTTTTCGGTCCTGACGAAACAGCTTCAAACCGCCTCCAGTCGCTCTTCGAAGTGACGGACCGTACCTGGATGGCGGATCGCCTGCCCACTGATGACCACCTCTCCCCCGATGGCCGGGTCATGGAGGTGCTCTCCGAACATATCTGCGAGGGATGGATGGAGGGGTACGTGCTGACCGGTAGGTACGGTATTTTCAACTGCTACGAAGCCTTCATCCATATAGTGGACTCGATGTTCAACCAGCATGCCAAATGGCTGAAGGTAACCCGGAACATCCCCTGGCGAGCGCCTCTTCCCTCCTTCAACTACCTTCTTTCGTCTCATGTCTGGCGCCAGGACCATAACGGGTTTTCCCATCAGGACCCAGGCTTCATCGACCATGTGGTCAACAAGAAAGCGGAAGTCATCCGCGTCTACCTGCCACCCGATGCAAACTGCCTGCTCTCCGTTGCTGATCACTGCCTGCGCAGCCGCCACTATATCAATGTGATCGTTGCGGGCAAGAATGCTGAGCCATCCTGGCTACCCATGGATGATGCCATAGAACATTGTACCCGGGGGATCGGAACATGGGAATGGGCTTCATCTGACGGAAATGCCCGTCCAGATGTAATCATTGCCAGTGCAGGCGACGTGCCTGCACTCGAAACACTGGCAGCTACGGATCTGCTCCGCACTCACCTGCCCGACCTAAAGGTGCGTTACGTGAACGTAGTGGATCTCATGCGCCTCCAGCCCGAGTCCGAGCATCCTCACGGGCTGGCCGATGCCGATTACAACTCCCTCTTCCCGCCGGAGGTACCCACCATATTCGCATACCATGGCTACCCCTGGCTGATCCATCGCCTGACCTATCGCAGGGCAAATCACGACGACCTGCATGTCCGTGGATACAAGGAGGAAGGTACCACCACCACGCCATTCGACATGGTTATGCTCAACGACATGGATCGCTTCCGGATCGTCATGGATGTGATCGACCGGGTGCCGTCACTTGGGCCAAGATCGGCTCACCTGCGCCAGGAAATGTCCAGCCGCAGGATCAGGGCCCGCTCTTACACAAGGGAACATGGCGACGACGACCCGGCAATCACCTCGTGGAACTGGTCAGGTGGCCACGTTTCGTAATGGTCGCAACTCGACCACGAGTACTGTAGGTACCCTGGTCGCCGCTGACTCTGTAGGTGCTGTTTACACTGTAGGTGTCGCTGACGCTGTTGACGCTGTAGGCTCGGTCGGCACTGTCCGCATGTTCGGCTCTGCTTCGATTGTCACAGGCCCTGTTACCGTGAGCGCTGACGCCACTGTAGCCGCCATTGCCGTCGTGAAAGTACGGTGAAAGTCCTTACCGTCAATGCCGGCTCCTCCTCGACCAAGGTGGCCGTGGTGGAGGAGGGCATTGCCCTTGACTCCCTGGCACTCCCCTGTGCAGGCGATCCGTCAATCGAACCCGCCCTGGCACATCTCATCGATCGCTTCAAACCGCAGGCAAGCGGGCACCGTATCGTTCACGGCGGTGCTAGGTACACCTCACCCCTGCTTGTCAATGATGAATCAGAAGCAGGCCTCTCTGAGCTGGCTGTCCTAGCCCCTCTCCACAACCCGCCCGCACTATCTTTGATTGATGTTGTAAGAGCTCTTGACCCCACCATGCCTTTGGTAGCCTGCTTCGACACCACATTCTTTGCTTCACTACCTGCATCCTCGGCAACCTATGCCATCCCAGCCGAGTGGCGAGAACGCTGGGGAATACGCCGTTTCGGCTTCCACGGACTGTCTCATAGCTGGGCTGTGTCCAGGGGGGCAGGATTGGTTGGCCGCACTGCTGAGTCTCTCAAAATAGTCTCAGCTCATCTCGGATCAGGCGCGTCGCTCGCGGCAGTGGATTGCGGAGATGTAGTGGACACCACTATGGGCTTCACCCCTCTGGAAGGTCTTGTCATGGCCACGCGTTCAGGTTCTGTGGACCCAGGTGTGCTCACCTTCATCATGCGTCATGAGCATCTTGACCCGGATGACCTGGAAAACGCACTCGAACGCAGATCAGGATTGTTCGCTCTCGCCGGTACCCAAGATCTGCAGGCTGTGGCCGAACGCTCCCTTACCGGTGATGATAGAGCCTTGCTTGCGTGGCAGGTATATGTTCATAGGTTGCAAGGGTCCATCGCAGCTATGGCTGCAGCAGCGGGCGGGATAGATCTGCTCATCTTCACCGGCGGCGCGGGAGAGAATTCGGCACGCCTCCGTTACGAGACATGCAGCGGCCTCAACTTCCTCGGACTTGCCGTAGATCCGGTGCTCAACGCCGCAGACGGAATTGGAGACCGCACACTACCTGCTGATCTCCTTATATCGTCTCATAGTAGTATTTCCATAGCAGTGATACATGCCCGTGAGGACCTCGAAATAGCACGGCAGGTCGAAACGGTCCTGAGCGATTGGAGGTGATTCCAGTGCCGCCATTTAGTGCCCGACATACCTCCTGAGCCGATTGTATGCTGCTATCGCGCAATGGCCGGTCGGCGGGATGGAATATTCAGTAGCCTGCCTCGAGGTCCCTCGAGCCGACCAAGGGCTCCTTCTCCACCCATCGCCATAACTGCGCCACAAAACGTCGCTCCGCCCGCTCACCTACATGCGGTGAAAACCATGTCGAGTGAGGCAGGACCAGCACATTGGGCCGTCCCCAGAGCGAATGACCTGACGGTAACGGCTCTTCAGGGAATGCATCCAGCACCGCACCCCCGATCGTGCCGGCGTCGAGAGCGGTAATCAGCTCGGCCTGCCCTACCAATTTACCCCTGGCGAAATTGATCAGCCATGCCGCCGGGTGTAACGCTCCGAGCACCTCGGTATCGACTATGCCCTCGGTCGACGGAGTGAGCGGTAGGCCGGCGACCAAGAAATCCGTCCGAGGCAGCTCGTCTCGCCATCTGTCCCCATAGACCAGCCGCACACCGTGCACTGCGCCGGGTGAACGGGGATTACGGACGAGAGCAACCACCTCGACCCCGAAGGGTTCCAATAGCTTCGCGGCGACCTGAGCAAAGGATCCCAAGCCGAGCATGAGCGCCACCTTTCCCTGCAACTCGTCCTGGAACAGCCCGCGTGCCCAGTATCCATCGTCGGAGTGACGTACGAAGGCAGGCAGGTTCTTGACGGCAGCCAGCATGGCCAGAACGACCCACTCGGCCATCGGCCGGGCAAAGTTGTCTCCACCATTGGTCACTACGATCCCCCGTTGCCGTAGCTCCACAAGAGGGAGGTGGTCGATGCCCACGGAGTCCGTATGCACCCAGCGAAGGCTGGGCAGCGCCTCTATCGCTCGCTTTACCGACTCCGCCGGACGCCAGCGGATGCCTCCAGAAGGTGAACCGCCGCCCACCCAGAGCACCTCGGCCAAATGAGGCGAGCCTCCGTTGGGACGACCCTCGTGATCAAGAGGAACTGCATCGAACGAAGGACATTCTTGTGTCTGTACCCGTTGCACGAGGCGCTTCAAAGCATCCTCGAAGCCCGCGACAACAAGGGGACTCGTATCGCTCTGAGTAATTCCCTGCCCACTCATGACCAGACCTCCACTCACTCCACTCTAGTTGACAGCAGTTTCTCCATGCACTCCGAGGCCCTGGTGGACAGGGGGCCGGGATTCCTCAGAAAGACATGATCTCCGATACGTTCGAGGGGCCGGATAAGATGCAGTGACGAGGTGAGGAATGCCTCTTGGACAGCATCAGGATCCTCCAGAATCGTCACGGGTACATCACGCTCGATAGCATCAAGATGTTCCAGGAGAAGAGATCGGGTTATCCCTGGAAGGCACCCACTCATCACCGGTGGGGTGATCAGCTCGCCATCGATCCCAAGAAAGATATTGGTACCGCTCCCTTCGCAAAGCATGCCTTTGGTATTGGCGAAAAGCGCTTCGCTGGCTCCATGGGCGATCGCCCAAGCCAGTGCGCACGCATTCTCGGCATACGATGTGGTTTTCAAACCGGTGAGTACCCCGTTTTCGTTACGAGCCCACGGGCACACAACCGCACTCGCCTGGTGCGCCGGCGGGCGCAGCGGGGAAAGGACAAGCACTGCCGTGTGATGCGGGTCGGTACGCCGTTGCGAGCCGACCGGACCGGGGCCAGGCGTGACAATGATCCGAAGAGCTCCCTCTTCGCATTCGTTAGCCGCTATCAGCTCACGGACGCCGCTGGCCAGGCTAGTTACATCGAGTCGACCAATGCCAAGTTGGAGCGCTGAGGAGAGCAGGCGGCTCAGGTGCCGCCGGAGGACAAACGGGTATCCGTTGGTAATCAGAACCGTTTCAAACACACCATCACCAACGACAAATCCGTGATCAGTGACACTGACCAGGGCATCTTCAGCTGGAAGCATCTCTCCATTGAGCCATACCAATGGAAAAGTCGGATACTTCACCACCCGGCCCTCGTACCAGCCGTCAAGGACCGGCCGGCAAACCTCGCGCGCCCATCCGACCGGCAAACCAGGCAACGATCCGCTTCTGCCAGCCTGGAAGCCCCGAGCAGTTGCTTTGAGCACCCAATCGTAGGCAATATTCTCGCGATCTTCACGCACCCATCTCACACCCTTCATATTAGAAACATGTTAAAAATAGCTGATACTTTCCTTAAATCTGGATCGCCAGAAGTTGCATGGGCGCCACAATCGTGGCAATATTCTCGGACTTTTTCATGGCTATTGACAACAATGGCCGGCGCGATGGCCCTCTGGCGCGAGATCAGTCAAGCTGCTTGCCGCCTTTTCCGCTACAGCTCATGTCTCCGCAACCTCGCGGGACTTTGCCTGCTCGCAGTCAACGCGATTATTGCTACGACCAATTCCGAAGATCGGGGATCGAGGGAAATGGTACATGGTATACTTGGTGAAGTAGAAGGAGGTTCACATGGTGGTCAAGACAGTAGCTGATACTACAGGTACAAATGGGGAGGGTGAATCAGGGCACGATATATCAGTTTCAGTGCTGAAACGTGCCGGCTATGTAATGCCAGTACTCCATACTCGTGTGGCAGAGCCGGTAATAGGCATGGCCTTTGCGGGTGCATTGGTGGCTACGGTGGCCTTTGGCGCCGTAGATCTTCCCGTTGCTGCGCTCATAGGTGCGAGCGTCGTGGTGGCTCGCCACCATTCCAGGCAAAATTGACACGACGATTCAGCAGTACCGGATGCTCTGCGATGAACTAAGAGGCTCAGCGGATAGGCATCTCGGGCTTGCTGTCCCCCTGACTTCGCATTGCTGTGAAATCGTGCGTTGTCCATACACTCCAGTTGCGGATCATAGGGCGGCGGGCCATAGGTCGCGAGCTACGAATCATGCGCATATGAATCGTATATGAGGTTTGCCATACCATCTATAGGGCCGGTCAAGTTCATCGACGGGTGGTTCAGCGGTCGCAAACGCAGGCGATCCTGGGTGGCGAATGGTCGTGCCCATATCGAGGTACGCGCCTCACGCAGGCAGGGTCTCGAAGAATTCACCCGGCACGTCAAGCAAGCTCTCGCCGCACTCGACGGCGTGCAGTGGGCAGAAATCAATGCCATAACAGGTCACGTGGTGGTTGCTTTTGACCCTGACGCCTCAGGTCTCGATGACCTGGTCGAGGTGGTCGAGGGGGTTGAGGAGGAACATGGTCTGCATCAGGAGCGATTTTCCTATGATCGCCCCGAGCACCCCGGCGACATCGAGTCAGTACGCCGGAACGTGATCGCACTCGGTGCCGATGTAGCAGGACTGGGTATCAGCATGTTTGGCCAGGTTCTCAGCTTGACCCCGTTGCCCAGCGAAATCGGTTCCTTGGTATCCCTTGCGGAAAGCGAACCGAGAGTACGCCGCCTGCTCGATGCCCATATAGGCCATACCGCTACGGATCTCGGTCTCGGCCTGACCAATGCTTTCACGCAGGCTCTCTCTCAAGGTCCTCTGGGCTTGGTGGTCGACATCACCCACAGGACCAATCGAATCAGCGAACTCCGTTCCATCAATGCGCTATGGACGAAGCGTGAGCCGGAGTTCTACGGCCATCATCACAGTTCGATCGATCCGATCGAGCGCGATCCCCGCCCATTGCCGTTACCTCGCGGTCCCGTAGAACACTACGCGGACAGGGCTTCATTAGCGACCTTCGCCGCGTTCGGTCTCGGCCTGGCGGGAACCCGTAGCCTGCAAAGAGCGGGCAATGCCTTCGTCGCAGGGGTGCCAAAGGCAGCACGCCTTGGGCAAGAGGCTTATATTGCAGGAACCAGTAGGGCATTGTCCGCCCGCGGCGTACTCGTGATGGACCGTGCAGCTCTTCTCAGACTCGACAGGGTGGACACCGTAGTTCTGGATCCTGCCGTGCTTTCTACAGGACGTAGACGGATGGCGGGCTTCGAAGTTATCGGAGACGCAGACCCCACCGAAGTGGCCACGCGGTTGGATGCGGCGTTCGATGCCTCCCAGCCTTTAGCTCTGGTACGTCGAAGGAACTGGATACTGGCTCCGCTCGGTGACCTTGGAGATATCGGGGTGGAGTTTCCCCGCGGTGTATCCACGAGGGCCAGGGAACTCGGCAAAGGTGGCGCAGGCGTGCTCGGGCTCACCAAGTCCGGTCACCTGACCGCTCTTGCCAGGCTGGAATACGAGCTGGAACCACTGGCGGATTCGCTGGCTGAGGAGGTCAGGCTTGCAGGTTTCCAGCTGGTGGTTGCGGGGACCAGGGGAGCGGTTGCCCGCCGGCTCAGAGCGGATAAGGTCGTTGCCGGAGGTAGGCGCTTGCGCTCGTCTGTCCGCTCTTTACAGGCAGACGGGCATGTGGTACTGCTGATCTCCGGCGGTGAAGCGCGGGGAGCGCTACATGCGGCAGACTGCGGTTTTGGTCTCACGGGACGAGCTCATGACCCCCCTTGGGGCGCCCATCTGCTGGCCGGGGAAGACCTGGGGCCAGCGTTCCTGATCGTACAGGCAGCCCGGCTGGCTCGTCAAGCAAGCCATCGTAGTGTAATGCTTTCTCTCGCGGGCTCCGGGATTGGTGGAGTATGGGCACTCACGGGACTTCCCGTGACTGCAAGTCGACGTGCTGCCCTCCCGGTAAACATGGCCGCTCTCGCTGCCCAGGCCACCTCGGTCCTGTCCGCTTCGACCGCGGCACATCGCCGTGTCCCGATGCCTGTTGCCGCACCACCGTGGCACGCTATGCCATCCGAAGCCGTTATCTCTGCACTGAGTAGTTCTTCGAAAGGACTTGACGCAGAAGAGGCTCGCCGTCGTGAGACAACTGCCGTCCCGCAGCGACCTTTCGTCATCAAGGCAACCCAGGCACTCTTCGACGAGCTGGCAAACCCTCTCACTCCGATACTGGCAGTAGGGGCCGGCCTGTCGGCAGCCGTCGGTTCGGTAACAGATGCCGTGCTCGTGGCAGGGGTGACTGGAGTCAACGCTGCCATTGGCGCTGCTCAACGGCTTCGGACCGAGGTCGCCCTCGAACAGTTGGAGGCTAAGGGCACCATCACCGTAGGCGTTCGTCGCTCTGGAATGCGTGTAGATATCAGACACGAAACACTCGTGTGGGGAGACGTGGTCGAGCTTTCGAGCGGTGATCAAGTGCCCGCTGATTGCCGTATCCTGGAAGCCGTATCGTGCGAAGTCGATGAGTCGTCGCTTACGGGGGAGTCGTTCCCGGTACTGAAACAGGCGGCCGCGACGCCGGGCATGGCTGTAGCCGATCGTACATGCATGCTTTACGAAGGAACAACGGTAGTAGCTGGTAGCGCTCTAGCGGTGGTGGTGGCGCTAGGCCAATCGACCGAGTCCCGAAAAGGTCTTGCTGAAGCACCCGAGGCTCCTCGCAGCGGAGTCGAGGCGCGTCTGGCGAGAATCAGTGCTCTGACCGTACCGGCGACCGTTGCAAGCGGTGCAGTGGTGACAGGACTTGGGCTCCTACGGGGGCTTCCACTACGTCGAGCGGTCGGTTCGGGAGTCAGCCTGATGGTGGCTGCGGTCCCTGAAGGACTTCCCCTGCTTGCCAACGCCGCTCAGCTCGCATCAGCTCGGCGGCTCTCCGAGAGGGGAGCACTCGTGCGTAATCCCCATACCATTGAAGCATTGGGCCGTGTCGATGTACTGTGTTTCGACAAAACAGGCACACTTACAGCAGGGCATATCGCTCTACAACGAATATCCGATGGGATACATGACGATTCAATAGAAAATGTCGGCCCCACCACTCGCGCCGTCGTGACGGCGGCACTTCGAGCCAGCCCATCATGCGAAGGCAGCGAGGTCCTGCCTCATGCCACCGATCAAGCTGTCGTAGAAGGGGCCGCCAGGGCAGGGGTGAAGGCGGATGACGAGATTGATGGCTGGCTGCAAGTCAGCGAATTGGCTTTCGAACCGAGCCGTGGCTTCCATGCCGTGGTTGGTACGGGTCGAAATGGGTCGCTGGTAGCAGCCAAGGGAGCCCCCGAAGTGATCTTGCCGCGTTGCACGACATGGCGTTCGCCTGATGGATCTGTGAAATTGGGAAGTAGGGTTCGACAGCGACTCGATGTCGAAGTCGAGCGTTTGGCAGGCAAGGGGCTACGAGTGCTGGCGGTGGCTCAAAGAAATGCTACGGCACGTGGCAACCTTGTGGATGAGCGGGTGGCCGATCTCGAACTACTCGGCTTCCTGGGGATGGCGGATCACGTGCGTCCCACCGCAGCCGCTGCGGTAGAGCAACTGTATCAAGCCGGCGTAGAGGTGGTAATGATCACTGGCGATCATCCTAGCACCGCAGAGGCTGTGGCCAGAGAACTCGGTATTCTCAGAGGCACGGCACGCCATGAAGCTGAATCTCTTGATTCCAAACGAATCATGACCGGAATCGAGCTGGATGCGATGAGCGATGCAGAGCTGCAGGAAATCATTCCCGCGGTGTCAGTATTCGCCAGGGTCACCCCGGCTCACAAAGTACGGATCGTAACGACGCTGCAGAGTGCTGGACGCATAGTAGCCATGACGGGCGATGGGGCCAATGATGCCGCGGCAATCCGGCTTGCCTATGCCGGTATCGCTCTCGGAGGCCGGGGTGCATCTGCGGCTCGGGAAGCTGCTGACCTGGTGGTGACCGATGATCGGATAGAGACGATTGTGGACGCCATCGTAGAAGGTCGGGCCATGTGGGCATCGGTACGCGATGCCCTCGGTATCCTGGTGGGAGGTAATCTCGGTGAGGTGGCATTCAGCGTGACAACTGCAGCAATCACTGGCGCATCTGCTCTGGGTCCGCGGCAGTTCCTGCTGGTGAATCTACTGACCGATATGCTTCCGGCCATCACAATTGCCCTGCAGTCGCCAGTGGGCCGCGATCCTGAATCACTCCTTCACGAGGGCCCCGATGCCTCCCTCGGATCGGCGCTTGGCAAACAGATCGCTGTACGCGCTATCACCACTGCCGGCGGGGCAACAGGTGCCTGGATGCTGGCTAGGGCCACGGGCAGGCGCCGGCGGGCGAGCACGGTCGCCCTGGCTGCACTGGTGGGAACCCAGCTCGCCCAGACAGCCGTAGTGGGAGTCCGCAGTCCCCTGGTGCTCGGTTCCACTCTTGCTTCGAGTCTCGTGCTGATCGGGGTGGTGCAGACTCCGGTTGTCAGCCAATTCTTCGGTTGCACTCCACTCGGTCCTATAGGGTGGACCATCGCCGGTGGGGCGGCAGGGGTGGCGACAGTCGGTTCCATCATAGTTCCGCGTGCAGCCTCCTACCTCACGCCGTAACTGCCGCCTGTGAAAATCAAACCTCAGTCCAGACATTGGGATCCATTTCAACTACCATCGGAACGAACTGGTACAGAGTGACTGGAATACTCACGCGTGGTCCCGAATAACGAAATCTATGCCTGTGGAGTTCTATCACGGCAAAGCCAGCCTATGTGTCGATGTGATGATTGGACAATTCGCCTATTTGTCAAAGTGCTACAATAGAGTATATGAGAACGATTACCCTGAACGAAAACGGCCGGATTACATTACCTGCACCTATCCGTCACGCGCTTGGCCTTGAAGGGGAGAGTGAGTTGACGGTCGAGGTTGATACCGATCAGGATGCGATTATCCTTCGTCCTGCCGTTGTATTGCGCCGCGAGGACGCGTGGGCATATACGCCTGAGCACCGCGCGTTGCTTGAACGTGCTCACGGCGATTCGCGAGCGGGCAGGGTCCATAATCTCTCCGAAGACGATCTTCGTTCGCTCGGTACATAATCGGTGGCTTTCAAATACCGGTCACTCGATTTTACAGATACCTTTCTTGAGACCTTTGCCTCCACAGACTTCTCCAGAAGCGATCGTTCGGCCATTCTCAAGGCACTTCGACTGCTTGACCAAAATCAACGGCATCCTTCGCTTCGAGTCCACAAGCTGGCAGGAGACAAGGAGGGCTCTTGGTCGGCATCGGCAAATCGGAGTATACGCCTAACGTTTGAACAGATGGATGGCGACCGCAAGAGATTGCTGACCTGCTCAAAGCATTATGACCGCTGATGTAGTCATAGTGCTTTGGATACTGTCTGCTTGCGATCTTCTCTGGGTCGGGAATTGTCTGGTCTTTGAATCCGCCCGTTGTATAGGCCCTCATCATCACCACCTGTCTCATCACCGTAGTCCCTGACACGAAAATAGCCAATTTTCCCTTGTCACGGCGTGCCCGCTACGGCGGGCTCTGAGTTGCTGATAAAGAATTACTGGAATGCTCAATCTGCTCTCGCGTCGGGTCTCCAGCGATCAGGAAGCCCTCGCCTCGCATATGGAAGTCAGCCCATCGCGTCGATGCCGTGCTTGGCGGCATCAAGATGTAGAAGCATTTCCTAGCCAGGCGTTTCGTGCCTTCGGCTGCCCGGAACGACCCAGAAATCTTCTGCGGAGTTGGCCATATGCAGATCAGATTCCGCCTGGTTGTTGGAGAACGGAACACGGAGGTCATTCGCAAACAGCGTGACATCCTGACATACGACACATCTATAAGTAGAAGGCCTTATAAGGTAAACTGGTTCCGTCAGCTAGACACTCCCCAAGTCGCGCCCAGGGATCTGCGATGTCAGGCAGAAGGGAGATCAGTCGCTGCGAAGTCCTTACCTACGAAGAGGAGCGGCTCGCTTGCAAGGCGTACAACCGCGTACGAAAGGCAGTCACCGAAGTTGAGGTTGGCACGGTGCCGGCCGCGTCCGAATCGGCGGTAGGCAACAAGCGACTCACGCCAGTGAGACTCACCGAAGGGAACTTCCACTATGTTGAACTCGCCGAGCATGCGGGTGAGCAGGAAACGCGAATCCTTTCGAAGCCGGGCATCAAGGATGATACCGGTCTCGACAAGGGTGGGCGTGCCGATACCCGTGGCGCTTGATTCCACCAGCTTGTCGATGATGATCTCGTAGTCAGGCTCCTGGAAGATGACGGCTACGAGAGCCGAACTATCGACGATCATGCGCCTCCTTCGCCATAGCCGAGTATCTCGTCCTCCTCACTTCTCGTAAGTCGCCTGCCGCGCTCTGCTTTGGAAACCTCCGGCCACACCTCATGGTCGAGAAAGGCATGCACGCGACTGGCCGGCCGATCGAACGCCTGGCGGTACACCAGACGCTGACGCCGTTCAGCCAGTGCTCGGCGAATAGCTTCGGTCTTCGTCTCGCCAGTCAAGCGGGTGACCTCCTCTACCAGATGCTCTACCTCAGCGTTCTTTAAGTTCAAGGCCATGGTAGAAGTATGCTATAATTCTGTATAGCCAACAGCTTATTGGGAAAAGAACCGCAGGTCAGCTTATTGCCCACACAGCGCCCAGGCACCGTCCCCCCGTGACGGTGGACATGCTCCAAAGTCCGTCGCCGGTTGGCGTATTGTGACGCTCCCGCCACGCGCCATGGCAGCGTTACGACTACACCTAATGACATATGTGCCAGAACAACCTGACGACCGGACGAGTGTGAATACTCACATGTGTATATCGGGCTTCCTCTGTTCGACTAGTAATGACATGACAAAAGACACCGGCAGCACTTCCGAAAAGAGTGGCCGAGGACGACCGGCGAAGAAACAGGCATAACGATCGCCACCAAAACACCGCACCAAACAACACTTCGGTACAATACGTCAGATGCCCTCTGGCAAGTGGCAGGCCCGCTATACCGGAACCGATGGAATCCGAAGAGCCAGAACTACCGGATACGGGCACTGCTCTATGCCAGCAAGCCGAACTGGCGAGTCATCGGATCAATCGTCGTCCGATGGTGGGCACACCCCGCCAGAATCCGAAGAGCCATAATTTAAGGATTGCCATAAGTGCTTGCCTATCTCCACTCCTCATTTATACCATGTGACCTGCACTTATCTGGCGGTCCTGACGGGATTTGAACCCGCGACCTTCGGCTTGACAGGCCGACGTGCACTCCAGGCTGCACTACAGGACCTCGTTTGCCAGCAACTCCAATTATTCATATACCTTGGATGCCGGACACTACTGTACAAGCATACTCCAATCTAGTAGTGGGCGTTTCACAGGGCTTGATAGGCTGGAAACGGTTGTTAGTAAGGCCGGGCATCTCAGCCATTTGCGGATTGATGCCTGCCGGTCCGATCTCGCGAAACACACCAGACACCTGGGCGTGACCCGTTTAGAGGGTCGTGTGTTCACGACCGTGGTATTGTTACCGACAAGCCCAGAGATGAGGCTGCCACCGCCCGAGCGGATCCAGCACTCAACTTGCCAGTAGATACCAGTTGCTTAATTACATCAAGCTCGCGGCTGCGAGCCAGAGCATAATGACTCAAGGGATCATACAGTGAGGGTGCTTGCAGCATCCCGGCAAGCATGCATGCCTGCCCCCATGACAACGCCGACGCGGACTTTCCAAAGTATCTCTCCGAAGCCTGCTGCGCACCCCAGGCACCGTCCCCAAAATATGCAACATTCAGATACATCGACAGTATCTGCTCGTGAGAATATTCAATTTCCAGCTTGAGAGCGATGCCCACCTGCTCTATTTTTTGCGGTATGCCGTTGCCTTGTCCAGTGTAGAGCAGTTTGGCCAGCTGCTGCGGAATGGTGCTTCCACCCTGACTGGTTGCACCCTTCAAGTGCGCGAACAGGTATCGTCCAATGCCTGCAGCGATGTCGAATCCTGGTGGAGTGAACAGTTGCTGGTCTTCGATGGCCACTACTGCATCAGCAAGGTGTGACGGAACCGGAACAGGCAAGGGCCGCCCATTGTGGTCAGCCAGGATGTGCCTGGCAAGCAGGGGCGCATTGGATACGGATGGCACAGATACAACCAGGATGGCCAATGCTACTGCAAAGAATGCCAAAATTGCCAGGGACCCCGCTGCTAAAACACGGATCCGCATTATTCGCGCAATTATGTTGCCGACGTTTTTATAGACGTGGGAGCTGGTTTCCGTACCAGTATTATCATGTGGAGTCAACATCTTGCCTGCAGCAGGTTTCACCTCAGTCGTAACCATCCCCCACTGACGTCATAATAATGGTGCACGTCAGGAGTAATTGCGCGGCCTGCGTATTGGTTGTTCCCGAATTATTCTGCCGTCACCATTAAACAATCTACAACCACCCCGGATGATGAAATAATCGGGCCAATGCCGGCGTTGTAATACAGTATGGAGAACAGTATTCAACGCAATGACTCCGTAGGGGCCACTCCACTGGTCGAGTGGGGGCAGCCTGTTCCCACCTTCAAGAAGGGCCGGATATGTAGGCAGGACGGATGCCGGACCAGGTTGTCCATATACAATCCTGGTGAGTTCTGTTACCGGCATGAGGCAAGAGTGGCTCCGAGAGCAAGGGTTAGGAAGACGGCTTAGGCATACCCGCAATACAGACTGTAGTAATGTCGACCTTACCTGCCAATGTACAGGCAGGAGGCGTTATGATGCTGCTGTGGCTGTAGCGCCGTGAGAACGGCAGGCGGCATTTTACCGCGCTACGAGTCAGGTTAAGACCTGTCACAGGGACAGCATCGTGACGGAAAGTTCAGTGTACGTGCACTGCGCGAGCCTCCATACGGTCCAGCCATAGCGTAGGTTGCTCCAACTCGTCAAGGGAGGGCAGGTTGGCTGGCTCTTCCCACAGCCTTGAGAGGATGCTCTGGCCACCAGTACGTTGAAGCTCGCGCAGGAAGGCTGCCCCTTTCTCGTACTGGAGTAATTTTGCATTTATTCCAAGCAACTCCTGGAAAAACCGCATGATTATTCCCCCACTCCTTCTTCTCTCCTTGAGCACCCTGGAGAATACCACTGCTTCTTCACGGATATCCACAGCAGCATCGTCCATCACCACGTCTCCGTGCCCTTCGAGCAAGCTCATAGCTGCTTGTAGCTTTCTAAGGTTTTCCAGCTGCATGTCGTCTGCAAGTAGCGTAACCAATCCGCCCTGAGCGAGCAGCTTGCGTGGAGAAACCTCACCAGAGGATGCTCTCTTGACGGCCGCGACTATCCTGTCAGGTTCAGGTGACACCAACTGGGAGAGTAGGTTGTCAACAATGCCGAGGAGGTACGATTTCAGCCAGGGAACTCCTTCGAGTTGGCAGCGATGGGTGGTCTCGTGAAGAGCTATCCATAGACCGAAGGGGTACAGGTCAAACCCGTATTTTCGTTGCATAGAGAGGACATTTGGCCCGACGTAATATACCGACCCAGGAGCGGCAACCGTCTCCGTGCCGGAGTATTGGCGTGAAGATCCAGCAAATAAATCGTATTGGCCAAGTACCCGATAGGAGAGCCAACCTATCATGATACCAAGTTCGCTTCCCGTTATCCATGACGAGGGACCCGATAGCATGCCTCGTATGATTCCCCCGGCGCCACCCGAAACAGTGGAAGGATTGTCTTCAAACGCGCGATCCAGGATCGTCCGAAATGTTGCGATATTACGTTCTGACCACTGCTGGCGGTCCACCACCTCGAAGCAAGGCCGCTTGGTCATTAACGGGATCAACCCAGTATGTTCCACAACGAGTTCCTCAGCTCGGGCGCTTGCCTTGTCAAAGATTCCTTCCAAGCGGTCGTACTCGGAGAGACTCATGGGGTGGCAGTCGTTTTCATTACGAGGAGGACCTAGCGGGCAACTCGCTGCCCACCTGGACAACCGTGTTGCCGCCTCCCACGCTACAGGTGCTTTCATGTGGTCATTCTACTTCTTCCCGGGCCGGCAGGTGTTTGCAGGCCTTACGGTCTGATTGGGTCAGACCTGGTATCGGCCCTGGAGTCGGCGAGTATGTGGTCGCAGGCTTTCTTGAGTGCAAGGGCATCGGCATCGGTAAATCGGGTACCGAAATGGCGGGCAACTTCCAACTGATATGCCGCCTCCGCTCTCTTGAGCAGGGCCACACCCTTGGGAGTAATACGCACATGGGAGCCGCGCCCGTCCGTGGGGCAGGATTCACGCGTGACCGTGCCATCTATCTCGAGCCTGTCCACAAGACGCGTCAGGCCACTGGGCGTGAGTATCACGGAGGCAGCAAGTTCGTTCATGCGCAGCCTCCCCCCTGGCGCTGCATGCAGTTCGTCAAGTGCCTCGTATCCAGTAAGTCCTATACCCTCACTTGCCTCGAGCTTTGCTTCCAATGCTGCCGACAGCATTCTCTCCACCCTGACAAGTGCTTTCCATAATTCGAATCTTGCAGGATCCGCTGGTGCCGACTTTGACAGGTCATTGTTCATATTATACATACTGTTCGAGGTCCGGCCTGGCCAAAATAAAACGTTCTGACCACATGAATAAGCAGGCAAGCTGGGCTGGTACAACTGTTGGCAACATTGATCCCGCGGTGTAATCCATTGTGCAAGTGATTTCTCCTGTATTCATTATACAACCGTCAAGGACCGTTTGGCTGATCGGATGGGGCACAGCCTGGTTACCGGCAGTGAACTACATCCCCTCGCGGGCAAGGTTATAATATCATCAGCCCTTTGATGGTACAGAAACTCAGGAAAGCTGTTCAGTCATGCGTTGGAGCACATCGGCATATTCCTCCACCATGTCCTGTAGCACGCGGCGCGCGGGCTTTACTTGGTTGAGTTGGCCGACCACCTGCCCCACGAAGTACGTGATGAGATCTCTGGCGCCTGCTGATGTAGCCGCGGCTCTAGATATCCTGAGTTGAGCTTCAGCGACGAGCATCGTCTGTAGGGGCATTCCAAGAGGCTCTGGACTGTCAGAGCTGTCCCATGACTGATTCCAAGTACTTTTGAGTTGCCTGGCAGGTTTGCCAGTCAACGACCTGGAGCGAACGGTGTCGTATGAGGTGGCCGCAAGGAACTTCTCCCTGATGACCGGATGTGTTTCGGCCTCTTCAGTGGTAAGCCATACAGATCCTGTCCATACTCCCTCCGCTCCCAATGCCATGGCCGCCGCCATCTGCCTACCGCACGCGATTCCACCAGCGGCGAGTACCGGCGTAGGAGCTACTGCATCCACTACCTGTGGAACGAGCACCATAGTGCTCAACTCCCCAGTGTGCCCTCCTGCTTCATACCCTTGCGCCACGACTATATCCACACCCGCCTGCTTATGCTTCATTGCATGTTCAGGTCTTCCTGCAAGAGCAGCCACCAGCAAGCCGGCATCATGCGCTCTCTTCACCATGTCCGGGGGAGGGGCGCCGAGGGCATTGGCGATAAGTCTGGGCTTATGTCGCAGAGCGACGTCCAGCAAACTTGCAGCTCCATTTGCTGACCATGCAAGCAACCCGCTACTCGCTTCCCTGCCTTCAGGCAGGTCGGGGACACCGTAGCGTTCCATGAGGCCTTTGACAAAGTCGCGTTGTTCCTGCGGTATGAATGCCTGTAGAGCCTTTGCATCCAAACCCCCCTGCTCGTCGCCCACATAATGAGCCGGTACAATGACATCGATACCGTAAGGAATATCATCCAGTTGCTCGTCAAGCCAAGTAAGCTCCACATCCAAGGCATCGGGACTAAGGGCCACCGCCCCCAACACTCCAAGCCCCCCTGCCTTGCTGACTGCAGCCACCACGTCCCGCTGGTGACTGAAAGCAAATATTGGATATCCTATTCCGAGTATATCGCATATTCGTGTCTGCATGAGACTCACTATCTTTGTCTGGGTTGCTCCTGGTACATGGCTGATATTGTGCCACAGTGCCCGGCGCGAATACAAATCCGGGAAAAGTGAGCTATACTCTTCAGCAGACAGTACCGGACATAGACATAACCGTGGAGTGATAATATGGCAACTACAAATCAGAGTAATTCAAAGTCGGCATTGACGGATGAGGAGTTCCAACGCTTGCTAGAGTTGCGTACCAGCTTGAAGCAGTACCTGCGCTGGAATGAGCATGCTGCCAAGGATGCAGGGATCACACCTGCTCAGCATGAGTTGCTGATAGCGATAAAGGGGCATCCTGGCCAGCAGGGCCCCTCAATCAGCAATATAGCCCAGTACTTGCTACTGAGGCATCACTCTGCAGTGGGCCTAGTGGACCGGGCGGAAAAGGCCGGTCTGCTGATCAGGAAAACAGATGGAGACGACCGCAGGGTAGTCAGGCTCCGTCTCTCTCCCAAGGCCAACCGCGTCATGGATAAGCTTGCCGCATTGCATTCGGAGGAACTAGCGAGGCTGTCCACCAAGGGACAACCGTTGTGGAAAGGTTTAGCCTAAGAGGCTGGTGTCAAACAGCCCCTTGCTCGACAAGGGTAGCTGGAGCAGGTAAGGCAGTAGAGGTCAGGCACACGTACGCTTGCCACAAGGCCGTCTGTATCCAGGAGAGCCGTCTGGGACCTTCAACCGGCGGGCTGTAACGAACACTGGAGATATCCACACCTTCCCTCTTGTCTCTATCATCGTATTACGACCCCAGGTATTGTACTCGCGTCACTATTCGATCACTTTTGGAGTGGCGCGAAGGGTTGTAAGCGGGTTTCGATCAGTTGCAGCTTGAATCGGTCAAATATTGGCACCCCCAACGGGATTTGAACCCGTGTCGCCACCTTGAAGGGGTGGTGTCCTAGGCCGCTAGACGATGGGGGCAGGACCTGCAGGAAGCAGGTACGACACACTGCAAGTGCAGAAGCCACAATAGTATATCCTGATTCGCGACCCTCTGGGAATACCCTGGTGGCTGAGTCTCCCGGAGCCGACAGTTCGTGCCACTGTCCCCTACCGCCTTGGCAGTTTCTGTAACCATCTGTATCGCAGCTGTACCGAAACGACTCGCAGCATCCACAGTTGGGCCAGGGCTCATCCACGCGTATCCACGTCCAGCTGTATCCAATTAAATACGTATTACGGCGTTGCCGACCTTGGAAGGGAATCGCTCATTGCATTCACCATATGGTCCTGCAGCCAGGTTAGGTAGTGATACAACGCCATGCGCGGATCAAGTGATTCATCGTCGAGATCCACATCCATGTCTTCAGTGATTTGCAGCTGTGTTCCGAGGAGAAGCCTGAGAATTTCCACTGCATCCAGCCACTGTTCCAGCTCTTCGGCAGATACACAGTCTTTGGATGCAGTAGTTTCCAGAATGTTCAGCGCTTCAATATGGCCATTCCTGATCTCGTCCCCTACCAGCTGCCTGTATTCCTCTTCGGCCTTCCCGCCTTCCATGTGCGCAGGCGGGAAAAGGCGCCGTGAAGCGGGATCATTCCGAGCAATCAGCTGCTTTGCCTGGATGCAAAGTGCAGCCAACAGCTCTCTCCCGTGATCTTCGAGGATGACGCGATAGGTGCCGTCTCTCTGGCGCTCTATCCGGGGCAGACCTTCCATCAGGCAGCTGGAATCTGTTCCATCGTGGCCCACAATCCATGCCCATGCAACCTGAAGACATCGAACTCCGCCCGTTCCTTCGGTCCTGAAGACACCACCGCCTTACCCTTGTTGTGGACATCCAGCATGAGTTTTGTGGCCTTTTCCTGGCTGTAACCGAAAAGCTTCTGGAAGACAAACGTCACGTAGGACATCAAGTTGACGGGATCGTTCCACACGATTACCATCCACGGACCCTCTTGCCTGAGGTCATCCGCGGAACCAGGTCGATGCCTTGTTTCGGGTGCGGCTTCGACTGTAGATACCATCATCTTTTATTTTACCAAATTTGCTTGCTACTTACCGCTGCAATGCCTAGCGGATATTCCGCAGATCACGGTGCCCTCCCGCCAGCTGGCAACACCGTGCCATCATACCTGCCTTTCCTGCTGGCAACGGCTCATAATCTATCGCGCGATCTGCCGCATAGGATACCAGCATCCTGTCCACATGACAGGCCGTCAGGCGCAATTTCCGTCATGGATTTGCGTTGTGCCGGCGGTATGCATAGAGCGCTGGTTTCCCGGTGAACTTCCCCGCCCTCACGGACGGGGCACTCTTGCCTAAAGTCCGGTAGACTTGTACTGGGAACGGCTGTCCGTTTCCTCGCGCGGATTTCAGGAAGGATATCGAGGTGACCCTGACCAGGCATGTGCCAAGTGACGCAAGCAGCACAATTGAGAAACTTAGGGCATACATAGCCCTCACTAAGCCACGCATCATCGAGTTGCTGCTGGTGACCACCCTCCCTGCGATGTTCCTGGCCAAAGAGGGAATACCCTCAGTTGGGCTGATTATAGGTACTCTGGCTGGAGGCACCCTGGCTTCGGGTGGCGCCAATGCAGCCAACATGGTAGTGGATCGTGACATAGACAAGATCATGGAGCGCACAAAGGGTAGGCCGCTGGCCAGCGGGCTGGTGTCCCCGGCAGGAGCGGCGATATTCTCGTTGGTACTGGAGGTAGTTGCATTTGCATGCCTCTGGGCGGTGGCTAATCTCTTGGCTGCCGCCCTGGCTCTGGCCGGGGCTCTGTTCTATCTCGTCGTCTATACCATCTGGCTGAAGAGAAAATCGCCACAAAATATCGTTATAGGAGGTGCTGCTGGAGCTGTCCCGGTACTTGTCGGTTGGGCTGCCGTGACAGGGGGCCTGTCGTGGCCAGCCCTGGTGATGTTCGGCATAGTCTTTCTCTGGACTCCGCCTCATTTCTGGGCGCTGGCTTTGCGTTACCGGGATGACTACGAGGCCGCCAATGTTCCGATGCTGCCAGTTGTCTCATCTTACGAGTCTACTGCACGGCAGATGCTCATATACGCACTGGCATTATGGGCCTGCTCGCTCGCTCTAGTGCCTGTAGCCCGTATGGGCATTGTCTATACACTGCTTGCCGCCGCCGGTGGCGCCGCCTTCGCATGGCAATCATGGAAGCTTTACAGGAAGTCTCCTGGAGCATCGCCTATGAGGGTGTTCCACTGGTCTATCACGTACCTGACCATACTGTTCGCAGGGATAGCGGTGGACGTGGTAATCCGCTATCATTGACCTCCTTGGATGGCGGGATTGGAGGCAGCTTGCCGATTCGCCGGCGGCCAATCCGCATCCCACTTACCTCCTGGGTGGCGCATCATCCATGGCATCCCTGCTCCATTACGTGCGATCAAGTGCACCCATCGTCCATCGAAAAGGTCCAAGAGCACCGGGTTGCGGGCGATAATTTTGTCTATACGGTCCAGCGGGGCCTCCACGATCACCAGAAGGCGCATTGGTTCGTGATAGAGCTGCTTGCCATCGAATAGCGACTGGAGTGGGAGGCCAACTCCGAGGTCGCCACCTGCTCCACGCAGCACTCCGATTCCAGCCACCACATTGTGGATAGTCTTATCGCCGGAGGAGAAGACCTCTGGAGCAACTGCAGAGAAATAATACTGCGCGTTGATCCAGTGGGCGACCACCATCGGGGCAGTGAGGATGGTCTCGAGCGCCGAACCATCTTTGTCTATGGAGGAATCATAAGAGTGCAGGAACACGCGCCGTTCCAGATCAATGCCAGCAGTCATGTTCCGAGGACCTACGACAAATGCAGCGTTTCGGGCCAATGCCCATTCAGGGCGTACTTGCGCCCAATCCGTGGCGCTGGTGCGCGCAGAGCGAGAGCCATCTCGCCGTTGCCTTCCAGGCAACGATCCTGCCCGTTCGGTAGCCAGAAGCCTCCCGGCTGTCTCGAGGTCAGCTTCAAGGCGATCCAACCGCGGCTGCCAGGATGCCGGTACGAGGTGACGATCGAGTATGATGACATGATCCGTCACGGTGTCGTGCTCAGCAGCGACAAACAACGTTTCCGGCGGGATGTCGATGCCGCGATCAGCCAGCCGGTACCGGGTCCCCGGCATGTTGAATATGGCCGCCGCCGATCGTGCGCTCGAAGCGCCCCGGTTCCCTCCGCACGCCCCACAGTCCAGCGCGGAAGCATAAGGGTTGTTCTCGGAGGTGGCACCGTGACCACACAGCAGTATTACCGGAGCGAATCCACTGGTCAGACCCATTGCAACAAGAGTCGATTCCGCGTAGGTTGCTCGATCGTCATCGCTGAGAGCACCAAGGGCAGGGTCGGCAGTGATAGATGCCGGTACAGGCGGGGCGAACAGGCGGCCCGAGATATCCCTCGCGCGCCTGAATGCACGGGGAGCCAGGGTACGCGCAAGGGCAAGCGGGACCGCAAAGAAGCCTCCGGCCTCTGCAAGCATGAAAGGAGCCACCGTACCATGATGGGCTGACTCTCTGGCCTTGCCGAACGCGGCGCGAGCCTGCCGGCCCGTCACGGATCGCCATGCTTCTTTGCTCATGCCATTTAATGGCTGTTCCGCCATGTGAATAGCAGGTTGCAACAGGACAGGGCAGGCATCAAATGCATCCTCCGCACCCCACGCATGGAAGCGCAACGGCAGTGCGAAGAAACCCGCAAATCCAAAGGTCTCATAAGGCCCTACACTTTCCAGGTGCCTACGGATTCCTTCCGAACGCACATCGATGCAGAACACGGCTTGCGCATCCGGCAGAGAGATTCCTGCTCCGCTGGCGCCATCATCCCCATCGAGCGCCTTGCCGGCGATCCGATCCAGCAACTCTTTGTACCAATGAACCTCGTAAGCGAGCAGCCATACTTCGGCTGCCTCGTGACGTGCCAAATTAGCAAGTCTCGTGGACACTTCCGTCGGCAGGGCGAGTCGGGCCGGAAGACCTGCTTCCAATGGAGCCTGCACCGGGAACGAGCGGGAGACCGATGCCGGCTCGTTTGACGAGCCGGCCGGTGAGGCTGGGTGCGCATAGGAATTTGGGCCCGTGAAGGAAACTGTGTGGAAGCTGGGATGCTCAGAGGTGCCCGTGGCTGGGGCTGGGGCCATGCGTGGGGTCGGTATCGGGCCTGGAAAGAAGTCTGGAACAGCGGCCGGAAGGACGGCCGCCAGGAGTGCTGTCTCGATTGCTAGGCGAACGGCCATGTAATTTACCAGATCTATGGCTGGTCCACCGTAGCCCTCTGGCGCCCAATTCGAGCGCCATTTGGCATGGCCGGCCCAGCCCGGCATACGTACCAGATGAGCAGCTAGAACTGCAACACGCTGGCTGGCTGGCACTCCGAGCCGAGACAGGCACTGCTGAGCTGCCATGGCGGCATCAGCGTCAAGCGACTTGATCACACTGCGCCCGCGAGCGCCCAACCGCCCACGGATGCGGTAGCCTTGCTGCATGCCAGTTCGCCACGACTGGTAAAATCCTGATCCGGTCCTGTCCGGCAGGATGCCACCGGCAAATGCAGCACACCATGCAGCTACCATCTCATTGACCTCACTGGCAAGCCTGGTACCATGTACTGTGTCATAATGCTCAGATGGAGTGAGTATGGAGGCACCGTCGTGGAGGTGCCGGCAGATCGAATCGGGTCTTGCGTCCATTGGAGCTTGGTCGAGTAGCTCCAGCGCCTTGATCAGATCTGAGCCAGTAATGCGCCCAGTACTATAGGAATGCTCGATAAATGCTGCCTGCGGGTAGCCGGATACTCTGTATGTCCGGTCGAGAAGTGTCATAGCTTGCGAGAACTGCAACTGGCGCAAATCCCACAGCGGATTCACCGCTATAGCAGTACCTAGAGGCCATAGCGGGCCGATGATCCTAGCGGCTTCGTCCAGGTCCTCCATATACCCGACAGGCCACGTAGATCCGGCCATTGACTCGGCGCGTGGCTCGGTGGACAGCTGGGATCGTGGCTCGGTGGACAGCTGGGATCGTGACTCGGTGGACGGCTGGGATCGTGGCTCGATCGGAATACCGTCAGCCGACCTGGCATGGACGCCGGTAACGGTCATGCCGCGTCACCATCCATCGGGCGGTTCCCAGAGTGCTGTTGCCGATCTCCATTTGATACCATGGGTCGGGCGGAAACGCGCCACAGGCGCAGGCCTGCCAATCTCTGGGGTGCAGGTACATCACCTTGGTTTCCAGCCGGTACCAGCATTGATAGAGCCGTCATAGGCATCCATCGCCACGCTGCAAAGGAAAACGCTGCAGCGACGGTGCTGGCCGCGACGAGCCACCACGGTCCGATTGGCGTTGCAGGAACCATACTTAAGGTGGATACAAGCCATCCGCCAAGGCCGGAAAGCAACGCGGCATAGATGGCTGGCAGGACGACCAATGCAAAGGCGGCCACCATGGGCCAGCCCCATCCTCTCGGATGCCGGAGCCACCATTCCCTTCCCACGACGGTTGCCGTCACTCCACTGAAAAGGAGAAGCGGCCAGCTACGATAACCGCCAAGACTACTCATGACCATCAACATCGTGCCCAGGGTTATCGCGCCACCCGTTATGCCCGCCACTATAGCCGGCAGACCTGCCGGCAACCGGCGCGAATGAACTGGTTTGGTTGGGCGCGTTCCCGGTCGGCGAATACCGTTGCCTGAACCGAAGAACAAGGTGGCCTTGTAGATGGCGTGCCCGATCAAATGCACGGTGGCGAATACCGGAAGCCCGGCAGCACATTCAGCCAACATGAATCCCATCTGTGCACGGGTCGACAAGGCCAGAGCACCCTTCACGTCCGATCTGGCCCTTATGGCCGTTATGCCGTATGCCAGCGTGATGAATGCACAGCAGAATACTATGAGTGTTGCCGGCACAGATGTATCTTCCAGCGGCGCCATCCGCACCAGGAGGATGCCTCCACCATTGACGACCCCGGCGTGCAACAGTGCAGAGACGGGTGTAGGGGCGTTGACGGTCCCTGCCATCCATCGTCCGAGCGGGAACTGGGCCGAGCGAGCCAGAGCGGAAACGGCCACCAGTAAGGCCACAACCGGCCCTCCTGCACCAAGGCGACCTGCCGCAACCTGCAGGTCGTGTGACGAGGTAAGTAAAACGTCCCCTGATCGTAGGATGATCCAGGACGCAGCTACTACAAGAGCGGTATCCCCAATCATGAATGCTCGGCGGGTGGCTGCCACAGAGCGCTTGACGCCAGGCAATTCCGCCCGGTATCCGAGTACACTTGTGAAGGCCATGCCGGCGATCACCCATCCTATCACCAATCCGGCAAGAGTAGCCGAGTCTGCCACGATTACCATGGCCCCGACCACCACGTGAGCGCCGGCAGCGAATCTCGCAGCGTGGGTATCAGATTGAAGGTGCCTGAGGGCGAACGATTGCACGAGAGCACCGACGAAGGTAACGAGAACGATCAGTGTGATCGAGTAGGTATTTGCTTGCAGACCGGCCAGCAGATGCCCATGCGAGTTGGTGATGCCTGCAACCGAAGGCCCTGTCGCGCCAATCGCAATACCGGCTGCTATGGAGGTACCAACAGGGATCCATGCCAGCCTGGCGGTCATGTGCCGGCCGAGCGGACGGTTAAGAAGTGCCAGTAGCCACGGTAGTATGGTGGCAAGCACTATGGCAGCTGATCCTGCAGGAGAGCCGTGTGTGGCTATGGCCAACTGCGGCAGCTGGATCAGGTGGATCAGGTGGATCAGGTGGAGTAGCGATGACATGTGCAGGCTTCTTTAATATACGTCATAATATTCATGTAATATATCTCGTATATTAGTAACTGTCAAGCGCCAGGATGTGATTCCGGTTGTCCTGCATCCCGTAGCGAAGTGGCGATAGCATGAAAACCTCCATCGGCATGGATTACCTCGCCGGTAATAGCTCGCGAGAGGTCTGAAAGCAGAAAGCATACCGTGTCAGCCACTGGGCCAGCATCAGATGAGTCCCAGGCGAGGGGAGCCTGCCGTCTCCACGCTTCGAGCAACAGGTCGAAATCCGGTATTCCCGAGGCTGCACGGGTACGGAGCGGACCGGCTGCCACTAGATTGGAGCGGATCCGTTGTGGACCAAGGTCACGAGCGAGGTACTGGCTGAGCGAGCGTAACGCTGCCTTGCAGGGACCCATCCAATTGTATACCGGCCATGCTCGCCCGCTGTCGAAGTCGAGCCCTACCAGGCTGGCTCCATCTGGAGGCGCCATCCCAGCAAGGAGCCGGGCCAGTGCAGAAAAGGTCCACACGCTTGACTGCATGGCAACAGCGATTCCATCAGGATCAGCTTCCATCACTGACATCAGCGCGGCGCGAGGAGCGTAAGCTATGGCGTGCAATATGCCATCGAGAGTTCCCCACCGGTCTTCAATGATGTGAGCGAGAGATGCAAGGTCCTCGCTGGAGGTAGCATCTACCGGCACCACCGGTATAACGGGGTCGATGCCGTCCAGCACATCACGCGCTGTACTCATATCGCGAGGGAATGCCGCAACCATTACCTCGGCTCCTTCGGACCGGGCACGAGCAACGACTGCACTGGCGATGCTGTCCGGCGTCGCCACGCCGGTTACCAGAAGGCGTTTCCCGGTGAGCATGTCACGCTACCCATCTGCTGCATAAAGGTGAATCGCCAGTGACTTGTGTCGTAGACCGTTTCCTATGAATATCGATGCCATAATCATACATACGTATTATATTACATGAAACAACTATCGTATGTGGTCGGCAATATGCATCGGTGAAGAGGGTGGCCCCAATGTGCGGAGACGGTCCATGCACTACGGGTCGCATGATGGATCGCACGGTAGGCTGACCGGATTGCCTAGCTTATCTGGCAGCACACCCATGTCACGGGTTGCAGATCGGGCAACGCCCGGCCGGGGCAAGCTCTTGAACAATGTGCGATTCACGATATGTGCAGGCTGGGCAGCCGTAGATGGTGCTGCGAGTAAGTGCGGTGGGTGTCTGGCATATCTCACACGGCAACCCGCCGGCACTGCCGACCGTGCCCCAGCCAGGTGTACCACATGCAGGGCATAAGGTGGTAAGACGTTGCGCAAGACGTTCCGCTGCTGCTGTAATCTGGATCTGGCGAGTGGGATTGTAACAGGCACGCATGTCGGTCTGTACGAGCGCTTTGCCGTCAGCGGAAGCAGCCGCACCGGTGGCAATTGCGGCAGCCAGATCGGTACTAGTGACTATTCCTTTGCATACCGGGCCAGGACCACTTGAAGGTTGGACAACCAGGCCGTGGGTGGGAAATCCGGCATTGTATGCGAAGTCGTCCGGCGACTGATCCGGCGCAAGCCGTATATGGGCGAAATTGGTGTCCGTGGTCAGTACCTGCTCGACTACGTGATAGCCCAACTCCATATCCACCAGTACTACGATTTCCAGATTGCCTGGTATAAGTACAAGCTCAGGATGAGGCCCGAAGGAGCCTTCGCTGGCTATTCCGAGAGGAAGCCCCAATGCTTCGGCGCCGGCTCGAGCTTTGATGATCGCTGTCTCCAGGGTGTCACCGGGTCTCGAAACCTCGCCGGTAAAGGTACCGAACTGGTCGGTATCAATATCAGCTACGACGACGTCGAGGCCAGGTGCTGAGCGCAGGGCCGGGGCGATTTGAGCGAGTTTCCCGTGTTTGGTGGCCAGTGCGGCTTGGCGTCCCTGGTAGGGATGAGGACGACTCATCCTAAGTGAAACCATTCAACTTCAGCTATGGACAGCAAGTCACGCATTATCGAACTAATCAATTCTAGGCGATGTGATTCACGAAATATAGTACATTAGTATACACGCATGCCACAAACCTGGTGCACCATGCCCCAACTTTTTGTGGCAAGCTGTAACAGTGAATGGAACCAGCGGTAACCCCGGTAATCGGCCATATGGAACTTCTCATGGAAACTCGCCTGGAAGCTCCAGGAAGGACGAGCCTGAAGGGTTCGGGAAAGATGATGGGCGAATGGCAAGGAGAGGTCATGCCGGAACCGGGGATGCCGGTCGACCGGTGGGAATACTGACCAGAGCAGCGGTTGCCGGCCAGCGCAAGGCATGGTCAAGGCGAGCTGCGTCCTGGGACCACGGCGCTCTGCCTGGCTTGCAGGACGTGATCAACGGTGTCATTGAATTGGCCGCCCCTTCAATGCATGACGTTGTGGTCGATTTGGGATGCGGTACCGGGGCCCTGGCGCTGCCAATTGCACAAAAGGCCGAAAAAGTCATGGCAGTCGATATAAGCGAGGAGATGCTTGGCGAATTGTCCAGGAAGGCTGGCCTGGCGAAGCTCGACAATATCACCATCCACGCAGGTGCAATAGAAAGTTTAGAGGTGGAGCCCGGCAGCGTCGATATCGTCGTTACCAACTACGCATTGCATCACCTAAGGGATCCTGACAAAGCGCTGGCAGTGAAACGTGCATATGACTGGATCAAGCCTGGGGGGCGTATCGTTATAGGAGATATGATGTTCGGTCGTGGAGGCACCCACCGTGACCGGGAGATAATCACTTCCAAGGTGCTTGCTTTTGCAAGAAAAGGTCCCGCGGGCTGGTGGAGAATAGCCAAGAACGTCGTCAAGTTCATGTTGAGGGTACAGGAACGTCCCGCGCCGATGCAGCACTGGGTGAGGTGGCTGGAAGAAGCAGGCTTTACCGGGGTGACCGGCGTGACGGTGCACAGTGAAGCAGCCATTGTCTACGGGATCAAGCTGCCTTCGTAAGCACTACAATACGGTCTATGCGTATAGAGACGTTGAAGGGCGATATCACTTGTTTGGAAGTGGATGCAATCGTCAATGCGGCCAACCAGGCACTGGCAGGCGGAGGCGGCGTGGACGGAGCGATCCACTCGGCCGCAGGAGCCCGCGAACTCCATGAGGCATGTGCTGCCATCGGTCATTGCGACCCAGGCGATGCGGTTGTGACGCCTGGGTTCAACCTTCCTGCCAGGTGGATCATCCATACGGTGGGTCCAGTGTGGAAAGGTGGGGACAGATCAGAAGCAGCCACACTGGCGTCATGCTACCGTCGTTCAATACAACTTGCAGATGAAGTCGGTGCCAGTTCTGTTGCCTTTCCTGCAATTTCCACTGGGGTATACGGTTACCCGCCTGACCAGGCAGCTGCAGTGGCGGTGTCCGCGCTGAGACAAGTAAGTGGAGCTACCAGCGTCGAACGCAGCATCTTGGTGGCTTTCGATGACTTTACCTTCAATCTCTATAAAGGCATGCTCGGGCAGGAACTCCAGTAAAAGGCGTGCTACCGTGGCCTTGGCCACAGCAGCCGCCTCCTGACCAGATCTATGCCGGAGATTACTGCCAGCTGCCTAACTAGGTTCCTGTCGCCTGGCAGGTTCAGTTCCACTGCCTCCGAGACCCTGCCCGCGGTATACATTTGGCCCGCGGTATACATTTGCAATGCTTGACTGGCCTCGGGAGACTTGCCGGGATTCCCTGTGGTAGAACCATGCTCCGTCAGTTCCGGTGAGTATGTCATGTCCGGTAGATCCGGCGTGCCCGGTAGACGCGACAGCTCCTCCAAGTGCGCTTGCTCGTTTGCCTGCTCGGGCATCGGCATTGCAATGCCCACGTAGACCCTGCCTGGTGGCTGGCCTTCCTGCCAATCGGGACCAGCCACTCCGGTAAACGAAAGTCCTATATCTGCATGCAACAGGTCTGCTACGTGTTCGGCCATCGAGATTGCAGCCTCTCTACTGACAACAGGACCGGGCGGTAAGCCAAGCAACTCATATTTTGCAGAACTCGTATAGGATACAATGCCTCCCTTCAGCCACCTGCTGGCGCCCGGTACAGCCACAAGCCGGGACGTGGCGAGGCCGCCCGTAAGGGATTCAGCCACAGCGATTGTCAATCCTCGAGATTCCAGCAGGGAAGCCACCACTATTTCCATCGTCTCGTCATCGACACCGAAGACAGCCGAACCGGCAATCCTGCGTACTTCACCTTCCACTCTTGCAAGCAGCCGTCGAGCATCGTTACGGTCCGTTGCAGTGGTGGTTATACGCACCTTTATGCCTTCTATGCCGCTTGCGAGAAATGCGATGGTTGCGCGTGGCTGCCTGTCCGGTAACTCCTCTCCTGGATCTTGCGGCTGCCCTCCTGATGCCTGCCCTTCTCCGGATTGCGACCCTGCAGCCCCGCTCCCGTCTTCAGGTAAACTGATACCCGACGGGTCTCTGTCGAGAGATACGACCAGGGGTCCAAGGCGTTGAGCCAAGTCGGATTCTGCTAGGCCCCAGGTACGCAGGACCCTACTTTCCATTACCCTGGTATCACCGGTTTCCGCCATACGTCTTTCGAGGTCAGGTATGACCGCACGGGAGAGCATCTCCTCCATCTCTCGCGGGACGCCTGGCAGTGCATATATCACCTTCTGGCCCATGGGACATATCAGTCCGGGGGCGGTCCCGTCGCGTTGGGGAATTACTGAGGCGCCCTCAGGCACATCCGCTTGGCGAAGGTTGGTCGGGGGCATTGCTTTGCCTTTGGACCGGAAAAGACCTTCAATATACAGGGCAATGTCGTCGTAGCGATGCAGGGTGGTGTTCATCACCTCAGCTACCGCTTCTCTCGTGATGTCATCGGGAGTGGGTCCGAGCCCCCCGCAGACGATCACGGCATCGCTTCGAGCAAGCGCCGTTCTGATAGAGAGAACCATCCTCTCTTGGTTGTCGCCTACTACCTGGCAGTAATGGCAGCTTATACCCGCAGTGGCAAGCCGGTCTGCTATGACGGTGGCGTTGGTATTTACGATCTGCCCGAGCAGGAGCTCGGTGCCGACCGTTACTATCTCTACTCTCATGGCAGTATCACGCTGCCTTCCTCGACGTCAACGGGCATTATCACCGTCGGGCATGCCTGGAGAGTACTATCCCATCGTAGAGGTACTGCACACCGCTGGCGATAGTCAGCGCTGTTGCAACCCAGAGGATCACGCTGAGCAGGGTATGCTGGTTGGCGATTGCCGGCAGCAGGAAGAGGCCCACGGCCAGATCCTGTGTTGCTGTTTTGGTCTTGGCAAGCGGCCTTGCCGGAACTGATACACCCTTTCGCGCCACCAGCGAACGGTATGCGCTCATTGCAATCTCACGCAGTGCAATAAGGGACACGGGTATCCAGGAGACCGTTCCGCGACCTACCAGCGTATAGAGGACGCCCAGCACTACAAACTTGTCTGCCAGGGGATCGAGGAATGCTCCGGAACTGGTTGCCCCATGGCGTCGGGCTATCCATCCATCCAGCCCATCGGTTGCGAATACCGCCACTGCAAGGACGAAAATAGGCCAGCGGACACCATATGCAATTACCAGCCCAACCAACACCGGGCTGGCCAGAAGTCTTGCGAATGTAACCGCGTTGGCGGGGGTGACCAGCGCTGTCGGGCCGTACCTCGTACTGCCGCCGGTTGTCCCGATGCCGGGATGCTTCGCCATCCCCGCTAGCTCCATGACTTTCGGGCATCATCATACGTGGAGTTTGCTTCTATGTTACCGCCCCCCTTGCTTACCACATTGCCCAGTGCATCGCCTACCGTGTCACCTGTTACAACGTTCACAACCTTCGTTTGTGGTGTGGCCAGGTGCTTTGCCGGTCTGGCTATAAGATCGCTTCCCTGCAGGCCGGTGATCACCACTGGCACGATGGTACCTGCTTTCAGGGTGCGGGGTACCTGGATCACCCCGTCAATTTCCGGTGCCTCCATGTAGGATCTGGATTCGCCAGGGCTGTCCACCAGCACCTCGACAGTTTGCCCCAGGTGGCTTGCGCGCCGTACGGTCATGATCGTTTCCTGCACTGCAGAGCACTCCCGTTGCCTTTCCAGCGCAAGTTCCGCCGGCACCTGGCCGTCCAATCCAGCCGCATAAGTACCTTCTTCAAGAGAAAAAGGAAAGAAGCCCGCCCAATCAAGAGATGCTTTTTCCAGGAAGTCAAGCAGCATGGCGTGGTCCTCGTCGGTCTCTCCCGGATACCCGACGACAAACGACGACCGTAATATTGCATTGGGTTCAATCGATCGTATGGATTCTACGAGGCGCAGGAAACGATCCCTGCTGCCACTCCTGCGCATGCGCCTGAGCAAGCTTGGCGAGCAGTGCTGCAGGGAGATGTCGAAGTATGGTATGCCGGTTGCGCATACAGCCTCGATGAATTCCTTCGTAATCGCTGACGGGTATATATACAGCAGGCGAAGCCTCTCCACGTGTCCACGCAGTTCATCGATGAGATCGATTACCGGCCGGCGCATCGCTCGCGCCCGTAATGGCCGGCTTACCGATATGTCCATGCCCCACGACGCAAGATCCTGCGCCACCAGAACAATTTCCCTCACCCCAGTACCCAGCGATGCGACCTCATCTATGATGGCCTCTTTCGTGCGAGAACGCTGAGGACCCCTGAAAGAGGGTATCGCGCAGAAGCCGCATTTACGATCGCACCCCTCCGCTATTTTTACGTAAGCCCAGGGGGAAGCCGTAGGAGGGCGGGGAAGTTCCAGGAGATCCATGATGGGGGTCTTTTCCGGGTGGGTTCGCAGCGTGATCGGGACTCCGAAACCGGCCACCATGTCGATCTCGGGCATGGAGTCGGTGAGCAGATTGCCGTAGCGTTCAGCCATGCAGCCAGTGACCACCAGACGGGCATCTTCGCGCTTCGTATCTGCCAGTTCCAGTATTGCAGCTATTGACTCCTCCCTTGCAGCTTCGATGAATGCGCAGGTATTCACCACTATGACATCGGCATCCTGTGGCCTGGACGCCTTTGTGCAGCCATCAGATGCAAGCGCACCTTCGAGCTTGTCCGAGTCGACTTGATTTTTGGGACACCCTAATGATGCCAGCCAGTAGCGATCAGCCATGAGGATAATCTAGTGGCCCGCAGGGCCGGTCACCATTCATAGTGCAGATCGGCCTCTCTGTGCTTGGAACGATAGGTGGAACAAATAATTGGAACGTGCAGCCCGGAAGTGTCCGATCACGACACGCGGCAGGCAACGCATTACGGATACTGCAGGAGCGGAGAGGGAGGGATTTGAACCCTCGGAGCAGGTTTCCCCACTCAACTCATTAGCAGTGAGTCCGATTCGGCCGCTCTCGCACCTCTCCGGCAATTATTCTAAGTCCTTCCAGCACGCCGTGCAACACCAGATGCCGGCAGCAATGAACAACTATTCACCCAGAGTTAACCCTCCGTTCATCTTTCCTTACCCTGCCGTTCAACCAGGGTGTAGATAATGACGTCTGAACCGCATCGAAGCGGTTGGCAAGAACAGCAACTACCAGGACATACAACACAAGGAGGATGTCGAGAGTGCTAAACAGCAGGCAAACCAAAAAACGGGAATGTACAAGATGGCAGCCGGCTATTGATGCTGGTGTATCTTTATTTTACCTTTCCAGCTCAGTCCAGGGCGTAAGCCCTACCGGTAGGGGTGTCCGATGACTACCGGCCAGAGAGGCAGTTCCCATTCGGCTTACAAGACTCTCGACGACGCATCGCTGAACAGCAAGCACTGGCTGACGGTGATCACTGCCGGGATGGGCTTTTTCACCGATGCCTATGACCTGTTCATTATAGGAACGGTCACTGCAATCCTGACTCCCATCTGGCATCTGACGACAGCTCAGCTGTCCCTGCTGAACTCGATTTCGCTGATCGCAGCAGTGGTCGGGGCCCTGACCTTCGGCAAGCTCATGGACATGTTCGGGCGCAAAGCCGTCTACGGGATAGAAGTCATGCTGCTGGTGCTGGGTGCTGTCGCCTCGGCATTCTCACCGAACTTTGCAGTGCTGTTCGCTTTCCGTATCCTTGTCGGGATCGGGGTTGGCGGTGACTATGCCACTTCCGCAGTGATCACCTCCGAGTATGCCAACCGCAAGAACCGCGGGCGGCTCGTCGGCACCGTATTCGCCATGCAAGGATTCGGGCTGCTCGCCGGTCCGGCAGTTGCCGCGATCCTCCTTGGCGCCGGCGTGTCTCACGCACTGGCCTGGCGGCTCATGCTCGGTCTTGGAGCCATCCCGGCTGCTTCGGTGATCTACCTGCGCCGCAAGATCAAGGAGACTCCACGCTACACCTTGGCGGTGAAGGGGGACGTGGCGGCTACCATCGAGACGGCGGCCTGGGTGACCGGGTCCACCCCGGCAGTACGGGCCAACGGGTCCACCCCGGCCAGCCTTGCAGCAGAGGGTAGGAGCAACGGAGACTCGGGCAGTGGTGGAGCAACGGGTGCCACCATCCGGAAGCTTCACTACAGGCTGACTGACTCGCCGTTCCTGCTCCGGCTCTTTGGTACAGCGGGAACCTGGTTCCTCATGGATATTGCCTTCTATGGCAACTCGGTATCGAGTCCCTTGATTCTGAAGGCTCTCCAGCCGAAAGCCACTCTGCTGGACAATGTATTGATCGCAGGAGCTATCTTTGCCGTATTCGCTGTACCGGGGTATTGGATGGCGGTATTCCTGATGGACAAGATGGGACGGAAGCGAATCCAATGGCAGGGTTTTCTTGTCATGGCGCTCGCCTTCGGGGCAATTGCGGTCATACCTGGAATGGCCAAGAACCCATGGGCCTTTCTGGTGGTGTTCGGGATCAGCTACTTCTTCATCGAGTTCGGTCCCAATGAGACCACGTTTGTCTATCCGTCAGAGATATTCCCGACATCCATTCGAGGCGCCGGGGACGGGATCTCCGCCGCCGGAGGCAAGACAGGAGCTTTCCTCGGAGCCCTTTTGGTTCCTACGTTGCTCAAGACCATTCACCTGTCAGGCGTGATGGGCGTCATGGCCGGCGTGTCAGCGATAGGGCTTTTGCTCACCATAGTTGCTCTGCCCGAGCCTATGGGTCGCAACCTGGAGGATGCCTCAGGAGAGAGCATCGAGTCAGTTGCCATGAAGACTGATCCGCAGGCTGTTGCCCACTAGCACCTGGCCCACTAGCACCTGGCCCACTAGCACCTGGCCCACTAGCACCTGGCCCACTAGCACCTGGCCCACTAGCACCTGGCCCACTAGCACCTGGGTCCGGGTCCGGGTCCGGGTGTGGACCTGGGTCTGGGCTTGCGAGTCAGGTATTGTCCACTATTTCTCTCCACTGCTACATACCAGATGGAAGAGCCCCGTGAATACACGGGGCTCTTCGCTTTGTTGCCTTCTACGTAGTTCCGGTAACGCAGAAGGCAACCTGGGAAGCAGGGCAACTGGAACGTTTCCACTGCATCGCGAAGGCGCCACATGAGCATGGAATGGAGAGAGCCACGAAACTTGGCCCTACCCGAGCCGGCCCAATCAAACGATTGTTTCCGGAGCGACACACCTGGTCTCTTCCCTCCCCTATACTTAAAGAAAGGCACAGCGCAATGGCTGCATGATGCCACGCTGCGCAGGCATGAATGCCCGTGCAGGTAACATCAAAGGGAATATTACACAAAGGAGATTGAAATGACCTACACCCTTCCGGAACTTCCATACGATTACTCGGCTCTCGAACCATACTATTCCGGTGAGAATCTGGAACTCCACCACTCAAAGCACCATGCCGCCTACGTCGCTGGTGCCAACACGACACTCGAACGCCTCGCAGAAGTGCGGGGAACGAACGACTTCAACTCACTGGTCGGTCTAGAAAAGACACTGGCGTTCAATATCTCCGGACATGTGTTGCATTCCATATTCTGGAAGAACCTCGTACCTGGTGGAGGTGGACAGCCGGAAGGTGAACTTGCTGCTGCAATCACCGAACATTTCAGTTCCTTCGATGCATTCAGAGCCCAACTCACCCAAGCCTCCATACTGGTTCAGGGCTCTGGTTGGGGAGCTCTTGCCTACGAACCATTAGGCAAGAAGCTGGTGGTCGAGCAGGTCTACGATCATCACGGCAACCTGGGTAACGGCAGCGTACCACTACTGGTGTTCGACGTATGGGAACATGCTTACTACCTCCATTACCGTAATGTACGGGCAGACTTCGTCAACGCTCTGTGGTCGGTAGTCAACTGGGAAGATGTCAGCAAGCGGTTTGAGTCTGCTCGCAAACTGGACATATAGACTTGAAGAACAAGGGTTGGCGCGTAGGAGATGGGATTCGAACCCACGATGGCCTTGCAACCACAACAGTTTTCGAGACCGTCCGATCCGTCCACTCTCGCACTCCTCCAGGCAGCACGCGCAAATTCCTACCGGACCACCTACCATCAGTGGCATAGAGTCGGGTGGACTCCCTGTAAATCATCGGCCTGTAAATCATCGGCAATCCGCTCGAGTAAGCATTTTCGTGCCAGAGACATGGAGGGTTGTATCACCTTGAAAACGGTGACTGGATGAAAATAATAATGCGGCTCTCCGGCCAGTACTGGTTTAAAATCTGACAAAACTGGCAATTATTCGTTGCCGAGAATGCGGTTGACGAGCATTGCAAACCTGCAAACGATTATGATTTGCATTATGGACTTGGACACGCGTAACCGTAACATCATCACCAGGCTGAATATGGGCGACACTCTTACCCGGACGGCGTGGCGGATGCCTGAAAAGCTTGCCATCGTCGACGGTGGTAAGAGACTCACCTATGGGGAATTGAACGAGCACGTAAACCAGCTGGCAAACTCGCTGGCCAATCAGGGATATTCGAGAGGAGGCAGGCTTTCCATACTGGCTGGGAACAGTCTGGAGTTTGTACTCACTTACTATGCCTGCGCGAAGCTGGGCGTGGTATGCGTCCCGATCAATACGGGATGGCAGGCCGCAGAGATCGCGTACGTCCTTGATCATTGCAAGGCGCGGGGGATTGTTGTGGAGAGTCAGCTGGTCGCTAATGTCTTGCTGGCTCTCGACAGCGTTTCAACACTCAGCGATGTAATATTGGCACCAGGTATCGGCGATGGGGATCAGGCCGGCAATGTGCTGATGGGGATCAGGCCGGCCGGTTTTCACCGGTTCTGGGATCTCCTCAGTGAGGGCAATGCCGATGAGCCACAGGTGTATATAGAGGACCGGGACCCCCTGACGTATCTTTATACGAGTGGGACCACTTCTGCACCAAAGGGTGTGGTGGGCAGCCATCTCTCGATCTACCTGGAGTCCATGACGTGTGTGGTCGAATCTGGGTTTACAGCCAAGGAGAGGACGGCCGCAATGATGCCATTCTTCCACACCGCCCAGCTCAATGGCGTCATCACTCCGGCTATCGCAGTGGGAGGCACAATTTTTGTGATGAGGACATTTGATCCCGCAGCCTTGCTGGAACTAGTTGAGCGTGAAAAGATTACCTTTGTATTCGGCTTGCCCATGATGTACCGGATCATGATCGATCACCCCGATATCCACAAGCGCGATCTGTCCAGCCTGAGAAGGGCGCTTTACGCTATGGCTCCCATGCCGGACAAAGACTTGAAGCGCGCCATAGAAACTTTCAAGTGCGAGTTCGCTCTAGGGTTTGGTCAGACCGAGATGGCGCCCCTTACCACAGTGTTCAAGCCAGAGGATCAGCTCAGTTATCCCGGGTCAGTGGGAAGCCAGATCGTGAATGTGCAGACCGCTGTCATGGATGAGAATGGTGGCATCTTGGCTCCGGGTGAAGTCGGCGAGATAGTGTACAGGGGACCCCATGCCATGGAAGGTTACCTGCATGACGAGGAGGCTACCTCCACTGCTTTCCAGTACGGCTGGTTCCATTCCGGCGATACAGGCCATTTCGACGAGCACGGGATTCTATGGTTTGATGATCGCACCAAGGACGTCATCAAGACCGGCGGCGAGAACGTGGCATCGATAGAGGTGGAAAAGGCCATCTATGCTGCTGAGGAGGGAATCATGGAGGTGGTCGTCATCGGTTTGCCTCATGACAGGTGGGGGGAGGCAATCACGGCGGTGGCGATACCCCGGCCGGGCGTGAGCCTTGATCCAGAGCAGGTAATCGCAAAGACAAAGCAACAGATCGCTTCGTTCAAAGCTCCTAAAGCCGTCATCTTCGTGGATGAGATGCCGCGTACTGCTACGGGGAAGGTACAGAAGCATGTCCTGCGCAAGCAGTTTTACGATTTCTACCAGCCTGCTTGATCGGAAAACGGTATAGGGCCGGTATCCCAGCGGCTGCTCCCAGCCGCCCGGTAGGGATCGTGGGCGCACGGATATCCTGATCAGCGAGATACTTAGTGGTACTTCGAGAAACGGCATGTGGTCTGGCGCCTTCAGTTTCGTCATATTGCACCACATGCCCACGACTCCCTTCTACATCCAGGGTGATACTGGAGAGGTGGCTCACATGATGTGTGATCGCACCCTGGCCACATGGGACAGTCCCACTGCTGCTGCCGCTGCCACGTTCAGGGAATCTATTTTACCATACTGAGGTATCGATACCAGAACGGAGCATCTGCGCTTGGTGAGCTGGCTCAAGCCCTTGCCCTCGGAGCCGAAGACCAATGCCACCGGATCGGATGGACTTGTACTCACATCATAGAGCGATGTGTGTGCAGCTGAGTCGAAACCTATGGTCTGTACCCCCATCTTCTCCAGCTCCATAAGGGTTGCAGGTATACCGCCCACCAGAGCGAAATTAAGGTGTTCGACGGCACCCGACGCTGCTTTTGTCGCCACTGCAGTTATGCGTGCCGAGCGGTGCCGGGGTAGCACGATGCCAGTGGCGCCCGCACTTTCAGCGCTTCTCAGGATGGAGCCCAGATTGTGCGGATCGGTGATTCCGTCGAGCAGTACGAGGAACGGAATGGCGCGGGCCGTTCGGGTCAAAGATTCTGCACTTGCACTTGCCGGGAAGGGGTTGCTGCTTGGTACTACACCCATTGCAAGGTCGTCGACAGTATACAGGTCCAGGGATGCTGCCCTGGCGATGACGCCCTGGTACGATTGGGAGAGTGCTTCCTGCTCCATCTTCGCAGGCGGAAGTTCGATCAGCCTGATGTGCCGCTTTCGAGTCAAGTTCTCGATGTCCTCGAGGATGGGGGAAGGTTCCAGCCCCTCCTCCATGAACACCGCATGCACGTTTCGCCTGCCGCAGGCCAGTAGTTCCAGTACGGACCTGCGCCCTTCCACCTGGTCTCCCCCGAGTCCGCGATCATCCAACGCGCCTCGTTGTGGTACCTGCGCTAGCGGCATACTACGTGCTCTACCTGCAACAGGGTTGCGTATCCCTCCACTGGCCGGCCGCCGTGGCTGGGCAGGCTTCCGGCGGCCTGTACGGCCAGGACGCCGCGAGTTTCCAGTCCCAGACGGGTTCCTGCGAGCGCCTTTGGCTCCCCCTGCCCTCGGAGTTCTCCCGGTGGCCTTACCCGGCATGTTACGGTGCTCCTGACAGCAGGACATTGGCCAGGCATGCGATTCCCTCGCCCTGTCCCAACGATCCGAGCCCTTCCGGCCTGGTGGCCTTCACGTTGACATGCCCGCCAGTGACTCCAGCCAGCCGTGACTGGATGCTGGCGATATGGGGAGAGAGCATCGGCCTTTCGGCAATGATGGTGATGTCGGCGTTGACAACTGAAAGCGAGTGATCACGCAGCATTGCCATCACCTGGCTGAGCATCTCCATGGAATCCGCTCCTGACCATTTTGTATCAGTATCGGGAAAGTGGCGGCCTATATCGCCAAGTCCGGCGGCGCCCAGAAGGGCATCAGTAACAGCATGAGTCACGACGTCAGCATCGGAATGCCCCACTAATCCCTTGTGGAAGGGTATGCGCACGCCTCCGAGCACGAGCCGGTCAGCCTGTCTGGCAAGATCGGCAGGATCCTCAGGATGGGCGGGATCGGTGTTGCCAGGGCGGTAGCTGCCGGAGTCGAAACGGTGCATATCTATACCCTGGCCTGTGCGGAGGGTGATGGATGGACGGGTACCGGTCTCGCCGGTTCCAATCATTGCATCCAGGCGAGCCAGGTCATCAGCAGTCGTGATTTTGCAGTTCTTCCCTTCTCCTGGCACCGTTACAACCTCCTCACCCAGCGCCTCGACCAGCGCCGCATCATCTGTGGCATCCACGCCCGGATCGTGCGCCCTTCTAAGGACGCCAGCCCTAAATGCCTGGGGCGTCTGCACTACAGCCAAACGGGACCGGTCCAGCGTACGCAGTACCTTCCGGCCCTCGACTTCCTTGATCGTATCGACTACGCCAGTAACAGGCACCGCACCTGCTGCGCCCATGCGCACGGCATTGATTACTGACAAGACAAGCTTATAGCTCGCAAGCGGGCGACCTGCATCATGTACAACTATGATTTCAGCGCCGGCAGGCACTCGTTCAAGCCCATATCTAACCGAGGCCGATCTGCTCGCCCCGCCGGCAACTATATGCACGACCGGCTTACCCGGGATATGCCGACCATAGGTTGGGCTGAGCCCGGCCTCAAGGTAGGGTGGAGCCTCAGGTACCGAGCTTGCCATGGCCATTTTCCCGTCCACCTCCCACTGCCCGTATGCTGGAAATTCCCAGTCCACTACGGTGCCAGGTTTGTATTTGCCCGCGCCACCGGCGGGAACCACCAGCACGATTCCATCGACCAGTGACTGGCCGGCCGGCTGGGCAAAGAGCAGCAATGACCATTCGATCAACGGCATGCCACCGAGTAGGGCCACTTGCTTCAGCGATCCAAAACGCTCTCCCTTACCGGCGGCAACGACTATCGCCCAAGTACTGGGGTGACCCGGCACAGTTATGACAGCAACTCATCCAGCCGCTGAGCTGCTTCCTCCTCGCTGGCATTCAGTGCAAAGGTGAGCTCAGAAATGAGGATCTGGCGTGCACGCGCAAGCATTCTCTTCTCACCGGCGGACAATCCCTTGTCCTTGTCCCTGATAGACAGATTCCGAACAACTTCGGCCACCTGGTATATGTCTCCTGAACGGAGCTTTTCGGAGTGGTTCTTGTAACGGCGGGACCAGTTGGTAGGCATCCTGGCGCCCTTCTTGCTTAGAACGGCAAATACCTCCTCCACTTCTTCGTCATTGATCACTTCTCGCAACCCGACACTCTCGGTATTGTCCGTTGGAACCATGAGAGTTAGATCTCCGTAAGCAAGCCGCAACACGAGGTATTCCTTCTCTTCCCCGAATGCCTTCTTTACTTCCCTCCTCTCGACTACGGCAGCACCATGATGAGGATAGACCACCCTGTCGCCTTTTTCAAACAATCGAGCCTCCTTGAATTATCCAGTTGCCTGGCTGGTACCCAGTAATCCGGCAAGCCGGCAATGCAAGCTCACGCTGGTCATACGCGGTTGCCCGATCCATTTGTCTAATGCCGTGTCCTTTCCCATCGTGGAGCCTACCACCATTATAGCTCAATTTGGTATCTCGTTCGTAATCGTTGCAGTACAGTGGAGTACGGGCGGGAAATAGCGCCAAGAGCGAGCCAAGAAAATGTAGCAAATACAGCCAAGGGGATACTGGCGGCTTCAGAGAGTCGTAGTGAGCAGCGAGGCGTTACTCGTAGCGTTCCAGGATGCTGGATTCGGCAAGACGAGCCAACCCATTCCTGAGCGACGTGGCACGTCCTACCCCTACCCCCTCCACTTCCTCCAGTGATTTCTGGGACGCACGCATAATGGCCTGGAGGCTGCCGAAATGCTCCACTATCCGATCAATTACCGGTTCGGGCAGGTTGGGTAGACGGTGCAGCAGCCTGTATCCTTTTGGACCTACCGAGCCATCCACCTGATCCGATTCCACCTGGATGCCGATCGCTTCAGTGAGGGTGTCCAGATTGGCCAGTTCTTCGGTGTCCAGGTTCTGCAATATCTGTAGAGCCCTATCCCACGTACCATTCGATGCTGCATGAGTGGGAGCGTTACGCGATCCTCTGCCAATGGATGGCACACCCGATCCGTCCAGCAAGCGTACAACAGGTTGCTTGGGGCCGGACTTCCTTTCCCTGTCCGTCTCGAGGTGTCCATGGTGGTGAGCCGCTGGAGGTTGCATGCCAGCACCGGCGCCGTCTTTGCTCATCATGTGCATGTAGTCCCGGACTATCAGGTCGCGAGTTGCTTCCACTCCGGCCGCAAGCTCATCGAGCTGCAATTTGAGCAGCCTGCCATCCTCTCCGAGTTCTATGAGGTACCCGTTCACTTCCGCAGCAAGTCTGCAGACAAGTTCAGCGGGCTGCACGGCCAAGGCCACATCACGCATGGTTACAGCATCTTCCAGCTCGAGTGCGGAAAGTGATGAGACGGCCGCGTCGAAGCGCTGGCGAAAACGGGCGAGTGTCTGTATGACCTGTGATGCCTGGTTAGATAGGTGGCGTCCGTCCCTGAGAACGTGCTTTCGCGTGCCCTCGTACAGCGTGATAACACCCATTGCCGTGGACACCGACACTACAGGGACACCAGTGGATCTGGCTACCCTTTCAGCGGTCCTGTGGCGGGTACCTGTTTCGGAGGTAGGTATGGAATGGTTTGGAACCAAGTGCACATTGGCTCTGGCTATGCGCGAAGCATCTTTCGAAAGGACAATCGCACCGTCCATCTTGGCCAGTTCGGCAAGGCGCTGTGGGCTGAATTCAGCGTTTAGCAGGAATCCACCGGAGCACAGGGCAAGTACTTCCTCTCCGTCGCTCATGACCACCAGCGCCCCCCGATGAGCTTGGACTACGCGCTCCAAGCCTTCTCTTACGGGCATGCCTACCGCCAAGAGGGGCAGAGCATCCAACGGTTCCGGTGCGCTATTCCCACTAGTCACTGATACCATAATATATCATTTTGGCTGCGTGTGCGGAGTGCCGACCTCTTAGGCAACATGCAACTTCCCGCTGCGGATATATGCGATCGCTCTATTGACATGCCGGATTGGGATTATCTCCATGTCCTTTATCCTGGTCTCTGTCGACATCGGTGCAATGACTTTCCGGAAGCCCAGCCTTGCTGCCTCGGCAATCCGCCTTTCCAGGTCGGGAACCCGGCGTATCTCACCAGCCAGACCCACCTCGCCTATCGCTATGGTGTCAGCGGGGAACGGCACCGATCTGAGCGCTGATACGATGGCCGAGAGCAGCGCCAGGTCGCTTGCAGGCTCGTAGACTTTTATGCCGCCCACTGCGGATACGTACAGATCGAATTGGTTCGACGCGATCCCCGCATGCTGATCAATGACCGCCAGAAGTGCAGGCAGCCTACTCGGATCCACAAGCTTCGCGACCCGCTTTGGAGACGGCAAAAGAGCCTGGGCGGCCAGTGCCTGCAACTCGACCAAGAGGGGGCGTTCTCCTCTCATGGCGGGAAATACCACACTGCCGGGAGTGGACGGATCCGGGCGGTCTCCGAGCAGCATCTCGTAAGGGTCGTCCACTTCCACCAGACCTGAACGCTCCATCCGGAAGAGTCCGGTTTCGCCGGTGGCACCGAAACGATGCTTGACTGCTGATACTGACCGCAGGGCATGATGCCTGTCTCCTTCCATGATGAGCACTGTGTCGACAAGGTGTTCGAGCACCCTAGGACCAGCCAGCGTGCCATCCTTGGTGACATGGCCTACCAGCACAAAAGGTATCATGGTCGCCTTGGCAATTCCGGCAAGAAGATCCGAACATGCCCTTACCTGAGCCAGAGAACCAGCTCCTCCAGCCAACGCCGGGTCAGAGATGGCCTGGATCGAATCCACCACCACAATACTGGGCAAGACGTTCCCTACACAGGCTGCGATATCGAGGACATTCCTGCTGTCGAGCACATGAAGTGTCGGGGGCAAGAAGCCGAGCCGGGCTGCACGCAGTTTGACCTGGCTCGCAGACTCTTCGGCCGAAACGAGTAGAGCATTATATCCACGTAAAGCGATTGACCGGAGTACCTGCAGGAGAAGGGTCGACTTGCCTATTCCGGGTTCACCGGCAGCCAGCGTGACTGATCCCGCAACGAGGCCCCCGCTAAGTACCCTGTCCAGTTCGGCGATACCGGTGGTGACTCGCATCGACGTGATGTCAGGGATCTCACCCAGAGGTGTCGGCTGGGGCGCGTTATCATGCTCGTTGCCGGTATCCAGGCCATTGCTCGAACCGACTCCGAACGAGCCGTACCTCTCGTCGTGGCATGGTGTCCGGTAGGCCGGATGCGTGTGGAGCAGGTCGGAAGTGTGTGCTTCTCCTAGTGAGGCCGTGGCGACATGAGGTGATGGGAGCTGCGGCATCCTGTCAATGGCGTTCCACTCTTCACAGGACGGGCAGCGCCCCGACCACTGCGGCTGCGTCATCCCGCAGTTGTTACATTTGAAGACGGTCTTGGATCTGGTCATGCAGCCATGGTAACCAAGGGCTGTATCACTTACCAGGAAGCTGGGAAGCCCCAGCCAAGAAATAGCTCCGGACGGGATGACGCAAATCGCGACAGAACCTGGATCCTGCTTCCGATGAACATGCCCAACGATATCCAGGCAATCCCTTACCGCGCCAACTGGTCTTGACAAGCGCGAAGGCCAGTGGTAAGCTATAGTGTTGCTGATGGCAAGATATCCAGTATTGCAACCTTGATGTCGAGCCCAGATAATAATGACGGCCATTTTGTGTCACGGAGATGGTCGAATGCGGGTTACCTATTTGGTGTCTCTGCAGGATAAGTACGTGCCTGAAGAAAGGAGTCCGGAACATGGTGACCGGTAAAGTAAAGTGGTTCAACGCTGAGAAGGGGTTTGGGTTCATCACCCCCGACGATGGTGGAAAGGATGTCTTCGTACATTTTTCAGCTATCCAAGGTACCGGCAGACGTTCGCTGGATGAAGGCCAGCAGGTGTCGTTCACTACAAAAGAGGGTCCCAAGGGTCCCCAGGCGGAGGAAGTGACCGCTCTCTAGGAAAACTTGCGTACAACAATACGGCGGCATAGCAGCCCATTTGTTGGCGGATAGGAACATGTAGGCAACATGTGATAGCATGTTGCACGTGCTCTGTGTATAGTCATACTGTCGTGATGCGCGTAATAGCCATACTTTCGTCCCACAACACCGGCATCGTCAGCGCTGTGGCCACGATTAATGTAGCTGTGCCTGTGGTCACCATGCTCGCTCCTGATGGCGACCGTCCGTGCGCTGTAGCCAATCGCTCGGCATGCTCGGATACAATCGAGAAATAATGCCTTTCATACAGATTCTCATAGGCAAGGTTCGCAGGCACCAGGCGTTGACACTGCTGTTGCTCGCTGCCTTCTTTACGATTCTCGGCGCCATCCTCTTCTCGGCCACCCAACATGTGTCATTGGGCACAGGGCTATATTGGGCGATCACCACGGCCACCACCGTCGGCTACGGTGATGTCACACCTCACAATGCTGCTGGGCGTATTATTGCTGTTGGTGTCATGCTTACCGCCATACCGCTGTTTGGCGCGATCTTCGCTCTGCTGGCGGCATTGGCAACCGCTGCCCGCTTAAGGAGAATGATCGGTTTGGACTTTAGACTACCACCCAAAGGTTATGTCGTTATATATGGTAATGGACGCATCATCGACCGCGTAGTCGACGAATTGCATAGCTCAGGTACCCCGTGCGTAGTGGTTGCCGACATAAGTGACGACGACCTCGGGCCGCTGGAAGGAAGGGTGCACCTGGTAAAGGGCAGCCCTACTTCCGAAGGCATCGTGCGGAAAAGCCATCCTGAGGATGCCTCTCAAGTACTCATTACCGGAGACTCAGATGCTGATGTGCTGGTCACCGCTGTCCTGGTCAGGCATATTGCGCCTTCCACTCCCATCATCGCCGTGACGGACTCCGCAAAGATTGCCAGAGCTCTGGACGATCTCGGCGTCAAGCTCACGGTTTCAGGAGACGAGCTGATGGGACATACCCTTGCCAAAAGCCTGGAGGCTCCGCACGCGGCAGAAGTGTTGTTGCGGCTGGTGGACTCGAACGGATACAAGTTGCAGGAGGTCCCGGTAAACCAGAGTGACATCGGTAAGCAACTGTCCGCGGTGAGGAGCGAGCACAACGATCTGGTGCTCGGACTGGTGACGATGAGTCACGGTGTAGCGCTGGGAGTAGGCACAGATCCGGTCGTCTCAGATGGTGACCATCTGATAGTCGTCGGCATACGTTGACGGCGCATTGCCGAGACGGCATCGATACGCCAGTAGACGAGAAGACCATCTGATAGTCGTCGGCATACGTTGACGGCGCCTTAATGCCTTAGGTACGCGCGCATGTATTCATCTGCGTGCTGGCCGCCTATGTGGTCTGGCACCTACGTGAAGCGCTCGCACCTCTTACTTTTACCGACGAAACCCCACCAGTGCGCGACAACCCGGTAGCACCGGCTATCGCTTCGCCCGGGCGAGGACCAGGGCCGCCAGAAAGCGCAACGCCAATGGCGACCAAGTGTACGGTTTCCGTGAACTCCTCGACCACTTGGGCACCCTCACCCGCAACGCTGTGAAGGTGACGACGGGGACCACAAACAACTTCGATATGCTCGCCACTCCCACCCCACCCCACCCCACTCCAGTGCCGGGTGTCCGAGCTACTCGGTACCCAGGCGCCGCACCGGCTCATGTAGCCAGAACAATCCCAAGGCACCGATCGTTTCCCCTGGTGGGGACGGGATCAGCTACCCGCGTGGAAGTAAGTTCAGCCCCCCATCCTCTACCGTCACCCTCCCGCCGTCGTAAAGACGGGATCAGCTACCCGCGTGGAAGTCAGTTCAGCCTAACTGCCCCTGGTACCTCACGTTGGAAAGGAGAGAGATGGAATGCAGCACCATCACTACGGCTCGCTTCACGACTGCTGCCCCGCATCTTGATACCATAAAGTATATACTTGGTAGTATGAATACTGTAATAAGTATCAAGGTGGACAAGGACGTGAAGGAGGCTGCTCAGGAAGTGGCAAGAAGCGCCGGACTGACATTGAGCAGCCTGGTGAACGCGTACTTGCGGCAGGTAGTTGCGACACGCCGTATTGAACTGTATGCCCCCGAACCGATGACTCCGCACTTGGAGGAACTCATTGCAGAGGTGGAATCCGAACTCAATGCCGGCAAGGCAAGCAAGCCTTTCGAGAATGTGGATGACTTCTTGGCAGACCTCAAGCAATAGTGATAATCCAGTATCTCCCCAGATTCAAAAAACAGTATGCGAAGCTGCCCGCCTCATTCCAACAGCAATTTGATGAACGGATCCGGCTGTTCGTCGTCGATCCGGCAGACCCGAGACTGCGTGTTCATCCTCTTAAGGGTAAGTTTGCCGGGTATTGGAGCATGAACGTTAACGGCGACATCCGAGCTTTGTATGTCATGAAGGGCGATTCAATAGTGATCTTTGCACTGATCGGCACACATAGCGAGCTATATGGATAAGGCGCACCCGGAAATCCCCCGGTCGTTGTGACGCCGCCTCACGAGCAGCCTCGACGGAATCCAGCTTGGCCTTCTCCGGCGTCACCCGCCCGGAGTTGCGCGCGAGGTGGGCCTTGTTTGATAGTACTTCTTCACGGCGGTCCCTTTCTTGGTCGGATGCCTTCTCGGACACCCAGGACCACGAACAACTTCGATATGCTCGCCGCTCCTACCCCGCCCCACCCCACTCCAGTGCCGGGTGTCCGAGCTACTCGGTACCCAGGCGCCGCACCGGCTCATGTAGCCAGAACAATCCCAAGGCACCGATCGTTTCCCCTGGTGGGGACGGGATCAGCTACCCGCGTGGAAGTAAGTTCAGCCCCCCATCCTCTACCGTCACCCTCCCGCCGTCGTAAAGACGGGATCAGCTACCCGCGTGGAAGTCAGTTCAGCCCCCCCGTCCTCTACCGTCACCCTCCCGCCGTCGTAAAGACGGGATCAGCTACCCGCGTGGAAGTAAATTCGGATCAGTATGTTGCGGACACTCCGTCCGGGGATTCTCTCTTTGAAGCAAGCTCTTTGAGAGATGCCACCTGGTCGGTGCCCCCTATCACAATGAGCACTTCACCTCCTACGATCTCAGCCTGGGACGAGGGATTGGTACGGAACTCCTTGCCCGGCTCGCGCATGGCAAGCACAAGGGTACCCGTGCGATCGTGGATACGGGCACTGCTAAGGGTCTGGCCTGCGAGGGCAGACCCGACAGGAACTTCGATCTGTTCAAGGCGAAACTCGAGGTTGCTGTCGTGCATCACCACATCAAGGAACTCCGCCACATGAGGCTGCACTGCCAATGCAGCCATACGAGCACCGCCAATATCTTGAGGATCCACAACGCGATCGGCCCCAGCCTGCATCAGCTTGGTGATCGCAGGAGTACAACCAGCTCTGGCCACGACAAACAATTTCGGACACATCGATCGGGCGGTAAGAGTTACATAGAGGTTCTCTGCATCAGCATTGAGGGCTGTGACCAGTACGCGAGCACGCTCTATGCCTGCCGCACGCAGCACCGCTTCATCGGTGGCATCGCCCTGTACGTAGGGTATGTCTATAGCGGAAACCCTCTCCGCCGACCTATCTATCACCACCATGCCGGAATGCTCCCTCGCCAGGTGCCTCGCGATCGCCCGTCCCACCCTTCCCCAGCCGCAAATAATGATATGCTCTCTCATCGACCTTATCTGGTTCTCCATCTTGCGCCTCCCTAAAGCATCGCTCAGGTATCCTTCAACAAATGTCTCAACAAGCACGCTGAAGGTATAAGCGGCCATACCTACTCCGAACAGGATCAGCAAAATTGTAAACACCTTCTCACCATCGCCAAACCTGTGCACCTCCCCGAAACCTACAGTGGTGACCGTAATCACCGTCTGGAAGACGGCATCCAACAGTCCGTATCCGAATGCAACATATCCTGCGGTGCCGCCAAGCACCACCAGGATCAGCCCGGAAACACCAATCTGCAACTTCCTGGTGGTTTCATGACGACGGGATACATCCACACACCCAGTATAGATACAGGCTACCCTTGCGAGCCACCCGTGTAGGCCGGCTGTGAAGGATCCGGCAAACCGATGAGTTCTCTCAGCGAACCGTTCATGCCTTGGCCGGCCAGGCATCGTGCAGCTTGGCCCAGGAAACATTGAGGGCTTCTGGAATTACCCTTGTACCAGCTATTGACGTCATGAAGTTGGTATCTCCCGACCAGCGTGGCAAAGCATGGAAATGGAGGTGCTCAGGTATGCCGGCTCCAGCAGCCCTGCCCAGATTCGCTCCAAAATTGACCGCGTCAGGGGCATAGGACTTCCCGATTGCGGCTACCGCATCTACACAGGCGTTGAACAGGTCCATCGGCTCGTCTCCCTCCAGAGTGGTCAGATCAGCAGTATGGCGGTTGGGAAGGATCAGCAGATGCCCGCTGGCATAAGGATAGGCATTCAATGCGACGGTCACAAGACCGGACGACCAGATGACCCCATTGTCCGGCGAGGGAACCTCGACGGATGCAAGAGCGCACATCACGCATCCCTTCGGCTCCACGCTAGGATGCGACTCTCCGGCCACGCCGCTCACATAATCCAAACGCCAGCCTGCCCACAACACGTCGAAATCATGCATCAAATACAGCCACCTCGCCTACAAGCCCATCTCTTGACCACAACGGATCTCATCCGCACCGGTGCCCGGACAGTCCATCAGCCTGGTCTGGTGCCAGGCCACCCAAGAGGCTCAGCGGATAGGCATCTCGGGCTTGCCGTCCCCCTGGCTTCGCATTGCTGTGTTGCCGTCGTTGTCCATGCACGGAAGCCGGCCCTTCCTCCTTCGCCTTGCACCGCTCGCCCGGATGAACGACTCCCTGATCCAAGCTGCCTATCCGCTGAGCCTCCAGGCACATTCGCTCGCAGGAAGTGTTTCCGTACGCACTTGAGCTCACAGTTCGCTGCTCCGGCGCACCACTTGATCAGCAGCCTCTGCAATGAAGTCTTCGATCTTGACGCCCCTTTGAGGCTTGGACGATCCCCGCCTGTTCACGCCGGCTGTATGGGATTGGATGTCCTCATCTCCTACGACCAGGATGTATGGAACCTTCTCCAGCTTTCCCTTCCTGATCCTGGCGCCGAGAGGCTCGTCGGCTTGCCGCATCTCCACCCTGAGACCTGCCGCCGCAAGGCGGCCGGAAACCTCCTGGCCGTAGTTCTCATGGCTGGTGCCCACTGGAACCACCAGTACTTGAACGGGAGCGAGCCACACGGGAAGCGCGCCGGCGTAGTGCTCTATCAGCAGAGCCATAAAGCGCTCCACCGAGCCAAACAACGCCCTGTGCACCATATAGGGCTGATGCCTTTCGTTGTCGGTTCCTATATACGACAGTCCGAACCTGGCAGGTAATTGCAAATCCACCTGCAAGGTGGAAACCTGCCAGCGCCTACCTATTGCGTCAGTGAGATGGATGTCGATCTTAGGGGCATAGAACGCTCCCTCACCCTCAGCAACCCTGTAAGATATTTTCGCAGCCGACAACGCCCCTGCCAGCGCGTCCGTGGCAAGATCCCAGTCAGCCACCTCACCCACAAACTTGTCAGGGCGGGTGGACAGCTCCGCCTCGAAATCATCGAATCCGAAAGTCTTGAGCACTTCGAGCACAAACGCCACTAGGGTCTCCAACTCGCCGTGAAGTTGCTCCGGGGTGCAAAAGATATGGGCATCGTCCTGGGTAAGTCCCCTGACACGCGCCAATCCATGCAGCACGCCCGAACGCTCGAAGCGATACACCGTTCCCAGTTCGAACAGCCTCATAGGGAGTTCCCGGTAGGAACGGGATTTATTGGCATATACCAGAATATGCATCGGGCAGTTCATCGGCTTCAGCCGGTATTCGGCGCCTTCCATCTCCATGGGGGGATACATGTTGTCGGCGTACCACGCAAGATGTCCTGACTTTTCGTAAAGCGTGGACCGGGCCACGTGTGGAGTCCATACCGGCAGGTAGCCAGCTCCTAGGTGCTCCTTACGGGCAAAATCCTCCAGAATGGTACGGATCATCGCACCCTTCGGGTGGAATACAGGAAGTCCACCGCCTATTTCAGACGGGAAATGGAAAAGATCCAGGTCGGTCCCTAGTTTCCGGTGGTCCCGCATCTCCGCTTCCTCCAGCCTTTTCAGGTAAGCAGAAAGGGCCTCCTCCGACTCCCAGGCAGTACCATAAATACGCTGCAGCTGCGGGCGCTTCTCGTCTCCACGCCAGTAGGAGCCCGCCACCTTGAGAAGCTTGAAATGGTCCAGGTAGCCAGTGGAAGGCACGTGAGGACCCCGGCAGAGGTCGACAAAGCTGGCACTGCTCCCCGTATTGCGATACACACTCACCATCGGTCCCTCGCCGGCTATGGCGTTGGATGCCTCACCGCCAGCTTCGCCTTCACCTGCCACCCTCCCTGCTGTTTCGCCAGCCAGTGCCTCGATTATCTCCACCTTGTAAGGCTGGTCATCAAAAATCGACAATCCTTCAGCTATGCCGTGTTCTTCTCTCACAAATGGCTGGCCCTCCGCCACTATCTCCCGCATCCGCTTCTCGATCCTCTCCAGGTCTGTATCGGTGAAATGCAATCCACCGGGTAATTCGAAGTCATAGTAGAACCCGTCTTCCGTGGACGGCCCTATAGCATACCTGGTACCTGGCCACAAATCCCGCACTGCCTGTGCCATCACGTGAGCAGTCGAGTGGCGGATCACTGACCTCCCCGCGTCTGAAGCACCGGTGACTATCCGTACTGCAGCGTCACTCTCCAACGAGGCGGAGAGGTCGCGCAACTCTCCATTCACCGCCACCGCCACCGGCGTACCACCCTCCCCACTATCAGGCCGCGCCAGCATCTCCGCTACCACTGGCAAATCCTTGATGGTGCTGCCCCTATGCAGCGATACTACACCGACGCCTTCTACGTCTACTGTAACCATGTCTCCGGTCCTGCTCTCATCGCTCTCCATACCTGCACCATCCTACGTGATCGCGCAGGCAGCGTGAAACATGATCCCTAATAGTTCACCCCGAGCAGCCTGGCGGCAGGCACTGACACGCCACCTGATCTTGCTGCGCGGTCCAGGGCCTCTACGGCGCCAGGCACATCCAAATCGTTGTCAAGGCAGTCACGCACCTCCTCGATTCCCAGGTCTCCCTCACCGGCACTTCTCCACCGGTCCAGCCGTTCGGTGGCCTCCTCCAGCATTTGATCATTCCAATCCCAATCCGACCTGTAATGGTTGGAGATCACCGCCAGGCGTATGACCATGGGATCCCACTGCTCGAGAAGATCGTGGACAAAGACAAGGTTGCCAAGTGACTTGGACATCTTCACGCCATCCAGCCCGACCATTCCAACATGCATCCAGTACTTGCAGAAAGGGCTACCCGTTGCAGCCTCAGCCTGAGCACTCTCGCACTCGTGATGCGGGAAAATCAGATCACTACCTCCACCATGCAGATCCACCGTTCCAAGCTCACGCAACGCAAGGGCGGAACACTCGATATGCCACCCTGGACGCCCTGGGCCCCACCGGGACTCCCACTCCGGCTCACCAGGCATTGAAGGTTGCCACAGAACGAAGTCCAGCGGATCCCTCTTTGCAGGATCGTCCACATGACCACCGCGTTGCGCTGAGAGTTCCATCATTTCATTACGACCGAAGTGCGAAATTTTACCAAAACCCGGGAAGGAAGATACGTCGAAATATACGGAACCGTCCGCTCGATAAGCATGCCCGTTCTCCAGCACCCTGTCCACCAGGTTCAGAATCATCGGTATAGCAGATGTGGCCCTCGGCTCCGAAGTAGGAGGGAGCAGCCCCAAGGCCGACATGTCCTTGTCAAAACGGTGCATCTCCTCAGCGGCGAGATCCAGGTAGTGCACTCCAAGCTCTCTCGACCTCCGGAGGATGTCATCATCTACATCAGTAACGTTGCGTACGCATCTGGTCTCGACTCCCATATCCCCGAGTCTGCGCCGCACGATATCGAATGTAAGGTATACCGCAGCATGGCCCATGTGGGCAGCATCGTAAGGCGTGATCCCGCAGCAATAAATCTTTACAGGTACTGACGGCGTGAAATCCACTACAGACTGTCTGGACGTATCGAATATCTTCATCGCTATCCAAGTCTACAGGCCACAAAGAGTCGTCAAGCCATCCAGGTCAGCACCCGGCATCTCGCCGGTTCACTAATATATTGCCGGTTCACCGATATACCGATATATTACCGGAAACATATTGCCGGATGGCGCAATTAGAGGCGAGTAAGGACCTTCTTCAGGTTGCGAGTGGCCTGTGCTATGCGCTGCTCGTTCTCTATAAGAGCAAACCGGACAAACCCGTTCCCTCCAGGACCGAATCCCACGCCCGGGGAGGTGGCAACCTCGGCTTCGGACACAAGAAACTTGGCAAACTCCAATGCGCCCATCTCGACGTATGGCTCCGGTATAGGGGCCCATACAAACATGGTGCCCTTCGGCTTGCTTACCTGCCACCCTATTTTGCACAACCTCTCACATAGCACATCTCTGCGCGACTGGTATGTCTCGTTGACCAGCTTGGGATAATCAGGAGCCTCATTCATCGCCACGATAGACGCTATCTGGATCGGCTGGAATGTCCCGTAGTCAAGATAGCTCTTCAACTTTGTGAGTGCCTGTACTATCGCGGCATTACCCACCAGAAACGCAACCCTCCATCCTGCCATGGAAAATGACTTGGTCATGGAATACAGCTCCACAGATACGTCCTTTGCTCCAGGAACCTGAAGTATGGACGGCGGAGAATATCCGTCGAAGGCGACATCCGCGTAAGCGAAATCATGCACCAGCACCACGTCGTGTTCCTTGGCAAAATTGACCAGCTTGGTCATCCAGGTAATGTCCACACAGGTGGTAGTGGGATTGTGTGGGAACGACAGTACGACCACCTTTGGACGCGGCCAAGTGGACTCCCATGCTTCCATGAGATCGCCGAAGAACTCATCGGGATTGGCCATGGGGCCAAGGGGGACCTGGCGTACGTCTGCACCTGCGAATACCGGGGCGTAAATATGTATTGGATACGACGGGGATGGTACCAGAACACTGTCTCCAGGACCGGAGAGCACCCACATCAAGTGCGATAGGCCCTCCTTGGCACCCATCGTCGTAACCACCTCTCTTTCGGAGTCGAGTTCCACCCCGAACCTGCGCAGGTACAGGGAAGATATCGCCTGGCGCAGCTTTGGTATGCCCTTGCTGGCGGAATACCTGTGGTTCCTAGGATTGCGGGCAGCTTCGATCAGTTTCTCGACAGCTATGTCAGGCGACGGGATATCAGGGTTGCCAAAACCCATATCTATCACATCCTTGCCTGCCCTACGTGCATGCAACTTGAGCTGGTCTATCTCCGCAAAGACGTACGGAGGCAGGTCGTTGATCCTTCTGAAGTCCACCATACCAGGATAGCGTCTTTTGAGGTACTACGCGAACAGGCAGACTCCGGGCCGCTCGAGCAGACTTAAGTGAGCTTAAGCGGGTTCAAGCAAGCGCTGGTACCGGCGTACCACCTGCAGATGCCGATGTGTAGACAGCATCGACCAGCTTGTGTGCCTGCACTGCCTCCTCTATAGATGGAGATGGCTTGGTACCGGTCATCACGGACTCGGCAAAGCTCCTATCGGATTCTGCATACATACGTATCGCAATTCCTATCTCGTTATCCGGTAACGGCAAATCTTCGACCCAAGAAGGAGGAGGACATTCTATGGCCTCCTCGCCATTGTCCGTAAGTAGATGTAGAGGACCTACGAAGTCGTTCTCCAGCCAAACTATCCCATGCTCGAATATGGTCTCCACCCTGCGGGTCGAAGGACGGCTGAGGATCTGATGCCATGCACTGACCAGAGACCCCGAAAGGCCGGATTCAAAAGCCAGATTGACGGCTGCGGCATCTTCTATGCCATTATACCCTGCAAAGTTGGAAGTGGTGGCTGATATGCTCCGTATCTCTCCGAAGCAATATCGCAGGATGTCGAGGTCATGGATGGAATGCTCTATCACGGCGCCACCGCCGGCTTGCTCGACATCCCCTCTCCAGGTGGACGCGTAGTGGCCCTGAACAGGAAAGAACTGGTCATCCCTGAACGATACGGCCATAGCCTTCCCCAGGCTTCCCGATAGCACTATCTCTCGTAGCTTGATAAAGACAGGACATCTCCTGAGCACCAAGCCGACTTGAAAGGGAATCCGGATATCCTCGACAATACCTGCCATGGCACGCACTTCGTCCATGTTGCGGCCGAGCGGCTTCTCGCAAAAGACCGCCACGCCATGAGAGGCGGCCATCTCCAGCAAAGTCCGATGCTGCGAGGTAGGGGTGCATATCCACACCGCATCCACATCCGTAAGGGCTTCTTCGGCGCTTTCCTTGCAACCGCATCCATGCATAGCCGCAAACTGCCCGGCACGTGCTGAATCCACGTCGTAGCATGATACAATACGTGCATCCACCACCTTGGAATCGATCATTGCCTTGAGCGCCAGTGAGTGCGCCCATGAAATCAGCCCTGTGCCAAGGAACGCCGCCTTGAGCATCGTGCCACCTCTCTTCCTGTCGCGATTCGCACTGTCCTTGTCCTTCTCGCAGTCCTTCTCACGCCAACGACACTGCGCCAACCATCCTGGGAACACATTGCATGCCGCCTGCCGACCGGCTTACCTTCACACAATATCACCGCCTGGATCAGCCCTGTGTGGATCAGCCCTGTGTGGAACGGCTCTGTGTGGAACGGCGGATGCACGGTCAAAGATGGACGGGAGGCTCGCGCATTGAACTGCACCATCCCTGCACAACACCACCCCTGCTGGTAACATATTACCATGGAGAATGACCCTGAAGTTACAACCAATATCGACGGGGCCAGCTGCACCGACACTGATAGCAAGGTCTCCAGGTTCGACCGCCGCCGCTTCCTCCATCTGGCCGCAGGCGCCGGTGCGGTAGGGGTTGGAGGGCCATTGCTGCTGTCCTCCTGTTCCAGTTCGCGCGTCCCCAGCACCAGCACCGGCGAAACACCGCTCGCCAACGCCATCAGCTCCCTCCCGCCCAAGCGGGGAGGCAGCCTGGTGGTCGGCATAGACTCCGAACAGGCAGGATTCAATCCGACGCGGTCACCCTGGTCATCCAGTGGAATAATGTATGCACGCGCCCTTTTCGATCCTCTCACCATCCTCATGGCTGACGGCACGATCAGGCCCTACCTTGCTCAGGCGTTGACACCGAGCCCTGACTACGCCACATGGACCATCACCATGCGCCCGGATGTCCTATTCCATGACGGTACTCCTTGCGATGCCGCGGCAGTGGCATACAATATCGATGCATTCCGTAAATCGTTCGAATTCTCAGTCTTCACCACCAACATCAAACACGTCAAAGCCACTGGATCGCTTACCCTCGAGGTGGAGATGAACGAGCCATGGGTTTCTTTTCCCGCCCAGCTGACTGGCGCTCTGGGTGCGCAACTCGGCTGGGTGGTTGCACCGAGCATGCTCAGAGCAAAAAATGGCGCCTCCAACCCGGTGGGCACGGGGCCATTCCGCTTCGTGGAATGGATACCGAATGATCACATGAAAGCCTCCCGCAACCAGTCCTACTGGCGAAAGGGTATGCCCTATCTGGACGAGATAGAATACAAGCCGATACCAAGTTCCGCGTCGCGCTCGGCAAGTCTCAGGTCGGGAGCACTCGACATAATGCATACCGACACCACTGCAGTAATCGTCACCTACCAGCACAATCCAGATTACTCGTATATCGATGATGCTCACTCCACGATAGGAGAGCCCGATGTCAATTTCGTCATGCTAAACATGTCAAAGCCGCCCTTCAACGACATCCGTGTACGCCAGGCAATGGCCTACGCCACTGATGTTTCCCAGATGAACGCGGTGGTTGCCAACAGCCTTCCCGAGCTGGCCACCGGCCCGTTCTTCCCTGGCAGCAAGTACTACGCACCCACGGGATACCCGCAGTACGATCTCGCCAAGGCCAAGAGTCTCATCAGGCAAGTGGAATCGGAAACCGGCAAGCCGGTTTCGTTCGAGCACGCCACCACTGCCGCAAATACCACCGAATCCGAGCTGTCTCAGCTCTTCCAAAGCATGTGGCAGGCGGCCGGGATGAAGGTGACTCTGGCCTACTACGACGAAGTAACGCTGATCCAAAACGCCATCAGTGGAAAATACCAAGCTGATAGCTGGACACAGTTTGCAGCACCTGATCCGGACTGCAACTGGCCTTTCTGGCACTATCCTTCCTACGGTAATTTCACCCGCAATGATGACCCCGAGCTGAATGCCTACCTGCACACGGGAAGGACCAATCCCGATCCTGCCGCCCGTGCCGCCGCCTACCAGGGTGTCGCAAAACGCTTCGCCGTAGATCTGCCGTATATATGGACAAATCGCGGCCTTTGGGCGATCATCGGTAGGCCTAACGTAATGAACTTCGCCAATCCAACAGCCCCCAATGGCGGCCACGCCCTAGGCATGGAAGCAGGAGTCATATGGCCGACCCAAATATGGCTCAAGGGATGAGATCGGGTGAAACTAAAGTATTGAAAGCAGGTCGAGGTGGCATGCACGCTTAAGAATGAGTCCAGCCCTGCGCAGCCCACAAGCCAGAACGGTCGTGTCACCTGATGGATTCCAGGACTTGATCGGGAACGCCGCTTGAAATCCATCGTTCTACAATTATCGGGCAGGGTGGTAGTGCTGGTGGGTATCCTGCTCGTAGTGAGCATGGGGGTGTTCTTCCTGATCCATCTCCTACCAGGCAATCCTGCATACGCGATACTGGGACCTGGTGCAACACCACCCGCTGTAGCCAAGATCACCAGGCAACTCGGCCTTGACAGGCCCATACTCACCCAGTACATAAGCTGGCTCGGTCGGGCGATCCAGGGTAACCTAGGCACCTCCTATGTCACCCAGCAATCAGTTTCCTCAGCAATAGGACATGCATTGCCCGTCGACATAGAACTTGTGGCGCTCTCGCAGATCATCGCATTCGGGGTAGCCCTTCCACTGGCAATGTCCGCCTCACGCAGGCCAGGAAGCTTGTTCGATCGCCTGGCCTCAGGCTTCTCGCTGGGCTCACTGTCGCTTCCCGCCTTCGTGGTTGGCGTTCCACTGGTGCTGCTGCTGGCCGTAACGATACACTGGTTCCGAGCCACTGGATACGTATCCATCCTCAGCCAACCGCTTACCAACCTCCATGATATGATCCTTCCCTCCTTGACCCTCGCCATAGGATCGATAGCGATCTACTTCAGGCTGTTGCGAAACGACTTGATTTCCACCATGAAGGAGGATTTCGTGGCGCTGGCACGCTCCAAGGGACTCACCTCCCGGGAAGTGATGTACAGGCATGTGCTACGCCCGTCCATGTTCTCACTGATGACAGCCACCGCCATAAACGTAGGCTCGCTGATCGGCGGCGCTGTCGTGGTCGAGTACCTGTTCGATATGCCGGGCATGGGCCTACTGCTGGTGAACAGCATCTACGCCCGCGATTATCTCATGGCACAGGGAGTCATACTCGTCCTTGCGGCACTCTTCGTTCTCGCCAATTTCATTGTAGACATCCTTTACCACATAGTGGATCCAAGGGTAAGGAACGCCTGACATGGAATCACCCACACCCTCATCACCCATAGCAGCATCGCAGGAAGCAGCCTCTACCATGCCATACCGCGACATCAGCCTCGACCAACCGTCATCTGCCATACCACAGGCAAGATCGGCCAAAGGCAGGACCCTCGGCCCGGTGTTCTGGATAGCGGCAGGCTGGATAGTACTGGTCGCACTGGCGGCCATATTCGCCAACCTGCTCCCCCTCCCTGCGCCTGATGCGATCGGCTCCGGCGCTCCGCTGGCCGGCCCCAGCCTCGCCCACCTGTTCGGCACTGACGAACTAGGGAGGGATATCCTCTCCCGTATCATCTTCGGCAGCCGCGTGTCTCTGATCCTCGGTTTCGCATCCATAGCCATAGGGACCGTAATCGGTGGCGGTCTCGGTCTTATAGCTGGTTACCTCGGGGGTCCGTTTGACGTAGTTGCCAACGCTCTCGCCTATATCGTCCTCGCCTTCCCTCCACTGCTACTGTTGCTTGCACTGGCAGCCTTCTCCAGGCCCACCTTGCTCAAACTGGTGGCTGAGTTTGCCTTCCTCAGTATCGCGCCACTTTTCAGAGTGGTACGGGCCGCTACGATCTCTATCGCGAGCCGTGATTTCGTGCAGGCGGCGCTGTCTCTTGGCGCAACACGCTCCAGGATACTGATGCGAGAGATACTTCCAAGCGTGCTCCCATCGCTTGTTTCCTACGCGACTCTCGGGGTGGCCTTGGTCATAGTGGGTGAAGGTTCCCTTGCGTTCCTCGGCCTGTCAATCTCACTGCCCACCCCGTCGTGGGGCAACATGATAGCCGAGGGACGTACCTTCCTCGCAACCGATCCGTGGATATCCCTGTTCCCTGCCATCGCAATGTTCTCGGTGCTACTCGCACTGAACTTGGTGGCGGACAGGCTCAGCGAACGCCTGGATGTGAGAGAGGGCCAAGTGTGAGCGAGAATCTGGATGTAAAGGTCATGAAACTCCAGCCGGAACGTCCCGGACGAGATTGAGTGGGTCAGTTGTGAGCGAGGATATGGATGTAAAAGAGTACCTGGATGTGCAAAACGGCCTGCAGGGCTTCAATGCCGGTACGCCTCCATTGCTGGAAGTAGACAACCTGACCACCCTGTATAGTACACCCGATGGAAGCGCCACGCTGAAAGCCGTTGACAGCGTATCGTTTAACCTGGAATCAGGCAGCTTGCTGGCAGTGGTAGGTGAATCCGGCTCCGGGAAGACCGCCCTGTGCCGCTCCGTCATTCGCCTATTCCCAACCGCTCAGGTACGACTGGAAGGCAAGGTATTGCTCAACGGCAGCGACATCCTTTCTTTCGATTCACGCGAGTTGCGCCAGGTATGGGGTCTGAAAATGGCCATAGTGTTCCAGGACCCTATGACCTCATTGAACCCGCTCATGCGTATTGGCAACCAGGTATCCGAAGGGCTCAGGCGGCGGCTTTCAGTTCCAAGGAGGGAGGCCAGAGAACGTGCGATATCCCTCATGGAGTCGGTTGGCATACCTGATGCCGGAACGCGTTACCGGCAATATCCCCACCAGCTGTCAGGAGGGTTGCGCCAGAGAGTTGCCATCGCAATAGCCGTGGCCTGCGATCCCGATCTGCTCATTCTGGATGAACCTACCACCGGGCTTGATGTAACCACCCAGGCTCGTATACTCAATCTACTGGCTGCACTGGTAAGAGACCGCGGCATGGGAGCCATACTGGTGACTCATGACATCGATGTCGCCGCTCATGTCGCCACTCAGATGGCCGTCATGTATGCTGGAAGGATAGTGGAATACGGTATTCCCGCGACCGTACTGGACCATCCGATGATGAGATACACCATGGCCCTGCTGGAAACATCTCCTAGCCTCCATGGACAGGCGCATGCAAGGCTCAAGACGATCCCTGGTCACCCGCCAGACCTCTCCAGCCTCGGACCTGGATGCCCCTTCGCCCCAAGATGCGAATCTGCCACTGACCGCTGCCATAAGGACAGACCCCCACTTGTTGCAAACGGTGCAGATCCGGCTCCAGGGTCAGGCCTGGCTCCGGGACCAATCTCAGCCCCATCCTTGGACTCAGGCACGTCTCCATCCCCAGCCTCAGACTCAATTCCAGGCCCAGGTCCAGGCCCCCGTGCTGGCATCCACCTTTACGCGTGCTGGAATCCCAATACATGAGCACCCACAATCATTCGAGTGCTGAGAACACGCACCGGATCCTCTCGCAATCCGTCGAGAGCGGTGGCAGTGACGGCATGAATACCAATACTGGTGCTACGCCAGCGCTGGAGGTGGAGGGGTTACGCGTCGAGATAGCGCAGGGATTCCGTAGGATAGTGCATGCTGTTTCAGGCGTGGATCTTTCCATTGCCGCCCAGGAGACGCTGGGGCTCGTTGGAGAGTCCGGGTGCGGAAAGACCACCACCGGTAAGGCTATCGCAGGGCTCGTGAAACCGACCGGTGGGCGCATAGCCATATCCGGCACCGATCTAACTGGGCTGAAAGGCCGCTCTCTCCGCAAGGTACGTAATACAGTGCAAATGATCTTCCAGGACCCGATATCCTCACTCAATCCCCGGCGCAAGATATTGGGTACAATCATGGAGCCTATGGCAATATGGTCGATAGGCTCCCCTGAAGAGAGAAGGGCACGCGCTCTGGAACTACTCGAACAGGTAGGTCTCGAACCGCACCTAGTCGCAAATCGGCTCCCCTACCAGCTCTCGGGAGGGCAATGCCAGCGTGTCAGCGTCGCCAGGGCGCTCACTCTCTCGCCCGACCTGTTGATCTGCGACGAGCCGGTATCCGCACTGGACGTGTCAGTTCAGGCGCACATCCTGAACTTACTGAACGATGTCCAAAGAACCTACAGGCTCTCCATGCTCTTCATCTCACACGATCTTTCCGTGGTACGCAATGTAAGCGACAGGGTAGCCGTGATGTACATGGGGCGGATCTGCGAGGTGGCGCCCGTTGCCGACCTCTTTGATCATCCGATGCACCCTTATACACTCGAACTCCTCCACTCCATTCCCGTACATGCCCGGACAACCTCCAGCGCTGGACTGCCGGCGGGCACAACAGACGTCTCAGCACCTGCATTGGAACCCATCATGGCGACAGCAAGGAATAGGCCGAGTACTGCAACAAGTGTTGGGAACGTAGATGCTGAGCCGCCAGATACTCAGCAACCTTTCCGTGGATGGCTGCAGGCGGGAATCCAGGGACCCATAGATAGTACCTTACCAGATGCGGCCACTATCTCCTCGGCGCTCTCACCTCCATCTGGGTGCAGGTATCACCCCAGATGCCCCTGTGCCACCTCAATATGTACATCGGAACAGCCTCCAATGCTGGAACTGTCCCCCGGCCACACGGTCGCCTGCCACCATCCACTCATTCAACCTGTTTCGTGACTACCTTCTCTGGAAGGACGTCGACGAGGCCTAGCCGCAGTCGCTCTCGCGGCAGCCTTCGCTCTGGTGAAATATAGGCGACACAATGTCAACCCAACTTTCGGCCGATCTGTCGCAAAATGCCCAAAACAGCCATATTCCAGGGTGCCATGAGTGTGAAACAGCTGGCAGGAGAGCTGATGGTCAATAGATACGTAAATGTAGTGACCTAACACTACCTGTGGATAACTAATGCTTAACATTGGTATATTAATATTCTATAATTAAGTTGTGTTCATCCGAGAGACCGAGACAATGAACAAAAAGACTGGGGCTGTCTATATAAAGCATCAGCTGGTGGAATCCATAAGGACTGAGTCCGGTCCACGTCAGCGGGTGGTCATGGAACTCGGTCATCTGGACATTGACGGCACACAGTGGAAAAGCCTGGCAATTGCAATTGCCGATCGACTGGCTGGTACCCAAAGTATCATGGAAGAAGATCCCGAGATCGCAAGCGTAGCCGAGAAGGCACTTGACCACTATGATTTCCTCGCCTCCATCAGGGAAAAGAAGGATACGAGAAAGCGCAAGGCCAGGTACGGTACCTGTCAAGTTAGTTGTCATGCTTTTTCTCTACGCCACCTTCCGTTTTCCAGTCCTACCTCCATTCATTTTTGTCGTTGAGATTGGATCCCAGTCTCTGGTCACTCCACGGATCCATCTCTCTGGGTTCGCTTCCTTTGCTTGCTCGTATAGCCGCCGGCGATTTGCCAGGATTGCAATATCCAATCCGGCATGGACTCATCCGGCGTGACATATTTTATGCCGGAATGGCGGTGAAAGTGATTATATCCTTCAACGAATCCATATACCCACCTCCTCGCTTCCTCGAGGTCGGCAAAACCGCCGTAGGGATAGGCCGGGCAGTACTTCACCGTCTTGAAAACCGCCTCTATATGGGCATTGTCGTTACTTACCCTCGGCCGGGAGTAGCTATTGACGATTCCAAGACTGTAGCAGAGCTCCAGCAGGTAGATCCCCTTCATTGGTGAACCGTTATCAGAATGCAAGATCCTGGGTGTGTCAGCAACTCCCAAAACAGCCCGTGCAACGACATCTCCCAGATGCTTGGACGACTCCTCTTCATATACCTCATACCCCACGATCTTTCTTGAATACAGGTCCATGACGAAATACAGGTAGTAGAAGAGGCCCTTCACCGGCCCAGGCAGCCAGGAGATGTCCGTAACCCATACCTGGTTTGGTCCATCCACTTCATGGGTGGCGACCTCCCTCTTCTGTGGCGGCAACGTAGATGATCTCCTGGTGTCTTCACCATGGTCTTTGAGTATCCTGTAGAAGGTGGATTCGGAGGCCAGGTAGATGCCCCTATCAGCGAGCCGTGGAACTATTTGGGCAGGCGGGAGCGACGAGAACTCATGGCTGTGACAGGCATCGAGTACCGCCTGGCGCTCAGCACGGCTTAGGGTGCCTTTAGGTTTTGGGTGATAAGAACCTGGCCTTTTGTCCCTGCAGTCATCTCCTGCCGCCTTGCCACGCGCGCATAAGTCCTTATGGTTATGCCAAGACAATCACAGGCTACGTGGTACCTGGCCCCGTTGTCGTGCGCCTCAACGATCAAGTTCAACTGCTCTCTTGCGATTCTGTCGCGGGGATCAGCCTTCCCCGTTTGCCCCCCAGATCGCGTCGGCTTTTCCCTGGAGCACCAGAATGGCCGCTGTCTCAGCCAGGGCCTTCTCCATTGCGTTTGAGCTCGGACTGGAGTTTGCGGATGGTTTTCTCCGATTCCTTGCTGTTCCTGGCAGCTATACTTTTGCTCTGCTTTTCGCCTATTTGCTCGTAGGACTTCTTCCATGCGAAGATCTCTTCGGCGGTAACCCCGTTACTCCGGAGGAATTCACCGAACTCCAGCTCATTCATTGAAGCGGTCTTTATTACCATCGGCGATCTCGGCACCTGTGAATCTGGAGGAGGCGACTCCTGGCTGCATCTGTTGTTTCAACTCGTGTTTCCATTGGTAGATTGCAGATTTGGTAACACCATAGGTGTCCACCAGCAACTGATAGGAATCTCCTGGTTCGATGCCATCAACGAGTGCTTGCGCGAGATACGGAGAGAACCTCAGCTTTTACTTTTGTTGGATACTTATTTATTTCATACTCCTGTCATGCCCTCTAAGTCCTATATTGAGACACGACAACTAGTCTGACAGAGAGGGATTTCAACTACAAGGCGTATCGCCATTGCGATACTAGCCGCCGTAATGCTAATGGCATTTGTGGTGGCAATACTCATCGGATTCCATACGGCAGCAACGAACAACCATCAGGCTATGCACCACGCACAGGACACTGCTCATCTAGCTATTAACGGTGTTTGGGGAGGAAGAGCCGAACTCGCTACGGTAATGTTTCCGATGGGCGGCCAGAGACTAGGTGGAGCCGTACTCGCTACAGTGGGCGGATGGGGAGGCAGGGCTGACCTGGCTGCGGTAACGTTCCCGATGGGTACCATTGGCCATTGACATATACATGATGCGTCGGATGGTAGAATTACATCGTGAGCTTACCGTACAACATGAAGAAGTCGTGACGATCCAGCTGGAGGAGCGCTACCTTGAAGAGTTGGTGCGCATTGTCGGACAATATGTGGATACGGATGTCTGGCAGCCGGTCATTTTTGGCTCACGTGCAAGTGGTCGAGCACAGAGGTTCAGCGACATCGATCTCGGCTTCATAGGTTCGAAGGAACTGCCTGGCAATGTGCAGGCAAAGCTATGGGCAGCCCTGGATGATTCAGACATCCCGTACGTCGTCGATATCGTCGATATGAGTGCATCGTCTCAGGACTTTCTTGCGGTGGCGCGAGAACATATGGAATACCTGCGGATCGCATGATCGGGTGCATAGCCAATTTCAAGAGGTCACCGTCATGATTGACCAGATGGACGTCAGAAGGCAACAATTGCTCAAGGCCCAGGCTTTTTTGAAGCATGCCCTTGGCGCTCCGGTAAGCGACATACAGCGTGCTGCCACCATCCAGGCATTCGAGTTCTGTTTCGAGTTGGCATGGAAGTACCTAAAGGCACTTGTCGAAGATGATGGCAGTATCGTGGCCAGTCCAAAAGCCGTATTTCGTGAGGCTGCCCGTCATGGGATCATAGATGATCCGGAGCTTTGGTTCGAGCTGTTGCGAGCACGTAACCTGACTGTTCACACATACGTAGAGGCCGTGGCGAGCCAAGTCTACGAAACAATTGAACGGAAGTTTGTTGGCGCACTTGCGATCCTCGTCGATCAAGATCAAGACCAAAGCTAGCCTCGAACGACGATGCATTCTTTTTTGGTCGTTGCGCACTCGTGCTGCAGGAGCCAGGACTTGCGTTCTGATCCATAAGCGTAGCCACCTACTCTGTTGTCAGCAGGTACTGCACGGTGGCACGGTATGAAAATGGCTATCTTGTTCCTGGCGCAAGCGGAACCGGCTGCCCGTTGTGCTCTCGGATTGCCGGCGAGCGCAGCCAATTCTTTATACAGCATAGTCTGACCCGGCGGGATAAGGGAGAGGGCGCGCAGCACGCGGGCAGCAAAGGGCGGTCCTGGCTGTATTACGGCTATACTGGCAGGTGCCGCCGGCTCTCCATCCATGTAAGCCTGTATGGCAAGCAGCGCCCGATGTGTAGGAGCATCCCTTATGGGTGAGTGACGCCTGGATGGATCCAGCAATGCAGTAAGGAGCTGGGCGTTTTCGACAAACCCTGCCGCAAGGACGCAATCATCATCTGCCAGGATACTGAACGGACCGCACGGAGTGGGGAGAGTGCAACCGGCAATAGTGGCCATGCTCGTCACGATGCTGTCCATACTCAGACTCACAATACCATAGGTCCGGCTGTGGCCGGGAGCGCCCCCGACGGCATTTTGCGACTCGATGCCGAGCTCTGGCACCCGGACAACCGGGATGTCGCCCGGTCACCCATCATGGTGAGGTGATCTCGAAGCCTTCACCGGCCGCTACGAGGGTCTTGCGGATAGACCGGCTCGTAAGGCATCGAGTACAGAAGGAGGAGGAGGTTGGAGTACGTTCCGAAACGTCTCGTGACGGATCCTCCCCCCTTCGCGGCAGCTCCGACGTAACAGGTGGGACACCGACTCGCGGCTCTCGCCGTCCTTCATATGACACCTGCGTACCACACGAGCCACATGGATGGCGCCACCTTGTCTGGTCATCTTACCGTCATGCAGCATCATCCTATCTGTGCCAAGCCTGACCTTGGCCACATATACGGACACCACATGACCGATGTGTCTGGCCGGCTGTCAGATCAGGGGGGTATTCAGAGGTGGGTTCGGGCTAGAGAATCCCGGATGTCAGGCGGTAATCGCTTACACAGAAGCGTCAGCCGGCTGGACGGACGCTATCCAGCACTGCGAGGACGGGCGCAAGTCCAGACTTCTGCTTCGCGGAATAACTCGTTGCCCCGAATTGGACGTTGTAACCGGCGAAGGTTGCAAACGCAGCCCATATGGCTGGCAGCGGTACATGGGCATTTGGTCCGGGAAGTTGAAACCACCCGTGGACCTGGGAACCCGTTTCAAGAGTAACCGTGACGCCATGTATGTCAGCTTTGCGTACCGTATAATTGGCAATTGGATTATCAAGAGACTTACCCTTGATAGACAAAATCACGAGATTGACCTTGGGGTTGCCGCCACTAGGGCAGATGCCTGATCCGGAATTTCCCACGCTGACGGCATCACCTGGAAACGCGCAACTCTCTCCTGGATATATTTTCCACGATTCCGGTACAGTAAATTTCAATCCATTGTAGGTAACGGTCTTTCCACTGGTTACTGATGGCACGCCAAAAGACGACGGAGATGAACTCATAATACAACCTGCCAGCAGGGACACCAGTAGGACCAGAATCACTCGCACACTAACTGCACGCATGGAACTTATTGGTGAAACCAGTGGCCGTGGTCGAAAGGGACATCGTGGTCGGTTCGGCGAGTACACTGCCGGCAGGGGGAGGCATGCCATTGTTTGTCATGATGATTGGACGATTCTTGTACTGACCAAGAGGTTGCTCAATGGCGTGCTGCTGAGAGTTCTTCCAATAGAAAGCCTCCGTATTGGACCATGAAACACTGCCAAAATTATAGAGCGGAGGCATACGTCCACTGTAAGGAGTAGGCCGCTCGGTGATCCAATCAGCCGTGGTACCTGAGTAGTATTTGCCGGCATTGGTCGTGATTTTGGCTGGCTGCATACTTCCGGTCGTTTCGTTGACAACAGAAAATATAGCTTCCTTGAATGTTTTGGAGTACTGAACAGTGACCGCCATGGTATCGCCAGGTCTGACAGTCACATTATTAACGTAGACTGTTCCCGATCCCCCTCCTGAAGCCGAGAGATACATGAACCACGCATGATCGGAAGGACCGACTAACGGAATAGAACTTGGTATGATGCTTGTACCAGCCTGAAGCAGGCCTGCTCCAGGATTGCTACCTCCAAGACCAACCCACTGAGATTCCCGAGCCTGAGCACAGCTTGTGTTGTAATTTATTGGTTGCCTAAATGTAGCAGTTACCGCATCAAAGGGATTGTAAACTGGGTTCGGCGGAGTGGCTTCCCACCCCGACCAGTTTAGGGAATATTCCGGTGAATTCGTAAACGAGGCAATGACATTAGACAAAGTTGTCGGGCTACTTCCCAGCCCTTCTCCCTCCGGCACGGTCCACACATCCGGGGTGGGCGTGGAACGGTAGTGAGACCAGTCTGATCGCCACTGTGCCAACCCAGCAGGATCTGTCGGCCTGGGTGGAAATCCGTACTCCTGAAGCTGGGTAGCAGTGGCGGTAAGGGGATCGAAGCCCTTTGGTGGAACTGGATACTCCTGTGTGTTGCCGTTCACATCATAGATGTAAAGACTTCCCCCGCCAGGCAGGGGTTCCACCTTTTTTGGGTTGTAATGCCTTGCTCCTGGAAATGGCGGAGCAGATACCGCAAAAGTATCAGGATGGACTGCTGCACTTACAGGCGTCCCCGACTGGGGCGCAACTGCCATGCCTCCATAGCTGCCCGCAGCGAGCGCACCTATGGCCTTCCATCTTCTTATAGTCATCCCTGTGAACACGTTATCTCCTTTCTGTACACTGCATACACTATGTCATGTCATGTTGTCACAGACGGGCCTTGAACTCATGGTGTCCATGCTGTCCATGCCTGGGTAGCTCTTGGAATCCAAATCTGCCTGGACGATCAGATGCCTTTCGTAGCGCCTGACGGTGGGATGAGAGATGAACTCATCCCGGTACAGCCCGAACACGTACTGTCTCCAGCGTTTACCGTCATAGTAGTGGTGATCCCTGTAACAGCCTTCTTCATGAAAGTATCTCCCGATGCCACTTGCGAAATGCCCTACATTGTACTCAAGCACCTCGAAGTAGAGCTTGTGGAAGTCCCAGGTCTTGAAGAGGTATATGAGGAAGAGATACATTGCCTCGATACCAATTCCTGTGCGGAGTACGTTCGGGTGCATCATGACTGCCACGTAGCCGGTGCTATTTGCAATATCGGCGTTATAGGCAACCACCAAGCCGAGGATTTCATTGTCCGATGGCGTGCATACGGTAAACTGGGTCAGCACCCCGGCAACAAAAGAGGAGCAGAATACCTCATAGGTAGGTATTGCACCGCCATAGCGCCACCGCCAGAACACCTCGTCAGAAGTTGCTATGGCATAGAGCGCAGGAAGGTCAACCGGTGAGGGTGGACGCAGGCGTACACGCCGGGTGGCGAGCAAGGGAGGAATTACCTTATTATCATGCCCACCAGGCTCTAACCTGGAATTTGTCAATTGCTGATCGCATGGTACGTGTACGTCAAGATCTGCATCTGGCAAGATTAAGGCTGGATGATCCAGGCCAGTGGTATTACCGCCTGCACTGCCGAGCATATGACTTTGATCTGCGCTACCCATGCAACAAACCGTAGCAGTGGGGGGGATGTCAAGTAATCTGCAGGAATATTGTTATATAATTGGTCAATCGCTACTAAGCTCCATTGACTGACCAGGGGTATATCAACCCAACTTTCGGCTGAGTGAGCCTCCCAGATCAGCCCGAACTCACTTTCACGCGGGTGGCTGATCCCGTCGCTCAGGGGAAATGATCGGTGTCTCAGAATTATTCCGGCTACATTAGCCAGTGGGGCACCTGGGTGCCGAGCAGCTCGAACACCTGGCGCTGGAGTGGAATGGGAAGGCTCACATATCGAAGTTGTTCGTGGTCCCCGTTGTCACCTTCACGGTATTACGGGCGAGAGTGGTGTCGGTGACGCTCGCTTCTGAGTGCTCTGGCCGGCTGTCAGATCAGGGGGGTATTCAGAGGTGGGTTCGGGCTAGGTGATCACGTAGAGCTGTCCGGCTGGTATGCCATCATGGTGATGGTGTACATGATTGTTGAGTGCCTAACTTGAAGGTGAATGGGGGTTGCTGCGTACTTCCACCGGTATTGATTAGGTCGAGTCCATCGAATATGTAAGCATGTACGTAGCTGGACTG
>JAMCPL010000029.1 GCA_023379675.1 Actinomycetota bacterium | reverse complement strand
TAGGATCTATTTCCATAGGGGTTCTCCAATCCTTGATTGATCGGTAAACAACCAGATTGCCAGAACCCCTTATGAAAGTAGCGGATACCCCCTACGAATTCACTTAAAGCGCCACCCCTATATGTATAGTGTGAAGTGCTGAACCCGCCTTATATCCGAAGAACCCTGCGCACCCTGGAAGACGGCGACACCAATGCGCACCTGATCGCACCATCGCTACCGAGATCCCCGCTTCACTATCATCCGCTCTGACCCGCTGGCGCGAACTGTCGCAGCATCAGGGTACCTGAATGGTTACCATCAGCTGAGCACATGCCAGTTCACGCCATTGGTCGTGGACCAGAGCTTGGTGCCGAGCGCCCAGCCATGTGTGGCATCGATAAAGGTCACGAGAGAGAGTTGGCTGACGCGATGAGGCATCCCGTTGACCATGTTCCATATCCTGCCACCGTCAGTGGTAGCCACAAGTGCACCGTCCATCAGCGCAAGCCACGCCGTAGATGGTGACACGACCGCTATCTGTATGACGTAGCCGCCGAATGGCAACGATCCCAGAGCGCTCAACGCAGGGGCTGCCGGTGAAGATGCGTTCGGCAATGTCGGGGAGTTTGAAGTGCCGGCCTTCGCTACTTCATACCACTTGGCACCGCCGTCGTTGGACCTCCAAACCGACTTCATCTGGTTACTGACGGCAGGCTCCCCTGGACATACCAGCCATACATTTGTTGGAGTCACGGCAACAAGGGAACCGCCGAAGATATAGTTACCCTCACTGGTGGCAATGCACGGGTCAGGCACCCGGCTCCACGTCTTGCCGCTGTCGACCGTCTTCGCAATAGCCACCACGGGCCTGGCGGTGCCGCTTGATGCAGGAGCGAGCGATCCTGCAAGGATATACGATGTGGTCAGATCGACTCGTGACAATATTGCACCGTAGCCGTAGCCCAGGAAGTACCATTTGTTCGCGCTGATTCCCGGCTGGCTTGGCGCTGCCAGCCATGTCATTCCTCCATCGTTCGAGGTAAGTACCTCAACCGGCAGGAAGTGCTTGGAATGTTCGAGGATGACCCATACGTTGGACCCTATGGGCACCAGAGCGGCGATTCCCCTGTGTCGATCCAGCGTAACCGTCCAGTGCAGCCCTCCATCGGTGGTGACAGCCGCCTCTGCCCCCCATGCATAGCCCGTAGTAGGACTCGTGAAGTCCAGCTTGTCCGGGGTGCCAGGAACATTGGTGTCTATCACATGCCAGGTACGCCCCCCGTTTTCGGTTCGTGCAAGCTCCGTGGAGCCACCGGTCCTGTAATACTTGGTCAGGCTGAATCCAAGAGACGGCGTCACAAAAGTAATATCGCTCAGCCAGCAACTGCTTGCAGGTACAGCTGACCCAAGCGAAACCTTGACATATCCAGGCTTGGGCTTGGAGTTGCAGGCATCAGTGAGCAACGACCGTTGACCTGATCCGGCGACCGAAGTGGTAGGCGATGACGCCTTTGGTTTGGTGGCCTGCCTGGTCGGGTTGGAACAGCCGGCGAGAAGAGCCGCAAGAACGACAGCAACCAACATGCCGGTCAGATATGATCTGCCTGCCATACCACTTCACCTGATCCCCTTGGCATACACTTACCATGATAAAGACACAATTGCCCACGAGCAATTCCACGCGGCGATGAGTGCGTATCCCGGACCGGCGGAAAGTGTTGGGAGATGCTATAGTTAGGTGGGTAAGCGTGCTGTTCATGGACTGGTCACGAAAGCGAGGGTCGAACTTTGGCAAGTGATGACGACATCACCGGAGCAGTGGGGCGGGTATCTGTTCCGATACCTGTGGACAAGCCCGGTGAAATCATACTGAATATCAGGGGTGGATCAGAAGCATTTACCGCCTACACCAAGAACAATGAGGCCCTTGCCAAGTTCGCCCGTGCTGTGGTGATCGAGCAGACTGGCCCTCGTACCGTCGTGGTTACAGAAGCGTCGTACTGAACGGGAAAGGTATACGAATATGTTCTTTTACCGTATCCCCGAACCAGATCAGGCACTTGTCATTTCCGGAGCCAAGGCCGGTGCAAGTGGGGCACAGTTCCGAATCGTTACCGGACACGGTACCTTCGTAGCTCCATGGAGGTCAAGAGCTCGTATCCTCTCGCTTGACTTGTACGAGGCGGAACTTGAGGAAACCTGTGTAACTGCTCAAGGTATATCACTTACCGTACAGGCGGTTGCGGCATTCAAGGTCGCCGATGATTTCCAATCCATCGCCAACGCAGCCAGACGTTTCCTTGACCAGCAGGACCAGATGGTCTCTCTTGTAGGTCAGATACTGGCTGGACACCTGCGTTCGATTGTCGGCAGCCTTACTGTCGAAAAGATGATTACAGATCGTAACAGCCTGGCGCAGGAGGTGAAGTCGGCATCCTCTGATGAAATGGAAAAATTGGGTCTTGTCGTGGACTCTTTCCAGATTCAAGAGATCGGTGATCCCTCGGGATACATCCAGAATCTAGCCGCACCCCACATAGCGGAAGTGGAAAAGAATGCTCGAATTGCCCAGGCCCAAGCTGACCAAGCAGCAACCGAGCGTGAGCAGGAGGCTAATGCCCAGAAGGCTGGTTTTGTCCGCGATTCGGAGATCAAGCAGGCCAGTGCCCGTGCGGAGATTCAAGCAGCCCAAGCGGAAGCGGATCAAGCCGGGCCACTTGCACAGGCAAAGGCAGTGCAGAAGGTCACTGAAGAGCAGACGGCTCTGGCGGTCAAGCAAGCCGAGAAACGCGAAGCAGAGCTTGTTGCCGAAGTACAGAAACCCGCCGATGCTGAAGCCTACAAGACCGTTAAGCTGGCACAGGCACAACGCGACTCCATGCAGGCTCAGGCCGAGGCGTTGGGGCAAGGCAATCTTGAGAGGATAGTCGCTTCCAAGATGGTCGAGATGATGCCCGCCATTGTGGAATCACTGGCTAAGGGTCTCAACGGCGCCAACTTGAGCATTGTCAACGGCGCCGAGGGTATGGGCCAGGTCGTAACAGGATTAGTGGCATCCGCCCATTCCATTTACGATACGCTGCTGTCCACTATTCCCGGTTCTGTTGTTGCTCCGACACCTACAGACAACTCGCTCCAGAAAACCTAGACATTTCTAGGCACTCCTTTTCTTTTCGCTCTCCAGCCGCTGAGTCTCCCCAGTCCCATCCGTTGGAACTGGACTCTGCGAGTCGATGTCTGGACAACTGCCCAACACACCTCCCACGTTCGCTGAAACACGTCGTGGTCCACTTGGAGTCCTGCCGTGAGCGGTAGCAGTCAGTTCATCGGCCCTAAGAGCCACTAATGTCCAATCGGGGCGGTGGCGCGGGATGAAGCGCTGCGCCAAGCATCGTTTTCACTAGTTGGCTTGCTCTCGGCACCGCCTTCAGTGATAGTGCTGGTTGAATCGGTGCATGAGCGGTTTGCCATCAAGAATGCTGATGGAGCTTACTGATGCCGTATCAAGGTGCATGTGCCACGCCATCTGATCACCCGCTCCAAGCGACCAGGCTATTGCTGCCTTGATCGGTGATACATGGCTGACAACTACCACGATCTCGTCGTCTTTGTAGCCCTGCGATACTATATCATGGCATGCATTACGCACCCTTGTGCCGACTGACATCAGCGATTCGCCGCCAGGAGGTGCGTATTCGATGTCGGCCATCCAGCGTTGCCAAAAGCCGGCGGGGATGGAGTCGATCGGCAGGCCATCGAAATCGCCGTAGTCCATTTCCATCCAGCGCGAGTCAGTGTCAGGCTGCAGGGGAAGCTGCAGCAGGGCGGTAGTGTCGATGGCGCGTGCAAGTGGGCTGGAAATTACTCTGGCTATTGTTCTTCGTGCCATAATTTGCGGTAGGTGCATACCAAGCTCGCGAGCCTGGTGCCTGCCGCTAGCGGTCAAGGGAACGTCAAGCCGGCCAGCAGTGAGGCGAGAGGAGTTGGCAGTAGACTCTCCGTGGCGGATAAGCAACAATTCCATCTGCCGGTAGTTCCTGGATCAGCCAGCTATCAGCCAGCTATCAGGAAACGACCACAATTCTCGCATATATTTAGACCGTCGTCGTCGGAGACGGCCAATGCACAAGACAACGAAGCAGGTGACACGGCCAGATGGCAACCGCTGCACTTGCCTTCTACAAGTGCAGCGGCACCAGTCCCTCCTGCTCGTGCCCGGATAGCATCGTAACGCTGTCGAATGGCATTGGGTATGTGTTTTGCGGCAGCCTTTCTCAGGGAGCGGCATGCCCGCAGCTGGGAATCGATATCGGATAGCTTGGACTTGGCGGCATTGACCAGCTGATCGGACTTGGCAGATAGCTGATCCAACTCGTCCTCCAGATCTCCATATTTTGCTTCCAGCTCCTCGAGAGCTTCCATCAGCTCGAATTGCCTGTCCTGCAAGTCCTCCGCCCGGTTCGTCAGATTATGGGCTTCTGCATCCATTGCTTCAAGATCTCGCGCTGAGAGAGCTTCCCCGGAGTATAGTTTCTTCTCGAGAGATTTCTTGCGTTCTACGGTAATATTCACCTGTGTCTCCATCTCGTCCTGCTTAATGCGGATGGCATCCTTCTCGGCCCGAAGCTCATTGACCCTGTGTGATATTTCGTGGATGCGATCACGCATGTTGCCAAGTGCAACTCGTTCCGGCAGCGTGACTTTCTTGTATTCAAGGGCATCGATTTCTGAATCGTGACGTTGCAACTCTAGCAGCATCATTCCGAGATTGCCCGAGCCGGCGTAACTGGGTGTACCTGCAGGAGTCATGGCGAGTCGGTTACGCTATTGCGGAATCCAAGCATACGTCGGGATATTCGAATGCTGTCCTTTACATGCTGCGGTGCCCCGTTTAGAGCTGCAGTACGGTTTACCGGCCACAAATTTACCATAGTGCATATTCTAGCGCTACATGAGGTGCGAAACTTGTCCAGGGAGCTGGCTAATGGCGGTGGCCCATGCCGCTACAGGGCCTTGTACTGAGATGCTGGGGGAGCAGTCACCGGTGGAACAGCCACGCCAAAATTACTGAGTGCCACTCCGAGGTCAATGGTGATGGCGGGGGTGGTTCCCTTGGCCGGAACGGTGACGGGACTTTTTACATTCACGATTTCGCCGGAGCTGTTCAAATAGACAAAGATGGTGGCGGTCCGTGATCCCCCAGTGCTGTGCAGTGCCTGGAAAAGCGCCTGGTACGGGCCAGACTGAGCCGCCGCAGCAGCGAGATTCACAACTGCCTTGTATTCGGTAGATCTTCCGCCGGCTAGAGATGATCCCATGTCCGTTACTGCCATATGTGACGTGGTCAGGAGATTGATTAAGCCAATGGGATTGCTGATCAATGCCGATGTCTCGGCCTGCGGTACGGGGAGTAGGGTCGACATCCCCACCGGAGTCAACTGTATATATTTTTCCCCACCCGCCAGCGTTGCCGCCAGTGATCCAGCGTTCGGCTGTACGTATAGGTCTCCACCCGTAAAGAGCGTAGTGGCGGGGCCACCGAGTATGGTTGCCGGTTCGATGGTGCCTGCACCTTTCAGATTGAGCTTGAGTACTCCTTGCTTGCTGGCAAAATTGAAAGGACCTACCGCTGCAAGATTGAACGTGGTAAACGTAGCCAAAGTGGACTTGATGTCCTTCCCGGATACCGACATACTGATGTCTGCACTGCCCTTACCTAGAGTGGTGGCGGGAGCTTCCTCCACTTTCTGCAGCGGAGGCAGCGTGGCGCTGGTTACCGCCTTGGGGGTGGTCGTCGTGCTCGACTTCGACGTGCTCGAGCATGCCGCTAGGCCGGCAGCGAGCATGAGCACTCCTGTCCCGACGCCTACCGCTTTTAACGCGGCCTTGTACTCTTTCCTCAGATATCGTTTGGTATTCGCCATACTACTTGTGACGTGAAATCCCATCTCTGGTGTTTCCTCCTTCTCTGGTGTTCCGGCCAGCCTTCCACTGTGGTGGCAACATGGCAACATAACTTTAATTTCCAAAATTTCCAACAGTTGCAACAGGCATGGAAACCTTCATCCTCTATGCCCTGGATGAGCACAGAATGATCAAGATCTCTGAAGGATCCAGGCCATCGGATGAGACACTACCATATTCGTATCGCTCGAAGCAACGAGGCCAGCCCCAGGCAGGCTTTTATCCGTTCATGGCGAAGTGCGGCCGACTCCTGTTCCAGTTGTAAGGTGCTGCGGGCCCCTACACTTGCTGCTGATCTTGATCCCGACGGCATCGATGACATACTGTCTGCGCCTGCCCTTACACCTGCTGGGATGCCCCTACCTGTTGCGGCATCCCGTACCGGCTGCATGCTGGTATACGTGCTTGCTGCCTGCATATCGAGAGAAGGAGCGATGCTGCGGCGGGTGGCAAGTTCCAGGATGATATTGGCAAGTTCGGGGTTCCTCGCCAGCACCGGTCCGTGAAGGTATGTACCGATGATCTTTCCGTAGACAATTCCCTCATGGTGGTAGCGTGCCACCTTCATGATATGGACAGCATCAGTGGAGCATCTGTTTTGTGTACCGAGGCCGTAGCCTGGGTCAGTGGTGGCAGCGTTGCTCGACAATATGCCGTGGCTGGTCAAGTGCCCCCGGTTGGCTGGAAACCCATTGCCTATGCCTGCATGTACCAACCCGAGCGGTTGCGCTTCTGATCCGATTATGGTCCTGCCAGAGTGGTTCTCGAAGCCGGTCAGGATATGATCTATGTGCGAGAGCGCTGGCCATCTCGTTGCCCCTAATGCGGCAAGGCGTATGGCGGTTGGCATGTGAGCGGAATAGCCGTGATGCATGGACCGTGGAGGCGTATTCACAGATGGAATGGGTTTCAGTACGGATGAGTGGCTGATGTGCCTTGAGCTGGTATAGTTACGCATCCGGGTGCTAGGGGGACTGCCATCTCCGTGGAAACGATGGTCCGGGAAAGCCGCTGTATTGAGCGTGGCAAGGATCTCGCCTACTGCCCTCTTGGAGCTGGTAGCAACTGTGATGGCCGGTATTAGGTCGGCGCCTGCCAGCGGCGTGCCTCCCGGTCCGGGGAAAGCCTCACCTAGAATCTGATACCCGGCACAGACCGCCAGTACGGCCGCGCCTCCCGACAGGGCACGCTGCAGGGCCTTGGATGCCTGCGGCGCACGCAGCAATTGGGCGGCATAAGCCTGCGGCGCATCCTCTCCGCCGCCAATACAATAAATGTCGCATTGTGCCGGCACGGGCGTGCCTGAGGTGACGTAGACAATCTCCGCCGTCACGCCCTGGCATGCAGCCCGTTCAGCCAGCACTATGGCGTTGCCTCCGTCTCCGTATGTTCCAAGAATGTCAGGGTACAGGAGAGCAATCCGTAGCTGTGACTGGGGGTACGTTCCTGATGCTTTGGATGCCGTAACATTACCATGTCGACTCGTCCGGGTATTCTCCAGGATCAAGGCTGGATCGGCTGCAAGCGTCTTGCGTAATCCCTGGAAGGCGGTATAGTTGCCGATATAGTCTATAGATGACGCGGCAGATGCCGAGAGTGCGAGAGCCTTCAACTGGTCAGGCTCGCAGTCGTGTCTGACACCAGCGTAAGAGAGACGCACGGCCATATCCAGGCAGCGCTGCCCGGTTGCAACTACATAGCGTCCTGAGAGAAGCTCGAAAGGCACGTCCCACAGCCACGACGGGTCGAGCCCGTCCGCAGTTTTCGCATTGATCCCGATCACAACCGGGCCAGATCCACCGTCTACGAGATCGAGCATCTCCCGCCAGCCGGCGGGGTTCTTCGCGAGCATCATCTTCACGTTTGCCTCGCGGGAAGGATTGGAAACTATCCTCAGATTGGTCACGCTGAACCTTCCCTCTACCGACTGGAGGCGGGAGATGCTTTCCATGGCACGGTCTTCATCAATGCCCATGAATGATGCAGCCGTGGCAGCCACCGCCGCATTGGAACGGTTGAAGTCTCCCGGTAGGGATGTCCGTAGTGCTACCTGGCGGCCGTCTCGGGTCACCATGTAATTATCGTATAACGATACGGAAGGTTCCGGTCTGCGAAAACCGCAGGAGCATGCCCATGCGTCATTGCTCGAGAACACAATCCTGCTTGCGCATTCCGGACAGCTTGCAGCGTCGGATAGCCATCTCTGGCCAGCTGCAACCCATACGATCTTGGATGCAGAGGTATCACATGCTGCCCAAGTGACCATGGGGTCATCGCAATTTGCAATGACTACCGGCTCGTGGCCTGCGTCTCGTGTCCGAGCAAGGGCGGCCTTCCACTTTTGAGCGGTCATCCTGACCTCGTTGACTCTGTCCAGCTGATCTCGGGAAAGGTTAAGCAGTGCGATTACACGGGGACAGGTCTGGCGCATGACCTCCGGCAGGTATCCCTCGTCGACTTCCAGTACCGCCGAAGTGGCATGCGGCGAATCGATCAGGGCCGCAGTAATTCCTGCAGGAAGGTTGGATCCTGACACGGAAGTCGCCACCTCGTGCTGGGCGATGGCGGTACTTGCTCCACTACCAGCGCCATCATCGCATTGCATCTCGCCCATCTGGAGCGCACATGCGATCATTCGCGTGGTGGTCGTCTTCCCATTTGTACCGCTTACGAGCGCCACTTGCTTTCCTGATGCCAGCTGAACAAGTAGTTCCGGGTGGATCAGAAGAGCGATCCTTCCACCTATGACGGAGCCCGAGCCAAGATGAAGCGTCCTCGAAGCCCGTGCTACCATTCTCGCGAGCCCGGTGGAAAGAGTCCGGCGGTTCACGAGGCCTACACTAAGCCTGGATGCTGGCCATGTGCCTGGCCTTTGCTTGGCGCGGGGAGTTTGCGATATTGTCATACTCACCTAGTGTATGACATTGTAATGGTATAGGAGGTTCTCATATGGGCATATTGGACGGCAAGGTTGCAATAGTTACCGGTGCTGGACGTGGCATAGGGCGGGGAGAAGCAATGTTGCTCGCATCTGAGGGAGCGAAGGTCATTGTAAACGACCTCGGTGCTGACGTGACCGGCGCGGGTGGGGACAAGAGTCCTGCGCAGCAGACAGTGGATGGCATCCAGGCCAAGGGCGGTGAAGCGGTAATCAATGCCGACGACATAAGCTCATGGGATGGTGCAAAGAGCCTTGTCGACCAGGCTGTATCCACATGGGGCAAGCTGGATATCGTAATCAACAACGCAGGGATCCTGCGTGACAAGATGAGTTTCAACATAGACGAGTCCGATTGGGACGACGTGATCAGGGTGCACCTGAAGGGCCACTTTGCCATGTCCCGCCATGCTGCCGCCTACTGGCGCGAGCGCTCAAAAGCCGGCGAAGAGGTGAAGGCGGCTATCGTGAATACCACCTCAGAATCGGGTATCTACGGTAACCCAGGCCAGGCCAACTATTCGGCGGCCAAGGCTGGCATTGCCTCCTTGACATGGGTGATGGCACGTGAGCTCCAACGATACGGCGTAAGGGTCAACGCGATTGCTCCTAGGGCTAGGACCAGGATGACCGAGAATCTGTTTGGTGCGTTCAGCGACCCCGGTGACGGCAAATTCGACGCCTATGCTCCTACCAACGTTGCCCCAATGGCTGTATTCCTGGCGTCAGATCTGGCCATTGACGTAAGTGGGCAGATTTTCGTGGTGTACGGCGGCGAGGTGACGGTTATGCAGGGATTCACGCCGGCTGGCGAGATAAAGCAAGATTCCATGTGGACACCGAGCGAATTGGCGGCGCGTAAGGGTGAGCTTTTTGCCAATTACCCGAGCCTGTTGCCAGGGATGCCTGGATTTTGACCCTCGTGTGGTTTTCCGGACGCGGTAGTTCGCAGCGGTTACGGGCTTGACGCAAGTGATGAGCTGATGCGGGCGATGTGTCTATGCGGGCGATGAGGTAATGAGGTAATGAGGTGATGGTTGATCATGGCGGCCAGGCGGGCGCCGGATACATAGGCGAGCAGGCGATGCCGGTGGGGGAATCCCAGGTTGAAGACGAATCCGGTGCGCAGTACGTTATTAAGACCGTAGAAGAGCGTGGCGTGCAATTCGTACAACTATGGTTCACTGATGTCCTCGGCACGCTCAAGGCGTTCAGCATCGCACCAGCGGAGGTGGAGGGAGCACTAGCTGATGGCATGACGTTTGACGGTTCGGCTGTGGACGGGTTCAGCAGGGTACAGGAGAGTGACATGGTTGCTCACCCTGATCCAAGTACATTTGAACTCCTGCCGTGGGATGACGGAGGTTCGCTTACGGCGAGGATGTTTTGCGATATCGCCAATCCTGATGGTACGCCATTCGAGGGGAGTCCCAGAGAAGTGTTGCGGCGCACCATTCGACGGGCTCGCGCTGCCGGCTATGACTTTTTCGTGGGGCCTGAGATTGAGTTCTTTTATTTCGCCGACGGGGACATTGGCGAGGGCCCAAATGGCAGCTATCCGCACCCAATTGACAGCGGCTCATATTTTGACCTGACTGCTGCTGAGCTCTGCGGCGATCTGAGGCGCGGGAGCATACAGGCATTGGAAGAGATGGGTATCCCGGTGGAGCATACCCAGCATGAGGATGCTCCTGGCCAGTACGAGATCGACCTGCGTTATACCGATGCACTTACCATGGCTGATACCGTCATGACCACGAGGATGATCATCAAAGAGATTGCCCTTCGCCATGGGGTGCTGGCCAGTTTCATGCCCAAGCCGCTTTCGGGCGTACAGGGATCAGGCATGCATACGCACTTGTCTCTCTTCGATGGTGAGTCGAATGCCTTTTACGATCCCAATGATCCTATTGGGTTGTCGCAGGTGGCAAAGGGTTTTGTGGCTGGGCTGCTCAGGCATGCGCCCGAAATTACAGCCGTCACCAACCAGTGGGTCAATTCCTATAAGCGCCTTGTACCAGGTTACGAGGCGCCTGCTCATGTCTCGTGGGCGCGCAACAATAGATCCGCACTTATCAGGGTGCCCGTCATCAGGAGGACCAAGCCCGATACCACCCGTATCGAGTACAGGGCGATAGATTCTGCATGCAATCCCTACCTGTCCTTTGCCCTTATCCTCGCGGCGGGTATGAAAGGGTTGGAAGAGGGTTACGAGTTGCCGCCCGAAACCGCCGTCAATCTCTTCGATCTTTCGGCCAGGGACCTCGAGACCATGGGGGTTGTCCAGTTGCCGCACAATCTGTTCGAGGCCGTGTCGCTCATGGAGAATTCGCAACTGGTGGTGGACACGGTCGGTGCTCACGCATTCGAATGGTTTATACGCAATAAGCTCGAAGAGTGGCATGTTTTCAGGGAGCATGTAAGTGAGTTCGAGTTGGACAAGTACCTGAAAATACTCTGATGCCTGCGTGCGCTGTGCATGTACTAGGTTGCGGACGTGCCTGATGCCAGTACTGGTAGGCGTGATGATGAGCAGAGCCGTCTCCACGGCGTTTCCCCGTGGCAACCATGTATAGGCTCCGTGGGCATGACGCAACCAGGTATTGGAATGGGGTGGCGCCCAGTACCCGCGGGCGGCGTTTTGGATGACCGGCGAGATCGGCGCCAGGGGGTAGTCGTCTGATGGACCAATCGCCTGGCCCGATAGCCTGCTTTCCGGACCTACCTCCTGCAACCGTGTCAGGCCCAGCTCAGGCCGCCGGCCTTGTGCTGCAGGCCATCAGTAGCGCAGCGTACCTGCCGGTGCCGGGGTCTTATGCGGGTGCGATCGTATCCATGGTGGAGGATCCTGAATCCAGCTTGCCCGTACTCCGTGCCGTGAAGTTGGGCAGCATGCAGCGAGGCGCAGATGCTCCTGCTGGCTCAGTCGGTACCGCTGGGAATGACTCTGGCGGGATTCCGCAAGGTGGCGGTACCGCTGGAGTGCCGGTCTTCCTCGTGGTTTCAAGGTCGCAGGTGGACTGGCTCGAACGGGTCAGGGGCCTGTTCGACGACTGGTGCCTGCTGGAGTCGGATCGGGACGAGATCGGCATGCGGGTCAGGTTGCTGTTCCATCCGCTGGCCGGGTCGGGAGAGGGTACTCGCATCCTGCATTACGGACCGCTCGACATCAATCTGGACAGTTACCAGGCGGCAGTCAACGGGCATGTGCTGGATCTCACCTACATGGAATACAAGCTGCTTGCTTTTCTTGCCTCCAATCCAGAGAGGGTGTTCAGCCGCGATGCGCTGCTCACGCGTGTCTGGGGATACGACTATTACGGCGGTGCCCGTACTGTAGATGTCCACATCCGGCGTCTACGCTTCAAGATGGGAGACAGGCACGCGAATATGATCAGCACTATAAGATCGGTGGGCTACATGCTTACATCCAGGACTGCCAGATAGCCGAGGCACCGGACCGATCAGGATTCGATGCCTCGGGCCAGCACCACCCTGTGTAGCCGGCGCCAGTATGTAACCGATCATCGCAAGCCACAGGTCCGGTACATTGGATCGTGCTGCGGTCGTGCGCTGCACGTATCAGGAGTCGTAGTAGAGATGGAACTCCCAGGGGTGCGGGCGTAGGCGCAACTCGTCCACCTCGTTCTCCCTCTTGTGAACCAGCCATGTCTCTATCAGGTCGTCAGTGAATACATTGCCTTCTTTCAGGTAGTCGTTATCGTTTTCGAGCGCACTGAGTGCTTCTTCCAGCGAGGACGGTACCTGTGGGATCTTGGCCAATTCTTCTGGCCGGAGTCCGTACAGGTCGACATCGAAAGGTTCTCCTGGCTCGATCTTGTTTCTTATCCCATCCAGACCGGCCATCAGCATCGCCGGAAAGGCAAGGTAGGGATTGCACGTAGGGTCAGGACATCTGAATTCAACTCGCTTTGCTTTTGGCGATGGCGAGTACATAGGAATACGGCAGGCTGCCGATCTGTTGCGTTGCGAGTAGACCAGGTTGACCGGTGCCTCGAATCCCGGGACGAGACGCTTGTAGGAGTTGGTGGTTGGCGCGGCAAAAGCCAGAACGGAACTGGCATGCTTGAGCAGGCCGCCGATATAGTGGCGTGCCATCTCGGATATACCGCCATACCCGCCAGCATCAGCGAAGAGTGGCTCTCCATCCTTCCATAGGGACTGGTGTACGTGCATGCCGGACCCGTTGTCTCCGAAGAGTGGCTTGGGCATGAAGGTGGCGGTGAGCCCCGCCCGCCAAGCCACCGACTTGACCACATATTTGTAGAGCATGAGCTTGTCGGCCATATCCAGCAGGGGGCTGAACCGCATGTCTATCTCAGCTTGACCAGCGGTGGCGACTTCGTGGTGCTGCACCTCTATCTCTATGCCCAGGCTTTCCATTATCAGGATCATCTCTGAACGAAGATCCTGCATATGATCGGAGGGTGGTACCGGGAAATAGCCTTCCTTATGGCGCGTCTTGTATCCCAGGTTTGGACCTTCATTCTTACCGGAGTTCCATATGCCTTCTTCCGAGTCGACTGAATAAGAGGAGCTGTGTGCATCCTGGTGAAACCTTACGTCGGAGAAGATGAAGAACTCTGCCTCTGGCCCAAAATATACAGTATCAGCTATGCCGGTGTCCACTAGGTACTGCTCTGCTTTCCTGGCTACATGCCGGGGATCTCTGGAGTAGCTTTCACCAGTGATCGGATCTCGTACAAAGCAGTTCAGGTTCAGCGTGCGGTGCTGCCTGAAAGGATCCACTACGGCCGTATCTGGGTCGGGCAGGAGCAGCATATCCGACTCTTCGATGGACTGGAATCCCCGGATGGATGAGCCATCAAATCCAAAGCCCCGCCCTATGGATGCGTCGGCCAAGGTTCGACCGACGGGGTCGAACCCAAATCCATGCTCGAAACATGATTCTGTCAACTCGTGTGCTGGAATCGAAAAGTGCTGCATAAGTCCGGGCAGATCGCAGAACCGCAGGTCCACTATCTCGATACCCATATCCGATACCTGCCTTAATACTTCCGCTGGGGTCTTGTGTTGCATTTGTGCCTGCTGTCCTTTCCGTATATTGTTTTCCGATTATGTTACACCGCATCGAGACCGGCATCAGCCGTTACCGGTACTCGCATGGTCGCATGGCATCTGCCGATAGTGCCGCAACCGCAAATTTATACTGCATCCGGGCCGCGTTCGCCGGTTCTCACTCGAACGACCTCTTCTATCGGGGAAACCCATACTTTCCCGTCACCTATCTTACCCGTCCTGGCCGTATCCACGATCAGTTCCACTACGCGTTCCACCATGGTGTCATCCACCACGACCTCCATCCTGATCTTGGGCATGAAGTCCACCTCGTATTCTGCTCCCCGGTATACTTCCGTGTGCCCGCGCTGGCGCCCGAATCCCTGTGCTTCAGTGACGGTCATGCCCATTACGCCGATTGACTGTAGTGCGTCCTTGACATCTTCCAGCCTGAACGGCTTGATCACGGCCACTATCGCCTTCATTGCATCCTACCTCCTACAATACTCTCGGTAGGGTATACCTCTTCATCATGTAACGCCAAATCGCCCTGTTCGAGTTCCTCCTCGCTCATTCTCAGCGGCATGAAAACACCGATTATCTTGAGCAATATGAACGTAACAAGCGCATCCCACACTATAATGGTGATGGCCGCTCCTGCCTGGATCGCGAGTTGGCCCGGATGCCCGTAGAGCAAGCCGGCCCCCGCAACACTGCTGCTCGATTTTACGCCAAGATATTCGATGATATGCGGATCAGCAAATATTCCCACCAGTAGACCGCCCATGAGTCCCGCAATGCCATGCGTGTACACGACCCCTAGGGCATCGTCCACTTTCTTGAATATCCATACCCTGGACAGCTTGTTCCATGCCAACCAGACGATTACAGAAGCTATCAATCCGGTGAGTATGGCGCCAACGCCGTTTACGAACCCGGCGGCCGGCGTGATGGCCACCAGCCCTACGATCATTCCGTTTACAGCGCCAAGAAAGGTAGGTTTGCGTTCCTTGGAGAAGGCCATGTCCATGATCACCCATACGAGCAGGGCGACTGCGGCGGCAAGGTTGGTGTTCAGCACAGCCGTCGACGCGTCGGCGCCAGCGAAGTATGGGTCCCCTCCATTGAAGCCGTTCCACCCCAGCCATAGCAACCCGGCGCCTACTGATATGAAGAGGAGATTGTTTGGAACAGCGTGTTTCCTATCCCTTGCCAGCCTGGGGCCGATTACCGCCGCGGAAACGAATCCAGTCGTCCCGGCGGCAAGGTGTATTACATAACCGCCAGAGTAGTCGAGTGCACCGTGTTGTGCCCAGAACCCTCCTCCCCACAGCAGGAATGCATTTACCGTGTAGGCGAATGTGATCCAGAGAGGAACGAATACAAGCCATGCCTTGAAGTTCATCCTGCCTATTACGCTTCCGAGGAAGAGCAACGGCGTGATTGCGGCAAATACAAACTGGAAGTAGATCAGAGATGATTGCGGAAACCGGAGCTTCGGCATGAGGCCATCGAGCATCGGTATGTGCGCCCTTCCCTGTTCCGCCAGGTGACCGACGGCTGCGGCAGGGCTGCCCACGAAAGAGCCAAGTATGCCGGGCCCAAGGTGAAGCGGTGAGCCAAACCCCATGTTGAAGCCCCAGAGTACCCAGACGATAAGCACGAGAGAGAACGCTGTAAATGCCATGAGCATCGTGTTCACCGACCACTTGCGTTGCACTATCCCGCCGTACAGCACGGCAATGCCCGGCAGGCTCATAAGCCCGACCAGGGTTGCCGCTATGAGTTGCCACGCTGTGTCTCCAGGACTCAGCCAGTGCGGGTAGGGCGTCACGTGTGGGTTTTCCTCATCTCAATCACCGTAGCCATCATTGACACACCCTAGCAATCGAGTGTTGCGTGAATGATTCCGGAATGTGAACATCAGGTTTCAAGTTTCACATAACCATATCAACCATCATCCCCGTGCAGCGCTTGGCGGCGTGCTTGTGGATTACTGCCCATCTCATGACGACATAGTGGTTGCCGGTTAGCACGGTGATAGCGGTGAAGTGGATTAGCCGGTCGGATCAGATTATTACGAGCCGTTTCCTGGCACTGTGTGGTTGTGATGATGCTGAAGTGGATTGGCCGGCCGGATTGATTGGCTGGCGTGAACGTTTGTATACCGGCGAAGTCGTTATCTTGTGGCGGCATGCCGGAACCGCGTGTGATAAGCACGGCCGTGGCGCAAGTCCGCCACGATCATCAGGATGATGATCACTAGCGCCACCAGTGCAGCCGCTATGCCAAACGTGAAGGCGGCGGGCCAGTACGTGAATGTGATCGTGCTCGTACCGTGTGGGACCGTAACGCCCAGCATGACCTTGTTGACTGTCGTAGTGCTCGCCACGGCGCCGTCAACCGTTGCGTGCCATCCAGGCAATGCGGTGATCCCTGCGATGAGCCTGCCGCTTCCTGCGGCCGTTACTGTCATGGACACCTGATTGTCGCTTTTCCACCGCACCGAACGAATCGTGCCGGTGGTTCCCTGAAGCGTGAATCTGCGTGCACCTACTACCCTTACCAGCTCGAAGCCCTTTCCCCTTGCCGCCACCTGGAGACCTGGATCGAGGGGCTGATCCATTAGTTCAAGCGCATCTGGGACATACGTGGAAACGAATAGGTATCGCACTCCGTACATCCTTGCAAGAGCCGGTGTGAGTATGGTCGGGGAGAAGACGTTATCCGGTCCGGTGATTTCTCTTGGCACTAGGGAACCTGCAGGGACACCGAGCGCGCTTGCCCATGAGGCAAGATATATTTTTGGGAGCATAGGATCACGGGCAGCGAATAGGTCGACCATGTACGCAATGTTGGATTCAGGGAGGTAACCCGTGGATGCGGGTATCTCGGATACATTCTCTGCAATTTTCAGAGCGGACGGTGCGAGGCGGGCCGCCGGGCCGCTTCCAGTGCTTGGGATGGTCGAGTTGGATGTGCCCTGGGCTCTGCCGCTGCTTGTCCCCATCTCTTTCTTACCGGTTGTGATATGTCCCGTAACAGCCGTACCGGCAACCAGGTAGGAAAGAGGTGGTCCTACTCCAAGAATGCTGCCCCTGACTGTATCTTTCACCAGGCTCGTGGTGGAATCTTGAGGGTAGAAACTGTGCCCGTAGGTGGCGGCTCCTGTCATCGGTGGTATGAGCAGCACTGCCTGTGCCACCAACACCACGCCGGCGAAGATGCCTGTCACGGTGGTTACGAGACGATGACGGCGGACCTCGCTTCTTCGGCTCCAGTGTATTGCGTGGACCGTGGTGTAGTAGGCGACCAGTGCCAGGATGATTGCCCAGTATCCTTCGGTGGCTCTGGAGATGGAGATCAGCCTTATCCTTGCCTCTGCTGTGGATAGACCGGCTGGATGCGCATTGGCCACATCCAGACCGTACATCAGCGCGCCGACGCACAGCGCGCACACGGCAAGCACCACTCCGTCAGCCTTGACATGCACTGTGTTCCGGGCGGCGCCGGCAGGCAGCCTGTCTTTGATATCACTGCGCAGTGCTTTCACCGCGTGGGTCATTCCAAGTACGGCTAGCATGACGAGCAGGAAATCGAGCGACATGAGGAGTCTGGTGAAGCCTATGATTCTTGCCTGAGGAATCAGGGATATCAGCTTTTGTAGCGGCCCGAAATCGAACACAATAAAAAAATCGACAGTGGCGGCTACGGTCATGCCCATTACCAGCGGTCGCCGCCACAGCCGCAATACGGCATATGCGGCGAAGAATACCATGATGGGACCCACATAGGAACTGATCTCGTAAAACGAGTAAAGCGGCCCGAACCAGTGGCTTGATGCGGCGGGTGTCCCGAAATATCGCGGAACGAGTAGATCTGGGATTGCGGACAGTGGCAGGCCCGTATATGGATGGGTGAAGCCCAGCGCTGCGCGTGTACTCTTCCCTATCAGCTGGCCACCGGCAGCCAGCAGGGGTGCCGCGAGCAGCCCTCCCAGCAAGGCGGATGCCGCCACTCGTGTAACCGTCCTCTTGATCCTATGTATAGATGTACTGCGTGCACGTAGTTGACCGGCTACGGCAGCAAGGCCCGTGATGCCGGCGGTGAGAGCGAGGAATAGGTAGGATTCAGGATGGCCTGCGTAAATGGCAAATGCTACGACGGCGGCCAGGGCGGCCATGAGCCGTAATGGCCTGTCGCTTCTGTGCAACAGTATTATCAGGGCCAGGATCCAGCCCAGCCATGCATTTACCTCACCTTGGGGCCATCCTGCCCAGTTGGCGATCGAGCCCGAGAGTTCGAAGGCGACTCCGCCGGCCGCCGCCATGGCGGGACCTGCGCCCATTGCCCGAGATGCCAGGAAAGCTCCTGTACCGGCAATGAGCATGGTGACTGATACGCTTACCAGGTAGGCATTACGAAGCGGGAAGATGTAGGAGATCAGATGAGGAAGCGACAGCACTCCTGACTGGAAGTTCCCGAACTGTGCGAGACCGAGGAGGGTATAGTGATTCCACAGGGGGAAGGTTCCTGAGTGGATGGATCGCCAGTCGAGGGTCAACCAGGGGACCATCTGACTGGCTTGGTCGAACGATGCCTTGTTGTGCACATGGTGGAAAAGGCCGTGAGTTACCGGCCATATATTCATGATGTCGAGTGATCCCAGAACGGTTCCTCTGGTAAAGGCCGGATAAAACGCGATGGCGGTAATGATGGCGATGGTGAGGAGGCCGGCGGCATCTCCTATGCCGGCGCCGGTGGAACCGGCGCAACGCTGGTGATGATCTTGTGGCTTAGTGGATTGCACCGTAGCGCGCCAGCGGGATCGGCTGGTACCTGCGGGTAGTACCGGTGGCGCACTTGCGGGCGCAGGTGCCGGCTCCCGGCTGCCGGCTGCATCCGTCCTGGTAGTGGGATCGGCAATGTGGAGTGCCTTACGTGCCTTGATGCCGTACCTTGCGCGCCATGTACCAGCAGAACTGCTCATGCAGGCATTTTACAGCTTTGTTGGCGAGGAGGCCCCCACCTTGCAGCGCGGGAAGGTAGTTCACATTACCAGTGTGCCGGCAAAGTGGTTCTCATCGACTTCATAGTTGACTACGCGCACTGGGTACCGGCCAATGAGCTATTGTGGTCTGATGGTGGCAGGTATGCAGGAATTTGCCTCTTCAGATCCAGATGGCACGGGAATGACCGTCGAAGGCAGTGACTCCGGGCAGGCTGCTGTACGTCTTGATATGGGAGATCATGACATGGCAGGGGAGCGGTATGGTGGTTCGCACGGGTTACCCGTCACCGTTACTTCCCTTTACAGATCGTTGCACGAGGTATTGGCTCGGGCGTTCCCTCGTAGCCGGGAACTCTGGATACAAGGAGAGATACAGAAGGTCAACGACTATTTTCACAAGAGTGGGCACTGTTATATGGATGTTGTCGATCCGGACAGTCCCGATCCCACCCGTCCCGCGGTGCTCAATGTAAAGTGCTGGAAATCCACCTGGATGCCGTTGCGCAGGCGCCTGGCAGATGAGGGACTCGAGCTTCAGGCCGGGATGAACGTGATCATCAGGGGATATGTTGATTTCTATGAAGCAAGGGGTGAGATCAATTTTGTCCTACAGGATCTTGATCTTGATGCATTGCTTGGACGTTTGGCGCTGGAGCGTAAAAGGCTTATTGAAACACTTCGTAAGGCGGGGCTGCTGGAGATGAACAAGTCCAAGGTTATGCCGCTCGTGCCTCTCCGTGTGGGCCTGGTAGCCAGTCCTGGCACCGAGGGATATTCCGACTTTCTTGGAGCGCTGGAGAGATCCGGGTATTCCTTTCGAGTTACGGTTGCTCCTGCTCAGGTGCAGGGTCGTGATGCACCGCAATCCCTTGTGGCAGCTCTCGATGCGCTGGAGGCTCGTGTGGCAGCCCTCGACGTGGTGGCTATCGTGCGCGGAGGTGGCGCCAGGTCCGATCTGGCTGCCTTCGATGCAGGAGCTGTAGCTAAAAGGGTGGCTACGATGTCCGTACCGGTGTGGACGGGAATTGGTCATACTGGTGATGAATCCGTGGCGGACCTGGTAGCACATTCCGTCTTCATCACTCCTACAAGTTGCGGGCTCGCACTGGTTGCAGCGGTCTTTCAGTTCCTGGCGCGAGTCGAGCACCGTGCAGGATCTCTCGGATCTACGGCAATGGAGGTGTTGCGTAACATGGATGATGCCGGCAGGCAGTCGTCCGTAAGGCTTGCACGAGCAAGCAACAGGGTATTGGATCAGCAAAGCCTCATGCTTGCCGGTATGGCAGGTAGGCTTGCTGTCCGACCGCAGTTCGCCATTGCTCGCCACCGTGAGAGGCTGGCAATGCTCGCGACAAGGTTGGCGTTCTCAGTGGACCGCGTACTCACTAGTGAGGAGGAACGGTTGGATGCTTCCGGTAGGCTTGTTCACGCATACGACCCGAGGCGGCAGCTCGAGCGAGGCTACAGCCTGACCTGGATTATTGATGCAGATGTGTCCGGAGGCAGGAAGCTGGTCCGGTCAGCCGCTGAAGTGAGAACTGATCAGGTACTGCTTACCAGCATACGAGACGGTGAACTGCGGTCCATAGTGGCAGGGATGCGTGAAAGCGAATGATTATGGAAGAGTGGTCTATTATCCTGGCTCCAATATAGGCCCTGTAATATGATGCATGGGATTCGGAGCGTTGCACGCAGTCAGTATTCTTATCCTGTGACGGTCGTGTATCCGGGATCAATGACATGATCAAGACTATTTGGACTGGAGGTTGGAATGAGTGCAACTAGCGTGGATAAACTCAGCTACAAGCAGGCGAGTGATGAGCTGAACGCGATTGTGGAGTACGTGGAGGGGGCGGATGTGGATCTTGACGAGTTGGTTCCCAAACTGAAGAGAGCCGCTCAGATCGTCACTGAACTCGATCGGAGGATCAAGTCGAGCAAGGCGCAGGTGGAGACGATCGTTCCGCGACTTGGCGCGATTGCCGCTGGGGAAGAGATCGCCGGAACCGGCGGGGTTGCTGGAAGGCAAGGAGTTGCGGGAAAGGAGGGACATGCCGGCCAAACGGCCTTCGATGGCGATTCTGATACCGCTGATGAGTGGGAGACCGAGGACGGCACATTCGATGGACACTTTGGACTAGGGACTGGAATGGACGATGAGCTATCCTGATCGTAGGTTCCTGCTTTCCGTTGCAGGGGTGGATTGTCCCGGGATCGTTGTGGCGGTAACGAGCGCCCTGGCAGAAGAGGGCTGGAATCTGGAGGATGCCACCATGAGCATTCTCAGAGGGTATTTCACCATCATGATGATGGTATCCACCGGGAATGATGTCGATGCGGCCAGTATGCGCCATGCTTTGGAGCCCGTGTCAAGCCGTATGGGTCTGAGTGTGATGGTGGACCCGGTGCAGGAAGAGGATGGTGATGGCAATGCCGGGTCGATTCCTTCGGGTTCCGAGGGGCCACAGCGCCGCCAGGCGAGGCATGTCGCAGATGAGCTGGATCCATGGTCCATTTACGTTCATGGGTCTGACAGGCCTGGGATAGTGATGGCCGTTGCGTCGGAAATAGCCAGGGTAGGCGGCAACATCGTCGACCTTTCAGCGAGAGTTGGGGGGAGGAAGGGCGATTCTGTGTATGTCATGGCCATAAGGGCGCTGATTCCCACCGGCGAGCCGTCTGGCACCTTTCAGGATCGGCTGTCCAGGCTTTCGAGTGCTGAGGGCATAGAGTGCTCGGCCAGACTCGACACAGCATACCTACTGTAGCCCGTATATGGCTCTCCGGCGCGTCATTGCTTTACCCGATCCACTGTTGAGCCGATCAGCGAAAGAAGTGGGTGCGATTGGCGAGGATGCACTTGTGTTGGCATCTGACCTTATTGACACGATGTATGCTTCGCCGGCATGTGTCGGGTTGGCGGCGCCGCAGGTTGGCGTGTCTATGCGTGTATTCGTGGCTGATGTGAGCAGCCACAGGAAGATGAAAGGCAGGCGATGCAACGGCCTTGTAGTGATGTTCGACCCCGTCATTACGTGTTCGGGCACCGTGGAAGTGGCCAGAGAGGGGTGTATGAGTGTGCCCGATCTCACATGTGACGTGGAGAGATATAGCCATGTACTGGTGAGGGGCATTGGAGCCGATGGTAACGAATTGATTGTCGAGGCTGAGGGATTCGAGGCTAGGGCACTGCAGCATGAGGTGGATCATCTTGACGGGTTGCTCATAGTAGAAAGGGTCGCTGGGCCCCATGGCATCTTCCCGCGCCAGGTATACCGGTAGGCAATTGCCTAGGTGGGTTAAATGGGTGGGTCAAATGCGAGCTTCCGGCCGGAATGCAGTAACATTGGATCATGATGCCGGGTAATGACGATCTATACTTTCACCAGCTTCTTTCCGGAAGTGACTTTGCAAAAGAGGATGGCTTGGCGCGCCAGATGGTCAATTTCTGCTATCTCATTGGTGATCGTTCCGCTCGGGAGGCACTTGTTGTCGATCCTGCCTACGGTGTCGCCGATATTTTGAGGAGGCTGGACGAGGACGGCATGAGATTGCGTGGCGTGCTTGTCACCCACTTCCATCCCGATCACATAGGTGGGGACATGCTAGGATATAAGATCGAGGGCGTGAGAGACCTGCTAGGTTTCGTGGAGGTGCCTGTACATATCAATGTAGCTGAAGAGTCATGGATTATCGAGTCTACCGGCATCGACAGGAGCTACTTGCATATCCATGACAGCGGTGATGATGTGACGGTTGGCAATGTCGATATCGAGTTGGTGCATACTCCTGGGCATACACCAGGTAGCCAGTGCCTTTATTTCCGGGAGTCTCTCATTACGGGTGACACATTGTTTCTTGAAGGGTGCGGCAGGACCGATCTGCCGGGAGGAGACCCAGCTCAGATCTACGAGTCCATAACTATGCGTCTATCCAGGATTCCAGATGGTACCAGAGTGTATCCGGGACATTTTTATTCGCAGGAACCGAGTGACCTGCTAGGTGGTGTCAGGCGGCGCAACTACGTGTACAAGATACATAGCCGTGAGGATTGGTTGCGTACATCCGGTATCGTCGAGTGATGTGTTAAGCCTCTTACAGGTCGAACGCAATGAGTAAGCCGTCGATCGAGCAATCTCCTACTGCATCACCGGGCATTGACATTTCACATGCCGGCCGCGGCGAGTTGCGCATTTATCTTGGTGCAGCGCCGGGAGTAGGAAAGACCTATGCCATGCTGAGCGAAGGCCGCCGCCGGCGTGCACGCGGTACTCGCGTTGTGGTCGGTTGGGTAAATACACGAGGTAGGCCTGCCACGACCGAGCAGATCCAAGACTTGCCGGTGATCCTGCCGGTTGCCGGGCCTACCCGAGATGACGTTTCCAGGGATGGCATCATAACCACTCAGGCCACCGGTGCGATGGATATTGAGGGGATTATCGCGGCTGAGCCTGAAGTGGTCCTTGTGGATGATCTGGCGGAGAGCAACCCGTCATGGTGTACTCGCTCCAAGCACTGGGAGGATGTGGAGGTATTGCTGGAGTCAGGGATCGATGTGATTGCCACGTTGAACATCGAGCATCTGGAGTCGTTGGCCGACGTGGTGTTCAAGATCACTGGAAGGGTGCCTCACGATACCATCCCGGACGCTGCGGTGAGGTCAGCTGCGCAGATTGAACTGGTGGACATGACGCCCGAGGCAATAGTGAGAAGGATGGCTCACGGCAATATATACCAAGCTGGCAGCGTTGACATAACGCTGGCGAATTACTTTCGCCCGTCACGCCTTGCTGCCTTGCGCGAGCTGGCTCTCTTGTGGGTGGCTGACAGAGTGGATGAGTCTATCCATTCCTATGCTGACATGGATGGGTTGCCTGCGGGTGTCGAGGGCAGGGATAGGGTTGTCGTCGCCCTGACAGGCGCCGCAAGTGGTGAGCAGCTTGTCAGGAGGGCGGCCCGTATGGCATTTCGGGCACGGGGTGATCTGATCGCTGTGCACGTTTTGCAGGGTGACGGCCTGAAAGAGCGTGTGCCGGATCACCTCGCGCAGCAGAGGCAACTCGTCGTACAGCTGGGCGGGTCCTATCACGAAGTACACAGCGGGGATGTAGCCGAAGCATTGGTGGCATTCGCCAAAGTGCAGCGAGCCACCAGGGTGGTCTTGGGGGCCAGCCACAGGTCTCGTGTGTCGGAGATTGTTTTTGGATCGGTGATCAACAAAGTCATTCGAGGTTGTGGTGGTGAGGTCGATGTGCATGTGATATCGACCGGGTTGGCTACAGAGCCGCGCATGTACTCAAGTCGATGGCCGCTTTCGCGATCCTTGAATCGGCCTTCCATGCCTCTGGCTTCGTCCGAGTGGATCAGCTCACTGACGGGCGCTCTGATGGCGGTCTTGGAGAAGGTGGATCCAGTTCCGATGGTCATACGGTTCCTACTGGATGCGTTCAGCCTTGATGGCATTGCGTTGCTGAAGTCCGTAGGCGGCCGGTTCGAGACTGTAGTCAAGGCCGGGAATCCACCAGGCTCCATTGAGGAGAGTACAATGGTCGTTCCACTCGGTAATGACTTGCAGGTGGCATTGGCGGGCAGCACTATTGATGCGGCGGCTCAAATATACCTGCAAGCCGCGTGCATACTGCTTGGGTTGGCCGTACAGAAGCGCGAGCAGCTTGGTGAGAGGTTCCGGATCAAGGCAGTGGAAGAAGGAGATAAGCTGCGTTCGGCTCTACTGGCTGCAGTTTCCCATGACTTTAGAACTCCTCTTGCCTCGATCAAGACAGCTGCCACCGGGCTGATGCAGCCAGAGATAGCCGGCAATCCCGATTCAGTACATGAATTGCTTACCACCATCGATACCGAAACCGACAGGCTGGAGGTGCTGGTGAGCAACCTGCTGGACATGGGGAGGATCCAGGCCGGATCGCTTGATGTCCGGCTCGTACCGGTTACATTTGATGAGATTATCTCTGATGTGTTCGATCATATCAAGGCAGATGTGGACAGGGTCACCGTAAAACTGGACGATGGCACGCAAAAAGTGATGGCAGATCCAGCGCTTTTACAGAGCGCCATGGTCAATCTATTGCGCAATGCGCTGGCTTACTCGCCACCGGATACTACGGTTGTGCTTGAAGCAGGTGCCGCTGGAGACAAGGGTTGTATCCGCGTGGTAGACTTTGGTCCGGGAATAAGCCGTGCGTACAGGGAAGATGTTTTCAAGCCTTTTCAGAGACTGGGTGACGCTCCCAATGGATCGGGCGTGGGGCTCGGCTTGGCGGTGGCACGTGGATTCATCGAGATGATGCATGGAGGTATATTGCTGGATGACACGCCGGGTGGAGGCTGCACTGCCACTGTCGTGCTGCCAGCGAACTCGGGGGAGGAGAGTGATGGTTGGCAGTAACCTGCAGCATGCTGGTGCAGCCTACGGGAGTGATGCTGGTGCCCACCGCGATATATTCGGCGGCATACCCGGCACATCCGGTGGCACAGAGGTATCGGTTAACCCACGCGTACTGCTGGTGGATGATGAGCGCCCATTTGTCAAAGCTCTCGGGATATCTCTGAAAGCGCATGGCTACCTGGTGGATCTGGCCAGTGACGGAGACGTTGCCATCGCTCTGGCTGCGTCCAGGCATCCTGATCTGGTGATCCTGGATCTTGGCCTACCTAGAACAGATGGGAGCGATGTGCTCCGGGCTATCCGGGGATGGTCGAAAGTGCCCGTGCTCGTGCTTTCGGCTCGTGATTCCGAGACCGACAAGGTGGCTGCGCTGGATATCGGTGCCGACGATTATGTTACCAAGCCCTTTGCCATCAATGAGTTGCTGGCCAGGATGAGAGCCGTACTCAGAAGGGCGGCGGCGCGCGATCTCGTGCCGGGGAAGGTGGTGACGGAGGATTTTACAGTTGATCTGGCGGCACGCGAGGTCAGGGACCGATCTGGTGGCCATATAAGGCTTACACCAATCCAGTGGGCCATTGTAGACCTGCTTGTGCGTAACAGTGGTTGCCTCGTAAGCCAGCGCCAGATTCTCAAGGAGGTGTGGGGACCCGCATATGAGAAAGAGACCAACTACCTGCGTGTCTTTATGACTCAAGTGCGGCGAAGGTTGGAACCCGATCCTGCCAGGCCTCGCTATTTTCACACCGAGCCCGGTATCGGGTACAGGTTTGTCAGTCACAACCAGCCAAAGAGCGGCGGATGAGTGGGCAATATGCTGGTACACGGAAAAGGTGGATGTAGCTATGGCTGCCATGCATGAAGGCATGGAGCAGCAGGAAGACCCAACTGCCGGACTCGATGAGGACGATGTATTCGAGGTGGGCGCACTTGGAAGTCTGGACGGTGACAGGCCCGGAAAGCCGGCACCTGAGCTGGACAGGGTGGAAGTGGCGCCCGCAGGCCTGTTCCGTGTCTATCTCGGCGCCGCTCCTGGTGTCGGGAAGACCTGCGCCATGCTGGATGAGGGAGCGAGGCGCAGGGACAGAGGCAGCGATGTGGTCATCGGATTCGTGGAGACTCATGGCAGGGCCAGAACCGCAGCTCTGATGGATGGCATCGAGCGCATCCCCAAGAAGCAGGTCGAGTACAGAGGCAAGCTGCTGGAGGAGATGGATGTGGCGGCGGTGCTGAAGCGTAATCCGAGGGTTGCCCTTGTCGACGAGTTGGCGCACACCAACGTGCCCGGATCGGGGGTGCATGAGAAACGCTGGCAGGATGTGCTCCAGCTGATCGATGCCGGCATTGCTGTGATAACGACAGTTAACATCCAGCATCTGGAGAGTATTGCAGATGCTGTCGAGCAGATTATCGGCATAAAAGTGCGCGAGCGCGTTCCTGACTGGGTGGTACGCAAGGCGAATCAGATCGAGTTGGTCGATTCCTCCGCCGAGCAGCTTCGCAGGCGTATGCTTCATGGCAACATCTACCCCAAGGAACGCGTACCGCTCGCTCTGTCCAACTTCTTCAAGCAGGAGAATTTGATTGCCCTGCGGGAACTGGCACTAAGGTTTGTAGCGGACGAGACGGAAGAGGAGATGCTCGCGTATTTGAAGACGAGGGGCGGCGGGCTTGCTTGGGATACCGCGGAACGCATCATGGTGGGCGTTACGGCAGCGCCAGGCTCGGAGGATGTGCTGCGCAGGGCCGCGAGGATGGCTGCACGCTCGAAGGCGGAACTGCATGTGGTTCACGTAGTGCCTTCCGATGGGTTGCGGCGCGACGGGGAGCGCATGGCGGGTCTCAAGAAGTTGGCGCTTGATCTTGGAGGTACCTGGAACGACCTCTATGGGGACAATCCTGCAACGGTTATGGTCGAGTTTGCGAGAGAGAACCAGATCACCCAGATAGTGATGGGGTCTACAAGCAGGGGACGCTTGGAAGAGATGAGAAGAGGTTCCGTAATCAGGAGTCTCCTCAAGGAAGCCGGAAACAACGACATAGACATACACATCATTGCGCGCAAATCCCGCTGAGCCTCTAAGCCATGCGAGGCAATCGAGGCAATCATGTAGGGTATGCATCAATTTGTTGCGGACCTGGATTGGCATGGATCCGGACTTAGCGGTATAGAATAATCATTAGTGACACTCACAACTACATCCAAGAACGTCAAAGAGGTCAATCAGGTGGTTGTCCGTTTCGCAGGAGACTCAGGCGACGGTATGCAGCTCACGGGGAGCAGATTTACCGCCGTAACTTCTCTGGTACCCAACGACACCGCCACGTTGCCGGACTATCCCGCAGAGATCCGGGCACCTGCAGGTACCCTTGCAGGGGTATCGAGCTTCCAGCTGCATTTTTCGGACCACGATATCCTTACTCCTGGTGACAAGCCCGATGTCCTCGTCGCCATGAATCCTGCTGCCCTCAAGGCGCATCTTTCAATGGTGAAGTCCGGTGGGATCATCCTGGTCAATTCCGACTCTTTTGACGAGAGATCGCTCGGCAAAGCCGGCTACGGTTCCAATCCACTTGACGACGGCACCGTCAAACCGTACCGCGTTTACGAGATTCCCATGACAAAGCTGACCCTGGAGGCATGCAAAAGTGTCGGCGTGAAGCCGAGAGATGCCGAGAGGTCCAAGAATTTTTTTGCTCTTGGTCTTTTGAGCTGGATGTACACCAGACCCGTGCAGCCCACGATAGACTGGATCGAGGAGCGTTTCGCCTCCAATGAGATGGTGAAGGAAGCCAACCTGCGCTCTTACAAAGCCGGATACAATTTTGGCGAAACCGCTGAAATCTTCGAGGCGCGCTACGAAGTGGCACCGTCTCGTTTCGAGAGCGGCACGTATACCAACGTGCCAGGCAACACGGCACTGGCCTGGGGATTGGTGGTTGCGTCCAGACTGGCCAAAATGCCGCTGTTCCTGGGTTCATATCCCATTACGCCTGCATCCGACATCTTGCACGAGCTGGCCAAGCTGAAGAACTTCGGGGTGAGGACGTTCCAGGCGGAGGACGAGATTGCTGGTGCCGGCTCAGCACTTGGGGCTGCTTACGGTGGCTGCCTGGGTGTGACCACCACCAGCGGTCCAGGCATCGATCTGAAGGCGGAGACGATCGGTCTTGCCGCGCACCTGGAACTTCCCATGGTGATTGTGGATATCCAGAGAGTTGGACCGTCTACGGGTATACCTACAAAGACAGAGCAGGCTGACCTGCTGGCCGTTGTCCACGGTCGTCACGGTGAAAGCCCAGTGCCGGTTGTGGCGGCGATGTCACCAGGGCATGCCTTTGATGCGGCCATCGAGGCCTGCCGCATAGCCATCGAGTATCGTACACCGGTATACCTGCTGTCGGATGGTTATGTGGCCAACAGCTCTGAACCGTGGAGACTGCCGGACCTGGACGCTCTTCCGGCCATAGATCCTCATTTTCTGGATACACCTAATCACGTAGATGACCAGGGTAACGCATCCTACTGGCCATATGTAAGAGATCCGGATACCTTTGCGAGACAGTGGGCGATTCCCGGCACACCCGGGTTGGAACACCGCATGGGAGGGCTCGAGCATGCAGATGGGTCCGGTAATGTGGCATACGATACATTGAATCACGAAAAGATGACCCAGTTGCGCCAAGCCAAGCTCGATGCTATATCCAAGAGCATTCCTTTGCTTGCAGTCGATGATCCTGACGGTCTGGGCGGTGCTGAGGTTCTGGCAGTGAGCTGGGGATCCACTTACCCGGCCGTGCTGGCAGGAGTGCGCAGGACACGTAAGAGGGGGCTGAAAGTTGCCATGGTTCATCTTGTGCACCTGAATCCGTTCCCGTCGAATCTTGGTGAGATACTTGGTCGGTACCGGAAGATCATCGTTCCCGAGATCAATATGGGCCAGCTCTGGACCTTGATCCGGGCGCGTTACCTGGTGGATGCGGAGTCCATTTCAAAGGTGCAGGGCATACCGTTCAAGGCAGCGGAAATAGAGTCCGCCATACTGGATGCGCTGGACAAGAGGAGGGTGGCAAGATCATGAGCGACGGTGTCGCAACAGCAGTATCACGTCCGGACACGCCAGCTTCCACCAGGAAGGACTGGGTTTCGGACCAGGAAGTCCGGTGGTGTCCAGGGTGTGGTGATTTCACCATCCTTGCTGCCATGCAGACACTGCTCGCCGAGATGGGAGCTAGGCGCGAGTCAACTGTATTTGTTTCCGGTATCGGTTGCTCGTCACGTTTTCCGTATTATATGAATACCTACGGTATCCACAGCATCCATGGAAGAGCTCCGGCATTTGCCACCGGGCTGGCGGTGGCACGTCCTGATCTGGACGTATGGGTCATCACCGGTGATGGCGATGCGCTGTCCATAGGTGGCAATCACCTTATCCATACTCTCAGGCGCAATGTCAATATCAATATCATCCTTTTCAACAACCAGATATACGGTCTGACCAAGGGGCAGTTCTCGCCGACGTCCGAGGTGGGGAAGGTGACCAAGTCCACGCCTTACGGATCGCTTGACACTCCGTTCAATCCCGTATCGCTGGCGCTTGGAGCGGAAGCCACTTTTGTGGCGCGTACTCATGATATGGACAGGAAGCATATGATGGAAGTGCTCAGGCAGGCATACGATCACCGGGGTACATCGTTTGTCGAGATATATCAGAACTGCAATGTGTACAATGATGGCGCATTCAATGATATAACATCCAAGGACAGGCGGGCTGATTATCTTATCCCGCTGGTACATGGTGAGCCTATACGCTACGGCAAGGATGGTGAGTTCGGCGTTTCCAGGGGCGAGGACGGGATGCTGCATCTGGTCAAGGTGGCTGATGTGGGTGAGGATGCCTTGCTCATCCATGATATGTCCCTCGACAATCCAAGTCAGGCATTCGAGTTGTCGCGTTTGGCCAGGGGTCCCCATGAGCCGACACCCATAGGGGTTTTCAGGTCAGTGGATTGCCCGGAATATGGTTACGAGGTTGCAAGGCAGCTGGCCGAGGTGGAGGGCCGGAAGGGCATCGGCGACCTGTCGGCGCTCCTTCGATCTTCCGGTACGTGGGTGGTGGAGTAGCTACTGGCTTTTCTGAGTGCTTGCCCGGTGCCAGCAGGCTGAGCGTCGGCTCCGGCCATACCAGCGTGTTTGGGAACTCAAGAGCAGTGCAGTTCAGATCCTAGCCTTGCTGGCATGCCATTGGGCTTGTCTTGGGTGCCGGAGTAAGGTGGATCAGCGCAGCATCTGTCGTATGCGGACAGCGTACTGCTGAGCGCGGGTACGGGCCTCGGTATGGGTAGGCGCTTCCACCCACACGTGCGTGAGTGGTTCTTCGGGATCTGGGAGCACCCATGTCCATCCGGTGTCCTCGATGATCTTTATCCCCTCGATCAGTGTTACGTCACGTTCGGCGGTCTGCTCGATGAGCAGGCGCATTATGGTGCCCTTGTGGTCTGATGGCGTGATTACCTCTTCGTGCACTATATGCACATCGGGAATGCCTGACACGATGCGAGACAGGCTTGTCCGGGATGCCGCCAGCATGGCCAGAAGATTGACGAGGGAGCAGACGGCATCGTAGGCCGGTATGAAGCCAGGGAAAGCGTAAGCGTTGGAATGGTTGGCGGCGAAGGTGATCTTCCCTGCCTCAGGAGCGTCGCTGGAGCTGTTGGAGTAGAGCTTCATCCACTTCGGGTCTACGCCGGCTTGCTTACAGGATGCCAATGCAGATGCTGGCGTGCTCAATGGAAGCATGACCTGAGGCCGGTCGCCGGTTTTCAATACGAGGTCGAGCATCACCATGAGCGACTGCGTTTCGCTGAGAACGGCGCCGCTGTCGTCGATGATCACAAGCTGTTCTCCGCCGGGATCTATTATGGCGCCCAGATGTGCGCCGGATGCGGTCACCAGATCGGACACTCGTTTCAAGGCTGCCCATCTATCGGTGGAACCAGCTGGAGCCGTGGCTCCATACGGGTTGGATACGAGTACGTCGGCCCCTAGTTTGGCAAGCACATTGGGCATGACGAAGCTTGCAGTGCCGAATGAGTAGTCCAGCACCAGTTTGAAGCCGGCCGAGGCTATTGCCTGGATGTCGACTGTATCGAGTAGTTCTGCAGTGTATTGTTCGATTGCTCTTGATACAAATGAAATATCTCCTATTTCCGGCGCAGGTACTCTTCTGAAGTCTTCCCGGTGGTACAGCCTTTCGACTTTGCGTTGCATGGACTCGTCCACGTCGCGACCGTTCTCATCAAAAAAACGCAACACGATGGAGTGCCGATCGTCGTCGGCAAGCCTGACCGTGAAGCCGCCCTGGTTCGACGCAGATCTTACCATGAAGCGGGTTGCTGGGACCGTGGCAACCTCCAGATCGTCCACCGTCACTCCCGCCGCATTGCAGCCGACCATGGCCGCTCTCTTGAGAACCCTGGCCGCCCTACTCGTGTCCCTGGACGCGGTGATCCGGGAGCCCTTGTCCAGGGTGCTGGCCCATGCCATAAATAGCCGGACTACGAACTCTGGGCTGATGTCCACATTTGCAAGTCCGGTTACACCGTTGCGCCCGAAGATGGTACGTGATCCTCTCGTCTCCCACACGATGGAGGAGTTGACGATCGCACCCTGTTCGACTGTCTTGTAAGGATATATCTTCACCCCTGACCGGATAATCGTGCCCCTGCCGATCGCGCAGCCTTCACCCATTACCACGCCATTTTCGATACGTGTAGCTTGGCGTATGTCACATGCCTTGCCCAGTACCGCTCCCTCTATTTTGCAGTTGTTACCTATGTAAGAGTTGTCGTGCACTACGGAGCGTTCTATGGAGGTATCGTTGCCGGTCCTCACGTTTGTCCCGAGGGTGCAGTACCTGCCTATCCGCGCTCCTGCTCCTATCCGGCAGTTGTCGCCCAATATTGCCGGTCCTTCGAGATGTGCGTCAGGATCGACTTCGGCGCCTTTACCAAGCCATATGCCCGGGCGCAACGGGAATCCATCAAGGTGTACGTTGACTTTCTGATCCAGGATGTCTTCGTGCGACTTGAGATATGCGTCCAAGGTGCCTACATCCTCCCAGTAGCCATCCACGATGTCTCCGTAGATGGGCCTGCCTGCCTCGAGAACGGCAGGGAAGACGTCACCGGCGAAGTCAACGGGTCGGCCCTGCTCTATAAAATCGAATATCTCGGGTTCCAGCACGTATATTCCGGTGTTGATGGTGTCGCTGAACACCTGTCCCCAGGTGGGCTTTTCGAGGAAGCGTTCTATGGATCCATCCTCCCTGGTAATGACTATGCCGAATTCCAGCGGATTGTCGACAGACTTGAGGGCGATGGTGCAAAGCGCTCCTTTGTCATCATGAAACTTTACTATTTGGGCGAGATCTATATCGGTAAGGACATCGCCTGAGATGACCAGGAAGCGTTCGGTGAGCTGTTCGGCTGCATTCAGTACAGATCCGGCGGTACCTAGGGGACTTTCCTCGGTGGCATACACCATGGATAGCCCGAATTCAGATCCGTCACCGAAGTATGTCCTGATGGCGTTGGCCATGAATGCTACGGTGACTACGATCTCCTCGAACCCGTGCCTGCGCAGCAGCGAGATGACGTGTTCCATCATGGGCTTGTTGGCCATCGGGAGCATCGGCTTGGGAGTGTTCGAGGTCAAGGGCCTGAGGCGGGTTCCTTCGCCACCTGCCATGATGACTGCTTTCACTGCAATTGCCTCCTTTGTATATTGCTGGCCGTTGCTGCTCCGGACGTTTCAGGGAGATGGCGGGATTTTGCCGTCCTCACCGTGTCAATCTCTTCTTTCGTGTCGATAGGGCTTTTTTCGCTGCGGGCACATAGGCTCCAACTGCGATCCATCCGAGAACAATCCCCCCGGCCGCGGCTATCCACGCGATCATATGGAAGGGTTCTTGCCATGATGCGCCTCCATGCGATATCAGGAATGCCGGAATGGCCACCATGATGGCGAACGTACCCGCCTTGCCTACCACCAGCACGTCTATATGATCAGCTCCGATTGCGGCCAGGATGACCACAGCCAGGCTGACAATGATTTCCCTGGAAAGCACAACAACCACCAGCCAATATGGTACGGCTCCGGTCCAGATGGCTGCAACTATGCCGGCGACAACGAGCAGCCTGTCGGCCGTGGGGTCCAGTATCTTGCCTGCAGAGGATACCTGGTTGAACCTGCGTGCCACTTGGCCGTCGACCCAGTCGGTTGCGCCCAAGGCCGCGAGCAGGATCGCTCCTGCGACTAGGCGGTGGGAGACTAGCGTGAGCTGGAGAAAGACGGGTATGCATGCTATGCGAACTGCAGTGATCAGGTTGGGTAGGGTGGCGAGTCTTGACAGGTCATGTATGGGCTGCGGCTGTGATTGCGACGGCACTGCGGCAGAGGCTTCTTTGTAATCCTGCACAGCGCCAGTCTACCAAGGCTGGGTGGCCAGTAGTTCAATCTATCTTGTGGATTCGCATAGACCGGCGGGCCACCTTGCTGATTATCTGACCAATGATGCATGTCAATCATCCACCCACTGGTCGCCTGTTGTCAGATTGCGCGGCTCGATGCCGATGCTTCACCTAAAGGAATTAGTGGAAGTGGCATATTTGTGGTAAGTATTGAGTGTGCCGCGATTTGAACCATTTTACGGAATACGTTACGCTCCTTCCATCCCTATAGGTGAGGTGATTTCTCCGCCGTACGATATAGTGGATGATGCCGAAAGGAGCATCCTGGCGGCTCGGAATAGCGCCAATGCCATCCATGTAGAGCTACCTGCTGAACGGTCTGGCTTTGCCGATCGTTACGAGTCGGCAGCGGATATCTGGACAAGTTGGCTGAGGAATGGGACCGTGCTGTACGATCATGACCCGTCGCTTTACATCTACCGCATGACCCCTCCTAATGGAGTCTCCACCATAGGCGTGGTGGGTGCGCTTTCCCTCGAGCCGCCTGGCGACGGCATACTCCCTCATGAAGAGACCATTCCGAAAGACAAGACCGACAGACTCGAACTGCTCCGTCACTGTAGGGCTAATATATCGCCCATCTGGGGGTTATCGCTCGCTTCCGGCCTGGGGTCTCTTTACACACCGGCAACGTCGGCCGCACCTGCCGTCCGCGTTGTGGACGACGAGTCTGTCTTGCACGAACTATGGATAATTTCCGATGGCAAAGTCATTGATTCGGTCTGCCGGGCTGTCGCAGAGGCACCGGTCGTGGTGGCTGACGGGCACCATCGTTACGAGACCGCACTTGCGTTCAGTGAAGAATCGGCCATGCTGCCGGCGCCGTCGACAGGTAGAGACACAGAGTCAGGCGTGGCCTCATCGGCAGTTGATGGGCTTGCTGAGGGCAACGGTGCTCCGGAGCACCGCACTAGTATCTCCCCTTCGGGCGGTAGATGGCGGGATACTGTGCCAGGGACAGGTGCAGGGATGGTGATGGCGCTGATGGTGGAGCTTTCGCAGGATCAGCTCTCGGTATTGCCTATCCATAGGATAGTGTCATTGACGGTGCCGGATTTCGTCGGCTCGGTGGGATTACAGGTAGCATTCGCTTCGCAGTTCGAATTGAAAGATATTGGCCCGCTTAACATTACAAGGGCCATGGAAGTGATCAGGGGGGGGCACATGGCCGTGGTTTCGCAGGATGGTATGTGGGAGCTTGCAAGGCGCCGGCAAGACGGCGAGGTGGATTCGTTCCTGGTAGGTATGGCAATTCAGGCCGTGGCCAAGTCTGTTGGTGGCGGCGATGGCATTGACATATCTTATACACCCGACGCAGCTCAGGCCGTAGATGCGGTCCAGCGCAAGGAGGCTAGGTTTGCAGTGCTGATGAGACCGGTTACGGTTGGGCAGATTGCGGATTATGCGCGCCGCAAGACACGCATGCCGGCCAAGAGCACGTATTTCTGGCCCAAGCCCAGGACAGGCATGGTATTCAGGTCCCTGGATTCACCATCAGGAAACTGAAGGGCCTGCCGGATCGCGCTGCTATTTGCAGGAGGGGCCACTAGTATGTATCTGTGGACGTCTCGAATGAATCGCCGCATGCAGATGAGCTTGTCGATGCCGTATCCGGCTACGATGAGGACGGATTGCGGGGCGCCGCAATCGATGGCAATGGTCGGCCAGTGCATTACCGGCAGCCGGCGCACCAGTTCGTGCGTGACGGCAAGGTAAACGGCTCGCCCGTGAAACCCACCGGTCGCGATATTGACCGGGACGGCCAGTATGATGACCGTTTCGCCTATGCAATCGAACTTGCCAGCAGGTTGAGATCCACGCTGTCAGGCGTCCTGCTCGGTGCCGACCATGCAGTGCTTGCAGCAGTGCTTGCCATGTTGAGCGGCTCGCACCTGCTTGTGGAGGATGTACCAGGGGTGGGCAAGACCATCCTGGCCAAGGCGATTGCTATGGCAGTGCAGGCTTCGCATAGCCGGGTGCAGGGTCATCCGGATCTGCTCCCATCGGACATTACAGGCGTGTCGGTATACCTACCGGACAAGGGCTCGTGGGAGATCCGTAAAGGGCCGCTGTTTGCCAGTATCGTTCTTTTCGATGAGCTGAACAGGACACCGCCACGTACCCAAGCCGCGTTGCTGGAGGCTATGGCCGAAAGGCAGGTGACCATCGACGGTGACTCGTTGCCGTTGCCTTCGCCGCACATAGTGATAGCGACTCAGAACCCTCTTTCGGAACTGGGGACCTTTCCACTTGTAGAGAGCCAGCTGGATCGTTTTGGCGTATGTACCACGATAGGATATCCCGATGAGGCCACCGAAGTGGACATATCACTCTTTCACGGCGGCGAAAGTGCATTGCCTGATGTGAAGCCCGTGTGCGACGGCAACGGCTGGTCCTATGCCCAGGACGCAGTCAGGGCCGTCACCGTGGTGGAGAAGGTGGCGGAGATGGCAGTAAGGCTGTGCAGGGCAACGAGAACGCACCGCCATGTGATGCTTGGAGCCAGCCCTCGCGCCGCGATTACCCTTACAAGAGTGGCGCAAGCATATGCGCTGGTGTCCGGTCGCACCTATGTCATCCCGGATGATGTGAAAGCGGTCGCCTACGGCGTGCTGAGACATAGGCTGCTGACCGACGGCGTATCAGGTAGGGAGGTGGTTGGCGACCTGCTTGCGAATATGGCGGTACCGCGGCCGTGAGTGGTGCTGCTCTACGTAAGCCGGGTGCCGTTCGCCGCAGCGTAGTGATTCCTGGCCGGTCGGTGCTTCCTGCACCCGACCAGCGTAGCGATTCAGACACGACAGGGAGGAGCAATGTGGCCGATACCGTTATAGTGCGCTACGGTGTTCCCCATCCTTCTAGAGGCCTTGTTCCGTTTCTTACGGCAATAGCCATACTGCTTGCATGGGGTGGGGTGGCCCATCAGAGTGGATCTGGATGGGTACAGGCCATGGGCGTCGTGATTGGCGGTTATGCGTTTACTGGTCTATTTGTTCCTGCGCTGGCCTGTTGGGGATTACGAGTGCAACCTGTCAACATTCCTGCTGATGTCATTGCTGGCGGTGATTATGCAGTGGATCTACGCACCAACTTTTTTGCGCGCGTGCTGCCATTGGGATTCAACCGGGCTGGTGACGGCGATGATGCCGGGTACTATGGGCTGGTTGACGGCCGATCCTACAGCCGGGTGGATCCAGCGGGTCAAACTGCTGGTACGTATTCCGGTGAAACCACGCGGCGCAGCATTGCCGTCGTGGGTGAGTCTAAGAGCATTGACGGGATGGCAATCCGTGGGGCAAGTAGCGGCCCTCTGCGCGTGCCGTGCAGGTTGACCAGCCTGCGGAGAGGGCTTGTGGACAGGCTGGAATTTGACGTTGCTACGGCCTGGCCACTGGGTATTCTGTGGTGGCACAAAAAGGCGACACTTGATCTGGGATATCCTATCCATGTTGCACCTCGTCGGGGCGAGCCTCTTGACACAGATATTCTCGAGGGATTGTCCGGCGGCGACTTGTATGGTACGGCAGGTCGGCCAGGATCCTATACGGGATACCAGAGAGGAGTCAGGCAGTACGTGCCGGGCGATCTGCCTCGAGATGTGCACTGGCCTGCGAGTGCTCACGCTGGACGCTTGATGGCTAGAGAACGTGAGATACAGCAGGGGCAACCCGTATTGCTTGACGTGAGGCTGTCCTCGGACGTAGATGAGGCAGATTTGCTTGCCGAGCGACTGATGGGGTCAGTGGATTGGATGATCAGGTCCGGTAGGGAGCTTGTCATGATCACGCTGGAGATGGAAGGGAGGATATGTCGCAGCGTAAGGGACATCACATCGGCTGGTCGCCGCCTTGCAAGGGCTGTACCCGAATCGGGGAGTTCGAGTGCCGCATCATCAGAAACGGGTAATTCAAGGGTGGTACCGGGTGCGATCTGAGCATCGGGGCACCTTGCGGGCACTGGTTGCATTCATTAAGCAGGCCAATTCATCCAGTGCACCCGAGCAGTCCTTGCCCTTACGGTTTGCAGTATGGGGAGCAGTCGTAATCAGCCTTGCCGCATGTGTTTTCGAGTCCGAGCTATCGGTATCATTCGTCATTATGGCCGTTTGCGGCATCACTATTGGAATGCTCTATTCGTATATTGCCAGAGCACATTCGGATGGTTGGCTCAAGCTACTTCTTGCTGCCGGTGCGCTGGCGGCATTTGTCCATTTCTTTAACACAGTCTCGAACGAACGGGGGATCGTCACCATTGGCTTGGTTGAGGCTCCACTGGCCGTGCTGTTCACGCTCATGCAAGTGTTACACTCCTTTGACGTGCGGGCACGTCGTGACCTCATGTTCTCGCTGGCCGGCTCAGCCACATTGATGGCGGTGGCGGCAGCTCAAGCCACCGATCTCACATTTGGAGTCTTCGTGATTTTATGGGCCTTCATTTGCGGCTACGGCTTAGTCACTGCGTGGTCAAGCATGGCGGGCATACGGTTGGCAATGTTGGGAGTGCCGGTGGCTCTGTGGGCAACGGTGGCATCCATGCTGGTAGGTGCTATCGCTCTGGCATTATTGCCTCCGCCTCAACCCAACCATACGCTGGCATTTCCCGATAGCCTTGCACGCGATCTTCATCTGCCGCTACCGAGCGCCATATCCTCGGGCGGCCCAAGGGGGAACCTGCCGGCTAAACCAGGCAGTCCAGCAGGTCGCATTGGTGTAGGCGGTTATCTCGGGTTTTCGGGACCATTGAATCTGGCAATACGCGGACAACTCGGTAACGAAGTGATTATGCGGGTGCGGGCATCAGCTCCAGGGTATTGGCTGGGTGAGACTTTTGACAACTGGAATGGGGTCAGCTGGACACATGATAGCAGCTATGTCACCAGCGTCGGTGGAGGACCAGACTTTGTCATTCCCAGTGAGCTCGTGCAGAGATCGAGCGTGAATTTTCCTGGCGACCTGCATTCTAAAACCAGCCGGCAGGATAGTGAGGGGAGTACCAGCCTGCACAGTCTAGGGAGTACCGATGCCGGAAGCCTGAATTCAGCGAGTGCTAGTACTGTCGGCTCTGCTGACATCCAGACGTTTTACGTGCAGAAGACGATTCCGAGTCTTATCTTTGGCAGCGAGCAGAGGTCTCAGGTGTGGTTCTCCGGAAGCAACCTGTACATTGGTCCCGGACGGTCGATCAGAACGGGGTATGCAATGGGTCCGGGAACCATATACACCGTGCTTTCCAACTCCAACAGGGCCGCTCCTCAGGCCATGGAGGAAGTGAGCAAGTTGCCGAAAGGGCAGACGGCATATCCCACTGGGTCGAAAGCCACTTTGGGAGATATTAATGGGACTACCGAGACGTTCATAGGTTCTATAGGACTAACGGGAAGCCAGATGGCACGATATACTCAGCTTCCCGGCCCTGCACAGAGGTACGCTGCTCTGAAGAAGCTGACATATTCCATCGTACGTGGAGCCACATCGGTTTACGGAGAGGTGCAGGCACTGGAAGGATGGATGGGCAGGCACTTGAAGTATACTACCAATATTCCGCCACTTCCCCCAGGAACCGATGCGGTCAATGAATTCATATTCCATACCAGACGGGGCTACTGCGAGCAGATATCGACATCACTGGCTGTCATGATGAGGCTGCTGGGTATCCCCGCCCGTGAAGCGGTCGGGTATGTTCCCGGGCCGTACAACCCGATTACGGACCTGTACGATGTCCAAGCCAAAGATGCGCATGCCTGGGTACAGGTGTGGTTCCCCGGGCTGGGTTGGCAGAATTTCGATCCCACTGCCCACGTTCCACTGGCCAACCCGTCTCCAGGGTCGGTTTTGTCCGTAATCGTCGGCAGGTACTTGAGTCGGACGGTAACCGAGACGGCAGGTATCGTCGAAAAGCCATTTGTGTGGCCACCACTACTGATGCTGGTCGGGTTGGCAGGGACATTTGTTTACTTGAAACGGCGTCCAAAGAGTGTGGTTGATAGAGCTCTCTGGAAGTTCGAGCGCAAGGGCGCCAAGATCGGGGTAGCACGCAGGGACAATGAAACCTTGAGGGAGTATGCGGGCAGGTTGCCTCATGGACTCTCGTATAGCGATCTGAGTGAGTTTTGCCGGCTTCTCGAGGCCAGTGAATACAGTAGCACCGATCTGTCAGAGTTGGAAGCCGAAGAGTTGGGATGCCTGTCCAAACGTCTTGTCAAGGATATGGCGAGAAAATGACCCGTCCAGTGAGCAGCTAATCGTGTCCGCGATGGTAAGGTGAATCTACCGATTAGGGGATTCCTCGGCTGGTTTCGCCTGCGATGGCAACTTCGGTGGTAGCATGGATTCGTTGTTCCCAAGGAAATTGACATGATTGACGGCATAGATCCGTCCCCGGTTCTGGCGGGTAGGCTTCTGGTTGCTTCCCCAAAATTGTCGGATTCCAACTTCGACAGGAGCATAGTGCTCCTTCTCGAACACAGGTCCGAGGGTGCTCTTGGTGTAATTCTCAACCAGCCGAGCATCACCAAGGTGCATGATGTGCTTGCAGGGGAGTGGGAGCCATATGTCGAGTTGGCGCCTCCGGCTGTTGTATTTGCTGGTGGGCCGGTGTCGCCCGGGGCTGCTATCGGGCTCGGACGCATGCACGATCTGGACGTGATGAACTTCCTCGATGGTGCGGGCAGTCGTGTAGCGAGGGGACCGGTGAGCTACCTCTTCAACGGCATATGCGTGGTCGATTTGAGCACCTCTCCCGAAGACCTTACACCATCCGTCGATTTCATTCGTGTGTTCTTCGGCTATGCCGGGTGGGGCCCTGGACAGCTGGAAAACGAGATTGACTCTGGAGCGTGGATGACCGTCGAGTCCGTTACGAATGATGTGTTCACGGTGCACCCGGAACGTTTATGGCATGACGTGCTATTTCGCCAAGAGGGAGATCTTGCGATTATGGCCAATTACCCGATCCACCCCAGACTCAACTAACCGGCGGTTACTTTGGAAATAAGCATGTTGCCGTCACTCTGCCGGGGAGAAACGCCCACCTTTACCTCTCCAAGTGACAATCCGTTGCGCTACACGAGCCGAGCTGTCGCATAGGGATACCGGCGTACAATGCCGCGGTGCTGGCGGGTATCTGGTTCGACGACTCCAGACTGCTTGGCAAGCAGTGCTTGTTGCTACCGCTACATATGCGGATGTCAAGGCATCAAGACGGCACAAGTATGCCATGGACGTGCATCACCATAGATTATACTTGCTCTCTATGCACGTGCTACCATTGAAGTAGGCCAGAGGGTAGCAAGTGTGGTGGGTGACGTATGTCGCACGAGCCATAAACGCGTGGGTAGGCACCCAACCAAGTTGAGCGACCATAGTAGGTATCTCTGGCCTGAACTTATAGGGTTTGCCCCCTTAGCTCAGTCGGCAGAGCACAGCCATGGTAAGGCTGGTGTCGTGGGTTCGATTCCCACAGGGGGCTCGGTAAAAGTCCAGGTCAG
>JAMCPL010000028.1 GCA_023379675.1 Actinomycetota bacterium | reverse complement strand
CCTCTTCCAACGTTATGCAGGGTACCAAGCTGGTGGACACCCCGGCAGTAGGGAACCTGAATGGCGGTTCCGGTCCGCCGGATCTTGTCCTAGGCTCGAACGAGCAGTACTCGGGACCGCTCAACGCCCAGATAGGCGCCCTGGCAGGTATACTGAAGACGTTTGGCTCCTCTGCGAACTTCAGCACCGCCAATGGCAGGGTCTATGCCGTCTATCCTGACGGATCGCTCCATCCAGCCGCTCCCGGATCGCCCGATCCGCCTGGCTATCCCAACCCTGGAGCCTTCCTACCCGGCTGGCCCGCATCGGTTGCCGACGTGCTGCCGAACACGCTGCCCGATGTGGGAGACGGCGTGGTGAGCAGCCCGGCTCTTGCAGATGTCTCCGGCAATGGCAAGCTGGAAGTGGGGGTGGCTGCCGATGCCGGCCCGGCCTACCTTCTCCAGCCGAACGGTACCTCTGCGTTCGGCATGTCGTCGGGGTTGCCGAACGTTTTCGGTCTGAACCCACCTGGCGTAAAGGTCACGGATATACCCACGCTGCTCGCCACCAGCCTTACGGCTCTTGGTGGACCAGCCTTTGCTCCCCTTCAGGGGGCATCGGGAGGGATCAGCATGGTAGCTCCGGCCCTGAGCATTGGTAGGGGGCTGAACAGTGCTCTCCCTGCCGACCAGGTCAACAGCGAGTCAGAGGTCGATGCATGGAACGCATCCACCGGACAGATGTTGCCCGGCTTCCCTGCCCAGATCAATGACATGCAATTCTTCAACCAGCCTATCGTGGCAAACGTGGCTTCCGGAGGACCGTATATAGTAGAGGCCTCCAGCGTGTATGACCTGAGGGCTTACAACGCCAAGGGGGTCGAGGCGCCCGGATATCCGAAGTTCACCGGAGGCTGGGTGGTCAACAGCGCGACATTCGGATCCTTCGGCAACCTTGCCACCAAGGTGCTGGCTGTCGGGACGAGGGAAGGCTTCCTCTTTGTCTGGAAGTCTTCTACAAGTACCTGTTCCGGTAACGGCCCCTGGCCGATGGCACACCATGATCTGTGGAACACCAACAATCTCCAGACCACCGGTGCCCCGGCCACACCGCCCACACCTGCCTGCCTGGCGGCGCAGCAGCAGGCGGTTCCCTCCCACCCGGCGCAGAGCGTTACCACTCCTGCCGTGCATACCGGTGAGCCGTGGTCAGGCTACCTCTGGTGGTTGCTGGATGGCCTTATTGCCGTAGCAGGGATGATGCTGCTATGGGCAGGTCACAGGAGGAGGGCTCTGTCTCTGCGGGCCATCTCCTCAAGGAGCGTATTATGATCAAGCGTATTATGATCAAGCGATGGTTCAGTCACTCCAGCGCCTGGCGTGTAGCCAGGTCGGGTGCCACGGTGGTGCTGCCCGTGCTGTTCCTTGCGGGCGGCATGATTGGCATGGTGGCCGTGAATGCTTATCCTTCGGCGGCGGCTGCGCCCTCCGGTCCGGCGGCGCATGCTGGCTTGGCAAGAACTGCCGTATCGGCTACGGGGGCAAGTGCGTTGGCGGCTACTGCGGCGGGAAGTGGTGCGACATCGCTCTACCCTCCGTCACCGGTATGCGTGCAGTCCTGCCAGAAGGTCGCGGCACCGGGGTCAGAGTCCAATGTGCCTGCGATGTCCGATCACGGCTCCTTGGGGATGAACCTTGCACAAGCTTACACTAAGTATACCACCGGAAGTCCCAATGTGGTCGTGGCGTATGTAGAGGGCGGCGTAAATTGGCAACTGTCAGGTGCGCAGAGCCTCTCGAATAATATGTATCTGAATTGGCACAATCTACCTGTACCGTGTACAGGCGCCACCCTTGCAACAGCCACCATGGTGATCAATGGAGTGACTGAGAAGTGCCATCTCTACTATTCCAACAATTTTGCCAATTATGACATAGACCACGACGGGGTGATACGGGCAGGCGAGTGGGCACACGACCCGCGCGTCACAGATGCCAACCACAACGGCTACATAGATCCCGAGGATCTTATAGCTGCCTTCTCCAACGGGCATGGCAATGGACCCTATCCCAATGATATATCTGGTTGGAACTTCTACCGTAATACGAATGATCCAGCAACGGCGAATGCATCGTACCAGCATTCAGATCAGATGATGGGGCAGATCCTCAGCGTCTGCCCGAGTTGCTCCATACTCCCCGTAAAGGCTGGAAACGAGGCCGTGGACGCAACCGAGAATCTGGCCAAGGCTTGGATGTACGCGTATCATGCAGGAGCAAGGGTCATAGTGTCGGTCACGGCTGATTTGGGTTTCTCGAACTTCATGCGCCAGACCATTGACTATCTGTACTCAAAAGGCGTGGTCATGGTGGAGGCATCCAACGACTTCGACTCTACGGATCATCAGGGCGGTATGTTCTGGCCGCATGTCATACCAGGCAACGGGGCCATACCGGCACTTACGGGGAATTCATGGACCAGGTCAGATATGACTTCATGGGGCCCGCACAATATGTTTACTGCTCCCAATGAGGCGAGCACCTCTTTGTCGACGGCCACTATCGGCGGGGCGATGGGGTTGTTGCTGTCGTGGGGCAACGAGGCTTACGACAGGCACTTGATACCACAGCCGCTTACCGGGCCGCAGGCTATCCAGGTGCTCCGGGCGACTGCAACCCCGGTCACCAATCCGCAGCTTAGCTGGCCAGGATCTCCGGGACACTGGAACATGCAGTATGGATACGGAATCCCGAATATACCTGCCGCGATGGCTGCGGTCGCGGCCGGCCAGATACCTCCGGTACCCAGCATATCCTCGCCGTCATGGTACTCGATGTGGGATCCTACTGTGCAGCAGTCTGTGCCCGTGACGGGTACGATCAGCGCTGCGAGTGGCCAGAAGTTCACCTGGGAGGTGCAGGCGGGTATCGGAGCGCAACCTTCATCCAACGCCTGGTTCACCATAGGGTCCGGAACGGGTTCCGGGTCATTCAGCGGGACGTTGGGCGTGCTCGATCTGTCTAAGATACCACGTTCGTACTGGAGTGCTCCATTCCGGCAGGCGCAAACCAAGTTCCTCAATTCCACCGAGCAGTACGCGGTGTCACTGAGAGTGACGGTGACTGCATCGAACGGGCAGGTGGGCGTCACAAGACGTGCCATCAATGTGGTGCATGCATCGAACTGGATGGCCGGCTTCCCGATGCATTTCCGGTCCAGCATAGAGGGTACTCCAGCGCTGGTCGATCTGCAGGGAACGGGACGTCTTGACATGGTGTTTGGCACGACCGGAGGGTATATCCACGCCATAGACCCTGCTACAGGCAAAGAGCTGCCTGGATGGCCCGTACATACCCTGCCGGTGAGGGTGCCGCTCTCGTTTCCTGGCATGAGTACGCCGTACCAGCCGATCTTTACACCGGTAGCGGTGGGAAGTCTTTACAACAACGGAAATCTGTCGGTTGTGGCAACGACACTGGAGGGTTATACATACGTGTTCAATGCACAGGGTCAGCTCCAACCGGGCTGGCCCAAGCGGGTCGGCAGGAACCTACCGCCCTGGCCGGTGCCAGTGCCTACCGGGCAACATGTGCGGCAGCCGGTTGCAATGGCCTTGGCTGCGCCGGTGCTTGCCGACTTGCAGGGAAATGGCGAGCTGGATATAGTGCAGGCCGGCATGGATGGTTATATCCATGCATGGACACCAGCTGGATCGGATGTACCTGGATGGCCGGTGCAGGTGAAGCTACCGGCAGGCTTCAAGTTGCAGCCGGGATACTTCCTGGAGAACGACAAGACCTTGATATCCACTCCGACTGTTGCGCACCTCCAGAACAGCCACTCGGTGGATATCGTGGAACGCAGCCAATTCGCCCAACTCCAGGGTATCGGAATGCATCCCTACGGGATGGTATTTGCATACCAGCCTGATGGAAAGCCGGTACCCGGCTGGCCGGTCACGCTTCCCGGAACACTCGAGGTGACTGACGTGGCGATGCAATTCCTCACAGAAGGGAGCGCATCTCCGGTGGCCGTTCCCCTGGGCGCCAACGGCACCGATCAGGTGGCGGCGGGGCCGGTCTTCACACCTCCGTACCGGCTCGGTGGGAACGGTACCATACTGGGCACCTTTGGATCGGCGCAGCGCCTTATTGCCCTGATGCAACAGCTACTTGACGGGAACATCACCGTGACTGGAGAACAGTCCGTAGTAGGTCCGGTTCCATTTTCGAGCAGTGGAGCTTTTGGCAGGTTCGGTGGACAGCTGGTGTATGCACAGGGCGGTACTGGGTTGGCGCATGTAGCGCTGGCGCTGGCGGAGACCAACAAGGGATTGGGAATGGCGGAGTACATGAACGCGTACCCAGCGAATTCCTTACTGAACAGCAAGTCGCTTTCCGGGTTTCCTGCAGTTTCCCAGGGTTGGAGCTTCCTCAGCTCTCCAGTGTTTGCCGGCGTAACTTCCGGTGGGCATATGTCTATCATACAAGGGGGAGATGCAGAAGCTATAGATGCATTCATGCCCGGCGGGAAGCTTGCTCCGGGTTTCCCGCTGTTCACTGGCGGCTGGACCGTATATTCGCCGAGCACCGGAGATCTCCTTTCCAACGGGCAACTCGACTTGGTGGACAGCACGCGCGAGGGATACCTGCTCGCTTGGACCACTCCGGGAAGCCCGGCCTCGAACAACCAGTGGTGGCACTGGCACCATGACGAGTACAATAGTGGCCTGTACGGACTCCACACTAGACCACCAGGGGTTGCGCGGTCCGTGAGCTGGACGGCAGCCACTAGCAAACTGAGCTTTGTTGCCCCCGGCAGCAGGTGGTATACTGGGGAAGTGAGCGGGTACCGTATGACGTTCAATGGTCTCAAGAGCACGCTGAGCGCTCCGGGTACGGGTGCGACCACGGTGATTGTGAGGCCGTCCGGCCCTGCTGGTACGGTGGAGTCCGTCCCGGTGCCTGCTGGTAGCACCTCGGTTACTGTCCAGGCGGTAAATGGGTCCGGGCTGAATGGCCATGTCGAGACGATGGCGACACCCGGTGCATCTGCGCCGCTGTCCGCCCTTATGGCACTGGTCAGTACTTCGCAAGTGAAGCCGGCCAAGAGTACAGTCCAGCAGCCTGGCGTCCTGCGTGTACCGGCTACCCATACGGGCGAGCCTTGGGCAGGCTACCTCTGGTGGCTGCTGGATGCGTTGGTGGGGATGGCTGGGCTTGCGTTGCTGGTACGAAAGGGGCGGGCAAAATCCCTTCAGGCGAAGCAGGGTGCAATGTGATAGCATGTGTAATGTGGTATAAGTCACTATAGGTGGTTGGTGTCGTTGAAGGGGAAAATGCGCATGGATGGTGTAATGGAGCAGGGTGAGCGAAGTACGGAGCTGGGATTTACGCTGATCGAGCTGATGGTCGTGCTGCTCATAATGGGCATTCTCATGGCGATTGCCATACCGACATTTCTTGGGATGACCAATTCGGCCAAGGACAGGAATGCTCAGGCCGAATTGGCTACTTCGCTGTCCATGGCGCAGTTGGCATATTCAGGGCAGGGCAGCTACAGCGTCGTGTCGCCCACCTACATGTCAACTCGGGAACCGTCGTATACCTATGTTCAGACTCCGTGCTGTACCATGACCGCCAGCGTGAAATCAGCCAACGACACCATAGAGGGCCCCCTTTCCGGCTCCAGTGGCAACTCCATCGAGTTTGGTACATGGTCGGCATCGGGCAGCTGCTGGTATATAGGGAGCAATCACTCGTCATCCACCAGTTCGTTTGGCCAGATCCCACCCGGTACCTGGTACGCAGCCATGGCAGCTCCCAATCCTACAGGTTGTGTCATTTACTACACGGCAGGTGGTGGCTACGGTAGCGGCTGGCAGTCGACATGGGGCGCTGCAGGTGATGCTGCAGGCGTGACCTGATCATGGTGGAGGGGGACATCCGGAAGGATCGAAGTTGGATGCTACCGGGAGTAGAAAGGGATGTGTAGGGTAGGCAGGGGCGGCGTGGTGTCCAGGAGTTTGACGGCACGAGTGTATCCAGTTATTATGATTGTTGCAATTGAGTCAGAGGAGGTATTGGCTTGAGTTCTACGACGAAGGTTGGGCAGGAATGGATGTCCAATGGGAAAGGACGTACCGGCGAGAATGGGGTTTCAACGGATGCTGCTGGATCGATGAATCAGGATGAGGATATTGATGTACTGGCGGTAGGTGAGGTACGGGACTTGGAGCCCATCAAGCTGGCTTCAAATGTGCTGCTCCACGTGGACGATCTCTTGCGATACGCAGTAAGTGTCGGTGCTTCTGACCTGCACATTACCGATGGGATGCCTGGAGTCATAAGGCTGAATGGCGCTTTGATCCCCATAGAGGGCTGCCCCGTTCTGGATGGCATCGCCATACGGGAGATGGTATTCGGGATCCTACCTCAGTCCCAGCGCGAACGCTTCGAGACAGAGCATGAGCTGGACACGTCTCACTCTATCGCAGCTGTGGGCCGTTTCAGGGTAAATGTCTACATGCAGCGGGGCACGATCTCGGCAGCCTTTCGGGCGATACCTCACGAAGTGCCGCCTTTCGAGTCCCTCGGCATCCCAGAGGCGGTTCGCAGCTTTACCGAGCTGAGGCGAGGGCTGGTTCTGGTCACTGGACCAACGGGATCAGGCAAGTCAACCACACTTGCAACGCTTATAGACATTATCAATCAGACCAAGCCGCTACATATTGTGTCGATTGAGGACCCTATCGAGTTCATGCACTCTCACAAGCGTTCGGTGGTCAACCAGCGTGAGGTCGGGTCCGATACGTATTCTTTTTCGGAGGCACTCAGGCGGGTGTTGCGTGAAGATCCTGACGTCATTCTGGTAGGCGAGATGCGTGATCTCGATACCATAGCCATGGCTATAACTGCTGCAGAGACAGGCCATGTTGTCTTTGCCACCCTGCATACCCAGGACGCGCCGCAGACGGTGGATCGCATTATCGACGTGTTTCCCACCAACCAGCAGTCACAGGTACGGGCCCAGCTTGCCAGCGCTCTGGAGGGAGTGGTCACCCAGCAGCTGCTGACAAGAGCGGATGGTAAGGGCAGGACTGCATGCTGCGAGGTGATGATGTGCACTCCTGCAGTGAGGAATCTTATCCGTTCGTCGAAGACCCATCAGATATACTCGCTGATGCAGAGTGGTGGGCAATACGGCATGGAGACGATGGATCAGGCGCTTGCCAGGCTGGTGCATGAGGGCAGGATAACGGAGGGAGTGGCATTCGACAGGTGCAGGAACGAAGAGGACCTGCGTAATCACTTGGCGACATCTTGACGATTCGATCTGGTGAGTGGGTGGATCGATGCACAGATCTCTGCGAACGTGGAGGAGTTGGATCCGATGGGGGGTATGGTATAGAGGGCAAATCGCCGATTCGGTACGCGGGTCGGCGGAAGTGAGGTGGCAGTGCCGCTAGTATACGACTACAAGGTAAGAGATCAGCAGGGGCAGCTTGTCGAAGGCGCCCTGGAGGGTGACAGCATAGACCTGATTGCTCGAAGGCTGCGGGAGATGGGGTATTTGCCGGTGTCGGTGAAGGCGCGCGCCAAGAGAGGCTTTAAATGGAACGGGAATATCCAGATACCAGGCCTCACAAGGATCAAAACTTCGGAGCTGGCCGTGGCTACGCGCCAGCTGGCATCGATGGTCGATTCTGGACTAAGCCTGGTACGGGCTCTTGATGTCATGGTCAGCCAGGTGGAGAACACCCAGTTGGCAGCTATATTCAGGGAAGTCCAGACGGATGTGGGGAGGGGTCTTGCGCTGCATCAGGCGCTGTCCAGGCATCCGAAGGTGTTTGACAATCTTTATGTTTCCATGGTGCAAGCTGGTGAGGCAGGCGGTACGCTGGATATGGTTCTTGTCCAGCTGGCCACGCTGCTCGAGAAAAAAGCCGCCATTATCCGGAGAGTCAGGTCTGCCATGACCTATCCCGCAGTGGTGGCGACAGTCATGATAGTGATCTTCCTCGCCATGATCACCTTCATAGTACCAATTTTCAAGAAGATCTTTGCGTCTCTCGGTGGAGCGAAGCTACCGCTTCCTACCAGGATAGTCCTGAAGATATCGTCCATCCTGCTGTCACCCTGGGCGCTTCTGGTCCTTGCCGTGATTATCGTGGCGATCCTGATCTTCTTACGCTGGAAGCGTACATTGAGCGGCAGGCGGGCGTGGGATGGCTTCAAGCTGAAGTTCCCGGTATTCGGCCCGCTAATGCACAAGGTGGCCATCTCACGGTTCTCGTCGAGCTTCGCATCCCTTCTGGCGTCCGGTGTGCCAATGCTTCAGTCGCTGGACATGACGGCAGAGGCCTCGGGCAACCAGGCGGTCGCGGATGTGCTCATAGAAGCCAAGGAGGCGGTCAGGCAGGGGAGATCCATCGCCGAGCCGTTTGCAAGGCATGATGACATCATTCCCAACCTCGTCACGCAGATGGTGGAGGTGGGAGAGCGGGCTGGGTCTCTTGATACGATGCTGCTGAAGGTGGCGGAGTTCTATGATCAGGAGGTGGAGGAGACGGTGAACTCACTTTCGTCGCTACTGGAACCGATGCTGACGGTGATCATGGGTCTCATGGTAGGTGTCATGGTAGTGTCTCTCTACCTGCCGATGTTCGATTACGTGAAGCATGTACCAACTTCGTGATGCCGGGCTGATGCCGGCTCGTATGCACCTTGCAACGGTGGTGGTGCGTTCGGTAGAAAGAGTGCTACGTGGCTTGACCGTGAGATTGTCTTTTTAATTGTGAGTTATCGTTGCATTCCGGTATAGAGGTGTATATAATTTGGGGCGCTGCATGCGAATAATGTTAAGTGCATGGGTGGCGGTATATTGAGAGAGAGGAAATGAAGTAGATGGCGCGAATAATCGGGCTTGACATAGGAACGAGCGGCGTGAGAGCCGTGGAGTTGGAGGTTGGGGCAGGCAGCTTGCAGCTTTACCGGTTCATGCAGGTCGCTATTGCTCCTGGTTCCGTGGTCAGTGGTGAGGTTCACGATGTACAGGCGGTTGCCAGCGCCATCCGTAGGCTTTTTTCACAAGGGGATTTCAGCAGTAAAACCGTCACAGTGGGGTTGGCAGGCCTGAGGGTGATCACCAGGGAGATCGAGATTCCGTGGGTACCTGATGATGAGGTCGAGGGGTTACTGCAGTTCCAAGCGCAGGAGGTGTTGCCGTTCCCGGTGGAACAGGTGGCAATGGGATTCCAGGTGCTGTCTGATTTTGCTGGAACCGACGGCACTATGAAACGTAGGGTGCTGATCGGTGCTGCGCACAAGGACGTAGTGAAGTCCGTCGTGGCGGCGGTGGAGGCGGCGGGGCTGGACTTGGTGGGGATCGATCTGGTGCCGTTCGCTCTCGTCAGGGCCTTGGGGGATCCATCGGTCGGCCCTGGCCAGTTGGAGGCGGCGGTATCGGTTGGAGCTGGGCTGACCGTTCTGGTGGTTCATGAGCAGGGACGGGCGCAGTTCATCCGGACGATGGTTGTTGGCGGTGACACAGCCACTATGGCGATATCGAGCAGCATGGATATGCCATTTGCAGATGCCGAGGTGTTGAAGAGGCATGTCGGTATGGATGAGTCTCCACAGGCAAAGGCCGCAGCTAAGCCGGTCGAAACTGCCATTCGAACCATAGCTGAGGAGATCAGTAATTCCCTCCGCTTTTACTCGTCGCTTCCCGGCCGGACTCAGGTCAGTAGGATACTGGTAACGGGCGCCGGGGCGAGGTTGAACGGCTTCCTGCCCGAGTTGCAGGCGCAGGCAGGCATTCCTGTAGTTGTAGCGTCTCCGCTATCCAGGCTGGACATGAGCCAGATGGCAAGACCGAGTCCTGAGCAGTTGGAGGAGATGGACGCGGTCATTGCGACTGCAGCCGGCTTGGTGGAGCCGGATGCATTTCCCGGTTTGAAGCGTTTCAACCTTGTGCCGCCGGAAGTGCTGGAGAAGGCATTCCAGAGAAGGCTGAGATCGATGTCGATCGCGGCGGCGATTGTATTGGTGGTGCTCATTGCCGGGGTGTCGTTCTGGCGGTACTGGCAGGTGCATACGGTCAACCGGTCGATTGCTTCCGTTACCGCCTCCATGGCCAAGCTGAGCAGGGAGAAGCTCAAGTTGAACAAGCCTGCAATAGCGGCCCGGGAATTACAGTCGGTGACAAGTACGGTGCACGAGCAGACGAAGGGAGCGGTCGATTGGGCAAAGGTTGTCGACGCTCTCAATCATGCTACGGATCCAGGGTTTGTAATCAGCCAGGCCACAGGTACGGGTGGTGCCCCATGCAGCAACAACGTGGCGAACGTACCGGGCTGCACCCCAAATGGAAGCGGGTCTCCTGCATCCATAGCAGATGGGATAGGGACAATGTCAGTGACGCTGGAAGGGCCTACTACCAACTTCAAGCCCGCCTCCTACTGGCTTAATGCTGTAAGCAGTATGTTCAATAAGGAGAAACAGTCGATTTTTGGTGCTGTAACCAATTCCAACGTAAAGAATACGAATGGCATCCAGACCTTTACTTCCACCATCGTCATCCTGCCGCCCATGAGCCTCTCGAATGATCCTGCCTATGGATGAGACGGGCGGGCGTATGGATTCGATGGATGGATTCGATGGTAGGAGAGAGATCGGATGTTCCGATTGTAGGTATATGAAATGGAGTGGAGTGTTGGATGTTACGGTATAAGTTCCCAATGATTGCGGGAGGCGTAGTGATTCTGATAGGGATCATTGTGTATTTCGCTTGGATCGGACCGGAGGATACGCATCTTTCGACGCTTGACAAGACAAAGGCAGGTCTTGTGGCGCGAGAGAGGATTCTCGAGGCCGACATCGCCAGCCTGCGCCTGATGAGCCGGAATTTCAATGTCAACTGTAGCAAGCTGGGCACGCGTATCGCCCAGTTACCGCCCTCTGCTGACGAGGGGCAGTTCCTGTCGCAGGTGGATACGGTGGCGGGCGTTTCAGGGTCTACGGTGACAGGATATTCTTTCAGCCTGCCCACCATTTCCACCAGCCCGTTCACATCGGGGTCGTCTGCGCCAAAGGCATTCCTACCGTCCGTGACCGTTACTTTGGATCTATCCGGTAGCTATAGCCAGCTAACTGCGTTTCTCCTAAAGCTCGATGGTCTTTCACGGTTGTACACTGTGACGGCATACAACCTTTCTATTCCGGCAACGTCTGGGGTGACTGCGTCCGCCGGAGCGCTTCCGTCCGCCGGCACCACATACACCCTAGAGCTTACTGGGAGCATATACTACAATCCCAACGAGAAGGACGTATGTTCGTCGTCATCGGTTGGGTGACAGCGTGATGGATGGCACATGTGGTGACATGGCGATTGCGGAAGGCACCGAGCCAATGCGATCGGTTACGGCAATGTGCCTGCATGAGGCCCTGACATCTGGTTCAAATAGAGTGTGAAATAGATGTTATTTTTGCGGTACATTGATTAAGCTGGGGTGAATGGAAGTCGATATAAGGACTTGATGGTGGTTCCAGGTTATGCTGGTACCATTGAGTAATTGAGAATAGCGCAGTAAGCGATACGAATTCGGATTGGCTGGCGCTGGATTGATACAGAAAGGAAAATAGGACAATGACATCAATGTTGGAAAGATTGAGATCTGCCAGAGCGGTATCTCTGGCAGGCGAGCAGGAGGCGGAGGAAGGCTTTACCCTCATAGAGCTGATGGTCGTACTGCTCATTATGGGCATACTGCTGGCGATTGCCATCCCGACGTTTCTCGGGGTGACCGGATCAGCAAAAGACAAAGGGGCGCAGTCGGACCTGACCAATGCCGATACCACTGGAAAGGTGTTCTACGAGAACAACGTGAGCTACAACGCGGCCAGCGACAGCTCTCCTATGAGTTCGGGCTACCTCCAGTCTGCGGAACCGCAGCTGCAGTTTGTCGCCCAGGGAGCGGCCAATTCAGCTAAGAACCAGGTCTGGGTGCTAACGAGCACCAATGGCAACAGTGCCATGTACGGCACGTGGTCGCCTACAGGGGTTTGCTGGCTGTTGGTGGACAACGAGGGGGGGACCGACAGCTCCATGACTGCATGGGGTAGCCCCTCACCCGGAACCCACTATGGTTACTACCTGGCGAGTGGCCCGGGCAGCTGCACGGCCCAAAGCCCAACAGCGAATGGAGGTAGTGGCTGGCAGACTAGCTGGCCAGCCGCTCCTGCTGGTAAGTAATGGTAGTTCCAGCAAATTATCGGTAAGTTATCGGTAAGTGCAGTGCAATTGCACCGTAGTAGGTGCAGGGGGTACCTGAAAGGCATTCCCCTGCACCTATCTATCTGGATACCTATCTAGATGATCTGTTGTCCAGTAAGTGCTCCAGATTATGCTGGCTACTGATGTTGCTGGCGGGGAGATGGCGATATATCGAGAAACGAGGTAAATGATGAGAATGCGATGGGTGGTGGGCCGGCTTGCCGGCAGGACGGCGAGAGTTGCGCTATCGATCCTTGCAGGTGGTATTGTGTATGTGAGCGGGGTATCGTCAGGTGTGGCGGGTATCGCGCCGGCAGCATATGCTGTGGCCAGCGCGGTTTCCACTCCAGTGGTTTCCCTGACGTCCAGCTCGGCAGGTGCGTCCGAGATCACCTATACCATCACTTTCGCGGTGAGCTCTTCAGGCCTGCTGGCGGCGGGAACGGGTACCGTTGCACTGGTGGGACCATCGGGCACCCGGTGGCCGGCATTATCAAGCAACTACACCGTGAGTGATGAGCAGACAGGTGGCAGTGGTCCGGCATCACAGGTAGGTATTGGTGACAACGGTCGGGTGGCCGATATTACCGTGCCGATCGGGATCAGGTCGACCGATACCGTCAACGTCAAGGTGACCGGAGTATCCAATCCGGCCGCTCCGGGCAGTTCGTATACCATAGGGGTACAGACCTCTTCGGATCCGCAACTGGTCCAGTCAAAGCCCTACACGATCACCACCCCTGGACAGGTGTCCAGCCCGACGGTGAGCCTTTCCGCTTACGGTGCGGATGCCACCGGTGTAGCATATACATTCAACTTCACCTTGAGCGCTTCAGGTGCCTTGGCCGGCGAGAGCGGGACCATTACCCTCAAGGCTCCCCAGGGTACGCAGTGGGGTACGTCGTGCGGATCGAGCGGGAGCGGGTCCGGTAGCGACTACTCCATCAGTGACAAGACGAATCCGGCAGAAGGGGGCCTGCCTGTCGCCTGCAATATTGCAGGATCCAGTGCTACGTTGACGGTACCCAACACGCTGCACAGCGGGGACAACGTGATGATCATAGCTACAGGTGTGACCAATCCACCTGCCGGCTCGCAAGATGTCATTCTGGTGTCAACCTCTTCCGATGGCGGCAAGGTTAGCACCAACCCATACAGCATAGGGCCGTTTTCAGCGGTGTCAGGTTTGAGCGCATCGCCTTCCACCAGCTCAGCAGGTGCGCACGATGTCACCTATACGGTCAACTTCAGCACTGCCAGTGGCGAGGAATTGGTTGCCAACCAGGGTACGGTATCGTTGTCGTTTCCGGGCTCTTGGTGGCCCTCGAGGACGGCTACCAATGCCGTCATTATTGCCGACACCACCACAGGCGCCACCAACTCGCAGGCAGTGACCAGCAATGCCACCGGTCCGCAGGATGGCGAGAGTGGGGGGATGATGCTGACGGTACCGTTTACGATTCCAGGGGGCAACAGTGTAAAAGTGACCGTTAACGGCATGGTCAACCCACCCTCATCTGGTACTGTCGACTTTTCCGTGGCCACCTCTTCCCAGCAGGCATGGGCGTCGGTGCCGGTCAGTATAACCGCACCATCTGCAGTCACTGGCGTATCTACATCCGCCACCAGCTTCAACGGTACTCCCGTCACCAATGTCAATTTTACAACGAGCGCCACCGGTGAGCTGATGCCCGGCTTCAGCACGATCACGCTGGTTGCCACTGGACCGCTACCTGACTTGAGCCTTCTGGGCAGCGCCACCTTATGCGTCACCGATACCGCCACTGATATAATATATGCCTTCCAGCTGACATCGGGAAATTCGGCCTTTTACGGTGCGAACCCTACGGTCGTAACGCTGAGCCTGGGGAACGAGCAGGGGACTCCCGACACGAGTTCCAGTGCCTCGTTCTGCACCACGACCGGTACCCCACCGGCTACGAGTTTACCGATCCTTCCTAGTGCCGGAGTGCTGGTCTCAATAGAGGCTTCACAGTCTTCCACGGGGGCATCCCTTTCAGGGGTTGCCTTTTCCGTGGAGACGTCATCCGATACGGTACAGGCCTCAGGACTCAAGCCTCCGGCTCCCTCGTCGAGCGCGCCGAGCATTACGCTCGACCCGACCGCTGCCGCTGGGGGGTTTTCGACCTATACGTTTTCCTTCGCCGCGGCAAATGAAATTCCTGCAGGGTCGGCAGTCGAGCTGGCATTCCCCCAGGGAACGGTGGTGACTGGTTGCAACAGCTTGCAGAGGCCCGAGATAAGCAGTTACTGCCCGGCCAACTCGTTCTCCATAGTCGACGGGACGACATCCAGCGGCAGCAGTAGCGGTACGGCAACTGCCATACAAGCGAACGACACCGTGGAGGTGATCAATGTCCCCAATACGATTTTTGCCGGAGACCAGATAAGTATCAGCGTAGGGTCTATCCAGAATCCGCCTGCAGGGAGCAGCTACAGCGTGGGCATAGCATTCCCGCCTGCGTCAGCGAATTCAACATCGGCAGTGCCGATGGAGAGCACCCAGGAATATGCCGTTGCACCCGCGACATCTGTCACATCTCCGCAGGTCAGCCTATCAAGCACGGCCGCGAATGCAACCGGCGTAACCTACACCATGACATTTTCAGTATCGAGCCAGGGCAGGCTTCTGGGTGCGAGCAACCAGATGGCCCAACCGTCAGTGCTGAGCGTTACAGCACCACCTGGTACTGTCTGGCCTACGAACCAGCAGGATTATACGATCGTGGATAACTCGGCCAGCAGTCCCCAGGTAAATCCGCTGGGTGGGCTGGGGATCAGCGTGTCGACCATTGGCAGCGGCAGATCTGTCGGCCAACTCGTGCTGCCACGCCTTGTGCACGATGGGGACAGCCTTACCGTTACAGTGGCCGGCGTGACCAACCCGCCCGCAGGCACCAATACCCTGAGCCTGTCGACCAGTTCCGATACGGTTCCTGTGACATCTGCTACATACACCACCACCCAGCCCAAGTCGGTAACCATTTCCTCTGTGGATGCCTCGTCGAATGTTGCGGGCGCCTCCGGAGTGACCTATACGGTCAACATGGCCGTGAGCAATAGCGGGGCACTGGTGGGCGGGCAGGGAAATATACACCTGCTGATGGGCGATGGTACTGTATTGCCATCCCATGCGGCTTCCTACACTATGACTGACAACACCACTCCCTCCGGCAGCGGTGCTTCCCAGAGTGTCGACGCCTTCGGATCCAGCGCGCTGATCACTGTAAGCAACACGATATCCGGTAGCGATTCCATATCACTTCAGATATCGGGTGCGACCAATCCGCTCACCGCCGGTGCCAGTACGGTGACGGTATGGACATCCTCCGACAGCGTACCGGCCACTTACGACTCCTTTGTCCTTACGCAGCCAGCTTCTCCTGTGGGAGCGAATCTTTATATGACCTCGTCCAGTCCCAGCCAGAGTAGCGTCAACTATACGGTGGATTTCAACACCAGCTCCACCGGATCGTTAGGCGTGAATTCCCAGTCCGCCAGCACGCTCGGCAGTTCCATCACTATCATTGCTCCGCCGTTCACCAATTTCTCGTCAGCCACATATACCTTGGAGGATGATACCACCGGTACCAGCCTAGGCCCTGCCAGTAGGGTGGTGCTGTCGGGAGAACTCTCGATGGTCACTCTTTACCTATCTGCGCCTACGGGCCCAGGTAATACCGTGACCATCCAGATAAGCAACGTGACCAACGCTCCCACCATGGGAAATCTGACTGCCGCCACCTCATCGGATGCAACCGCAGTCACACTTGGTGAGCCTGCGCTGGGATTGCCAACAGTCACTGGGGTTAAGCCCAATTCCGGGTCGTCTCTGGGAGGTGCCAATATCACCCTGACGGGTACCAATTTCGAGCTGGCCACAGGCGTGAGCATTGGCGGTACGCCGGCTGATTTCACAATTGCCAGCTCTACCTCACTAGAAATCGTAGCGCCGCCGGGGACTCCCGGTACGGTCAACGTCATCGTGAGCAATCCCATCGGCCAATCCATTTCCTCGGCTTCGAGCCTGTTCACTTACGTCACTGGCAGCAAGCCGACGCCACCAGCCACGTACGTACCGGTATCCCCTGCGCGGTTGGCTGATACACGCTGCACCTCCCAACCGCAGCCATCATTCTGTGCGGCCGAGCATCTACCATCTCCGAACGCCTCACTCAGCACGATACCATCGCAGAGTTCCATCAGCGTGGCCGTCACCGGCGTGGATGGCGTTCCCCCGGCAGATACCACGGCAGTGGCGCTGAATGTGACGTTGGTGAATCCGGCGGCTCGTTCCGGATACCTGAGTGTCTATCCTGGTTCCTCGTCTACCACCGCTCCCACTGTGTCCAACATCAATTGGGGAAATGCCGGAGCGGATATACCCAATCTTGTAATGGTGGGAGTGCAGCAAATTGGTTCCAGCCAGTACGGATATGTGAGTATATACAACGGTTCGAGCGGCACCGCCAATGTTACGGTTGACATAGAGGGATATTTCACCACTTCCACCAGTACAAGTGGGTCAGTTCCTTCCGGTTCCTATTACAATGCCGTCAGCCCGGTACGTCTGGCTGATACCCGCTGCGGTGGTATTCTCAAGCCGTCGTTCTGCACGAGCACCTACCTCCCATCGCAAAATAGCAGTCTTACGACACTGGGACCTCTCGGCCAGGAGAATGTATCCGTTGGAGGAGTGGATGGCATACCGCTCACCGCCAGCGCTGCAGTGCTGAATGTAACGGTTGCCAATGCTGACTCTTCGGGGTTTCTGACTGTATGGCCTGCAGGCGGCACAAGGGCGGTGGCGTCCAACCTGAACTGGGTAGCCGGTAAGGATGTAGCCAACCGTGTGATGGTGCCACTCGGCAAGAACGGTGACGTGAGCGTCTATAATGGAGCCGCGGGGGGTTCGGTGAACTTCATCGTTGATGTGTCAGGATACTATGCGTCAGCTCCGGCCACGGAGTTCTCCAGTGTGAGCCCGATGCGGCTCTGTGATACGAGGACTGAGAGCTCTACGCATTACACTACCGAGTGCACCAATGAGGGCGGTGTGCCACCCGGTGGGCTGCTTGACGTGCAGGTGGCCGGTATCGATGGTATCCCGCTCAGTGGGGTCGCCGCCGTAGTGGCCAATGTCACATCTGTCGGGTCTACTTCGAATGGTGGGTACCTGTCGGTTCTTCCTGGTGGAACAACGGTGCAGGCGGGTAAGCCGCCGTCCATTTCCGATGTCAACTGGGGGGCCAGCGGGCAAAATGTGGCCAACTTGGTCGTGGTAAAGCTTGGATCCAACGGCGACATCCTGGTGTATAACTCGTCGGGGAAGACCAACGTGATCGTGGATGTCATGGGGTGGTACGCCATCCCATCATCCTCCGGATGAAGGGAGTGTGAGAGTACATGGAGAGGCATCATTTGCGCGCAGCGTGCCGCAGGGGAGTACTGGGTAGGTCTGTGCCGTTCAAGCCAATGTATTTGGTGCAGCGTTCAGTGAAAAGGGGGATGAAGAGGGGCGCTCTTCTGATGTTGCCTGTGGCTGTTGTGTTGGGTACGGTTAGTACGTTGGCTGCTGCAGGTACGCCCGCCGGGGCCGCGTCCCGCACAGTGCCGCCTAGTCCTGCGGCAACGGTGCAGCACCCCGGTGAGGTTGTCGTAGGCAGCGGGTCACAGTCTGCCACTATTTACCGCGACTCCCTGGGCATTCCTCATATCTACTCTTCTACCAGTACAGGCATGTGGTACGGTGTCGGCTGGGCACAGGCCCAGGATCGGCTTGTCCAACTCGAATTGACCAGGTTGTCGGTGGAGGGCAATCTTTCCAGCGTCTTCGGTAAGAGCCAGCTATCGACCGATGAGGCGCAACGCCTGTACTTTTACACCTCCGCTGAGTTCCAGCAGCAATACAACGACCTCCCTGCAGCCACGAAGGCACCGTTGCAGGCCTATGCGAATGGTGTGAACGCCTATATTACCCAGGCATATTCAAGCACTCTGAGCGAACTGAAGATGGTCCCGTACGAGTTCTGGATGCTGGGCCGTGCGATGGGCCTGAGTGGTCCCTACAAGCCATCACCGTGGCTGCCTACTGATACGCTCGCGATCGGAATCTATCTTGCCAGAGCATTTGGTGGTGGCGGTGGAGCTGAATTACAGAATCTGGCATTCATCAATTATCTTACGGCCGAGTTCACCAAGATGGGATCTGCCAACCCGGCCGCAGATGCTATGGCCGTCTTCAATGACACGAGTTGGATCAATGACCCTGCCGCCACTACCACCGTACCGGCCACCTGCCCGGACGGTCCGATCCTCACGAATCCCTCACAGTCCAAGCCCAACGCCTGCATGCCTGCGCAGCCTTCGAGCGGGTCGGCTTACGGCAGTACAGCACAATTCACTGGAAGCGGCGCAAGTGGAGTGCAACCTGCCGGGAGTGGGGCGCAGGTGTCGTCGGCAATCCGGCAAGAAGTAGCGGCAGCGAAGCCACTCTTGAGCCTGCCATCCGGGTCGGTGCTCCAGGCTGAGCAGACTCTGGCTCACGACAAGCAGTTGCTGCTTGCTCGCGGTCCTACTATGAAGGTGCTCTCACACGGTGGATCCAACGCAATAGCAGTTGCACCATGGCGTTCTGCTGATCATCACGCACTTTTGTGGGGAGCTCCCCAGGAAGGCTTTAGTACTCCCAGTGTGGACTACGAGGAATATCTTCATGGCCCAGGATATGATGCTTCTGGCATGGCCATCGCCGGTGAACCCTTCATACTCATTGGACATAACGCCAGCATCGCATGGACGACAACCAGTGAAGAGACGGTGAACCAGGGTGTCTTTGTAGAGCAGGTTCGCTTCGCAGGGAGCCCGCCTGTGCCATCGACCTACTATTTTGACGGTAACTGGATTCCGGTCCAAGTTGTCAACGAGTCTATTGCGGTAGCGGGAAGCAGCACGCCGGTGGCTTATACCATTTACCGAACTATCGACGGGCCCATCTTCTCTACTGATCCGGCGGCAGGCATTGCTTATTCGTTGGACTTCACCTCATGGATGCAGGAGTATAAGTCGCTGATTGGCTTCTCCCAGCTGGGCGGGGACACGAATCTCCAGCAGTTCGCTAGTTCCATGCAGGAGATCGTCACGCTTCACAACTTCATGTATGCCGATACCCGGGGGAATATAGCGTTCTTCGCTGACGGTTTGGTGCCGGCCAGCCCATCGCCACTGTCGGCTCGAGCCGATCCCCGCCTACCTCACCTCGGAGACGGCAGCCAGCAATGGACATCCTTCGTTCCCTTCTCGCAGATGCCACACAGCATAAATCCGGGTCAGGGATACCTGGACAACTGGAATACCAAGCCTTCGCAACAGCTTTTCTACCAGCAGAACCGGCCTGCAGGCGGTGCGTATTGGGGTGCGATATTCCGTTCGCAGCGGATCAGCCAGATGCTTGCCGCCAATACCAGCATCAATATCGGGTACCTTGACCAGATCCAGCACGATGTAGGTACAATTGATGGTCAGGATGTTGTCAGGCCGGCTGCGCTATATTTCATCCCGTACCTTGAAAGCGCCTACCAGAAGCTGGTTGCAGAGGGTTCGTCTCTTGTGAGCGTGTCGACCCATCCTGACCTCCAGCAGGCCATGAGAGTTCTGGAGACCTGGAACGGGCATACCACCTTGGGCAGCCCAGCGATGTCGATATTTATACAATACATGGAGGCGCTGGAAAGAAATGTCTTCGAGGGGGGACTCAATCCAGGCGAGCAGTATGTCGGTGGCGTCAATTTCAGCAATGCCAGCCTTGGCTTGGGCACTTACGGAGGCATCCGTGACTTTGGTACGTACAATTTCATGTACAATATCTTGTCTCGTGCCAGTGGCCTTGTACCGTGTAATACGCTGTGTTACACAGGACACTATTTCGGAGGTCACAGAGACCATATCATGGTTGAGAGCCTCAATGACGCTATTACAATCCTGTCTGGAACAGGACCTCAGTTCGGGCATTCCGCAAACGGTTTTGGTACGACCAATATATCAAGCTGGGGGTGGGAACCGTCTCAGAATATTGACTGGAACAGCCTAGATCCGATTGCCAGCGCTGCAGGCCTTACGGTCAACTGTGGTACCAGTGCTGCACAGAATCGCAGCACTTACTTCATGGCTGTGGATCTGGCTCCGGTACCCTTCGGATACCAGCTTATGCCGCCGGGAGAGAGCGGCTTCATCAGCGGCATGGGTGTGCCGTCACCCTATTTCTGTGATCAAACCAGCCAGTTCAACAATTTCCAGTACCTGCCTATGTCATCGTATTCCTACGTACCGCTCGCTGCGTCGCGCATATGTGATACGAGACTGGGGGACCCCAGCCATCTCACTGGCGGAGAGATTTCGAACTGCGCGGGGAAGACTCTTGGAGCGAGAGACACCCTGGCTGTCAGGGTTGCCGGGCTCGGAGGGGTACCTGCCAACGCCGCGGCGGTAGCAGTGAATGTGACGGCGATCGGGACGACGGCCAGCAGCTACCTCAGTGTCTATCCCGCTGGAAGTCCGCGGCCATTGGCCTCTACCCTGAACTGGGGTCCTGGACAGACGGTTGCAGGGCTCACGACCGTTGTACTACCTGCTTCCGGGATAATCGATCTTTACAATCATGCTGGGTCGGCAAATGTGGTGGTGGATGTGGAGGGCTACTACCGGCCGGGCAGCATGCCGGGGGGGTCGTTTACTCCGCTGGCTGCACCTTTGCGTATCTGCGATACGAGTCCGGGAAATCCAAGCCATCTTACGGGCACTGCACTTACCAACTGTTCGGGGAAGACGGCGGTTCCTGGTGTCGCTCTTTCCATGCAGGTGGCCGGCGTTGGCAGCGTACCGGTGAGTGGGGTTGCTGCCGTACTGGTGAATATTAGCGCAATGAATCCAGCTGCGGCAGGTTACGTGAGCGCTTACCCAGCCGGTAGCGCCGTACCGGTGGCTTCCAGCGTCAATTATGCAGCACATCAGAGTGCGTCGGGTGCAGCCATAGTTCCGGTGGGGCGCAATGGTGCGATCGACATACTGTCTTCCGCCGGTAGCCCGGCACTTACCGTGGATGTGGAGGGATGGGTAGCAGCGCCATCGTCGTCCATGGCGGGCAATGCCTATAATCCGATATATCCTGCCAGAATCTGCGATACACGCTCGTCATCGATGGTAGGGTACTCTACGGAGTGCAGCGGGCATACCCTTTCCGGAGGAAAGCCGTTGGCCGTGCCACTCGCAGGGGTAAATGGCATATCGAGATCGGTAACCGCCGTCATTGCTACGGTTACCGTCACGGATACAACCTCGGCCGGCAGTCTCTACACCTATCCGGCGGGGGGCACCCGACCTGCGACGGCGGCATTGAGCTGGGGTAAGGGGACAACGGTTTCGGGGTTGGTAGTGCTCCAACCCTCGTCTCTCGGGGCAACGGACTTGCTGGTTTCGTCCGGTACTGCTGATGTAACGGTCGATGTAGTTGGCTTTTACGGCTGAAGGCCTGCCGCGCTGATTCATCCGCGGCGCAGTAGGCGTTAGCCCTACAATAGCCAGTAGTTGTGAATGAGTGAATATACTTATGTGTTTGGATCCCCTGCTGAGTTTCACGACCAGTGTGAGAAGGCGGAAATGGCCACTCGCTGTTGCAGTTGTCGTGGCTGTCACGGGGATGGCCTACTCTCTGCTGTGGCCGCCGGTCGTACGTCACGATGTCGTCAGGTATTCCAGCCATCCGCTTTTTCACACTGCTCTGAGCAGGCACCTGGAAAGTATCCACCCCGTTGCTCATTACTGGTACTGGATCACCCCGGGCGATATCTGGGGGACCCTGAGGGCCTCGCAGACTATCGGGTGGGGCTATTTGGGCGGCATATATGCAGCACATGGTGCGTTCCTGCTGCCTCCAGGCATGCTGCTCATCCTGCTTCCGGTCGACAAGGCCATAGCAGTGTTCCACCTCCATCCAAGTTATCCATTCCCTCTATTCAGGCCGTCAGCGTGGGTGGTGCTTGGGCCTTACGAGATGCTGCTTTCGGCGGTGGCTCTGTGCGGGATTGATGCTCTCAGTGAGCGCCTTGGCATCTCATCCAAGCGAAGGGTGCTACTATGCGTGGTCGAGGCTGCGGCGCTTTGGCAGGTGGTTGTCATTTGGGGCCATCCTGAGGATCTGGTCGCTCTCGGATTAGGATGCTATGCCATAGTGGCAGCGATGGATGGGAGGCCTGTGGCCACCGGATGGCTCATGGGTGCGGCGCTGGCTGTGCAGCCCTTTACGGTGTTGATCCTTCCAGTGGTACTTGCCGTGACCGCAGCCAAGAAGATGCCTTCAGTGCTGGTCAGAGCACTGTCTGTGCCAGCAGTGCTTGTCGCCATTCCGGCCATCTCCGACTTCCACGCTACCTGGAGGGCGCTTGTGGTCCAGCCTACATATCCTAGGACGGATCACCCGACTCCCTGGCTGTTTCTGGCGCCAAGGTTGGGCAATCACGTGGTGTCGGGGGGGCCTACCCGCATATTTGCGGTGATCGCCGCAATGGTCATCGGGCTTGTACTGTTTCGCATGGTGCACCGCGGCAAAAAGATAGACAGAATATTGCCAGTTGCCTGCGCGTTGTCGTTCACCGGGTGGTGCTTGTTCGAGTCAGTGATGACTCCTTACTACCTATGGCCTGCTCTGGCATTTGCCCTCCTGGCTGCTGCATGCTTGGGTAGGATACGCTTGGCCCTAGTGCTCGGTGTGGGTATGTTTGCCACGGTATTCGCGTTTCACTATTACAGTCCATGGCTGTGGTGGGGCACTATTACCGGTTCCCTCCTGCTGGCCTGCGCAGCAGGGATGCCGTTTTATACAAAGCCTGGCTCTCCAGGCATAGAAGGAACACAAAGGACCACTCCCGAGCTGCCGGTAGTGACAGTCTCCTGATAGCATTCCGCAAGTGCTGGCAGTGACGGGTCGAAAATACCCCGAGGCGACCGCCACCAGAGGGCACGCAGCTCCCATCCCTGAACTGCCAGCAGTGACAGTGTCTCGATAGTGCTGCCCGAGCATACGTGTCTTCGAGCAGCTAGACCGCGACCCTCATGACTTCTTTCAGGGTGGTCTCGCCTTTGAGTACCTTTTGCAGTCCTGCCTGCCTCAGGGTGACCATGCCATTGCCTGCGGCCCACTGCTGTATATGGTCTGCACTGGATCCAGATGTAATCAATTTTTCCAGTTCGTCATCGGCAACTAGAAGCTCGTAAACAGCTTCCCTGCCCCTATAGCCAGTGTTGGAACAAGCAGGGCAGCCGGTGGGACGATACAGGATGGTATCGCCCGTACCGCTCATGACATCATCCACCTTCCAACCTGCAGCCAAGATCTCTTCCTCTGTAGGGCTGTAAGGCTCCTTGCAGTGAACGCAGAGTACTCGTACCAGTCGCTGGGCCATGATGGCGGTCAATGCCGATGCAACCAGGTAGGGCTCGATACCCATTTCCACCAGCCGCATAGGAGTCCGTGACGCATCATTGGTATGCATGGTGGCGAGCAATAGGTGGCCGGTCAGGGCAGCCTCTATTGCGATGAGAGCTGTGTCCCTGTCCCTGATCTCACCGACCATGACAATATCAGGATCGCATCGAACTATGGAACGTAGCGATGACGCAAAACTGAGCCCTGCCTTGGTATTGGTCTGTACCTGATTGATGCCGGCTATTCGCAGTTCAACTGGATCCTCGACCGTGATTATGTTCTTTTCGGAAGAGTTCAATTCTGCAAGGGTGGCGTAGAGCGTGGTCGTCTTGCCCGATCCTGTTGGTCCTGTGACAAGGATGGTTCCGTAAGGACGGTTGAAGACCGCCCTGAACCTCTCCAAAAGGCTGGTTTCGCAACCAAGCTTCTCGAGGTCGAGTACAATCTCGGATTTGTCGAGTATCCTTAGGACAACTTTCTCCCCGTACACGGTGGGTATCGTCGCGATACGCATGTCGATCACGCGGTTCCCGACGCTGACCGATATACGCCCGTCCTGGGGTATCCTGTGCTCCGCCACATTCAGGTCACCCATTACCTTGAGCCTGGTGCTTACTGCACTGTGAAGGCTGAGGGGAGCTGGCTGCATGTCGTGGAGGACACCATCTATCCGGTACCTTATGCGCAGCGAATCATGGCTTGGCTCGATATGGATGTCCGATGCCCGCTCATTCAGAGCCTGGAGTATAAGTATGTTCACATAGCGGACCACCGGAGCATCTTCCGTAATCGACTGGATGTCCAGTTCTCTCCTTGGCGCTTCTTCGATCACGCCTTTCACGTCCACGGCGGCTTGCTGCGCGGCGATGGCGGCACCGGCCCCCCCACCATGGGTATAGCACCGCTCTATATGTTTCGATATTTGCAGCCTGGGGGCTACCACGAGCTTGAGGTTACCGCCAATGATGGAGCGAAGATCGTCCATGGCGAATACGTCTGCAGGATTAGACAGCGCTACGACATACTGTCCCCCCTGCTCGCCTACCAGCAGAACATTATGATGCTTGGCTATGGCCTCGGGAATCTTTGACACTATGTTCATATCTATTGCCATGAGATCCAGGTTGACGAATTCCAGCCCCATTTCCTTGGCTGTTGCCCATGTGATGTCAGCGTCACTTACGAGTCGCCTCTGGATCAGCACGTTTGCAATCACCTGGTCAGTGGCATCGCACTCCGCCAGAACGGAAATCATCTCCTCCTCCTTGACACGCCCGCTTTCGACCAGTATGCGAGCCAGCGGTGGAAAAGAGGATACGTTTTCTCCGGTATTTTGACTTGCCGGGATCATCTTTCCGACAAGATTCTGCAGCGCCACATCGAGAGACGCTCCTGATCCTGCATCACCTGTGTCAATATCGACAGCTTCCACCCTTCCGGAGTCAGGTGTACGTGCCTCGAGCACGCCGGTAGCGGCATTGCCAGCGCGCTCGTCCTGCTGCAACGTTGGACCATCTGTTTCAACGAAGCTATCTCCGGCGGTTGCTGGTACCGTACCTGAAGGAGTACTCTTTTCGCTGCCGACCGTGGCACCGCCTTCGTCTGTATTACGCTTTGCGCCTCCCCTTCTCCAGTGGCGTTTGGAGTGTTTTACTTCCCGACCGGAGTCCGGAAGCGGCGGCTCTTCGCTGGACGGGGACTCTTCAGGCAGCGTGGTGTCGCTACCCTCTGCATCGTGTGCGGCGCCTGCATCGGTGGTATCAATAGATGCACCAGTTTCTGTTATGACATCTGCGAGGATACTGGCTACCGGATCGTCGCGGTCGGCAAGACCGGGCTTCCCGCTGTGGCTGTCCTCTGTGGCATTCGCTTCGCTGCCATTTCCGATGATGGCGCCGTCCGGATAGACAATGCTCAAGCACTTGGCTATGTGGTCATCACTGGTTACCACAGTGATGAAATCTCTCTTCACCTGCGATTCGAGTTCCTTCATCACGTATGTGTCACTGGGGTCCGTAACCGCGATGACAGGTACGCCGAATTTCTTCCCTATGGGGACAACACCGTGCTTCCGTGCGAACTCCTCGGTAACAATATTCTTTACACTCCTGTCGACATTATAAGAACTCAGGTCGACATACTCCACATTGTACTTGCTCGCCAGCATCTTAGCCTTGGTAACGTCGCTCATATGTCACCTTTCCCTGTGATAGAGATTCCCTTGCCGGCAATTCCGGTATTTCCGGATTGCACCATCGTTGTTCTCATAATTTGCCCCACTGTATGTATTGGATTTATTGGTATGCATTGTCCAGTAATTCGTGCCAACCGGTTCCCTTGCTCGTGCCGGCCTTACCCAGATACGATCGCCGGTACCTGTTTCGCATGCCTGTCACGGGATAGCCGCATCCATAACCGTCATGATGTCCATTGTACCATCCCTACCGATTATAGCCATTATACTGTACGTTGCATGCGTCAAGCATATCACCACCAATCCAGTGGCAGTAGTGATATGTTGGCCGGGAATTCTCCTGCCCTAATGCCGGCAGTCGGGGTGACGATCCGTTCAGCTGAAGAGGGCATCGACGTACCAGCGGCCCTTGACCTTCATGCAGGGCACCACATTGGCGCCTCCTGAAGGGCTGGTTGCATTGGCAAATGCCTGCTGGAAGTCGACCTTGGCTGAGGGCAGTCCTGACCTGGGATTGCTATTGGACTGGCAGGATGGATGCTTCTTCGGCACACGGGCACATCCGCGTCCCGTCACGGAGACAAGCGCACGGTTTCCCTGTATTGCCGTCTGTGCCATCACAAGATGGCCCGAGAAGCTGACCTTTCCAGCTTCTTTCTTCCAGAACGATCCACATGCATGCTGCTGGCTTGGCACGATATACTGGCAAGAGGTGGCAGGATGGTTGGTGTAAATGGCGCTCAACATGCCACCTGCCGCGCCACTTGGCGAATTGCCGCTGCCGGTAGTAAGTAGAACGATGGCGGCGATTGCTGCTGCTGCTACCACCAGTACGGCCATGCTGGTGATCATGACGGTGGTACGCCTGCGACTGGTGCCATCTTTTCCAGCTGCCGCCGGAGGTGGCTGGCCTTGCTTGGCGTCTTCCATTTCCGGTTCCGGTTCAGGGTTCATACTTGCCTCTCCCTATCTCAAAGTGTGTCTTCACATTCACATTCACGTTCACGTTCGGGTGCGTTCGATCGCCTGCAGACGTATCAAGTATATGTACCACCAGCACAGCATACCAGACTATTATTGTACTGACCGTCTCTATGGCTTTGCTGGGATCTATATGGCCTGTACATTGCCTGTACATTGCCTGATCTCGGAGTCATTGGAATCTTCCGGCCCCCCAGCTGTGACAGCGTGGCAAGCGGCTGCCTGCCGCTGCGTCAGGCTGTGATGACAAGCTTGCCCGACTGTTCCCCACGGTACAGCTTCGCAAATGCACCGGCAGCTCCTGAAAGTGGCGTAACACTGTCCACTAATGGATTGAGTTGCCCACGGGCAAGGAGCCCCACCAGCCTGTTCAGTTCCTGAAAAGTGCCCATGGTGGAACCGACTATGCGGATCTGGCGCCAGAATACCCTTTGGAGCATTGCCGGTGGATTGCCCCCACCGGTGGCACCGGAGACCACTACCATGCCGTCAGGTTTGACTGAGCGCAAACTCAATTCCCATGTAGGGGCTCCTACCGTCTCCATCACGGCATCCACCCCACCTGCAGTGAATCTCTGTATCTCCCTGGCGGAAGCGGTATCGGATTCAAGCGCCAGCGCTGCTCCCATGCGACGTGCAAACTGCCTCTTTGCCTCGCTACGCGCCGTTGCTATGACGGAAATGCCTCCTATCTTTGCAAGTTGCATAACTGCTACGGCCACGCCGCCAGTAGCGCCGTGGATGAGTAGCGTATTGCCGGGAACCAGCCTGGCACGGTCGTACATCATGTGGTAGGCGGTCAGGTAGGTGGTGCCCATGCAGGCGGCTGCAGTTGGAGTGACGGTGTCCGGCAGCTGGATAAGATTGGCAGCCGGTACCGGGAACAACTCAGCCAATGTGCCCTGGTACTTGCCTTCGCTTAGCAGTGCCACATCCCGGCATAGAAGCTCATTTCCCGACCTGCAATTGGCACATTCCCTGCACGATATGACTGGATATGCCAGTATATTGCTGCCCAGCGGTGGCGCGTGAGCGGGAACGGGTCCTGGACCGTATGCTACGACGGTGCCGGTTCCGTCGCATCCAAGCACCTGCGGGGGAGATATCGGCCTTGATGACACGCCCTGGAGGGTCCAGATGTCATGATGGTTCAACGATGCTGCGGCCATCTTGACCAGAGCCCATCCTGGAGGAAGATCAGGCTCCGGAAGTTGCCCTATTACCAGGCGGTCCAGAGGGCTGGAACCTGCCGGCTCTTTGCTCACTGTTTCCTTGCCCGCTGTTCCCTCGCCGGCCTGCCGGATCACTCCGTTGTTGCCGCCTCCCTCGCCGGCACTCGTTTCAGGGGTGGCATTGCTCTGCTGTTCAGCCGTACCGGAGGTGCTGCCCGTACCGGCATCGCCTGCACCGGCATCAGCCATGCGTGTCCTAGCGGGATCACCTACGGCGGACAGGAAGGCAGCCAGCATCAGCTCTTTCCGATTGGTATGCTTGGTTGGAACACATAATACTTTCCTAACATACGCTTTACCATAACATCATCTAGTTGCAGTCTAATATAAGTAGCGACCAGGCGACATAGGCTAATGGTATGCATTGTAGGTGAAGCCACAGGCTGTGATCGGAAATACCAACCGAATCGGGCAGTGTGAGCAGGCTTGCGTGATGTACTATTCAGCTGAGCCCGGCAGAGACGCTTCATGGAAGCCTTGGTGGCGCGAAGGTAATCAAGTCAGCCAAGTGAAAGGAGAACACATGAAGGATAAGTTCAGGGAGTTGGGAGCCCACATGACCAAGAGGGTGGCGGTGGTGGCAGCGGTGTTCACGCTGGCCATGGCCGGCGTGGCAGGAGGGGCATTTGCCCTGACTGCATCTACGCAGGCACCGGCTCCGACATCCACCAGCACCACCGCTCCCGGGTCGACCCATGCTAAGGGGAGTCATGCCCGTAAGGCGCACCATCGCAATTTTGCAAAGTCGATATTGCGCCGTGAGCTGAAGCATGCGTCCAAGATGGCTCGCCATGCCATTGGGGTACAGATCACATTGCACACCAAGAGCGGCGACAAGACGGTTGAGGTGGAGAGAGGCACGGTGACCGCACTGTCGTCCACTTCCATTACCATAAAGCGTATTGACGGCCAATCATTTACGGCAACGCTTCAAACGACCACCCATGAGCCTCGCAAGGCAGCGCTCAAGGACGGCGCGCATGTGGTGCTCGTGGAGAGCGGTGGCCATGCCACCTTGGTACTGCCTATGGGCGGGCTGGGACTTGGGCACAAGCCAGGTACCACGCCCAAGACGCCTACCGGGACATCGTCCGTATCAGGCGGCTCGGGGGCTGCGGCGTAGTGCCGGCATAGCGTTTAACAACGATTGAAATGCCAGTGTGCCGGTGTGCTGCGACCGTGTAGTGAAAACACAGGTCGTAGAAACTGGTATAATAAATGTGGCGTAAGGTATCCGTATGGGGCGACTGCACCCCTTGCCCCTGGGTACCTTGCGCCATTCACATTTCGGCGTGACGCCGGAATGCCGGAGATACCGGGATACCGGGATGAAAATTGCCGATGGTCCTTCGCGTAAACAGATGGTGACTAGTTACGCAGTTTTTACTGGAGCGACGCAGGGGAATTGGTGGTGGCATCCTGCACATCCCGTAGTGGAGCTTACCCGAGTCAAGTAGCCGAGCCACTGGTGCCAGCAGGCACCACAGTGTATGCAGAGGAAGTTGATTCGATCATCGACGCTACGGACGATCTCGAATTCGTCACCACCGCAATTTGGGCAGGTGAACGTGCCTTTTACTGTCCTGGCCGGTTGCGTCGCTATGCTCCTTCCAGGCTGCCGACCGCATGCTGGGTGGTGGCGACGGAGCTGTCAGCGGAGGGATGTCCTATATGCGTCGCTATCGCTTTGGCAAGGCGAGCGGCAACTGATTCAGGTGCGCCTACTCCGTCCACACTTACGAATGGCACGTGGGTGGCGAACCAGGTCGTTACAGGCCGAAACAGGTGATCATAATTGGCAAGCCTATTGTGCAGCGATCTTACAGAGTATCCTTCAACTGGTCCTATGTCGCCGCCGCAGTACTCGCAGTGCGGTGGGATGATGGTTTCACCTGCGGTGCCATAAGGCATGCCACAGGCCAGGCAATTCCGGCGTGCGAGGAGCCTATGTACCAGTACGGCTCGTGGCACGACTAAGTGTAGAGCGAGGCTGATCTCGTCCTTGCCAAGCAGCGCATCCAACATCTCCGCTTGGCGAAATGTACGTGGGAAGCCCTCTAGGACAAACCCATCATTGATATGTTCACCCGTTATGGCATCGGCGAGCACTTCTACAACCAGGTCGTCGGGTAGCAAGGCGCCTACGTGCCTGTGACGGGCCGCTATATCGCCGATACGAGTATCTATTGCGGCAACCCTTTTCAGCAGGGCGCCCATGGATATATGAGGTAGTCCAAGGCGTCGTGCCATACTGCTTGCGTGGATGTCCTTGCCGGAGCCCGGATACCCCAGAAGTACAATCCTGAGGGGACGGCTTTGGTTGCGGCCTGCATTTCTGTAGCCCTGCTTGCCGGGTGCGACCTGCCTCGAGCCGGGCAGCACCTGGTGATCTCTGCCGCCTGCGGCGATTCCAGATAATCGGGATGATCGTTCGCTGCTGATCTCGCTGACCATCGAAGCCTTTCCTGCAAACTGCGGATGATCATCCACAGAACGATCCACCCGAGAAACGCCGTCTTTGCTCATCATGTCCTCCTTTGTCCAATCTATCCGAAATACCGCAGACTGTATTGGGTGGTAGTGGGTCGCAATGCACCAGCCACCCACGTAAACAGGGACACACCCTACAACCATAATTATGCACCATTTATTTATCGATGGCAACGGGTACTACCCCTATTTCTGATCGGTGCAACTACTGAATCTCCATTGGGCCGTACGTACGTACCACTCACACTCACACTCACACTCAGCGGCATCCTGCCATTCCCCGCTTATGCAGGCGGGCCGCTCTCCGCATGCGCGAAGATTGTGGGTATTCGAGGATCGAGCGGTGGGCTAAGCTATGTAGTGAAGATGGATACGTGTGGCGGTCAAGGATCGCTGGACACTGTGGAACAGGCAGCATACAGCACGCGTCAGGATAGGAAGTGATCAGGATGTTTCAGGTGCGCATACACGGTAGAGGAGGTCAGGGGGTCGTGACGGGTTCAGAGTTGCTCTCTGTGGCCGCGTTCCTGGATGGCCACTGGGCTCAGGCGTTTCCCAGTTTTGGATCCGAGCGCATGGGTGCCCCTGTCGTATCGTACTGTCGTATTGATGATATCGAGATCCGCACGCATGAGCCGATCAGCGAGCCTGATGCCATCATTGTCCAGGATGCAACCTTGCTGCATCAGGTGGACCTGTTCTCTGGCGCAGGCAAGGATGCCTACATCATCATCAATACCTCGCGAGGGCTTGACCATCTCGGCCTCTCGGAATTTGCCGCCGGGTTCCGTCGCGAGCGTATTCTGACCGTACCCGCTTCGGACACAGCTCGCCGGCATGTGGGCAAGCCTGTTCCCAACGCAGTACTGCTGGGAGCCTTGGCGGCAGTAAGCGGCATAGTCACGCCGGAATCTCTGTACAGTGCCATCCGCCGGCGATTTGCTGGTGATACTGGTGAGCGTAATGTGGCCGCCGCCGCCGAGTTGTTCCGCTACGTGCAGGACGAGAGTAAGGCTGCCATTTCTGTCGTAGCCGGTGCAGATGGCGCGAGTGCTGGGGAGAGTGAAGGCAATGCAGGCGGCATCCCGCCTGGTTCACTTGCTGGCAGGAAAACTGGTGGGGAAGTGATGGCGGATGCTTGAGCAGATTGAAGGTTCCAAGGCTGTAGCCAGGGCAGTGGCATCGTGCAGGCCGGAGGTGATCTGTGCTTATCCCATATCGCCGCAGACTCATATCGTTGAGGCACTCGGTTCGATGGTAAAGGGCGGAGAGCTGAAGTCCTGTGAGTTCATCAACGTAGAGTCCGAATTTGGGGCGATGTCGGCGCTGATAGGTGCTTCAGCTACGGGGGTACGCAGCTATACGGCCACCGCCAGCCAGGGACTTCTGTTCATGATCGAAGCGGTGTACAACGCGGCAGGACTTGGATTGCCGATGGTGATGACGCTTGCCAACCGGGCGATCGGTGCACCCATCAACATCTGGAATGATCACAGCGATGCTATGGCCGTTCGCGATAGTGGCTGGATACAGCTCTTTGCCGACTCTAACCAGGCCGCTGTGGATCTGCACATACAGGCATTCCGGCTGTCGCAGGACGTATCGTTGCCCGTGATGGTATGCATGGATGGCTACATTCTCACCCATGCCGTGGAACGGCTGGATTTGCCGGAGCAGGAATCTGTGGATAAGTTCTTGCCCCCTTTCGAGCCCAGGCAGGTACTGGATGTGGATGACCCTGTTTCCATAGGAGCGATGGTTGGCCCGGATGCATTTGCAGAGGTGCGTTACCTCGCTCACGCGAAGCAGATGCAGGCGATGGAGCTGATTCCTACAATAGCCTCGGAGTTCCGGTCGGTCTTTGGTCGTGATTCTGGCGGCCTTGTCAGGGGGTACGGGCTGGATGGTGCAGATACAATTGTGGTTGCGATGGGGTCAGTGCTGGGCGCCATCGAAGACGCTGTGGACGAGCTACGCGGTGCCGGCATAATGGCCGGAGCAATAGGGATCACCACGTTCAGGCCCTTTCCTATCTCCGCCATCAGAGAAGCGATAGGTACGCCGGCCCGGGTCGTGGTCGTGGATAGGGCATTTTCAGCAGGGATGGGGAGTATACTGGCGACAGATGTCGCTCTTGCCCTGTCGCATCAGTCCGTACGCATCTATACGGTGGTGGCCGGTTTGGGTGGCAGGGCCATTACCAGAACGTCACTGGTACATTGTTTGGAGGATGCAGCGAATGACGCGCTGGAACCGTTGACTTTCCTTGATCTGGATCACGATGTGGTGAACCGGGAGCTGGCGCGGATGGGGAAAGACCGCAGGTCTGGTCCATCTGCAGAGAATATCCTTCGGGATATGGGCCTGCCTGGTAGCGGGTGAGGGTGGCAACGGCTTACGATGGGCTAGATGAGGAGGTGAGTTGGCAGTGGCGTACAGGCAGGTAAAGTTCTACCAGACAGGCAGCTTTGCTGTCGGTGGCAGGTTGCTCGATACCCCGGAGCGTACCGTACAGTCAGGGATGAGTCGTACCAACGCCCTTACGCTCGGGCATAGGGCCTGCCAGGGCTGTGGGGAGGCGCTGGGGGCCAGGTATGTGCTCGATGCGGCCATGCATGCAACCGGCAACAAGGTAATCGCGGCGAATGCCACAGGGTGCCTCGAAGTGTTCACCACCCCCTATCCTGAGACCTCCTGGCAGGTTCCGTGGCTTCACTCCGTTTTCGGAAATGCTGCGGCAGTAGGCAGCGGCATTGCTGCGGCATTACGAGCCAAGGGACAGACGGACATCCGCGTTGTGGCCCAGGCGGGAGATGGTGGAACCGTGGATATAGGCATCGGTTGCCTGTCGGGCATGTTCGAGCGTAACGACGACGTGCTGTTTGTGTGTTATGACAACGAGGCATACATGAATACTGGCGTCCAGAGGTCTGGTTCGACCCCACCGGCTGCCAGGACTGCAACTACCGAAGCCGTTGGCGAAGAACCGGGGAACCCATGGGGACAGGGGAAGGATATGCCCCGCATCGCCATGGCACACGAGATTCCCTATGTTGCCACAGCCACCGTCGCTGAGTTGCACGATCTGGAGTACAAGGTCGAGAAGGCCATGGAGTATAGGGGAGCCCGTTATATCCATATCCTGGTTCCTTGCCCGCTTGGATGGGGCAGCGAGCCGGCCGACACCATACGGTTGGCCCGGTTGGCCAAAGAGACTGGAATCTTTCCGGTTTTCGAAGCGGAGAAGGGCGAAGTGGTAGCGACGAGCAAGATAAGATCGAAGGTTCCAGTGGAAGACTACCTATCCCTACAGCGCAGGTACGCCCATCTCTTCAAACCTGCCAGGCGGGACGACGTCATAGACGCGATACAGGATTCCGCTGATCGTAACATCCGCCGGTTCGGCCTGTTGGGGGAGGCATAGATGATGGAGAGACCTTTTGCCATTACTCTGGAGGTAGGAACCAGTCGCGCCAACAAGACAGGGGGCTGGAGAACGCAGCGGCCCGTCTATGTGGATAGGCTGCCGCCTTGCAACGATGCCTGTCCCGCCGGGGAGAATATCCAGGGCTGGCTGTACCGGGCGGAAGAGGGAGACTACGAAGGCGCTTGGCGCGTATCCATGGAGGACAACCCTATGCCCGCGGTCATGGGGAGGGTTTGTTATCATAACTGCGAGACTGCCTGCAACCGTGCCAACCTCGATGAAGCGGTGGGCATCAATGCAGTCGAGCGTTTTCTTGGAGACCGGGCGCTCACCGGCGGCTGGCGGGTGGAAGTGGAACAGCCCGATCTGGCAGGGCGGGTGCTGGTGATAGGGGCAGGTCCGTCAGGGCTGTCTGCCGCCTACCACTTACGACGTCGTGGCCACGAAGTGACCATTTACGAGGCGTCCACGGCATCGGGAGGGATGATGCGTTTTGGTATACCCGCTTACAGGCTGCCTCGCAATGTATTGGACGGCGAGATTCAGCGTATCGTAGACATGGGCGTTGGAATCGAGCTTGGTCACAAGGTGTGCGATTTGATGGTCGAGATGGAGGGAGGTGGTTACGATGCCGTGTACCTTGCGACTGGAGCGGAAATAGCCAGGAACGCTTATATACCGGCTGGTGACTCTGCGCGGATCTTGGACGCTTTGTCATTGTTACGAACGACTGCAGGTATGACCTACCCGCAGCTTGGCAGGAGCGTGGTGGTCTATGGAGGTGGGAACACCGCCATGGATGCGGCCAGGACGGCTAAGCGTCTGGGAGCGTCCGAGGCTATCGTGGTATACCGGCGTACCAGGGATCGCATGCCGGCCCACGATCTCGAAGTGGAGGAAGCACTCGAAGAGGGGATCAAGATGCGGTGGCTTTCCACGATAAAGAAAGCGGGTGCTGAGAAGTTGCTGCTCGAGAAGATGGAATTGGATGCAGCCGGCTTTCCGCAACCTACCGGTGAATTCGAGGAGCTTGAAGCTGACTCTGTCGTCCTGGCGGTCGGGGAGGAGGCAGACCTGTCACTCCTGCAGAATGTACCTGGGCTGGATATGTCCGGCGGCATGGTACATGTCGATTCCACCATGATGACCAGCTACCCGGGACTGTTTGCTGGCGGAGACATATCACAGGCGGAGCGGACCGTTACGGCTGCCATAGGAAACGGGAAGAAAGCTGCCAGGCACATAGATCTGTGGCTGAAGAGCGGGGGTATGTGGGCGAGACTGCCTGGCGCTCCATCTAAGGAGGAGCATCAGCCAGCGCCGGCTGGTGAGCGCCACAGAATAGCAGGTTGGGGCGATCTGAACACCTGGTACTACTCTGATGCTCCCGCGACGGTGCGTCCCAAACTGGATATGGTTCGTCGCCAATCGACCTTTGATGAAGTGGTGCTCGGACTCGATGAGGACAATGCCCTCTTCGAGGCGCGCAGGTGCCTGTCATGCGGGAACTGTTTCGAGTGTGACAATTGTTACGGGGTATGCCCCGACAATGCCGTTGTCAAGCTTGGCACAGGTATGCGTTACGAGTTCGACTACGATTACTGCAAAGGCTGCGGTATATGTGCAGCTGAGTGCCCGTGCGGTGCGATAGAGATGGTGCTCGAAGAGACTTGATTTCTATCCGACCGCTTTTGATCAGCGATGTCACAGTGGCTCCGTGAGTTGCTTCAAAAGAAGATATAGTGTGGTCAGATTATACGTCCACCTTCGAAGCGCCATCGCAGGCTGGTCACCTTCATGGGACCTACCATGAAGAGCCACATGAGCAACCAGGTGGTTGCAAAGTGTATGGCAAACATGGGCATACCTGGCGAATTCAGAGCCAGCGTACCATTTTCTACGTGAACCAAGTGGATGACGTACCACAGCACCAAGCCCTCGGGGATGCCTGCCAGAAGGGTGAAAAGTGGAGGCCAGTCCTTGTCCCAGCGGAATTGCTGAAGGAGGTGGTAGAGCAGTTCCCACACCACTCCTACCACTGCCATCATTCCTATCGTGCCGAACGTCATCTGGTAGTCTATTGGGGTAGCGTTGTATGGGGTAGGTATGAGTATCATTAGCCTGCTCATCTGCATAGGCACCATGCCGACCCCGCCTATAGAGCCCATCGGCGGGCTGGGTAGGAAAGGAGTGATAATGGCTGTCCACAGCACACCTACGGTAGCTGCCAGGAACAGGCGCGTCTGGATGCGGCCAGCGAGGGTAAAGGTCATGGAGTGCGATTCCTCACCAAGCGCCACCATCCGCCAATAGAGCGGCGTGTATTGATGCGGTTGCAAAAACCTTCGTTGGCCAGGGAGTTGGCTATTATCAAAGCGCAGTACTGGTATCCCCAGAAAGAATACATTGGTACTACGTAGGGATTGCCCAACGCAGAGAAGCCAGTCGTGAATACCTTGCCACTGCCGCTGTGCGCCCCTTCTACTTCGAAGGACCGGTTGACGGCCAGCTGTCCTATCGCATTCAATCCGGCTCCCCCGCAATCGATGAGATCTGCCAGAACCTCATGGTCGCGTACATCGACGGTGACTCCCGTGCAGTCTATAACGTAATCCACCTCAATGGTTCTGGATGCGTTTTCGCTACCATGTTCGCTATCATTATCTACTGTATCATGATCTATGGTTGCTACAATCTTCTCGTTGTCTCCCTTTTGCAGTCCTGCCGCTGAACCAGCCAGCATTTTGTACCAGCCCTCGCTCTTTCCCCGAGCGAGTTCTCTCAACCACTGGCGACGCTTTGGTATAGCTGTGCTTGCCAGCAGCCCTAGCAGCATTGTACGATCCTCATCGTCTTTCAGCGAACGCCACCGATCCTGCAACTGGCCACCGTACGCTCCTTTTGTAAAAGTGAATGCCTGGTAAGCGAAACCATTTCCTCCGGGTATACGCCACATTGGTGAACCCTTAGGCTTGTTCACGTAGTGATGGAGGAGATGGTATATCGTGACCTTACTGTCGTAGCTGTTCCGGTCGCGTACAAGCCGACCTACGACCTCCATGGCAGAAGTGGCCGCCCCCCTTACAAGCACGCTTGATCCAGGTCTTTCAATCAATGCCCTGTATACATGCTCGTGTGGTTCGTACACATTGACCACATGATTCATATCGCCGGTGCCGGCCCGGTACGATTCGAGGTCGGGGAGTATGCGCAACCCAGCTGCTCCCAAGGAAAGGTGGACATATCGTGCCCTAATTATCTCGAGTTTCGAGCCGGATGCGTCGCTGGTGCTGCCGGTATTGTCCGTACTCTCTGTATTGTCCGGCGGTACGACAACAACGAAGTATCCTCCTTCGCGGCGCTTTCGTACGAGCGGCACCTTGCCGGGGGTGAACATTTGATGCCACGAGATTCTCTCTGCTTCCCTGTCCATGGACGCATACACGTCAGATGCCCTTGGAGTATAGTACTCACATAGAACTGGTTCAGCTGCCAGATGCATTAGTAAAAGCGGGTTCTTACGGCGAAATGCCTCTGTCATCCCGTAACCGGGCCAACCCCATAAGTTGTCCATCCTGTCCGACGACCCCGACCTTATCCTATTCGAATCAGGTATTTGAGAGTTGATTAGCAAGCTTTTCAATGATTCGTAGGCATTCGCGAAGGGGCCTATCACAGATATGTTTTCAGCGCTGACTCCCGCTATGCGTAATGTATCCACAAGGGCAAAAGAGCCTATTCCTCCCCCGATGGTCACAAACGAGACATCACGTTGCCTCAATTGGGAATCAGCCACCATGCTGTCGTCCCATACACACGCCGAAGCGAGATCGGCCGTAAGGCCTAGGATACTTGTCGCTTGTGCGACTTGCATCTCTTTCACTTGTGCACCCAGGATGGAATGGTCACTCATATGGCCGAAGTATCCAGTGTGTGTATGCATCGTGCCAGCTGATGCGTCATACAGGCTTTCTCCATGCTGTTGCCCACCTCTCCGAGTATTGTCTGGATTGAATATTTCTATACCACATGTTATTGTTACCCCGTAAGTTTGGCAACAATGGTTGCTGGCTCAGAGGCAATTGCTATAGCTTGCGGAGATACTCCAACGCGTATGGGTACCCCGGCACAATTCCGGGCAATATTGATTGGAGTGACCTCCTTGCCGCGGTTTCCAATTCGTCCGCTGTCTGCCACATATGCCCACTTGCCGTCCGGCGTGATGGCTACCCACGTAGGACCGGGTCCTACGGTAATGGGTTTGCCGGGAATATTGGTAGTCAGATTGATAGGGGTGACAGTGAATTTCTTTCCCAGACCGTACCCAGAGTTGGCCACATATGCCCACTTGCCGTTCGGCGTGATGGCAATTGACAGAGGTGCTGATCCTACGGGAATAGGTTTGCCGGGAGTATCATTAGCCAGGTTTACCGGGGTAACGGTGTGCCCCTGTTTCTGAGGCCACCCGGTATTCGCCACATATGCCCACTTGCCGTTCGGCGTTATGGCGATGGCCATGGGGCTTATCCCGGTGTGTATTGGCTTACCTATTGTGCCGGTTGCCAGATTCATGGGGACTATATAATTGGCTATGTGGAGCGGAGTACCGGTAATTGCCACATAGGCCTGCTTGCCATTTGGCGTGATGGCGATGGCTCCCGGTCCTGGGCCTATCCGAAATGTGCCGTCAGTATGGTCTGTTGCGGTATTTATCTCGTCCACCGTGTATCCGTCTACGGCAAACGACCTCCTGCCCAGTCCCCCCAAGAGTCCCATGTCTGCCACATAGGCCTGCTTGCCGTTCGGGGTCACGGCGATGGCTATTGGCCCGAAACCAGCAGAGATAGGCTTACCGGCTTGTCCCGTAATCAGATTGATCGGGACGATCGTACCGTTGAATACCGGAGAGCTTTTGTAGTTGGACAGACTCGAAGCAGTTGCGTAGCCTCCATCTGCCACATAGGCCTGCTTGCCGTTCGGGGTCACGGCTATGGCCTCGGCGCCGAAACCTATGGATATGGGATGCCCCACCTTGCCCGTTCCAAGATTGACTGGATACAGATTACCGGTTCCTACGTCTGCAACCAGTCCCAGTAACTGGTTCTGCTGACCCGGAGCCACCTTTGGTCCAGTACCGCAACGGGCAGCCGTGATGGCAGTGGAAGGGGAAGGTACATTGCTGGCTTGGCTGCATGACGCCAGTAGGGTAACAGCCGCAGCCAGAGACACCGCTGTCGCGGCACCCTTCTGCAAGGAAAGTCTCTGTGGTGTCTTAGATGTCCTGGACTTCATGACCTTGAATATTAGCATTATTGATCGAAGTTTGCACGTAGAAGCATATTACGATCGCATGATGGTGGATGCCGGCATGCCGCGTAGATTTTCGCAGGCAAGGTAACATAAGTTCCGGTGCCGGTGATCCGGTGCTGGTATGTCCGGGATTGCCCCTGCACTCTGAAGCCGCCACCCGGTGCCGGTGATCCGGTGCGGCACTGGTTTACACCGCAACCTGATTTTGCGCTGGCCTGGACGGTTACTGCCTGCCAACGGAAAGTTGCTCGCAATGCCTGGTGTGTCTCACGCCCACCGACTGCAATGTATATAATTGTGCTTGATGGCGGCATGGCCTGGAAAGTGGAGAACCGCCTGCAGCAGCATTTCAGTGCCTGGAAGGCTGCGAGGTGCGGCGCGGGTATATGGTGCTCTGGGGCTGCTGGTTGTGGCCATGGTCGCGGGCGTCCTCGTCGGGGTGGGTACGAGTTCCCCTGTCCCCGGTTCGACGCTCAGGCAGGCAGGAGACTCGCAAGTTTCTCCTTCCATGACGAGGTCTTTGCAACGGCAGGTAACCTGCGGTGGATGCGTTCCGGCCGAGGGGGGAGTACGGTTACTGCGCGATCTTTCTGTTGCCAAGAGGGTGAATCTTAGACTGGGTGATCTTACAGGAGGATGGAGGCAAGTGATGCCGGCCCAGGAAGCTTCCAGTGACAAGACGTTGGCTATGCATGACCTTCCTGCTGCGCTTCAGTTTGCCTCATGCATGCATTTGAGCGCCAGAGAGAAGGCTGATGAGCTCTACAATGCCAACCAGGTACTGAATATCGGTTCGCCCACGTTTGGTCCCACGGGGTCCAATCCACTGCATAAGTATTACGTTGCCCTGAGTTCCTGGGTGGATATGACCGCCAAGCCGTTTGCCAGCTATTTCATGAGAGATTCGTCGCTTTACAAGAAATGCGCGCCGGCTTTATGGGCTGCGATGCTGTCGACCGCTGCGGATTCTGGAACCCAGGCAGGGAGTGTCCAGTTCAAGGGAGGGAATGTTCCAGAACCTGCTTCTATGGATGTTCGCCGGGTGAGTCTCCCTGATGGTGCTCATGGCCTGATTACGGAGGTGGGGGCACCGGGGATTCCTTACGCTTACCTGCTTGCCTCCATGGAGTGGAGAAGAGTGCAGAGCGTCATTGCGGTAACCTTTGGTGACGGGTCCAGCGGGATGGCAGCTGTGCAGGATCTTTCCAAGTCGCCGCTTCCCGGGCTTGCGGAAAAGCTGCTTGTTTCGATGGTGGTCAGGACTTGCGGTTGTGCGGGACAATAATGTATTACTGTTGGATAGGCGGTTACGCGGCTGAAGGAGGTTGGCAATGCCAGATGAGCCATGGGCAGGTGAGCGTAGGGCAAGAGACACCGGTCGGACAGGATGGGGTGCAATGCCAGTCAGCAGGCGCACAGTACTGCAAATGGCGTCACTCAGCGCAACCGGCGTAGTGCTGGCAGGGTGTTCGTCGTCGAAACCCGTGAAGGCGCCGGTCTCCAAGGTGTCTGCATTCCCGCTGGGAGCGGCTGCACACGCCAAGTCGAAGCCGGTGAACATTACCATGTGGCAATCCATGACTGGTACCAATGGGACTGCGCTGGCGGACCTTACGGCTAAGTTCAATGCGTCCCAAAGCGACGTACATGTGAGCATGGTGAACCAGGCCAGCTATACTGCCACCCTGACGCTCTATACTGCCGCGCTGAGCGGCGGTACGCTGCCGGACGTGGTCCAGATGGAGTCGTCCGACCTCCAGCTGATGATTGACAGTGACAGCGCTACCCCGGTCCAGTCGGCAATCGATGCCGAGAACTACAGCCTGTCGGATTACGTTCCTTCCACCGTCGACTATTTCCGGGTGGATGGCGCGCTGTGGGCGTTGCCGTTTGCTATTTCGGGTGAGGTTCTCTTCTACAACAAGGTCGCTTTCTCCAAAGCCGGGCTCGATCCGGAGAGCCCGCCAACCACCCTCAGCGAACTGCGTGCCTACGCCGAGAAAATCGTCAGCACCAGAACCGAGAAGTATGGGATGAGCCTCAAGCTCACGCCCTCCACGTTTGAGGAGTGGATGGCGATGGGGGGCGAACTCCTTGTCAACCACGGGAACGGCCGGAGCGGGAGGGCTACTGCGGTTACTTTCGATGATTCGCTCGGCAAGTCGCTATTTACATGGTGGTACGATATGGTGCATGACAAGATAGCTCAGACCACCCCATTTTTGGGTTATGATGATCTTTATGCTATAGCTTCCCAGATAGCGCCGATGACCATTGAGACTTCGGCAGCCATAGGGGATGCCGTATACGTGCTTGACAGCCATCCCAATCCCAATCTGAAATTGGGGGTAGGACCCTTGCCGGGACCCTCGGCACCCAATGGAGGAGTGTTTGTCGGGGGGTCGGGTCTCTATATCGTAAAGTTGCGTTCCACTCCTGAGAGACAGGATGCTGCATGGCAATACATCAAGTTCCTGCAGGATCCCACCAGCCAAGCCTACTGGGCTGCCAAGACCGGCTATATTCCTGTCCGCAGATCGGCGGTCAGCGAACCAGTCCTTACCCAGGCATGGAAAGATGTCCCTCAATACCGAGTTGCCTACGAGCAGATCCTGGCGAGTCCTGCCAATCCAGCCACCGCCGGCTACGTATCGGGTGCATCGACAGAGGTGGACACCGCGATAGAGAATGGTCTGACAGCACTGTCATCGGGGGTTTCTCCTGGGACGGCCCTTGCCCAGGCGGCCCATGTTGCCGATACGGCTATATCGTCGTACAATTCGCGGGTGTAAAGGGCGGGCACCGGAGTACGGTGGCAGGCGCTGTGCTTTCCAGCGATGTGGACCGTTCGCCGGCTGCAGTCTCTCTGGAGGGGGTGAGCAAGTGGTATGACAATGTACCTGCTGTGCAGGATTTTACCATCGATGCTGAGGCGGGGGAGTTCCTCGTGCTGCTCGGTCCATCGGGCTGCGGCAAGACCACTGTGCTCAGACTGATTGCCGGGCTGGAGATTCCATCGCAGGGCGTGATCCGGATTGGTGGCCAGGTGGTGAATGATGTGGATCCCCGGAATCGCGATATAGCCATGGTCTTCCAGAGCTACGCTCTCTATCCACACATGACCGTGCGGCGTAATATAGAGTTTCCCCTACGCTCGCGTGGACATCCTGCGCCGGCGCGTAGCCGTATGGTCGAAGAGGTTGCCCGCAGCCTGCAGCTTGACAAGTTGCTCGACAGGAAGCCCGCGCAATTGTCTGGGGGTCAGCGCCAGCGGGTCGCCCTGGCGAGGGCGATTGTCCGCAGGCCACTGGCATTTCTCATGGACGAGCCCCTGTCCAACCTGGACGCACAGCTACGAATAGAGATGAGAGCTGAGCTGGTGGAGCTGCATGCAAAACTTGACACCACGATCATCTATGTCACTCATGATCAGGTGGAGGCCACAACCATGGGCAACCGGATTGCGGTCATCGACCAAAGCCGGCTTCAGCAGGTGGGCACACCGCGAGAGGTATACGAGCACCCTGCCAATGCCTTCGTTGCAGGATTCGTGGGGAATCCACCCATGAACATTATTCGTGGCCACCTAGAGGGGGAGGGTGATGCGATGAACGCTCGCTTCCAGGACGGGTACCTGCAACTCCCTCCGGTACTGGCCGCCGCAGCTCGCAGGGAGAACCTTGGTGAGGTGCTGATTGGCATACGCCCGCAGGACTTGCAGATAGTGGAACAGGGTACGATACATGCTACCGTCAGCCTGGTCGAGGTGGTGGGAAGCGAATCCAGGCTGGTATGCAGGTTTGCAGGCGGGCAATTCATCACGGTAGATACGGATCGCGATCCGGCGCATATGCGCAATGGGGACGTGATCGATCTTGCGGTGGGAAGGCCCCGAAGAGAGCAGCAAGGAGTGTCGCAGGAAGAGTTGAGATCGCTGCCGGAAGTGCCGCCGGAGGCGCTGCATCTTTTTGACGTTGCAAGCGGCAGGCGGTTGGATCCGTGACGTCCCGTATTCGATCACTTACCCGCCTGAAGGCGATACGTGAGGCTGGGCTCGGCTACCTGTGGATACTCCCTGCCCTTGCCGTGTTCGGGGTATTCGTGTTTTTCCCGCTGCTGAAGGCGATATGGCTGGGCTTCTTCGAGACACCACCTTTTCCCAACCTTCCCGCTCATTTCGTGGGTCTTTCACAGTATGCATCCACGCTGTCGTCTGAAATTTTCCTGCACAGCCTGTGGAGAACCGTACTGTTTGTAATCTTCACGGTTCCAATCGGCATAGTTCTAGGCATCGCCCTCGCCACCCTGGCCCACCAACGCCTAGCGGGAATACGGGTATTCAGGACGATCTTTTCTTCCACCGTCGCAACGTCTACGGCTGTTGCATCAGTGATTTTCTTTACGTTGTTGGATCCCCAGGTGGGGCTGTTCAGCTACTGGCTGGGCCAGCGTGGAGGCACCGGCATCCTGGCAAATCCGACCCTGGCGCTTCCGGCGGTTTCGGTAGTCACGATATGGCAGAATATCGGTTTCACGTTCATCCTGATGAGCGCCGCACTCCAGTCGGTGCCGGACGACCTGCTCGAGGCCGCCAGGATAGATGGTGCTTCCAACTGGTTCCGTTTCCGCACGGTGACGCTTCCACTTCTATCTCCCACGGTGTTTTTCGCATCCATAGTAGGCATCATCGGTTCCTTCCAGGCATTCGGTCAGATCGACCTGCTCACACAGGGCGGCCCCAACAACCATACTCTGGTGCTCATCTACTACATCTACCAGGCGGCTTACACGGACAGCAACTACGGGCTGGCTGCAGTGTTGTCGATAGCGCTGTTTGCCATCCTTCTCGTGCTCACCCTTGCGCAGTTCTGGTTCTTCGAGCGGAGGGTCTTCTATGTCGGCACGTGAGACCTTGCAGGAACGATCTGCGGCTGCCGGCGGTATTGGTGACAGTGATTCCGGCGGGATGGCCGGCGGTGGAAGTAATGGAAGCAGCGGAGGCAGCTCAGGCGGCGCAACAGGCAAGGGTGGGATGGGAGGCAGGAGGAGTGGCGCAGCATACGGGCGCGGCCATAATAGATCCCGCAACCGGGTAAGGCGACCTATGACGATGGGCGCCAGGTACTTGCTCCTGGCGGTACTGGCTATCGTCATAGGCTTTCCGATCTACATCACGGTGGTCAATTCTCTCCTTACGTCACGCCAGATCGCGGCGCGGCCGCCCGTTCTCTTCCCGGTCCATCCGCTATGGGGAGACTTTGCGGCCGCGTTCAGCCAGGCCCATCTGGGTATTTACCTGCGGAACAGCGCCATCGTGACAATCTTGATAGTTATCGCGGAACTGGTCACCTCTGTGCTTGCGGGATATGCATTTGCCTTCCTTAAGTTCCCGTTCCGGCGGCTGCTTTTCATGGCGTGTATAGCTACGATGATGGTCCCGATGGAAGCGACCATAGTGCCCAATCGTCAGACCATCGTCGCTCTGGGATGGTTCAACTCCTTCCCCGCCCTAATCGTTCCGTTTATTGCCAGCGGTGTAGGGATATTCCTCTTTCGCCAGGCATTTCTTGGTGTGCCGCGAGACTTGAGAGATGCAGCGCGCCTCGATGGCTACGGTCATTGGCATTTTCTTACCCGTATAGTGATCCCTCTCAACCGGCCGCTCATAGCCGCATTCGCTCTCTATTCCTTCATGAGTGCATGGAACCAATACCTCTGGCCACTCATAGTCACCGATACCAACAGCGTGCGTACGGTGCAGATCGGGCTGAAACAGCTCGAAGGCGTGGGCCTGAATCACTTCAACCTGATCTTCGCCGGTACTCTGCTTGCCGCCCTGCCCATTTTCCTGTTGCTCATAGTCTTCCAGCGCCAGCTTGTACGCGGGCTTTCCGCTGGCGCACTGAAGGGTTGAAGAGCGGGCGACGGGAATCGAACCGCGCTATCAGCTTGGGAAGCTGATGGATGTCCATCACAGTGGTGAGCCTGAACCGGTAGTATCGGCATAGTCCCTGGAGGAATATTCCAGCAACTCTTTACCAGATCGCTCAATGTTGTAATATAACTGTTGCCTAGGTCCCGTCCAGTTTGTGTCCCTCCAGTGAATTGATAGGAACCAGACAGGTGCTTTGCCTACACATTCAACGGGATGGCTCGAGAACCAGAGCTACATATGGGTACTTAACCACCGGGCCAACGATACCTACTGCGCCAGTGTGCTCCGTCGGAGCTACCAGGCAGGACCACCAAGGTTATGCAGATCGTCGCTCTGAAGAATGCCGTACACATCCCGGGCTTCCCGATCGGCAACGATGTTCTCAGCGACTAACCTGCGGAGCAGATCTCGAGTTCGCCAGCCGGGGGTTTGCGACAGGTGGGACCAGATCATGAGGGCATCCTCGTCGTCACTGGCGAAGGCAAGCGAACGGTTTGTCGCTATCGCGATTGATGCAGACTCTCCAGCATCGAGCCGTCGCGCTTTCATGCCAAGCGAATGGCGCCAGAGGCGATCTTCTGGTCGCCGGGATTGGAGTCGTAGGGCCAGGTTCAGCTCGTCATCGCTGAGGGCCAGGACCGTTAGCTGGCTTGAATCGAGCGCGAATAGCTCATAGAGACCACAGACGGATGAAAGTGCCCGGCTCGCTCTGCCAGAACCGAGCCCGGAGTCGTCTGTTTGGCGCTGGAGCGCCCCGTGGATCCGACGAAGCTCACTCGGATCTTCTGGAGTGATGCCGTGTACGCCATCTGCCACCAGGATGGTACATTACAGGTGTGTAAGAGATTGTCTGGAGGTTCACAGGTGATGCCGTGTACGCCATCTGCCACCAGGATGGTACCCCCGCAGAGCTGCAGCAAGTGTCCGGTCCAGCCGACAACGGCAAAGCTGCGAGCGACCGACGCGTCGACCAGCATGACCACACTCGCTTACCGTTCGCGATTTCCGAATGCTGCTTCTTCCATGTCCCGTTGGATTCGGCGGTCATCATCGGCCGCGCTGGGATGGGCGAGGAGTTGACGGATCTCCTCCGTGCTGGTGCCGAGAATCTCGGCTGCGTCCCCCGGCGTGATCGCTCTGCGCTCAAGAGCGACGCGCACGAGCAGTAGTACTCGGGTCGGCTGCGACGCCAGGGGATTTAGCTCATAGCTTCCCAGGTCCGCCGGATGTACCCGGTAGCCGAGCGCCAAGGCCAGCCTGCTCGGAGACGTCTCCCTCAGAGCATCATAGTCAGCCTGCGTAATAAGCCGCTCTTGCAACAACCGCACCCGTAGGGTGGCGAAGCTCACGCCAAAGTGTCGCTGGAGGTGCACGACCAGAGCCGGCTTCGCCAGGTCCTCGAACTCCACCAGCTCACCGACCACTCTCTGCAGTTCATCGCCTGGCACGAGAAACTCGGCAGCAAACCCATCCGCGAACTGCTCGCGACCATGGTCCTTGCCTGCCATCGAGACCACGACATTTAACTGCTGGGAGTGGAAATAGGCATGGGCGAGCTCATGGGCGAGGGTGAAGACCTGCCGGCCAAGGGTCATATCGGAGTTGACGACGATGCAGAACCCGGCTTTAGGGTGGTTGTAGAAAAACCCCGAGGGTGCCGCCTGAAGGTCAGCACCGAGCGAAAGCCGCCAGATGAGCACTCGCTCGTCAAGCACCTGGAACGGGTCCCCGAGCGGTCCTCCACCAAAGTCCAGCCAGCGACGGAACTGGCGAGCCGCCCGGCCACCTTGTTTCGCACTTATGGTGCGTGCCGCAGGAAAGGGGCTACGACCAGGACCAGACAGCGGTATGCCAATCTCTTCGGCCAGCTCAACGTACTCGGAAACCCGCTGCTCAAACAGCCGAAGTCCACCCCTCGCTCCATCCCCAAGCTTTCGCGGCGCGGCCCGGAAAAGCATTCCGCTTACATCAACCTGCTGACCGGCTGGCCGTTCCAGCGCCAACAGGGACTCGATCGATGTCCCATACAGACGTGCCAACGCTACTGCGATCGTAAGCGGGATCTGCCGACGTCCCGTCTCGTAGTAGTTGAGGAGCACCCGATTGATCCCGGCTGCCTCCGCAGCCGCCTGTTGAGACAGCCCAGTTTGCTCTCTCATCTCATGCAGTACCTCACCGATCGGACCCAACATGTCACCTCCTATCTTGATATGTGTTACACTATTATCTGTATTATTAGTTTAATGTAACATAACACTTGGACGACCACCACCTGAGCAATGAAGAGAGGGGGTGAAGATTATGCCGAAGAACGACCAGGCTGTTGAAGTCGTGGGTCATATCGTGGTCGGAGCTGTTGTAACAGGCTTGTCCCACGCCCTGGTTCCAGTACGCAACTGGTTCGACTACGTTGTCAGGACGTTGGTCATGGCATTTCTTAGCGCCTTAGTCCGAGCTTACCTCTGAATACCCCCTGATCTGACAGCCGGCCACGGTGCGCTACAACCCAGTGGCACCGGCCATCGTATCACGCGAGGCGTTGACCAAGGCCGCCAGAAAGCGCAACGCCAATGGCGACCAGGTGTGCGGGTTCCGTGAGTTCCTCGACCAGTTGGGCACCCTTACCCGCCCCGGTTGCACTACGCTAGAGCGATTGCCTCTGTGGGTACGCGAGGTGGCATCGGCTACGCATCGAAACCCTGCCTTAGAGATTCTGGCCGAGCACATACGTCAACATCTCGGCCGCGAGATGAGCAGGCGAAGCTATGCAGCTAGTCGATCGTGACGCGACCGTTGGCATCATCCGGGAATAATTCAGCATCCGCAATGATCTGCATGCGGATTCAGGCACGACTAGAAGATCAGAGTCTGTCGCGCCACCGACGAGCCACCTCTTATAAACCGCGCTTCCTCATTGAAACACCTGCGGTACTCGCCGCTAAGGGATTGTAAGTCACACCTCGGTGGCTCCGATTGCCAGTCCTGTCGCTGCGTGTGCTTTGCCCACATGTGCGATATATATGCACCAGGAATGCTTACGCGCGGGAAAGTGACCGGATGGGAGATCATCAACGACTGTAAGGGCAGGGTTCATATCACCATCCACCAGCTATGCGCTACTCGATGCCCGCAAATGTAGACAAGTGGGCTAGACTGTTTATACGTCTGAAAATACGGACAGTGAGTACGTGATTCGAGGTCCCCAGTCCTTTGGAATGGCGCTGGGTGAATTTCGCCGTCGTCGTGGAGTGACCCAGGCCGAGCTGGCGAAGACTTCGGGATTGCATCGAAGCTACCTTTCCAAGCTTGAGCGTGGTTCCGCCACCGATGCCTTCCGTTATCTCATCCTGGCCAGCCGTGCACTTGACTTGGAAATTGTCGTTCGACCACGGTAAGGAGATCGCATGGATGGAGCTTGAGGTATGGCTGAACGGGACCCACGTTGCCTTGCTCAGTGAGAATCGCAGGCAACTGACAATGGCCTACACCGGTGACGCCCGTCCTGCTGGTGCTCCTCTCGTATCGATGGCAATGCCGGTGAGTGCTAGACGATACCCAGATCCCAAAGTGCGGGCGTTTTTCCGTGGCCTCTTGCCCGAAGGAGAGGCCAGAAGAATGCTGGCCTATGTTTTCGGTCTTGATGAGTCTGATGATATGGGCCTCCTTGCTGCACTGGGAAAAGATTGCGCGGGCGCGCTCGTGGTGCAGCCAAAAGGGGACGGACCACCACTAGTGGCTGCAGCTTCAACAAAAAATGCTGTCAATGATGCTGAAGTAGAGCGACGATTGCGGGCGTTGCCAGTGCATCCGCTTGGAGTGGATGGACGCATACGGGTCTCGCTCGCAGGACTCCAGGCGAAGCTGTTGTTAACCAGGCTTGAAGATGGACGTTGGGTGTTACCTGCTGATGGTGTCGTCTCCACTCATATTCTCAAACCGGCACATCGCGATCTACCGAACTCGGTGGTGAACGAGGTGTTCTGTACGAACCTGGCAGCAAGATCGGGATTGCCAGGCTCCTAGAGCAGTGGGGAGACGCCCATTCCAAGGATGAGTTGTTGCGCCAGACTGCCATTCATGTGATTGTCGGCAACGCCGATGCGCATGGCAAGAACGTCTCATTCCTCCACCAAGAAGATGGAACAGTAGGTTTGGCTCCAGTCTATGACATCATGAGCACCGTATACTACTCGACTGCGTTTGCACGTCCAATGAGTTCCATGCTTGGCCTCTTCGTTAATGCAAAGTGCGACATCAACGAAGTCACTGTCGAGGACCTCCTGTCTGAGTCGGAGCGTTGGGGGATGAAGCACAGGGCCGCCCAGTCGGTATTGGAGCAACTCCTAGAGAGACTCCCTGATGCTCTGACTCAGGCTGCTGAAGATGTACCCAACGTGCCGCAAGCACTTCTTGAACTAGTACACGGGAGGATTACCAGAGCAAGGGCTGAAGCTGCTCGACTTGGCCAATTAGCGCCTCGACGAAGCTTTTAACGGAGATGCCGGACGGTCCCTTTGGTAAGGGAGAGATGTTGCCAATCCATCAGCGGTGCATATGCAAGCACGAGAACAAGGAGCCCTAGCCATCAGAGCGCTTGAAGGGAGCACCAGTGCGAGTCATAGTGTGTGGAGCAGGGATTATGGGGCACACAAGACATGATTAACCGAGCTAAAACGGCAGGCATTCCTGTTGAGCGGACTCAACGTCAATGGTTGCCCATAACGGTGTGTGGTCCAAATGTGGTCTACGGGTGGCCGCGTATGATCAAAGGTCGTGATCGTAACTCAGTTATGCCAGCTCTACACTGGGACTTATCCGAGAGCGGGCGACGGGAATCGAACCCGCGCTATCAGCTTGGGAAGCTGATGTTCTACCATTGAACTACGCCCGCAAGTGCAGTCGAATCTGCCAGTTGCAACCAGCTGTATGCAATATGTTATCACTTTTGCTGCGGAGCGCCGCCTTTTGCTGCTGGCACAGCACTGCTTCAGGAAAGCAGCGTTTCGGATGGTTGCCGGACACTCGGACCCGTGCTACGCGATGTCCACTCCGAGCGGCAATGGCTATGCAGGCGTATTATATCGTGCTGCGTATTACATTGATTGGTTCACGAGTACCATCCCGCAATGTCCACGACTACATTGGCTACGGCGGAGGTGTATATCTCCATCTGTCCTGACTGGTTCAGAGCGCAGACCACCATACCTGGGATGACCTGCCCGGCATTCCAGTTGAGGTTCGAGGTAGCCGGCCTAGCGCCGGCGCCCCCCGGCCACGCAGTGAGGTAGCCGCCTCCAGCACCCGGTGTACTTATGGCGGTCACATTCGCCACCACCACCTTTGCGCTTGCCGGTATCCCACCTGAGCCTGCAACCTGTATGGTCAGGGGTGACGAGGGACTTACCGGTGTATCGGAGTTTGCGCACTTTCCGGTAATTCCACTTGCCACATCGCCCGTTCCACCGACGGATGTCGTTCCTCTGGTATCGCATATCCTTACCGGGGAGCTGGGGGTGAACCCTTTGCCGCTGGAGGAGAAGTACCCGGTGACATCCACCACCACATCCACCGCTTTGCCGGAGCCATTGTATACTTCCACCTGGCCACCAGCACCCACCGGTACGGTTATGTCGGTGGAAGAGGGGGAGTTCGCGGTGAAGTTCACGTTGGAGGTGACGGCCCTACCCTGCCCATCCGGCCACACCGTAAGATACCCCTGGGCTTCTGGTGATGCAGCAGTTACGACGAGAGATACTGCTGTGGCCGTCAAGGGAATGCTGTCTATGCCTGTAACGCTTGCAGCCAACGATGCACCTGGTCCAAGTGCCAGCAATTGTGCGTTCTGTACGGGAAGGTTTTCCCCTGTGCAGAAGGAGGGTTGTGGATGGGCGCTACACCTGGTGTCGACCAGCCTTGCCGGTAAATTCAGAGGTTCGAACATGCTGGAAGCTGGACCGGCTCCGGAGAACTGCTGGCCACCAGGCCCGCTGTAGTAGCCTTCTACATCCACTATGACATTTACGGCGGAGGAGGATGAGACAATGGATATGGCTCCGTCCTGCCCGAGGGCCACCGTTACCAGATTGGGAACTATCTCGCCTGGCGAGTAATTGAGGGATGATGCCATTGGTGTGCCGGTACCTGCAGGATAGACCGACAGGTATCCGCTGCGAGCCTGTGGAGATGCGACCACAGTGACAGTGGCCACCACTGCCTGCGCAGTCGGGGTGACGCTGTCTCCAGGCGAGCCGGTCCCAGAGATCTGGATTGTCATGGGCATGCCTGCTGTGGGTGAGTTCAGGTCCTGGTTGGCAGTGGGCAGGTTCTCGAGCGAACAGTAATTGAGCGTAATGCCCGGCTGGCACCTGGTGTCAGCTGCACGGTAAGGGGCCAGAGGGATGTAGGACATTCCTGTACTGACGTATACCAGGTCCATTGCATTACTGGTTCCAGCGGATGTGGTTACCGTTACCGGCAGTATCCCTGGGCTCAAAGATGGCGGCACGGTGACCGTGATGGAAGCCGTGGAGTTCACCGTGACAGTGCTGGATGCCAGCACGGTGGATCCGAATGACACATATGAATCAGGGGTGAAATGTGTGCCGGTAATGACCATCTGCCCTCCACCTGTAAGTGGCGACGACGATGGGGTCATCGAATCGATGTATGGTGCGTTCGGAGAAAGCGTGACCGCGAATACCGTACCAGTGAGCCGGCCTATTGTGGGAGACGTACCAGAAGGAAGCAGGGTGGCATTTACGCAGGGTTCCTGTCCGGAAGCATAATTGGCGGTGGAGACGGATTCCCAGGCCGTTCCGTTCCACCAGTCGAGAGACGACCCCCCGTTCAAATTGCAGTCCGATATGGTGATGCTTGTGAAGTTGCTCCCTGTTGCATCGCCTATCCATAAGTAAGCTGTCGCTCCAGAAAGTGTAGAGCTACCGGCTGGTCCTTGACTTCCCGTGAACGAGTCAGGGAACTGGGCCACCGTCAGCGCGCCCGCTCCGTTCCCGCTTACGACGGTGCCGTCATTGGTTGCGGTGGCGGTACCAGAGGAGTAGGGCGATATAGCGCTTGCCGCGCTTGTGGTCCCCGAAGGCGCCGGGGGGGCAACGAGTATTCCGCCGGCGGAGCCGCTTACGGCCATTGGTCTTGCTGCAAGGTCACCAGTTCCTGCCGGCCTTGCGCCGGCTGCCTGCATACGGTACTGGTACAGTAGATCCGGCCTACCTGCCGGCCGTAACTGCCCCGACACTTGCGACTGGGCTGATGGTTGAGCCTCAGCAGCGTTGAAGCCAGATGTTTGGGAATTGACCTGGAGGACCAACCCAGTCGACTCAGAGGGCTGGTAGGTCACCCCATTGGACTGGAATCCCGAATAGGAAGCTACTACCGTGTAGAGACCCGGATCAGGGTTCGATGTACAACTGGCCTGGCCACCGGAGAGGTCTACAGGACCGCAGAGCACCTGGCCGGCGGATGGAATCTCGAAGGTAACCGTCCCGCCTGGTATTGCCTGGCCTCCTGTGTTGATAGAATTCTGGGGAATCACATCGGCAGAGAATGTCGTGCCATTACCAGAGGATGCCTGACCCATCCCGAAGTTTGCAACTTCGGTTGCAACAGTACTTGCAAGGCCTGCTATGGTAAGACTTTCCGCACTCGATTGGGATGGGTAGTAAGTGGCCGTACCGGTGGTGGCGCCGGAGTACTCGGCCACCACCTGGAAACTGCCCGCGGGTGGATTGGAGGTGCAATTGAAGTCGCCAGCAGAGGATGAGTATGCAACCGGTCCGCAAAGCACCTGGTTACCGGCGACAAACTTCACTGTGCCAACTGTGACAATCTGGCCGCCTGCGGACGGCACTTCGGCCACTATGGCGTCGAAAGTGACTCCGGTCGTTGTATTTGCCTGGCCTATGCCGAATGCATCCACCTGGGTGGGTACATCTGCTTCCTGGCCTCCTACGACTACAGAGATGGGTGGTTTGGATTCGGAAGGTGCGTAAATGGTGGAGCCGGACGAGTATCCCAGATACTTGCCCACCACTTGGTAGCTTCCAGGGGCAAGCGGCGAGCCGCATGTGACAGGCACGCCGGTGACGGGGAGGTCAGTGCATTCCGGTATCGGGGTGTATGTACCACTACCATTGTTGGCAAGAAAGCTGAAGGTACCTACGGTGATTTCGGGCTGGTAGCAACTGCCTCCTTTTGTCACAGGCGCAGACACGGAGTTTCCACCGGAGCATTCGCCGTTCACCACTGTGGCGGAGAAGTCCGTATAGCCGGGTACGTAAGGGTCTGATGATGCGCCGATATTAATTATTGCCGTCGGGACGGCGGCTGTTCCTGAAAATGAGCAGTCAGGCGCACACGCGCCGAATTGCAAGAATAACGCGGTCGAAGTGGAACTGCCAAAAATAGGCGACCCAGATGATGGCGGGGTATAGCTTGCCGTCACGATTACGCCACCGGCATCAGAGCTGAAGGTCTGCGCGCAGGTGATCTCATTGCCCTCTGGCCCCGAGGGAAGGGCGATGGTACAGAACGAGCCACCCGGGGATGCCGAGATAGTGACCGTGCCGGAAGTGACCGGCTGGGCAGTCTTGGTGGTTTCGCAAAGCGGGTAGGCAGGGATGTTGATGGGCGTGTTGGGAGATGGAGGCTGGATTGGCGGGTTGGGACACTTGTTGCCAATCTCCGTCATGACGGTGACCTGAGAGGTCTGTACCATGGCGGTGAAGGATACGGTATTGGAGGAACTCCAGGGAACTGCATTGAGTGATACCGTAACCGGTATGTCATATAGATAGGGTTTGCTGTTCGAGGTTCCCTTCCCTGTTGTGACTGTGACATTGACCGTGGCTCCCGAAGTTTCGCTCGGAAGTGCAGGGGGCACGGTGACAGTGCAGGTAGTGGTCGATGCACAGAGCACCTTTGGCGCGGGGTTACCTGGGCCAAAATCGACTGTTGTACCGTCAGCGACGGTGGAGAAGTTGGTTCCCTTGATGGTAACGCTGGTGCCTCCTGCCACAGAACCAGAAGAGGGGGAGATTGAGCTTACCTGCGGGGTAGCTGATGGTTCGAGTGGAATATCGAGTGACAGAATATATTGATTCGTTGATGTCCATCCCAATGCCATGCAGAATCCCCCAGAGGAGCAGGATACAAACCCTGTATATCCATTCATCGGATCCGATTGCCAGTTCAAGTCTGTTACGGGTGTGCTCTGAGGCAACCATGCAGAACCTTTCGACAGTTCTGCCTCACCTGCATTCCAATTCTTCCCATATCCCAGCACTTCGCAGAGTTGAGCAGAGATGCACGAGACATCATGGGGATTCGCAAGGCCGCTCGTTGTAGTGGACCAAGACGAACCATTATATGAGAATACATTATAATAAGCACCATTAGAATTCTCTCCAATCAGTTCGCAGAAACTGTCTCTACATGATATGGTACTACTTATCAGATCGTTGTAGCCAGTGCTGCCTGTAATTCCTGGAACAGAACGTTGTGCCCAACTCGAGCCGTTCCAGTACAGCGTGCTGCTGCCATCCACCGTCATGCAGAATGTGGTCGAGGTACATGACACGCTATAGAGTTCATCCCAGACCCCAGTAGAGATCACGCTCTGGGAAGTCCAAGAAGCGCCGTTCCAAATCTCTACGGCGTTGCTGGCAGCGTAGCCGTAGTCAGAGGTATTGTAGCCTACGGCCATGCAGAAAGTAGCCGACACGCATGACAGGTCATTTACGCCCATTGAGGACGTCGTAGAAGTCTCTGTCCATGCCGTGCCATTCCATAGTAGTGGTGGTAGAGATGGTGCCAGTGCCATGCAGAAAGTCGCCGACACGCATGAGACCGCATAAAGGCCTGAAATAGAAGTATCCGTAGGCAGGGTCAAGTTAACAGCTGCAGATGTCGATGTCCAGGTGGAGCCGTTCCAGATTGTGGCGAAGCTACCATCCTCTGAGCTACCCACTCCCACCGCCATACAGAAAGTCGCCGACACGCATGAGATGGAGTTCAGATCCGGTGCTGGAGTGCCATCCGGTCCAATCCAGGGGTATTCGGCAGAGATTGCCCACTGAGAACCGGACAACGAGGTATAGGTGTAGGTGGCGCTGGCTGATGTACCATCCGAGGTGGAAACCTTTACGGGTACCGTTTCGCCGGGAGAGGAACCTGCCGGTGCCGTCACGGTACAGACCGTTACCGTGGGGCAGGAAACATGCAGAGCAGGAGTCGAGCCGAAGGTGACCGTGGTGGTACCCGGCGTGGTGGAGAACCCGTTGCCTGCTATAGTGACCGCAGTGCCTCCGCTGACCGGGCCCGAGGCAGGCGATATGGATGCGATCATGGGAGCGGAACCTTCAGCAATTATTACCACCTGTGACGGGCTGTATCCTGCCGCTTCGCAGGCACTTGCAGGCGCTGGGGCGCACGACACGGCTCCAAGGGCACTGAGCGTGGAAGGGATGGCCTGGGTCGTCCACGAAGCGCCATCGAAGTAAAGCGCCGTGCCTGCAACCGTGCCGCTTTCGTACCCGACCGCCTCGCACGCACTTGCAGAGGTGCACGATACGCCATTGAGTGTACCTATACCTGCGGGCAGTGATTGCTGCGACCAGGTGGAGCCATCGAAGGAAAGCGCCGCGGCGGTCGTACCTGCAGCTCCTACGGCCTCGCACGTACTTGCAGAGGTGCACGATACGCCATTGAGTGTACCTATACCTGCGGGCAGTGACTGCTGCGACCAGGTGGAGCCATCGAAGGAAAGGGCGACGGCGGCGGATGCTGCGCTGGTGAGCCCCACGGCCTCGCAGATCATTGCGCTTACGCATGATATGGCTTCAAGCTGACCGGTGGCTGGTGGGAGAGTCTGGGTGGACCAGGACGTTCCATCGAAAGAGAGAGCGGTATCATAGCCTACTGCCTCGCAGTTACCGGCCGAGATACATGATACTCCGCTGAGCCCGCCTATGCCTGAGGGCAAGGACTGCTGCGACCAGGACGTTCCATCGAAAGAGAGGGCTATGCCTGCTGATCCAGCCTGGCTGAATCCGACCGCCTCGCAAAATCCTGCCGATGGACACGATATTCCGGTAAGCCCGCCTATGCCTGAGGGGAGATCCTGGCTGGTCCAGCCGGCGCCGTTCCAGGCAAGGGCGGCTGCGCCCGTACTGGAGCTGTTGTCGTATCCGATCGCTTCGCAGGAATTGGTCGATGCACACGAGATCCCGGTGAGCGGAGGCGTGCTTGCAGGCAAGGACTGCTGCGACCATGCCGATCCATCGAAGGACATTACAATGGGTGCAGAGGTCGAGGAGGTGCTGTCCCCGACCGCTTCGCAGGAATCGGTCGATGCGCACGAGATCCCATTCACCTCCTCCACACCGCCTGGAGCCTGTTGCTGCGACCATGCCGAACCGTTGAAAGAAAACGTTACAGCGGGAGAACTACCTGCGGTGGATGCGGCATATCCCACCGCTGTGCAGTAAGAGACTGACGAGCACGATACTCCCGTGAACTCTTCCGCTCCGATGAGTCCGCTCTGAGAAGTCCATGACGTGCCATCCCACAGCAGTGCCACGGCGGAACCGGTGTTCCACCCCACCGCCTCGCAGAAGCTAGAGGACACGCACGAGAGGCCATACAAGTCCTCGATTCCAGCAGGCAGGACCTGGGTGGACCATGCCAGCCCGTTAAAGGTAAGTGCGGCATTGTTGCCTACCGCTTCGCAAAAGTCGGCTGATGCACATGAGATGGCATTGAGCTGTGCGGTTCCGGAGGGAAGTGACTGCTGTGACCAGTTGGAACCGTTGAAAGTGAGGGCTGCAACCGCCGAGGTGGAGCTGTTGTACCCTACCGCTTCGCAAAAGTCGGCGGATGGACACGAGATGGCATTGAGTTGCGGGGTGCCCGATGGCAGGGACTGCTCTGACCACGAAGAACCGTTCCACGCAAGTGCTGCAACTGCCGAAGTGGAGCTGTTGTACCCTACCGCTTCGCAAAAGTCGATGGATGCGCACGAGATCCCGATGAGCGGGGGTGTATCCGATGGCAGAGCGCCGGAGTCGTTGGTCCAACCCGTATTTTCCGACCCTGAATTGCCGGTGGTCGCCGTACCTTCACTTCCGCCGCCCATTGTATAGAATGCCGGGCCACTGACTGCATTTGAACCGGCTGCGAAGCAGACGGATGCGGTAGGGCAGGATACGCTATCCAGTGAGGTGGCTGGGGCCAACCAACTGGCCTGCGTGGACCAAGCGGCCTGTGCGGTAACAGCTTGGGCCTTGGGACTCGAAGCGATGATTCCCACGCCGAGTTGCGCTGCAGTCACCATCATGAAGGCAACCACCTGCAGCGGTATCTTGAACTGTCTTGCTATGCCATGTTGCACCATACTGTATTTATACACGGGAGGCGTACCACCAGCGTACCAAGTCGGCTGCCACAATTTTTTCCTTGCCAACTTCACAGTGGGTGCCTTTACGTACTATCCTGCACAGAGTGATACTTTCAGACCGTTCCATCAAGGAGGAGATTGCCGCAGGCAGGATTGTCATCGAACCGTTCGACGAGGTCGACATACAGCCCTCTTCGGTGGATCTTCACGTGGATAGACATTTCCGGCTTTTTCGCAACCATTCCATGGGAGTGATAGATGTGGCGGAAAGCCAGGAGGATCTGACCGAGCTCGTGTCCGTCGGCGAGGATGGTCCCCTGATACTGCATCCTGGGGAGTTTATCCTGGGTTCGACGCTGGAGCGGGTGAAGATTCCCGACGATCTCGTGGCGCGCCTGGAGGGCAAATCGTCACTCGGTAGGCTCGGCCTGCTCATACATTCCACAGCTGGATTTGTCGATGCAGGTTGGGATGGTCATCTTACCCTGGAGCTTTCCAATGTGGCCAACTTGCCGATTACCGTGTACCCTGGTATGGCGATAGGTCAGATCAGCTTCTTGAGGATGACCACGCCGGCTGAACACCCTTACGGTTCTTCTGCTGTGCGCTCCAAGTACCAGGGGCAGTGGGGTCCGACGCCAAGCCGGTACTTCGAGAATTTTGGCGGTCCTACTCCGGCAAGGGAAGAAACGCAGTGAGCCGGCTGGACAGAACGGGTCGGCTGCCGGCCGGAAGCGGTGACAGGAGGCACGGCCGGCTCGTCCAGGTGTTCGACCATTGCCGCTGGAGGAAGCTATCGGCTGGTTGCAGCGAGAGGAGATATTGATCATGGCTAACTTGTCTGGAATGGTTGCTGCAGTCCAGGTTGGTGGTCCGATCGCGTTACGCATGGCGATCGGCCTGCTCGTTACTGTGGTGGCCCTGTCCATAGCAGGGCGGAGGCTCCTATTCCTCATGAGGCTGGTTTCTTCGGGGAAGCCGGATAACGCCCGCCTGAAGGACATGCCTGCTCGTATCAAGGCGGAGCTTTCGGAGGTGGTGGGGCAGAGGAAGATGTTCAAGCGGCGGTTACCCGGCCTTGCTCATGCCATGACATTCTGGGGTTTCATCATACTTATGTTCACCATTATCGAGGCATACGGTGACCTTTTCAGCCGGAAGTTTGCGATTCCGTTTATCGGGCACACGGCTGTGCTCGGTTTCCTGGAAGATTTCTTCAGCGCTTCAATCCTTGTGGCGCTGGTGGCGTTCACCGTGATAAGGCTGAAGCAGTCACCGGCCCGCAAACTACGCGAATCCCGCTTCTATGGCTCGCACACCAAGGCGGCCTGGTTCACACTCTTTATGATCGCCATGGTGATCATTTCACTGCTCGGATACCGTGCCGCTCAGACTAATGTCGGAGAGTTCCCCTATGGATGGTGGGCATTTGCAAGCCATGGCATAGGCCGTGCATTCTCCGGTCTCGGAAGGACAGCCAACGGGGACCTGGTTACAGCTTTCCTTCTGTTGAACATCACGGTCATCATGGCGTTTCTCGTGTTTGTCACTTATTCCAAGCATCTCCATATCTTCATGGCGCCGGTAAACGTCATCACTTCCAGGCGACCCAGAGCGCTTGGCGCCCTTTACTCGACTCCATCCATGGACATGGAAGAGGTAAGCGAAGACACGGTATTTGGAGCGGGGCACATCGAGGACTTCAGGTGGAAGCAGTTGCTCGATCTGCTGACTTGTACCGAGTGCGGGCGCTGCCAGGCAGTCTGCCCGGCGTGGAACACCGGCAAGCCGCTGTCACCGAAGCTGCTCATCATGTCCCTAAGGGACAACCTGTTCGAGTCTGCGCCGAGAGTGCTTGCGAAAGGCGTGAATAGCGGGTCCGATTCCGATGGAGGATCTGGAGGACAGGCTGGAGGACAGGTCAGCGGACAGGCCAGCGGACAGGCCGATACCCCTACTCTGGTGCCTGCAACAATAGACAATGACGTCTTGTGGTCTTGCCTTACCTGCGGGGCATGTGTGGAGGAGTGCCCGGTGGACATCGAGCATGTGGATGCCATCGTCGACATGCGCAGGTACGAGGTGCTCATGGAGTCGCGTTTTCCACAGGAAGCAGGTCTTATGCTTCGCAACATAGAGAACCAGGGTGATCCGTGGGGACTTGGGGGATCGAAACGCACGGATTGGACCGCTTCTCTCGATTTCGACGTACCGGTCGTCGATGGGACCATTCCTGACGATGTCGAGTACCTGTACTGGGTCGGCTGCGCCGGAGCGCTTGACGAGAGAGCCCGCAAGGCTACACAGGCCATTGCCCGCATCATGCATCATGCCGGGGTGAAGTTCGCCATCCTCGGACCGCTCGAGTCCTGCACCGGTGATCCGGCCAGAAGGATGGGCAACGAGTATCTTTTCCAGGAGCAGGCCAAGGCTAATGTGGACACCCTGCGGAGTGCAGGAGTAAAGAAGATAATAGCGTCCTGCCCGCATTGCTTCAATTCGATAGCACGCGAATACCCTGCACTTGGCGGTGATTTCGAGGTGATACATCACAGCCAGCTTCTCACCCGCCTGGTACGTGATGGCAGGCTGGTTCCCGGTAAGGCGCTTAGTGCGAGTGTCACATATCACGATCCTTGCTATCTTGGTCGGCACAACCGTGTCTTCGATGAGCCGAGAGATATGCTCAGCGCGATACCGGGAGTGCGCCAGATCGAGATGGAGCGCCATCGGGAGCGCAGTTTCTGCTGTGGCGCGGGAGGCGCCAGGATGTGGATGGAAGAATCAATCGGTAAGCGAGTGAATATGGAGCGGACAGATGAGGCGCTTTCCACCGGTGCGGATGTGGTCTCCACTGCCTGCCCGTATTGCCTGATTATGATAGACGACGCAGTGAAGGCCAACCAGAGAGAGGATGAGGTCAAGGTCCTTGATCTGGCTCAGATCATGGAGGCCTCATTGGAGGGGCGGTAATGAAGGGGTGAATCGCTCGTAGAAGCCACTGGCATCGTGGTTCTCTCGCTTCGAGACGCCGAAGGACGAAGTGAATATAGATTGCCTCACCGTTGGGTCACGATCCCAGCAATTGAAAGTCCATCTGTTTCATGTGTAAAGTAGTATATCTCATCAGATGCCATGTTGTCTGGTTATTCCTACGTAATTTGCCGGTCATGGCGCGCTGATGGGCTATCCGTATACGCTTTCTGCTGTACGCCAGCAAGCCCAACTGGGATCTGCTCTCAGCTGTCAGCTGTCAGCTCTCTGCTCTCAGCTGTCATGCCTCGCCAAGATGGAGACCTGCCCAATATTGCAGTGCCAGGCATAGTATCTACACGGGCGGAATCGTGCTTCGCCACCTTTGTCCGTAGCTGTCCACCGGACAGTCACGCACATGAGAATGGAATAACCCCGCCAGGCGGATCCAGCTTGTCAGGTCTCTCAGCGAGTAACCCACAGATACATCCAATCAGGACCATCCTGCCGTGCTGCCGGCTCCCATCAATACCTGCCTGCGGTCATCTGAACTCCTTTATATCCGAAGAGCCGGTATAACTGGTATAATCATTTACATGGTTATCAAGACAGCTGTGTCCATTCCCGATGACCTCTTCAATCGCGCTGAACGAGTGGCACGCAGTGCGGGCTGTAGTCGTTCCCAGTTCTATGCCAACGCCCTCGTGGCCTATCTTGCCGAGGTGGACGACCCCGTATTGGACCCTGTCACCCGTCGTCTGGACGAAATGGCCGATGAGATTGGAGGCGTTGCCGCACCGCTTGCTGCTGTTTCAGGTCGGCGGCTGATTGACGAAGGGATGTGGGAGTGGTAGCTCGGGGCGAAATATGGTGGGTCGATTTCGGCGACCCCGTGGGGTCGGAGCAGGGCTACCGGCGACCGATAGTCATCGTATCTTCGGATCGATTCAATCGTTCTCGCATTGCGACTGTAATCGTATCAGCAGTAACCAGCAACCTGCGTCTGGCCGGCGCTCCTGGTAATGTGTTTCTTGAAGCTGCCGTTGCAGGCCTGCCCAAAGATTCCGTCGCCAATGTCAGCCAGATTCTGACCGTCGACCGTTCCAGGCTTGTAGATCGTGCCGGAATGCTCGATCGTGCTACGATGGCCACTCTTGATTATGGCTTACGTCTGGTACTTGATCTGAATGGAAGCGCAGGCCCACCCGTAAGGGCGGTTCACCAGAGATCGTAGGAATGTTTCGGGTGGTGCGCGGAAGATGGACAACACAGACCAGATGGAGAAGGTGGAGAAGATGGACAACACAGACCAGATGAAAAAGAAGGTCAACACAGACCAGATGGAGAAGGTGGTCAACACAGACCAGATGGAGAAGGTGGTCAACCTGTGCAAGCGCAGAGGATTCATCTTCCCGTCGGCCGAGATATACGGTGGGTTTCGCTCTACATATGATTACGGCCCTCTGGGGGTGCTGCTGCTGCGCAACGTGAAGGAAGCTTGGTGGAAGTCGATGGTCCAGATGCGCGATGACGTTGTCGGGATAGATGCCGCCATCCTGTCGAGCCCGCGTATATGGCAGGCATCCGGTCACTTGGACAACTTCACGGATCCACTCGTGGACTGCAGGCAGTGCCATTCACGCTGGCGAGCGGACAAGATTTCCGGTAAGTGCCCGTCGTGTGGATCCAGTGATCTTACCGAACCCAGGGCGTTCAATTTGATGTTCAAGACCCATGCAGGTCCGCTCGAAGATGAGGGAGCGGTCGCCTACCTGAGACCTGAGACGGCCCAAGGGATGTTTGTCAACTTCATGAACGTGCTTACCACGGCTCGCAAGAAGCCGCCGTTCGGTATTGCCCAGATGGGTAAGTCGTTCCGTAACGAGATCACCCCTCAGAACTTTGTCTTCCGGACGCGCGAGTTCGAGCAGATGGAGATGGAATACTTCGTGCCTCCCGATGAGGCTTCCAAATGGTTTGGCTACTGGTGCGATACACGTATGGAGTGGTACACGTCCCTGGGCATCTCATCCAAGAGGCTGCGCTTGCGCCACCACACCAATGAGGAGTTGTCTCATTACTCCACCGCTACGGCGGATGTGGAATTTCTCTTTCCCTGGGGATGGGATGAGCTGGAGGGGGTGGCCAACCGGACTGACTACGATCTTAGACAGCATGCAAAGGCATCAGGGGAGGTGCTCGAGTACTTCGAGCCTTCCACGGGCACTCGTTATATACCATACGTCATAGAACCTGCAGCCGGGGCCACCCGTACCATGATGGCCTTTCTCATAGATGCCTATACCGAGGACGAAGTCGCTGGCGAGAAGAGGACCCTGCTCAAGCTGCATCCAGGCCTTGCACCGTACCAGGTGGCCGTGCTGCCTCTTTCCAAGCATGACGATCTTGTGCCGCTGTCCCGGGAGGTGCTCTCGCTGCTCCAGCCCTTGTGCATGTGCGACTTCGACGTTACCCAATCGATAGGCCGCAGGTACCGCCGGCAGGATGAGGTAGGCACCCCCTGGTGTGTAACGGTGGACTTCGATTCGCTTGAAGATCGCGCGGTGACAGTCCGGGACAGGGATACCACTGAGCAGGTGAGGATCCCGATCAGCGGGCTGGTGAACGAGATTACGGCTCGCTTGGCGCAGTTCCGGTAGAATCTCCGGCCTGCCGATCAGGAACGTCGATCAGGAACGTCGATCAGGAACCACAAAGGCCTGCCGCCGGTGGATATGGACCTGCCGGCCACTTACCCTGCATTGTCCACGCGTACCTTGCATTGTCCGATCCGGCGAAAAACTGTTGTAGGATGGAAACTGCCGCAAGATCTTGTGCTCCTCCATGTGCAGGCGGTTCCGCAAGAGTGTCACAGGGCACTATGGAGGTAGCGTGGCTGGCGCACAACGGGCATAAGGTTTTCGGTATTCAAGGCGCCGTTCGGGCAATCGGGAGAGCCCAGCGGATAGACGAAGCAAAGAAAGAGGCATGACATGTATATATTTGATTTTGATCACATCCACGACCGCTCGCCTAAGGATATGAAAGACCTTCTCGGTGGCAAAGGTGCCAATCTGGCGGAGATGGCGTCGGTACTGGGACTACCTGTACCTCCAGGGTTCACGATCACGACGGATGCCTGCCGTGCCTACCTGGGCAGTGAGGGTTGGCCCGATGGATTGCTCGATGAGCTACGTTCTGCGAAAGCGCGGTTGGAAGACCGCATGGGTAAGGCGATAGGTGATCCAGCCGAGCCGTTGCTGGTGAGCGTGCGTTCGGGAGCCAAGTTTTCCATGCCGGGGATGATGGATACGGTGCTAAACCTGGGGCTGAATGACGAATCGGTGAAAGGGCTCGCATCTCAGACCTCAGATCCACGCTTTGCATACGATTCCTACAGGCGGTTTGTCTCTATGTACGGTCGCATAGTGTTGGGGATGGATGGGTCTGGCTTCGATGAGCCACTTGAAGAAGCCAAACGGCTTGCCGGAGCCGCATCGGACGCCGGCCTGCCTGCCGGGGAGTTGCAGCAGCTGGTGGAGGTATATAAAGACCTGGTGGCCAGGGAAACTGGAAAGCCATTTCCCCAGGATCCCTGGGATCAGCTACAAGGGGCCGTACTGGCCGTGTTCAGCTCCTGGAATGGTCCACGAGCTATTGCATACCGCGAACACGAGGGGATACCACACGATCTCGGTACGGCGGTCAATGTCCAGGCCATGGTCTTCGGCAACAGGGACGATTCATCTGGCACCGGAGTGGGCTTCACAAGGGATCCTGCAACCGGCGAGAAGGGTGCTTACGGCGACTTCCTTATCAACGCCCAAGGCGAGGACGTCGTCGCAGGTATCCGCAATACCCTGCCGCTCTCTGCGCTCGATGAGAAGATGCACGATGTCTATATCGAGCTGCTGGACATATTCGCCAAGCTGGAAAGGCACTACCGCGATATGTGTGATACGGAGTTCACCATAGAACAGGGCAAGCTGTGGATGCTCCAGACCAGGGTCGGCAAGCGTACCGGAAGGGCGGCGTTGCGGATGGCGGTGGACATGACCAGCGATCCCGACATAGCGCTCACTCCCGAGGAAGCGGTAAGCCGCATAGATGGTGGCCATCTCGAGCAGGTGCTCCATCCACAGTTCTCCGAAGGTGATTACCACGTGCTTACCAGGGGACTTGGTGCTTCCCCAGGTGCAGCCGTAGGGAAGGTGTATTTCACGGCCGGCAGTGCGGTAGCGGCTCATGAAGCAGGCGAGAAGGTCATTCTGGTACGGAACGAGACTTCTCCGGAAGACGTCCACGGGATGCTGGCAGCAGAGGGCATATTGACTGCTCGGGGCGGGTTGGTGTCGCATGCTGCAGTGGTCGCCCGCGGGTGGGGGAAGCCGGCGGTGGTAGGGGCTGAAGCCGTCAAGATTTCTGCGGGCGGGGAAGCCGGCGGCCAGGTGCAGCGGTCTTTTTCTGTCGATGGCGTAACGGTCACCGAAGGGGAGTGGCTGTCGATAGACGGAACTACAGGTACCGTAGTTGCAGGGCAAGTTCCACTGCGCGCAGCGGAGGTTCCGCCTGAACTGGAGCAAGTACTCGGATGGGCAGATGCGATCCGGGCAGGGAAATTGGGCGTGAGGGCAAATGCGGACAACGGTCCTGACGCGGCCAACGCGAGGAAGTATGGAGCGGAAGGCATAGGGCTTTGCCGTACGGAGCATATGTTCCTGGTGGAGGATCGCTTGCCGATAGTAAGGCGGATGATCCTGGCAAGTAGTGATGCAGAAGAGAATGATGCCCTCGAAGAACTTCGGGTGGCCCAAAGGGCGGATTTTGTAGAAATACTGAGAGAGATGGATGGCCTGCCTGTAGTGGTTAGATTGCTTGACCCTCCCCTTCATGAGTTCCTTCCCCATACGGAGGACCTGCTTGTGAAGAGGGCGACCAGTGGATTGACTGCTGAGGAGGAAAAGCTCTACCAGGCGGCCATGGCCTGGCAGGAAGCCAATCCCATGCTCGGCACCAGAGGTGTGCGGCTGGGAGTTATCAAGCCCGGCCTGTACTCCATGCAGGTCAAGGCACTCATGGAGGCGGCGCTCGTACGGATCCGCGATGGAGGCACTCCCGTAGTGGAGGTGATGATTCCCCTCACCGTCACGCGCGCCGAGATGCATCTTGCCCGTGGATGGGTGGAGGCGGCCATTGCCGAAGTGCTCTCCGGGGCGAGCGAGGCGGAGAAGGCGGTGCTGGATGTGAAGATCGGCACCATGATAGAAACACCCCGGGCGGCGCTGCGGGCGGGTGAGATTGCCCTGGAGGCGGAGTTCTTCTCGTTCGGCACCAATGATCTTACCCAGATGACTTTTGGCTTCAGTAGGGACGATGTGGAAGGCCGGATGATGTCTCGGTACCTGGAGCTTGGATTGCTGGCACACAACCCCTTCGAGGTGGTAGATGCAGACGGTGTAGGTGAATTGGTACGGATTGCTGTCGAGCGTGGTAGGCAGGCGAGGGCAGGCCTGAGCATAGGTGTCTGCGGCGAGCATGGAGGTGATCCGGAGTCCATAGCCGTGTTTGCCGCGGCGGGAGTCGACTATGTAAGCTGCTCTCCGTTCAGGGTGCCGGTGGCCCGCCTGGCTGCTGCTCATGCCGTGCTTGGTGCTGCTGCTAACTGAGGAAGCACGCATCGCCAGGCTCCCGGGAAAGCCATGGGCTTGCTAGCTGCCAGTGCCACCAATCAGTATCGGTTAGAGTGAGCGGCAAGTTGCCTTTGGGACATTTCTCCGGCTAGGAAGCTTGCATGCAACCATCGGAGATGACCGGGTAGCTGCCGGACATATTTGTCTGGAAGCGCCGGCATCCTGCGGCGTATTTCCACAATGAGTATGCTGTTGCCTGCGAGTGGTGAGACTGTGGATACCGGTGGCAGCGGCGGTGCCGGTGAATGTGCCTGTGTTGCAGCAGCCGGTAATTGTGCAGCAGGCCGTGGCGCTGGTGGGGTTGACGCCGGTGTGGTCAAGGCGGGGATTGGCAGCAGTGATGCTGGCGGCGATAGGCAAGATAGCCGGGCGATATCGAAGCGGGCGCATCGTCTCAGGGTCTTGCTGAGCGCGCTGTTGCGTCCAGTTCCGGTTCCAACCCCAATGCGCCGGGCTATCTCTTCTGCATCCAGCGTGATGCCCTCGGGGTACTCATCAAGGCTGTAAGCGACGAGTCGCGTCAGCCATGTGGCGGTGGGACCAAGGGTGCCCAGCCAGAAAGTCTCGACATATAGCGAACGTGGGTCGAAACCACCAGGGCTGTTTGCGGAGTCGTTCCATGGCAATATGCGTAGCCTACTGTATTGTTCGTATTGTTCGTATCGTTCTGGCGAGAATGTCCGTCTGTACGATGCCGGGCATTTTACTGGCATGTCTGCATAAGAGATCATGAAATGTATGGTAACACATAGAAATGGTACGAGGCGAGTGCTCTTTGATGGTTCTTATGGTTCGGCCACACCCCAACGACCGTAGTAGATGCGATCGTTGTGGCCAGGGTGGTTCCTTACGGAGGAGGATGGGTAATCGTTGCCGTCGGGATAGCCTACCAGCACCGTGCCAACATAGCGCCATGGCTCAGGGATGCCGAGTAGTCGTTTCAGTTCTGGTTCGCCACGGAAGTTGCCGAGAAAGAGCGACCCGAGGCCGACATCGGTTGCACCTAGCATGATCAGCATAGCGGCGAATCCGGCATCCACATACCAGTAGGGGATCGGCCATGCATCCTCGCCACCGCCATCGGGAGGGTTGCCAAGGCCCGCACTGATTTTGTCGGGCAAGCTGTAACGGTCAGTATAACACTTTGGATTGGCGAGCAACACGACGGCTGAGGGCGCCCTGGACAATCCATTCCATCTTCTCGACCTTGTTCTCCACTCGGCATCGGTGACTGCCTGCCAGAACGACGAGATGGAATCCTGGTCTTCAAGAATGATCGCTCTCCATCCAGATGTGTTGCCCGCGCTTGGAGCGGCACGGGCATAGGATACGAGTTTGGTGATCATGCCCGCAGGGAGCGGCCGACCGGAAAAACTCCGTACCATACGGCGGGCATTGATGACGTCTGGTATGTCCACGTTCAGCACATGTCGAGGGATTGCGCTGAACAGTGGGTTGCACAGTTGATTGAACGATTAGTCGTACAACCGAGGGCGGCAAGAGCCGCACTACCCCCTACGATCCTTACCTCAATCGTCCTCGCCTCCGTCCTCGCCTTTATCGTCGTCGTCCCAATCGTCCTCGCCTTTATCGTCGTCGTCGTCATCATCCTCCCAGTTGAACGTACCATCCTCGAGAGGGATGAAACCTAAGCCGGAGGTATAGTCCTCGACCTCCTCCAAGCCGTCTTCCCAGCCTGTCGTGTCAGGGGCGTCCCCGGCCATATCGTTTCCTTGCCCAGTGGCATCAGCGTCATCCACAACGCTTCCCGCACTGTCTCCTTGTGCTTCGTCCACCTCATCGGCGCCGCCTTTCCCCTTTGTATCCCGTGATCCCGGACCAGTCTTTCCTCCAGCCACCCTTCCGGTTTGACCTGGTTGCCTCATCTGGCGTGATGCATCGGCGGACGTCATGGAAGGAGGTCCTTCCGGAGCATGCCTCTCTGATTGCATAGGGCTACGGGCTTTCACCGCCTCATCATTTTGGGTGCCTCCGCCGGCATCACCGGCATCCAGCAGATGGCCCATGTGGAGGTACCGCTCCAGTTCCGTAGCTATCTCGTCACCTGTGGGCATCTGGCTTATATCAAGAGGGTTGCCTTCGGAGCTGTCGATGCCTTCTTCGAGCTCTTTGACCATCTTGGAATGCTCGTCGGAACGTCCCATTATCTCGTTGATCCGGCTCAATGAACTGTCGGCTGCAGCCATCAGATCCCCACTCGGTAGGGACAGACCCGTCAGGTCGCACAGGCCATTGAGCAGGGACAGGCTGGCTGGCGGGTAGGGCATTGTTGCGACGTAATGGGGTACGCGTGCCCATAAGCCTACTGCAGGAATGCCAATGTCAGGCAGAGCATGTTCCAGGGGTCCCCAGATCCCACTGGGTACTTCAACGGTCCCGCGTACTACGCCTACCTTTTTTGCCATGTCGGCATAGCGGCTACTCGCAGTTGCAGCCAGGCGGACGGGTCGGGTGTGAGGCACAGGAGCCGGGAATGCTCCAAGGCCAATTGCCATCTTCATACCAAACTCGTTGCATATGGAAAGTACCGAGTCCACGAAGGACTTCCAGCGAAAATCAGGTTCCGGGCCGAGCAACCAGCAAATGTCGTGGCCTTCCATATCTTTACTGGCCACCATGCGAATACTAGGCCACCGGGGAGGTTCACTGACCCCATCGGTGATATGTAAGGTCGGGCGCCTGGCGCGGCGATCCAGAAATGTTTCGTCGTCAAAGGCTGCAAGCAGCTTGCCGGCTGCTTCACCGTCGCTGCCCTGACCGACAAGGCTACTGACAGTAGTAGCAGCTGCGTATCCTGCGTCTATCCAACCTTCCGTGGCGACTACCAGTACGGGGTTCTCGAGTAAGCTGTGTTCCTTTATCTCGTAATAAGCCAAAGATTGCTCCTAGATCCATTATCCTGAAAGCGTGTGCGTACCCGGTAATGGCTTATGCCGGTGGAAACCAGCTATTTCCGAATACATTTTGATCGTGACGATGAATAGAGTGCATATGTCGACGGCAGCATTGCTCGCCCAAATAATGGGATCATGGAGGAGAGCGCCGTAAACAAGCCAGCCTGTTACACCGGTGATGAGCGCCAGCAGGTATATCCAAGAGAAGTCTTTCGCTGATTTTCTACTGAGTGAGCGATAGACTTGCGGTATCCAGCAAGCAGTGGTGAGAGTGGATGCAATAATTCCGAAAACGATGATCATATACATAAGCTTAGCGCCAGCGAGGCCAGCCACTCTACGATGGCGGCGTACCTGTCTACACTTGTCCGGTCACCACCCGCTGCTCCCGATACGTACCGGGCATAGACACCCGTAAGTATGCAAGCCAGCTTCCAGTAGCCGAAAGCCATGTAATATTCGATGTTGCCAGCATCCAGCCCTGACCTCTGGGCGTAGCGCGCTATGAGCTCATCCCGAGAGTAAAATCCTTCAAGAGCCGTGGCTGGAGACTCTACGAGAGGTGACTCGTCAGTTTTCTCGGCCCAGTAGACCAGCAACAGACCTGCGTCTGCAAGCGGATCACCGAGTGCGCATATTTCCCAGTCGAGTACCGCCTTCACGGAGGCATTATCATCTAGAACGATATTATCCAACCTGTAGTCACCATGTACCAGGCTGGTGCGTTGCGTGGCGGGGACCGAGGCGCGTAGGTGGTCATATGCACGTCTCACCGGATCCGCCGGGCCGGCCGGCTTGCCCAAGGTATCCATTGATGCCGCATACTGCCCCATCCAACGTTTCAGTTGCCGCTCTATATAGGACTCTCTGGGCCCGAGGTCTCCAAGGCCAATGGCATCCACGTCAAGCGAGTGGAGGGTGACGAGGGTATCCACCATTGATTGGCTTGCCAGGGTGCGATCGGTGGGTCCGAGCGTGCCGTCGCAGTCGGCCGCTTCACGGATGATGGTCCCCTCGACAAAACTCATCACGTAAAATGGGCTACCCGTAACCGTTACGTCCTCGCAGAGCGCAAGCGGATGAGCCACCGGCACGAGGGTGGATGCCAATGCCGAGATGACCCGGTACTCTCGGGCCATGTCGTGAGCGGTCGGTAGTATATGGCTGCTCGGAGGTCTTCTCAGGGCATACGCATTCCCGCGTGCATCGGTAATCTTGAAGGTGAGGTTCGACCTGCCTCCTGCTATGAGTGAGAAGGAGAATGGAGCCGTGGTTCCTTCCACGTTATGCTCCATCCACGACGAGACCTTGGCACTGTCCAGCACATCTCCGGAAAGACTGTTCATGTGACCAGCCTACTCCCGTTCCCGCCGGAAGCTCGAATAAGTTGACCTATTTCCAGCGCAGGTATAGTGCATGTGTTAGATTTGCCTCGTGGTACTGTACGGAGGTGATACTGGCGGTGCATTGTATTTTGATGGCGTAGTCCTCGTGGCTCAGGTTGCAAGGGGTCCAGTAACCGTGGAAGGACTTTCGCTCGCCGTGGATTCACGGGGAATTACAGTTACCAGCCGCCAGGAGGGCGAACGTACCATCTTGTGGAGTAATATGACAGCTGTCCTGTGGGGATCCCAGATGATGGCGGCTAACGGCAGGGCGGCCTGGGTACTCGATGTACTTGCAGATTCTGGAGCGACTAGGTTTCTTGTTCCTGCTGGTTCTGTTTCGCCTGACGATGTTGCGTCAATTGGCAGGCAGATCGAGGCGTTTAGGATACAGGGTACGATCCAACCCGGTGCGGTCCAACCCGGTGCGGTCCAATCCGGTGCGGTCCAATCCGGTGCGGTCCAATCCGGGGTCGCCCCGCCCGGTGGTTCACCAGCTTCTTTTCAGGGGGCTCCACCTCCGCCTGCCATGGTACAACCGGCTGCACCACCACCAATGCCTCTACAACCTGCAATGCCTCTACAACCTGCAATGCCTCTACAACCTGCAATGCCTCTACAACCTGCAATGCCTCTACAACCTGCAATGCCTCTACAACCTGCAATGCCTCTACAACCACCACCACCACCAGGAGAGATGCCTGGATCATCGGTCGCTGCAACCGTCTTTGTGGGCTTATCGGCTGGAGGTACGCCGGGTATTCCGGGGGACATACCAGCGACCATGGGCCCGGTAGCGAGCACCAATGTGCCATTGAAGATAGGCAGGAAGCGTTCATGGTCGGGTAGCAGGATGCCTAGCAAGGCATTCACCATCGTCGTTGCAGCATTACTGGTGGTCGGAGGCGGCGGTATTGGAGGGTGGTACCTATCCAGGGCCGGTGCGAAGTCGATATCCAACACGCCCAGATCTAATGGATCCGGCACAGGCTCACGGGTCAGAAGTGGCCCCAACACGAGTAGGTCTTCCACTCACACACCCTCGGCGACCACAATGCCTGGCATCCATCTTTCAAAGGCTCAACTACAGAACATAGCTCAGAGCGCCAACCTGGTTCTCGGAGATTTTCCGTCGGCATGGAGAGTGTGCGCCAGTGCGTGCAACAGCAGTGCAGGAGGCTCAAGCCAGGCGCAATCAAAACAAATAAGTAGCCAGCTGGCTGCTTGCCTGGGTGTTTCGACCCAGCGCTTGAACAATGCTTTTGGCGGAGGTTTGTCTGGACATCCGCCCGGCTACATTTACACCGGCTCTCCGACCTTTACCACGGGACCCGCCGGCAACGGCATGGTGTTCGCATCTTCGTCCGTGGAGATAGCTCCCACTGATGCCGATGTGCAGTCCGATCTTTCAATTATTGAGAAACCAGGAGCTCCTGCATGCTTTCAACAGGCATTTCTGAAGGTAGCTCAGGATTCTGCAGGTTCACATTCAGGCACCATAACCGCTCCCTACCCGGCCTATGCTCCACCCATTCCACCGGAGGCCGGCATTCACGGTATTGAGCTGGTAGTACCTATATATGTAACCATCCAAGCAAATGGAGTTGCCACCGTAGTGCCGTTTTATACCCAGATAGCTTTTATAGCCATGGGGAGCTTCGAAGCAGCCGTGATGACTCAAACACCTGACGTACAGGTCCCTTACTTCGACCAGTTGGCGACAGTAGTGGAGCAGGGGGTTGTTGCTGCGGCACACGATATGGCGACGGGGCACGTACCGTCAATCAGCACTCCCTCTGGCCCGAGCAGCGGGAGGAATATCCTTTCTTAGAGGTATGGTTGTAGGCGTGCTCGGGTGGCAAAAGTGAGCAGCCTCTAGCCATGGCTCCATGGGTTGCGGAGCTGCAGCACGATTACAGGTGTATTTGGGAAGCGCATGGTATCATTTTGTCTATGAATACTCTACCGTCTTTCCTGGTGGCACGGCAGCAACTAATTGACCTTCGAAGCGACTACCAAGCAGCCTACGAGCAATTCCGATGGCCGGTGATGGAAGAGTTCAACTGGGCGCTTGACTACTTCGATACACGAAGCGATAGCATCGGAGAACGAGTGGCGCTCCGGCTGGTGGAGGAGGATGGTAGCAGCTGCGCGATCACCTACGCTGAGATGACCGCTCGATCCAATCAGGTGGCTAATTTTCTGAGGGAACTAGGGGTCCGGCGAGGAGATAGGGTACTCGTTGTGCTTGGAAATCAGGTTGCCCTGTGGGAGACGTTTCTGGCTGCCACAAAATTGGGAGCGGTCATTATCCCTGCCACCACCTTGCTGGCGCCCGTAGACCTGAAAGACCGGCTTTCCCGGGGACAGGTCAGATGCATAGTGGCTGCATCGAGCCAGGCGGCAAAATTTGAAGCGATTCCCGGCGGGATGGCAGATGGCGTGATCAGGGTGGCGGTAAGTCCTCCTGGCGATCCCACCCCGGCACGATGGATATCGTATGATGAATCGATCGGCCACGACAAAACCTTCTCCCCGGACGATGTCACCAAAGCCACTGATCCTCTCCTCCTGTACTTCACCTCAGGCACCACGGCCTTGCCAAAGCTGGTAGAGCACAACCACGCCAGCTATCCAGTAGGGCACTTTACGACTATGTACTGGATCGGCTTGCAGCCTGGCGACATCCACCTCAATCTTTCCTCCCCTGGCTGGGCCAAGCACGCCTGGAGCAACATCTTTGCTCCCTTCAATGCCGAAGCCACCTCTCTCGTATTCAACTACGAGCGTTTTTCGGCGCCCGCTCTGCTCAAGGTGCTCGCCGACTATGCCGTTACCACATTCTGCGCGCCGCCCACAGTATGGCGCATGATAATACAGTCCGATTTAAGTCAGGTAAAAGTATCGCTACGTGAGGCATTGAGTGCAGGCGAGCCCCTCAATCCTGAAGTGATCGAGCAGGTAAGAAGACATTGGGGACTGACTATAAGGGATGGATACGGTCAGACTGAAACCACTTTGCAGGTGGCTAATTCTCCTGGGCAGGTGGTAAAGCCAGGTTCCATGGGAAGGCCGATGCCAGGTTATCGGATAGAGTTGATCGATCCGCAGACAGATGAGGCAAGTACCGAGGGTGAGATATGCATTGCTCTCGACAGGCCGCCTCTAGGCTTGATGGACGGCTACCTTGATGATCCTGCGCTTACCGAGCACGTCATGAGAAATGGTTACTACCATACCGGTGATGTTGCGCAGAAAGACGATGAGGGCTATCTGACCTATGTGGGCCGGGCTGATGATGTATTCAAGGCATCTGATTACCGGATCTCGCCTTTCGAGCTGGAGAGCATCCTGGTGGAGCACGAGGCCGTCGCGGAAGCTGCGGTCGTTCCATCGCCTGATCCCGTACGCCTGTCGGTTCCCAAGGCCTATATCGCCCTGGCGGCCGGATGGGAACCTGGCGAAGAAACGGCTCATGCAATTTTCAAGCATGTGGCATCTACCGTGGCCCCGTACAAGAGGATACGAAGGATGGAGTTTTATGAATTGCCCAAGACCATATCCGGGAAAATTCGTCGCGTGGAACTGCGCACTCGGGAGAATACCCTTCATCCACAGGAAACACCGCTGGGCAAGGTTGGCAATGAATGGTGGGAGACCGACTTCCCTGATCTACGCGACAACTGATACCTGGTTGTCACGCATCCCTGATTGGAGGAGTATAGATGAGCAGTGATTCGTTGGTGCTAGGAAGGCGCTCAGCCAGATGGATGGATGAGACTGACTCACACATTCCGGTGGATCTGGAAATGGCGAGAGGGCAACTTTGGCAGGAACACTCGAATGGCAGTGAGGCAGGGGAGTTTCCGTTTACGCGTGGCAATTTTCCACGTGGATACAGGGATCGGCTGTGGACTTTTCGACGGTATTCTGGATTTGGGACGGCGGAAGCACGTGGCATACAGCGCGCAGCATTATGTTGGGCTATCCAGAATGACATATAATATATTAAAATGATGACCCTAGTGGCAAAACCAAATTGCACATCCGTTGGCGTACCACCCGACGTGCTCGGGAAGATCTCGCGGGCGGTCAAAGACGGAACGGCCGACCCCGCTGTGCAATTCCTCTTCCCTGACACTCACCAGACGAACAAGGTCGAACGATTGCGGCCCCTGCGCCGTGCAACGAAGGTACTCACCCAGCCGGCCCGACATCGCGATGAGATGGCCGTAGCAATCGAATGGTCATGGATCGACGCGTCCTCAAGCGTCAGTATCACAACAGCTCTGCTACAGGAGATGAGCGCCCCAGGGGCGGAGTAGCCATGGCGCGCACGTGGTTGTCTATCCGGGTCGATCTCATCGAGGGTCACGGCGAGCACCTCTGGCCCCGGCCGGGGCGCATTTTCGCTTCTGCGCGTACCCACACCTTTGAGCAGTTCGCCAATGCTATTGACGACGCCTTCGCTCGCTGGGACCGTTCCCACCTTCAGGAGTTCACTCTGAGAGACAGGACGTGTCTTTGCATCCCCGATCCTGACTGGCAGATCGAGGGTGAGAAGACCGAGGATTTCCGGCGTGTCAAGCTCTCGCGCCTGCGTCCGGGCGAGCAGTTCGTGTATGTCTTCGATCTCGGTGACGATTGGGCACATCTGTGCACCGTCGGACACGAGCGTATCGATCCTCTTGAGACACTTGGGATACTGCCGACCGGCCCGCTACCCTACTGGGGGTGGGGCGACATCCCCGACCAGTACCGCCGTCTGTGGGATGGAGATGACGGCGAGTCGCCGCAACCGGAGGACCCCAAGCTGGCTGACCTGCCACCGTTACGCCCCTACTGGGGCCCCGATAACCATTGGGGACAGCCGTGAGTTCGACCCCGTCGCCATCGCGTCGCCCGCCAGTGTTCAGCCCCGAACCATAGAGGAGATCGGAGAAAAAGCTGGAGTCGTTGGGACCTGTGGTTTTGTGCAGTGCCCCTCGCTCACGACGGTAGCCCTTCGGTCAATCGTGCCAGCAGGCGGGTCGGCGCAGGCTGACCAGCGCGTCTGGCCACATATGGACTTGGAGGACGATCTGGCATACCGGGCGACCTCGATCGGTGACCGTCACCACTTCGCCACCGGCGGCCCGTGTTACGACCCGCGAAGCGTTCTGCTCGAGTTCTCGTATGCTGGCATTCGCCATGTGCTACATAATAGCAGCATGGCCTGCCTTACCGGTCCTTCATGCTTGCTCAGATATCAAATCAGGGGAGTATTCGGAGGTAAGTTCGGGCTAATGTGAAGGTTGCCAGCGCTGGGCTGTTGCTCGATTAGTGGCGCAAGCTTAAGGTATGGTTGGCGGCCATGCGAATGGCGGGTATCTTGTCGGAGAGCAACGTTTTGAGATCTTCATAGCTGGTATGTGGGTTGATGGCGGCTGCATAACGTACAAAAGGCCAGTGATCCCATGCAAGGAGGCCAAGTGACTCGGTGGGAGTATGGGGGTTGGTGGCGGCTGCATAACGTACAAAGGGGTCCTTATCTATCGAAAAATAGCCAAGAGATTGAGTGGGAGTACGGTTGTCGATAGCAGCCATATAACGTACGAAAGGATCTTTGTCGAATACAAGCTGAGCCAGACTGTCTGCATGCAAGCTGGTGTACAACCCAGGGGCAAAACCGTTGCGACCTGGGGGTGGGGGCGTATGACCAGGATCTTCTGTATCGTGTCGGCATCCTGACGCGTCGCCTCTAGGTGGGTCTGAAGGTGGGGGCGTATGACCAGGATCCTCATGAGGTGGAGGGGAATTCGCATGGCCACCATCGTGTCCAGTGAACTTGAAACTGTAAGCTCCATCGTATTCCGTGCGAGGTGGAGGGGAATTCGCATGACCGCCATCGTGTCCCGGTTTCGACGCCTCGTTTCCGCCAGGCGTGTCGTCCACCCTTACCCATCCGGGAGCGTTGGATTCTTGATTATCATTGGCGTACATCTCTGTCTGGTTTGACAGATAGTCGTCATACTGGCGCCTGAGTGTAGGATCGGAAAGTGTATCGTATGCCTGCTTTACTTTGCGGAAGATGGCATTGGTCCCACCGCTGTCGGGGTGTATCTTCATAGTGAGCCGACGAAATGCGGTCTTGATCTCGCTTACATCGGCATCGGGTGTGACGCCAAGCAGTTCATAATATGTATGCGTATCCACAACTACACGCTCGGATGTTTCATGGTAGCGCAACCGGAGCCTTTCCCGATAGATATCGGCCTTGAGCTGACTACAGGGGCATCTAGCGTATCCAATGTCCAGCTGGCACTGTCGAGCTTGTCCTTCGAGGTGGCCTCCCTAACCGCCCGAAGGATCCTTACTCTATCGCCAACCATTTTCATAGCTACGATCGTTTCTTGAGCGAACACCTTGCTATATACCCGCCATGCGTCAGACTTTCCGCCTCTTACGGGCAGTGCCACATCCGGTGGAAGCACATCGATAGCTTCGTCCGTATATTGGATATCATTTTTCCTTCTCGCGTCGCTTACAGCATCCTGCGATAGTGAGCGCTGCCATATAGAGCGAACCAGTTGCAGATCATCGGGTAATAGATGGATGGTTCCCGTAGCTGACCACGGACCATTAGGCCTGAACCGTCCATCTCCCATCGCCGCAAGCTCCCGCGTGACACCTATAATTGTACAATATCTGGTACTCGCCCACCAAGCATCTATGAACTGATAGTGAGAACCATCTTTACGACGCTTTGTAACAAGATCATCAACGCTTATGGCGATTTCATCGCCAAGAAGGCATTGACGTGACCGCAGCGCCTTCACCACCTCATCGGGAAGCCGTTCAAAACCGATCTTGTCAGCCGTTTCATATTCTATCTTTTTGTCATCGGCACTGGCAAGGGCTCCGCCTTTGCGTTTGACAGGCCGGCCGGCAGGTGCCGTTTCCAGAGCGCCCATCACTGATCTCTCCATATTATGGCTGGACATGCGTAGATATCCAAAGTACGCAGAGCGCCGACATCCTTCCAGCGGTTGAAGTTAAAGGCATGTAGGGCACATACACCCAACAGCATTATTTTCCTATCCATTTTTTCCTCCATTTTATAAATATAGCTATAAATCCAACTATTGGCAGCGAGAGCATTAGGAGAGCGAAAAGTACTGGCTGGGAATTACTCAGTAGCACGATATACACCACCGCGAGTAAAATTACGATTACTTTGGTATGGCTGCTTTGCTCGTGTCTGGGGTATCCGCTTGGTGTATCGCCGGAGGAAAAACCGTTGCGACCTGGGGGTGAGCCTGAAGGTGGGGGCGTATGACTAGGATCCTCTGTATCGTGCCGGAATTCTGACGCGTCGCCTCTAGGTGGGCCTGAAGGTTGGGGCGTATGCCAAGGTTCCCTATGAGGTGGAGGGGAATTCGCATGGCCGCCATCGTGTCCAGTGAAATCGAAATTGAAATTGAAACCGTAAGCTCCATCGTATTCCGTGTGAGGTGGAGGAAAGTCCATTTGGTTTTCATCGTTCCCATTGAAATTGAAACCGTAAGCTCCATCGTATTCCGTGTGAGGTGGAGGAAAGTCCATTTGGTTTTCATCGTTCCCATTGAAATTGAAACCGTAAGCTCCATCGTATTCCGTGTGAGGTGGAGGGGAATTCGCATGGCCGCCATCGTGTCCCGGTTCCGACGTATCGCTTCCGGCAGGCGTATCGTCCACCCTAACCCATCCGGAAGCGTTGTATTCTTGATTATCATTACCGTATATCTCTGTCTGGTTTGACAGAGAATCGTCATACTGGTGCCTGAATGCAGGATCGGAGAGCGTGTCGTATGCTTTCTTCACTTCGCTGAAGAGGGCATCGGTTCCACCGCTGTCGGGGCGTATTCTCATACTGAGCTGGTCATAGGCAGCCTTTATCTCTTCCGTACCGGCATCGGGTGTGACGCCAAGCAAGTCGTAATACGTATCTGTATCCACGGTATCCATATTAGTACTGGGGTGTATCATTTTTGATCGGATCGCAGATCGTTGCCGGGTGCCACTAGACGGCTGGTCGGTGCTGCTTCCCCGGTGTATCATTTTTGATCGGATCGCAGATCGTTGCCGGGGTCTCCGCAAGGAGCGTGGTTGCAGCCCTCGCCGATACTGGCATCTGCGGCATAGCTATAGTCAGCAGCGGGCTAAAGATGATCTATCCGTAGTAATACGAGCGTGACCCACCTCCCAGAAGAGTGGTATCCTTTTGGTACCAGTAAAACACAAGGAAACAACGATGCTGGATGCAGGACTGGAAAACGAGAGGTGTTTGTGGTCGCCTTTCATCCTCATCCTCATTCATATTGCCATACCGTCTGCAACTTCCAGCGTCTATCCTGTCAAGATCCATCTGCTCAGGATGTATCATATGAAGTATGTGCAACTACGCCAACATTCACTAATCGCAATTATATAACAATCATCACTTTATCTCTTGACCTTCTACCTAAGTGGAATGTTTATAATGACGATTGCAATCAACTGAACGAAGAAGTGAAGTTGGTACTCTACATCTGGGCAGGGTAGTCAACTCATCGTGATGGAATGGCAAGAAGGAGGCAGTGCATGACCGTTTCTAACGTGGCACCATCTGATACAAGCCCGCGTGCGGGCGAACGTGCACACGGGAGCTGAGCCTGCGCACGCAGGCCCCGCTGAGAAGAAGGGTCTGGGCGCGGCTCTCTTGTTGCTTATCCTGCCTGTCCTGTGTTGTGGCGGTCCGCTAATTTTCGCTGCCCTGGCGGCTGCGAGCGCGGCAACGCTCAGTATAGTCGGCGGGATCATCAGCGGCATCCTCCTGGCGATCGCTCTCGGGCTCTTCCTACGGCACCGACGGCATGCTGTGCGCTGCACACCAGCACCAGCAGCACCAGCACCAGCACAAAAGGTATGGTGCCCATGATGACTACGAATGAGTTCACCCGCCTGCGGGTGCCACGGGCTCTAGCCGAGGTGCTGGGTACGCCCTGGCGCATCATTGGATTCTTGATTGTAGCCGGTGCCGTCGCGTTCTTTTACACCTTGCTCCTGCCCTTCAGCTACACCCAACGCTTTGAGTTTGCCAACTGGAACTACTTGAACGCCTACCTACTCGTCTGGGCAATCGTGCTGGGTCTAGCGATGGGTCTCGTCTTGAGCATCCAAGTTTATGCTATGCGAAGAATCGCAGATACCCGGGCTGCAAACAGCACGGCGACAGGATTGGCGTTCGTCGCGGGACTACTCCCGAGTTTTTTATGCTGCACTCCAATTATTCCCTCTCTACTTGCCTTTATCGGAATGTCGGGAGTGGGACTGTATACGACGACGGGCACCCTGCAGCACTTCTTCGCCGTCCACCAGACCGAATTCCTTGCAACAAGCCTCATACTCCTCTCCTTAATGTGCTGGTGGGGGCTACGCAAGGTGACACGCTCGCAGTGCTTCACCGAGGACGGCTGCGCAGTCGAAGCTACACCAAGTGAGGTGTCTGATACAGTCTCTGATACCTGCTGCAGTGATGCCAATCCTGCTGAGGTGCGAGAGATACTTGTAGACGCGCCGCGACCGAGCAATAATACATCCCTAACCCAAGAATCCGAACATAGAGAAGGAATCCTTCGGTGAGCAAGGCATCAACGCGCCAACGACCACCACATCTGTCCGGCGCCGCCCGGCGCCGAGCCGAAGCACAGCGCCAAAAGCGCAACCGGTTGCTCTCTAGAGGAAGTGTCACGGTGGTCGTCGCACTCGTCGCGTTGGTCGTTGCTCTTCATGTGGCAAGTAGCAACTCAGGTTCTGCATCGGCGAGTAGCCCGTCGAACACGTCTGGCGTGTCACTCCCAATCGGCACTACCGCGCCGAATGGCACCTTTACCACCCTTGCCGGCAAGACCGAGACTGAGACCGGGTTGCGGGGAAAACCCACGCTAATCTGGTTCATGACGACATGGTGCTCATCATGCGAGGCTGGCACACAGTCGATGGCCCAGAACATCGCCACGCTTGCTGCAGACGGTGTACATGTAGTTGAGGTCGAGAACTATGCCGACCTCGGCCAGTCAGGCACTCCGATGGATGCATTCGCCAAGACCCTTGCCGGTAGCGCCTTTTCGAACCCAGACTGGACATTCGGCGAGGCATCTTCGACATTCACTCATACCTACAACCCGAAGGCATACCTCGACCTCTACTACCTGATCAACTCCAAGGGAAAGATCACCTACGTAAATAGCTCGCCAGCCTCCACCATGCCCCAACTACTACAAGCTGCTAGTCAGTTACGATGAGCACCGACGACCCAATCCACCAGCCTGATCCAATCGAAGAAACGCGGCGTAATACACTAAGGCCGAAACATCGCGGACGATGGCTTGCCGGTATGCTAAGCGTCGCAATAGTCGCCGGGTTCATTGTACGGCTCGCGACCATTGGCACCCCCGGCTCACCCGTCGTGCAACCGACGGCACGTGCAATATCATCTTCGGGTGCTTCGAAACCTACTGAAAATTCGACAAATGCCGCGACGAATCTCGCGCCCAACGGCACGTTCACCACGCTAAATGCCAACGCTGCAACTGCAACAAACCTTCGCGGAAAGAAAATGACCATCATGGCGCTCCGGGGCAAGCCGGTACTCCTGTGGTTCTTTGTCGCGGGCTGTTCCTCGTGCGCCGCGAGCGGACCAGCCATCTCCAAGGCGCTGCCCAGCTTGGAGGCTGACGGTGTCCACGCGGTCAGCCTCGACCTCTATGGCGACATCCCTCCAACCTCGCATGGATGGAACCAACTTGCCGCTTGGGCAGCCAACGAAGGCGGGTCTGCGTGGTCAAGCGCGCAATGGACCTGGGGCATGGCTTCCAAGTCCCTCAGCCTAGCCTACGACCCAAGCGGCAACCCAGACGTATACTTCTTGATAGGCCCACACGGCCATATCCGATATCAAAACAGCGTACTAGTATCGACCATAAATCAACTCCTTACCGCCGCGGCACATATGATTAAGCACACGGTCAGCACGTATCCGGCTCTTCGGATCCTGGCGGGGCGTGCCCGTCATCGGACGACGATTGATCCGAGGACTCGCCAGTTCGGCTTGCCGGCATAGAGCAGTGCTCGTATCCGGTAATTCTGGAAGTTCCGGAACCCGAATCCAATCCTCTTGATGCGCTTCACCAGGTTGTTGAGTGCCTCAGTGGGGCCATTGGACACCCTGGCCAGGTGATAGTTGCATATCTTGTCGAACCAGTCCCTGATGGTCCGGCCGAGCCTCTGTACTTCGAGCGGCATGGCCTTCTTCAGGCAGTGGGTCTTGAGCTCTTCGAGCACTTGGCGGGCCTGATCGGGGTCTTGAGTCCGGTAGAAGTCCCTAAGGCGCTCTTTCACCCGGTAGGCAATGGCCACCTCGCCTCTGGGGTCTCCTAGCTCGAGTAGCGACCACAGCCGGGCGGTAGCCTCAGCGTCGAGGGTCTCTTCGTCCATGACGAGCACCCTATGTGCCCGATAGAGTGGGTCGTTGCTCTTGTGGCGGCGTCCGAAGTGCTCGGCCTTGACCCGACGTCGCACCGAATCGAGACAGCGGTTGGCCAGGGCGATCACATGGAAGGGATCCACGACCTGGTCGGCTCTGGGCAACCCGGTATGATTTTGTAAGGTCATAGGCTTTGTTAGCAGCGGACTAAAAATGACCCACCTCCCAGGAAAGTAGTACCCTCTTGGTGTCAAGATAACACAAGGAGGCAACAATGCTGAAAGGCAGGTAATTAATGAATATATATATATATATCAATTACCCTCTCTGTCAGACTAGTTGACGTGTCTTAATATAGGATTTAGAGGGTTTCCAACTGCTAGCCTTTGCATCTGTCAATGGTCATGGAATTCCCCGGTTTGGTTAGGTCAGCGCCAACTCCTGGAGAGTTCGTACAACGAGCACGGTTGCCTGGGCTGCTGCGAAGACATCGACCTTATCGGGATCTCCGTGTGTGACCTTCTGTGCGAGATCCCATGCGTCACGAACGAGACGCCGTAGCTCTACTCTGCTTGACCCACCGGCACGAGCGACGAGGAACAGGTCGAGCCAGGACTTCGCATCGCCGACCTTTGGTGGCTCAGTGCCCACCGGAACGATAGCTGGGTCGGTCAGCAGCTGAGCGCAGTCGATGAGCACCTCCCGAGCACGACGACCCACATCCTGTAAGTCGTCCCGGGTGGCGGCCCAGGACAGCTCGGTTGCGAGCCCGGCGACCCTGGAATCAAGACCAGCCCACATTGGCAACCTGCAGGTCGCTGGGTCCGTGATTGAGAGACCAGAGCGCTGGCGTTCGAGCGTTTCCAGTGCCGGAGTGATCAGCTGCTGGATGTGCGTCCGGCGGGAGGCATAGCTCTCCAGGTTGGTGCTCCAATACTCATACCACTGCCACAGGTCCGGCCAGGGGAAAGGGTACTCAACACCCCGTCGCTGGAGCGCGGGCAGCAGTCTCCGGCGACTCTGCTGATAGTCCTCCCGTACGGACTCGATACGAGGTCCACCGGTCGCAACCGAAATCAGAAGCTGAGCCTGGGCTTTGAGTTCCTGTGCGAGACCGTCGATCGTGGTTACGTCCGGCTCGGGCTTATCGAACATGATCTGATCAGCTTCCCAGGAGGAACTTAGCCCGTTCGGCTCGGAGCATCTCGAATGGCGTGAGGTAGCGCACGTCCACGCCTAGGCAGGCGTTGGGGATCTTGATCATCTTCGTAGAGTGGGCGACGACCTCGTGAGTGACCATGACATACTTGTGGGCATGGGCGTGGGCAATCAGGTAGTAGTAGGCGTCTTGCAGGAAGCCGGCGACCGCGGCTGGCTCGTACCCGGCACCGTATGGCTCCATGCCGACCCTCGATCTGCAGCCTAACTTCGATCATGATAACACTATACCCCCAGACCGTGACAGCGACTCCGAAAAAGAGTTAGTAACTGTGGATCTCCGGCTTAACAGCAATACCACTTAGTTAGGTTCCGGGCAGGCCAGTAGCGACGATCTGGCGCTTCCGAGGCGTGGTGAGCGAGGGGCCGGTGATGACGATGCTGTCGCGGGGATGGACGCCGGTCTCACCCAGGTAAACTGCCCTGCTGGGTCACCTGGCGGCCACCTCAGACGGAAAGTGCCTGCCTAGCCAGATCCTCAAGGACGCGGGTACCTGTGCCCAGAGGGAGTGCGGCCGCAGAGTGGGCCAACGCAACGGGGATCACGGCGTCCTTGTAGAGACGCGCCTGGATGTCATCGAGAACCGCCAGGCTCTTGGCGAGGGTCGGATACTGATCAAGCGATTCACAATCCTTCTCGCCATAGGGCTGGCCGCTCATCCTCGGCATCGTTACGACAAGGACGTTGTCGGTGCTCGTCTTGTAGATGAACTTCCGATCGAAGAACTCGTCCTTGCCGTACGGATCTGCGCCCGGCTTCCCGGGAGCTATCTGCGCCCTGATGTAGGTGTCGTCCATGTGCAGCACATCACCGGGGCTAAGGAATTCAGCTATCGCTGCGGCGTGATCGATGAATGCTCCTGGCTTTTCGATGCCGACTACGAGGGGAGGAACTGCCCCCTGCTGTTGAGCTGGGTGGTCATCTGCTGCCACCACGAGACGAAGCGGCGCTTCATCGGGGCAACCGTCCCGAACAGTGCCAAAAGTCCATCCGCGATAAAAATTCCTTGACCGAGTTTGTGAGGCGACGAGCGAGCGAAACCCTCGATGTACATCGAGAGGAGCAGCCGCTCGCAAAAGTTCATCACACGGCCCACAGGCGTGAGGTTTGACCCGTCTCCGTCGAACTCCTCATGCGTACGCAGATCATCTGTTGGCCAGATTTGGGCTCCGCACCCTGGGCATTTGTGACTATTCCTGCGTAATTTGCCGGTCATTCCTGTCGTTTGTTGCACATCTCTTCAGGGCAACGACCGACCTCCACGGTGCCGGTGGCTTCATGCAGACGGCCGAGGCCGTCGAGCATCGAAACCAGTCCACCGAAGTCACTAACACCGCGGGTGCGGAAGAGCTCATAGAGCTCGTGCCTCCAAGTGTCGACTGAGCTGCTCCCCGGGTCGCTGACATGACGATCTGCTGTTTAACGGCCGCCTGCTGGCGAGGATCGACGAACGAACCTTCGCGAGCGTCGAAGAACTCAGGCAGCACTACAGCGACGCCAGCAAGCTGCACGTACTCCACGCGCACGGACGGGTACTTCTCACGAGCCGCTACTTCTTGAAGCGAGCCGTCGAACGCCAGCGCGAATCTGGCGTCGGGGCGATCGACTTGACCAGGCAGGTCCGCGAGCGGCACCACGCGATCGGTAAGGTCGGCCGGTGGTCCGTCGACGAGGGGAGAGCACACCCAGCGCTCCATCGCCTCTTTGACGACGCCGCTCTTGGCAAGGTCTACCTGTCCAAGCCGACTCGCTTTCTCGTAGCGCCCGTCGGAACGTCCGTAGGGCACTACTCCTCTTCCCGGTTCTCATCGACGAACGGCTCGGGCCGAGGTTCGAACACCTCAGTCTGTCCGGTGTCGTTGCCGCGCCCACTGTTCATGGCTGCTGCGACGGGCGGAAGGCCAGCCGCCTTCCGCGATTGGTTGATCGCGCCGTGGGCGAATCGGTCGATCTGTACCGGAACGATGTACTTGCCGGACAAGGTCTTAAGCCTGACATAGCCACGATCCTCGGCCCTGAGGGTCGCGTCTGCAAACGACGTGAAGTCGTAGTAGTTCCCGAGCTCGCGGATCTCCCGAGCGGAGTTCAGGTGAGCAACGATCCAGTTGTGGGTGTTCGCGAGCACCCGCGGCTCGACGGAAGAGACCTCCTGCGTCGCGTAGATCAGCCCGATCTGGAACTTGGCAGCCTCCTTGGCGAGACGAACCCATGGATCAGCCGACTTCTTGTTGAAATCCTGGCGATCGAAGAGACGGTACGCCTCCTCGACGTAGATCTGGATTCGGTGAGGCTCGAGGGCTTGGCGGAATCGATTGTTCGCTTCCGCCAAAATGTGGGTGACGATGCGCTCGGACAGGGTCTGGGTGACGATCTCTGACCCCAGCGAGAGATCGACAATAACGATCCGCCCTTGAACCAACTCCGCCAGGATCTCGACGCAGTGGTCGTTTACAGCATTCGGATTGTGAAACTCAGAAATGTTGCGGAGCTGCGAGAAGCCTGCACGCCCGCCTGAGAGGTCATAGACAGGCCTGATCGCCTGGTACGGCTTGTTATCCGCCCACTTGGTTACTTCGGCGTCCGACGCGTTTTTGATGAGCCAGTCCATTACCTGGCGCAGCCCTTGCATCGTCGAGATCCGACTCCTCCGCGGGAATATTGTCGAGCTAGCGGCGCAGGTGAGATACCAGTCTCTCGTAGTCGAGGTTGGTTATATCCAGGATCGCCCCGCAGTCAGCAAGAGCCCCCACGAGGCGCAGGCGCTGTTCGAGCTGGGGCTTGTTAAACCGACAGTCAATCTTGTAGTCGGAGGTCTGCTTCTTGCCACCGATCGGACCAGCGTTCCTGTGGAGGATGCCCGAGAACGTCGTCTGGTTCAAGAAGAGACACTTGAGGGCGCGATCACGCAGCTACCTCGGTCGGCTGGCGCGATGAGCTTCCCACCTCGGAACCGTCACGGGCTCGGAATGCATCGTATCGATCAGCCAGAGCGTGTCGAACGCCAACAGCCCATCGTCCTAGGCGGCAAAGGCATTGGCTCGGCGTCGATCGACGGTGGGGCGATTCGAGGCGAAGGAGGTCCGCTCCATCCCCAGCTCGTCCTCCCGTTGAAAATTGATCTTGACAATCATCCACCAGAGTCCATGCTGGCGATCTGCCGGATCAAGGCAACACTCGGACCGGATCAGAACGTCTTTCCACAGAACTCTCTCTGTTGTCTGATTGTCGAAGATCTGACTGCCCGATTTCGGGTGCACACCATCCCAAGTGAATTGGTTATCAGCATCGTCGATCTACATTTCTGGTTGTCGTCGGCAGAGGTGGAGCACATCGAATTGCTACGCCATTAAGCGTAATCCAGCACCTTCACGCTGTATGTCGCTATCGAAGCATCAGTAGCCGGGATGAAGACGTTCAATCAGGTGACACCAGGAAAGCAGCAGCCAGAATCGCCATGGGAGTTTGCCTATGGAATTTTCTGCCAGTTGTACCCGTTTTGGATTTCGCGGATCACAACCATGTCCGTGCAGATTGACCAGTCACACTGGGTTGACAACGTTTTGCCGGGGCTGGGTTATGACCGTCTTCGGCTTCTTGATCTGTCGTTTCCCCCACCTCTGCCCGATCACTCGAACGCAGCGGCTCAGTTCGACAGGGCGCGAGGTGCACTTGATCAGCGCCGATATGGTGACTGCATTCAGGAGTGTCGAGGACTACTGAACATGTGGGAGAGGCAGTACGGTGCGACCGATCAGCAACGCATCGCTGAGAAGATCGCCCAGGAGCGCCAGTGGCCCGACAATGACATCCGCCGCCAACTCCTCGACACGCTCTGGAAAAAGGTAAGCGACATCGCGAATGCGCCTCATCATCCCGAAGGCGACGTAAACGCCGAGCTGTTCACCGGCGGGGATGCCCGTCTACTCCTCCTCCTGACGGCTGCACTCTCCGAGTACCTTGGGACCCTACCGCCTTTCTGATACTGAAGAGCTCCGGAAGAGTGGAGGAAACAGCCCATTGTCAGCGTAATGGCGTTCCCGTGGTGCCGGCTCGGTGTTGCTCACTGCACGTCGGTGGCGTGCCGGCGCATCTCCTTGAGCGTTACTATCGTCCCAGATGCATCGCGTGTCCGCCAGAACTGCCAGCCGTCGGTCGCCTTTTCATTCGGTGCGAGAGCGCGACCAGCCGAAGCCTCCCTCACCGCAGCGCCTGCCGCTGACGGGGTCTTGTAGCTGGTACCCGCGTACTCAATATACCCGTCAGGTAGCACCGTAGCGCTGTAAGTCCCTGCCCCTGGCAAGCTAGCCTCGAGTAGTGCGCCGGGCGAGAGCAATCCCTTCTTTATAAGATCGGGGATCGAGAGCTTCCGTTCCGCTAGGCTGACACGACGGTATCGATTAGCAGGCTCAGGGTAAATATTAGAGGCACCTTGAGATCCGCCGATGGTGTTCGTCTGCCCAGCAGGACTGCCGCTATCGGCAGTCCCATAAGCAGCACCAGGTAGTGCAATGGCTTCATCGCTCACAGTGGGGAACTCGAACGTGACGCGCACGCGGGTGAGGCTGGTGCGGATGTCCTTCGGCGTGAGGTTCTTCGCGCGGTGACGGACGGCATCCACCAACTGCTTCGCTGGCTCAACACCGTCGAATAGGTAACGGAGGGCCTCGCTCACCTGCTGATCGACGCAGTACACCTTCCACAGTTCCTTGATGCGGTTGTTCCGCATGTTCTCCTTGCCGATGAGCCTGAGCGTTGCCGCCGCCGTGTCGAGGTCCTCTCGTATCTTGACGGAGCGAAAGAGCTTCTGCTCGAGGGGGACCGGCGCGTGAGCATTGTAAATTCGCCAATCAGTGCCGTTCGTAAGGACCACCCATTCGACGCCTGCAGCGGTCGCGTAGGCAACCGTCTGGTTGGCCCACTTTGGGTCGTCGAGGCGTTCACTCATGCTTTTTGCTTCCACGAGCAATTGTGGCGCGTGCAAGAGCAAGAGTGCGTAGTCGACCGGGTTGTCACCCGGGAGACGCCGGTATTCCCGGTGCACCTCGTCGGGGTCGCGGATGTCCCAGCCCAAGGCCTCAAGGATCGGCTCGATCAGCACGATTTTCGTGTTCGCCTCGTTGACTACGTGGCCTTGTGGATTGTATTGGTCGATCCACTTATTACGGTCCCGAAGCGTCTCGACGAGATCTAACATTTCCACCTCCTTGGGTTGCGTGCCAAAGGTTGTGCAATTTGGCCTTAGCAGCTGTCAACGGACATACAAAACTGTGTTAGTGAATATTTCAACAACTCTTTGCCAGTCTGCTCAATGCATAATATCACCTTCGCTTACGTGCCGTCCAGCTTACATTCATCCAGTCCGTATCCGTTCAGTGGATTGATAGGAAACGGACAGGTGCTTCGCCAACACGTTCTGTAAAGTCCCTGCCGGGGTTTCGGCCGTAGGTGCAAGTGAGGACGAATCCAGCTTGATAATCATGGTGGCCTGACAGTCCGGTGGACCGTTAAGGATAAGAGAAGGCGAAGCACGTCAGTCAGGGCAAGAAAGATTGAAGTTGGTCAGCATGCGGCTGTTTGGCCGCAGCGCCGGGTATGATTTTCGAGAATTGTCAGGGACCCTCAATATTCGGTCAGCCATCTATAGTGATGTGGTGGCTGCGGACCTGGCGCTGTGCCAACTCGGAATGTGGGGTCACGTAAAAGGTGAGAAATAAGATATTGTATATTGGAACAGTGTAGAGGAGGATCGTATGAGTGATTCAGCGTGGTTTGCGGTGCCGCGACCTACCGACGATGATAGAGCTCAAGCATTTGACTTGAACATCGAGAAAGTTCTTGAGCATTGGCCAATTGCATTTGCCTTGCGTGAGTTCATCGCCAACGCTCTTGATGAGGAGGCCATTACTGGATCGAAAGCTCTGACCATCGAGAGGATTGATGGTGACTCATGGCGTATCCGCGATTATGGGCGTGGGCTTCAGTATCAGCACCTTACGCAGAAGGAGAACCCTGAGAAGCTCAAGCATCCCGATGTCATTGGCCAGTTTGGCATAGGGCTCAAAGACGCACTCGCGGTGTGCGACCGCAAAGGAGTCGGTATTACTATTAGATCGCGTCACTGCGACCTTACGACGGCACAACGACCGAAGTCGGGATTCGCCGATGTCAAGACGCTGCACGGAATCGTTGCTCCACCGAGTGATCCGTCGATGATTGGCACCGAGGTCGAGATTGTCGGTGCTGGCGATGCAGACATGAAGCAGGCAATGTCCTATTTCCTTCGCTTCAGTGGCGACCGAGTGCTCGAGTGCACGCCTGTCGGCGACGTTCTTGAACGTGGTGATTCCAAGGCACCGGGGCGGATCTACGTCAAGGGTTTGATTGTCGCAGAAGAGCAGAACTTCCTCTTCTCGTACAATATCACCTCGCTAAACGCGCCGCTGAAGCGAGCCCTCAACCGCGAGCGGTCAAACGTAGGCCGTACGGCGTACACCGACCAGGTGAAGAAAATTCTCAGGACTTGCAAAACTGCCGAGGTCGCTGCATCACTCGCGCGCGACCTCAAGTCTTATCTCACTGGCAAGGTTCACGACGAACTGCTTTGGAAGGATGTAGCGATTCACGCGTGCCGGGTACTCCAGTCAGTATCGAAGGTCATTTTCGTCACTCCTTGGCAGACTGGCCTTGCTGTAGTGGATCATGCACGGGATGACGGTTACGAGGTGGTCGTCGTGCCGGATGATATTGCGTCTTCGTTGGCCTCTGTTACCGACCTGCAAGGTCGTTCAATTGTGAATATTGGCACATATGAGAATGAATGGAACGACAGTTTCGTTTACTCATTCATCACGATCCCTCAGCTGACATCTTCAGAACAGCGGATCTTCGCACTGGCGGAACGAGCGGCTCAACTCGCAGGAGTTGATCTTGGTCAAATGAAGGTGTCGGTTGCGGTGTCGGAAACAACGCGGCTGTCAGCTGGCTCCGAAGTTGTGGGGGTCTGGGAGCCGACGGAACATCGAATCGTGATTCGGCGTGACCAACTTACAACGCCTGCGCGGTTCCTCGGCACGTTTCTACACGAACTAACGCATGCCACGTCGGGTTCTACGGACTTGACAATGGAGTTCGAAGGGGCATTGACTGAGCGGCTCGGGACGGTCGCGGCTACGCTGTCCAGGTAGACCCAGCGCTATACGGACGGACCGTGTCTCTATGTTCAAAGTTATGACTCACCTGGGCATCAGACCAAGAAACCTGCAGCGGTCGTAGCTTGGGTTCAACCGGTCGTCGTAACACCAGGCAGTCATGTAGTGAGTCTGCTCGCGAAACCAGAAATGCGGTAAGGTTGTATATGACATTTGGGGTACGTTATGGGAGAGTTGCCTTGTGGTGGTAGGAAGGTTTGCCTAGCCGTGTCTGTCTGGATGATTAAGGGGTGCCCGGAGGTGAGGGAGTAGGGGATATGGACGACACGCGTCTGGTAGAGATCGAGAGCGAGCTTCGACAGTCCCTGAGCAATGTCAACCTGATTGGGGAACTTGACCTCGCCTCGGACTCAGAGTTGTACCTGGGAGCGAAGAGCGCTAGTGGCCACCTGATAGCTTCGCGGAGATTTGACCTGTTTGCAGCAACCTGCCCGGCAGCTTTGTCAGTATTCCTTGTGGCAGAAGGCATCCACCAGTACAAGGGGGGTGAGTACTGGCCGAACGTTTCCGACGTCGGCACAGAGAACCCCAATGCCCAGCGGGAGATAGGTAAGCAGTTCCTTCTGTCTCTAGCCTGCCTTGGGCTCGAGACATTCGAGTACGTTCAAGAGCAGGTGCATGGCCATAAATATCTTACACCAATTCTCTTGCACGGCGGGATACCACGGTATTGTACTGGCGATCTTTGGCGTTTGCTGATCAGAGAGCTTCGAGATGGCGGGGACGAGGCAGACCAGGTGGTCGCCCACTGGCTTTCCCATCAGACGCTGCTTCAAGATCTGGATAGACCAGTACAACGCTTTTTGAGGTTCGGAGGCGACTTCGCGATTGACTTAGTCCAGCGGATGATTGATCTTGTTGACATCCTTAGCGACGTTGAGACCGCCGCGGCCATCGACAGAGGTGCCGGCCCGCTGGCTGAAAAGGCGGCCCTCCCGGTATACCTCGTAGAGACGCTGCTCGGGCTTGGCAGCTGCGCGATTGTACGACGAAGCGGCTCACACCTCGCTAGGCCCAGGGTAGTTATCGATCCCTTCTCCGGTACAGGACCGTTGGTCTGCCTTCCGCACCAGGCTGGCGGGACAAACGCAGACCGGTGGATCGTCCGAGGCCGGAGCAACCAGGCCTTCACTGCTTCTCGGGCCGAGGATCGCGAGGTGCTCCTGGACCGAGATACTAAGGGTAAGTGGCTCGTATGCTTTGAGTCTCCAGGCAAACCCAGCAGGCACTATCGCTTCGTTGGGCTCGACAGGGCTCCTGTGTACATGTTCGATGAGCGTACCTGCGAGCTTCTGAGAGACCAGTACCGACCGAGGTCTAGAGGACTCTTTGCCCTTTCACCCGCCAGTGTCCGTTTCGTGAACCCCGCGACCAGCTCGACCCTTCAGGAGCTGGAGGAACTCCCGCCGCTGTCGGGTACGTGGTCGGACTGGACACTCCGGCACCTTGACCTAAGCGACCTTAGATGCTTTACGGTCGAATTTAATGCACCGAGCGGCGAGTTGCGACAAGTGCGCATTTTCGTAAGCTCGCGAGGGTCACGTCCCATCCTCTCGGTGCCCACTGTGGAGGGCGTTAGCGACATCCAAGGTCGGAACGTCTTCGACGTTATACCTAACCTCACTGTCGATACTGGTGAGTCGAGTCTTGATCGCTGGCGCCTTCGCTTCCGCGGAGTAGATCTCGATGTGCAGGCTACTCTTGCTGATATTCCTCATGTTGGCAATGACTTCGAGCTGAGCGGGGTTCTCCCCGGGGACCGTCTTCTCACTGGGGATCTCCAGATTATCGGGCCTCTTGGTTCCGATCTCCGCGAGTCCATTGCCGTAGTTCCGGGTCTCTCGCTTGACCGGCCAGCTCGGATCATCGGCCCGGATGAGCCTGTCAGCATGGAGATCTCCGCCACCGGTGTCGAGTTGAACGGCTACCCGGGAAGATTGTCTATGGACTTCGCTGCTGGCGAGTACGCCAAGGACATTGAGGTTGTCGATGCGCGTGTCGATGAGAGCATCCGCTTGCTAATATCAGTTCCTCGCCTTCTCTGGCTGGTCAGGCGCAGGTCCCAGACTCTCTCGATATTCGGTCACGAGCCAATTGTCATCAAATTGGACGAGTTGGAGAGTGGTGACGTCGAAGGGCTTCTTGTACGACTCGGCCGACCATCGGACATTCAGCTCCGTCTAGTCGGCGAGAATGACATTTTGCAATCGACTGGCGTAGAACAGACTGCTGGTGACGATGGCCGATGGGTGTTCCCACTCCAATCCTTCGTGACGACCGTGGCCCACTCGGGCTTGGAGAGGCTTGAGTTTCACTTGGTGGCGGGCGGGCTCAGGGTGGTGGCCGCAGAGGTCAAAGTCACGTACAAGGCTTGGGGAATCTCCATAGAGAGCATCATTGACGAAACCGAGGGATTTACTTGCTGCGAGGTTGTCTGGTCGGAGGACCGGGCGTGTCGCGCGCGCGAGATGCGGCTATGGTCGAGTCACCGGCTATGGCAAGAGCCGGTTACAATCCCGATCGATGACGGGGCCACTGGATCGTTCGATTTCTCGTGCGCAGGCGGCAGGCTGACGGCGGGTCCGTACCTGGTCGAGATTGGCTTACGGGATCAATGGGTTCAACCGCGCAGGCCATGTGAGGGGGCCAGCGTGCCCTCGGTCGTTATTGGTGACCGTAGTGACCTGGTTGCTCACCTTAGATCCCTCGACCGGTCACAGCCCCTTGATGCGCTTGAGCTATTGGTCGCTGAAGATGGGCCTACTAGCGACCTCGTGGCGAGCGAAGTACTGGAGGAGGTCATTAGCTCCCTTCTGGCACTACAAAGCGAGCGGGGGGCGGATGCTGTCAGGAGCCGTGTTGCTATGCCCTTATGCAAGCCGGTAACCGCGCAACCCGAGAGATTCGCAACATGGCTCTTGAGAGAGTCTGCAGGCACCGTAGAGCGACGAGATCTTATGCAACTGGTCATTACCCTTCTCCCCGATCTGCTCAATGACCCACGTCATAATATCTGCGAGTCGCAACATTATGATCTCCTATGGGAGCACTTCGTGATAGCCGGTGCAGCCTTTGACACTTATCAAGCAGGGGATATCGTGACGGCGAGTCGATGGGAGTACTTTACGGGCTGGGATCCGTCGCCATGCAAAGCGGTGGACGTAGAGTGGCAGGGAGTCGAACCCCTCCCAGAGAGGTGCGCCCCAATCAATGCAGAGTTTGCCAGCTTGTGTCCTGCACGTATCCGAGAGATAGCGGCCGTCATCCTGCCGTACGAGGTGAAACCTCTGCTGTTCGGTGGGTTCCAACAGGCTGTTTTCGAGTTCCTCGAGCAAACCTGGACCGATCGAGATGCCGTCAAGCGATGGCAGTCGGTCCACTCGCGGCTGAACGACATGCGGGTGCGCCAGGATGACATGCACAAGCAGTATCTGGAGGAGCTTGATCGACCTGACGGCGCTCCTGCCCTTTGCAAGTTTCCACAAGAACTCCTAGCTTGCGCCTTTCATCTCGTCGGAATCCCAAGCGAGCGCGTTCCGGCTACGGTTGCACTTTGTAGCGCCGCCAAGTTTGCAGATGCCCTAGTGGAACGAAGCATCCTGTTGGCGATCGCCCTCAGGTACCTGGGAGGTCACGCGGATGGCTAAAGAGCCCGTTCTTGACCCGTTGGCCGCGGGTCAGGCCATCTACGAATCGTACAAGCGTTACCTGCAATCGACTTTCTCGCCGCGCAGTGGCCCCTTGCGCGATCAGTTTCGTGACGCGCTCGATCATCGGTTCCCTCTGAAGCAGGGTCCGTTCCTACAGGCGGCGGCACCATACGAGACTGCGTCCTCACTCGAGCAATTGGTTGCCGAGGGGCTGCTTGACGACGATTTCCTTTCCCTTCCCCGTGAGGCGTTCCCAATCGGCAGGCCGCTCTACCGACACCAGGAGTCGGCGATTAGGAAATTGCTCGACGGCCGGAACGTGATCGTGGCAACGGGCACTGGGTCGGGCAAGACCGAGTGCTTCCTGTTTCCCATCTTGCAGCACCTAATGAAAGAGCGAGCCGCTGGCACGCTCGGCGAACCGGGGGTCCGCGCGCTCCTGCTCTATCCGATGAACGCACTGGCGAATGATCAGATGAAACGGCTCCGGGATCTCGTTCGCGTGTTTCCCGACATCACGTTCGCCAGGTTCGTCGGAGAAACCCCTGAGGACGAAGGCAAGGCGTTGGATATCTACCGGCTACGGTTTGGCGAAGAACCCATCCCGAACGAGTTGATATCGCGTGAGCGCATCCGGGCGTGCCCGCCCCACATCCTGCTCACGAACTATGCCATGCTTGAGTACCTACTCCTTCGTCCGGCAGACACCCGGATATTCGACGGACCGACGGGGCGTCATTGGCGATTCGTTGTGCTCGACGAGATCCATGTCTACAACGGTGCCCAAGGTGCGGAGATTGCCATGCTGCTGCGTCGCGTTCGCGACCGGGTTGTCTGCTCAGAGCGAGGCATCCTCCGATACGTCGGGACATCGGCCACGCTCGGCCGCGGCGAGGAAGATTATCGCGCCCTCGCCGACTTCGCAACAGCATTGTTCGACGAGGAGACCGAGTACCTGCCCCACGATGGACGCCGCCAGGACATTGTTTCTCCGGTAAAACTACCGCTCGTGGCTGCTGACGCCAGCTGGGAACTCGATGACGACACGCTCGACGCGCTCAACGAGGTATTCCGGGACGGCGCCTCCGCTGCCCATCTCGCGGGAGTCGTGCGGTCCTGCGGAGGACCGCACGTAGAGACAAACCAGGACACTTCGAGCTACCTCGGAGAGCTACTCGCCACGGAAAGTCACGTTGTTCAGCTTCAACGCCGCCTCGAGTGCGGATCAGTCGATTTCTCGCAGCTGGCCAGCGAGCTCTTTCCTGGATCCTGCGCAGAAAGGAAGCTGTCCAGCCTCATCGACCTCGGCGTGCAGGCGCAACTTGCTGTCGCCTCGGCCCCCTTGGTACCTGCGCGCTACCACTTCCTTGTCCGCGCCCTTGAAGGCGCGTTCGTGTGCCGCTCGCCGCTGCACCCTCCCGGAGAACCGGAGCTACGCTTGTCGCGCCACGAGCACTGCCCTTCTTGCCGAGATAACCACGTCGAGTCTCGAATGTTCGAGCTCAGCGTGTGCCGCAAGTGTGGTGCCAGCTACATAGTTGGAACAATCACAGAGAGCGGCGACGCAGTCCGGACGCTCGGGACTGCCAGCCCCTACGCCGCCGACCTGCTATACCTCCTCATCGACGACACGGCCGAGCTAGAAGATGAGGATGAGGACGAGTCAGTCGTTGTCGATGACGAGCAGGCGGCGACCGACGTTGACCAGCGAGTGCTCTGCACCAGTTGCGGATCGCTGACAGAGGGGTTCGTACCCGCCTGCACATGCGGTACGAACCTGGTCAAGAAAGTCATCGTCGCTCACGCCTCGCACCGAGGCGAGCCGCTCCGGCGCTGCCTGGCATGCTCGGGTCGGTCGACCAATTCGATCGTCAGCAGGTTCCTTACCGGTCAGGACGCTCCGGTCGCGGCCGTCGCAACCTCGCTTTATCAGGCGCTCCCTCCGAGTAGCGACCCCGCACAAGGGGTAAAAATCGGTGAGGGGCGCAAACTGCTCTCGTTCTCAGACTCGCGTCAGGATGCCGCCTTCTTCGCTCCCTACTTCGACCGGACGTACTCCCGCTCCGTAGAGCGGCGGCTTCTCTGGCATGTCCTCTCCCACCTGATGAAAAAGGAGCCACGCTTCGAGGATCTCGTACTTCCCCTCCGATGCGCCGCCGAGCAGGCGCTCGTCCTTGACCCCGACGATGGGCAGTTGCAAAACGCGAACCGCGTCAGCTCCTGGCTCATGCGGGAGGTGCTCGCGGTTGACCGTCGTCAGAGTCTCGACGGAGTCGGGCTCGCAGAGCTAACGGTCGCAGTGCCGCTAGGGGTCCAAGCCCCCCCCGCTTTGGCTGCCCTTGGCTTCACGGCCACGGAGTGCATCGATCTTGCTCGGATCCTTCTCGACACGATCCGCATGCAGGCGGCCGTTCACCTTCCAGATGGCGTCGACATCTCCGACCAGATGTTCTCGCCAAGAAACGTCGTCACCGCGATCCGGTTTGAGCAACGGGCAAGGAACCTACTTGCCTGGATGCCAGGCCACGGCATCAACCGGCGACTGGACTATGTCCAGAAGCTGTTCAAGGCGCGAGGGATCAGCGAGGACCCCCGCAGGGTGCTGTCGGAGATCTGGCATCGCTGGCTTACAGCACCGCAGAGCCCCTGGCTAAAGGTGATCACACCCCGCAGGGACGCTAAGGAGGGCACCGTATTTGCCCTCAACCACGAAAGGATCACGTTCTTGTCGAATGTCGACGGTCAACGAGCACTACGTTGTGACAGCTGTCGGCAAACCTGGTGGCGTTCGGTCTCTTCCGTTTGCCCGACATACGGTTGCCAGGGCTCGCTGAAATCAGTGAATATTGATCTCGACCACGCTGATGATCACTACATGCGCCTTTATACCGACATGCGCCCAGTGGGAATGCGGGTCGAGGAGCACACAGGACAACTCAGTGCCGAGTATGCCGGCCAACTACAGCAACAATTCCTCGACGGCGACCTCAACGCACTCAGTTGTTCCACCACCTTCGAGCTGGGTGTCGATGTAGGCGAGGTACAGGCGATCCTGATGCGGAACGTCCCACCAACGCCGGCTAACTATGTGCAGCGCGCCGGCCGTGCGGGGCGGCGGCTAGGAGCGGCGGCGCTTGTTGTAACTTTCGCGCAACGCCGCAACCACGATCTCCATTACTTTGAGAACCCACTAGCGCTCGTCGACGGCTCAGCGGTGGCACCGATTCTCTCATTGGAGAACCCACAGATTGTTCGCCGACACCTCCATGCAACAGCGTTCGCGGCCTTCGAGCGGAGGCATGTCGAGAGTGGCGGTCAATGGCACCGGACCGTCGGGGACTTCTTCATCCAACCTACAGGAGATGGGGATGCCGCCCCAGTAGACCAGTTCATCGATTGGCTCCGTACCCGGCCGGCCGATCTCGAACAAGCCCTGTGTCGCATTACCCCGCAGGAAATCGCCGGTAATCTAAGTTTACAGGATTGGGCCTGGGTGGAAGCGCTCGTCACCGAGGACGACAGAGTCGAAAACTACGGTTGGTTGGCACGTGCTCGCAACGAAGTCCGTCAGGACATGTCCGACATCGGAGCCGAGGTAGACCAGCTGCAGACGAGGATCAGAGTGTTGACGGACGCAGGTCAGGACGCGAAGGCGAAGAACCTTGTGGGCTACCTCCAAGCGGTTCTCAAAGTGAGGGACACGCTCGCTAATCGCCGCCTCCTCGACTTCCTTGCGCAACGAGTTGTACTCCCGAAGTACGGGTTTCCGGTCGACGTCGTCACGCTGGACGTGTGGAGGATGGGTGATCGACAAGCAGCGCAAGTGGACCTCCAGCGTGATCTTCGTCTGGGGATCACCGATTACGCACCTGGATCCCGAGTGGTCGCCGACAAGTCACTATGGGAGACCGTCGGGCTGAGGATACCGGCAGGCAGAGCGCTCATCGACTACGTCTGGGCTATCTGCAGTGACTGCGAGGCATTCCGAACTCGCCGTGGGAAGGAACCGGGCAACTGCCTAACCTGCGGTAGCGCGGACGTAGCCCGTAAGGGATCGTTTATCACCCCCATGTTTGGCTTCGTCGGACAGCGCTGCACAGACAAGCCCGGTGATACACGACCCCTGAAGGCAGGGAGTTCGGAGTTCCACTTCAGTGACTACGCCGTGCCGGCGCCCGAGTTCGAATCGGTCCCGCTCGGGAACAAGACGGTCGAGGTTCGGTTCAGCCGTCAGGGCCAGATCACTGTCATCAACTCGGGTCCCCGGGAACAAGGGTTCTTTGTTTGTCGGTCCTGCGGGCACGCGGAGCCGGTGCCAGCGTATCCCGGCCGTCGTGCCGCAGCGGGATCTGCTAAGGGCGGCCACAAACGGCCTTCGGGAGGTCAAAGCGAGTGCACCACAGGAATGAGCAGCCGGCACCTGGGTCATCAGTACTTGACCGATGTAGTCGAATTACGCCTCCCCGTCGACATCGGTGTCATGTCTTGGGAGCAAGCGCGTAGCACCATATACGCCCTGCTGGCGGCGACTCGCGCGATCGGGATCATCCCCGACGAGGTGAACGGAGTACTCAGTTCAGCGGGAGTCGATGCCTCTCCTTCACTTATTCTCTTTGACGCCGTACCAGGTGGGGCAGGTTATGCTAAACGGATCGCGCAAAGGCTCGGGGATCTGGTCGACGCCGCTCTACATGTCGTCGCCAACTGTAAGTGCGGTGAAGACTCAAGCTGCTACGGCTGTCTCCGCTCCTACTCGAACCAGCTTTACCACGACCAACTCGTCAGAGGCGATGCTCTCCGCGTCTTGAACGCGCTCGCGAGTTGATTCATCATGGGAGAACTCTACTGATTGCCAATGGTCCTCCATCTTCCATCTGAGTGCAATGACCGCCGGACACTATCAGGGCCTTCCCTGCCCAGCGACCCGCGCCACTGCCGAGTGAGTGCTGGACTAGCTAGGCAGGCATCAGACTTACGACCCCACGGCTCACGATAGTTCTCCGGGATGACTTCACAGGACATGCCGGCAAAGCATCTGTCCGGTCCCTATCAATATGTCAATTCACTGGATGGACTTAGTCTGGACGGCACGTAAGCGAAAGCGATATTGTACATTGAACGGGTTGGTAAAGAATTACTGGAATGGGTGGTGTCAATGGCCATGCAAAATTGCGGATCTTCGGATATAAAGGGGTTCAGATGACCGCAGGCAGGTATTGATGGGGGCCAGCAGCACGGCAGGATGGTCCCTGTGGGATGTTCTGAGGTACTCGCCCAGAGACCTGACAAGCTGGATCCGTCTGGCGGGGTTATTCCGTTCTCATGTCCGTGACTGTCCGGTGGACAGTTACGGACAAAGGTGGCGAAGCACGATTCCGCCCGCGTGGATACTATGCCTGGCGCTGCAATATTGGGCAGGTCTCCATCTTGGCGAGGCATGACAGCTGGGAGCAGATCCCAGTTGGGCTTGCCGGC
>JAMCPL010000027.1 GCA_023379675.1 Actinomycetota bacterium | reverse complement strand
GCGGATTGCCCAGCAGCCACACAGGTACCCGCCGAGGTAGAAGAGGTCGAGGACGGGCAGGCGATGGCATCGAGAGAGACGGTTCCCGATACATCCACCGGCGTTCCTGCAGAGACGGTCCCGTTCGAGGAGAGAGCGACCGGGACGGCGACTCCCTCCCCGCCTGCGGATTGCCCGGCAGCCACACAGGTACCTGCCGAGGTAGAAGAGGTCGAGGACGTGCAGGTGATGGCATCGAGAGAGACGGTTCCCGATACATCCACCGGCGTTCCTGCAGAGACGGTCCCGTTCGAGGAGAGAGCGACCGGGACGGCGACTCCCTCCCCGCCTGCGGATTGCCCAGCAGCCACACAGGTACCCGCCGAGGTAGAAGAGGTCGAGGACGGGCAGGCGATGGCATCGAGAGAGACGGTTCCCGATACATCCACCGGCGTTCCTGCAGAGACGGTCCCGTTCGAGGAGAGAGCGACCGGGACGGCGACTCCCTCCCCGCCTGCGGATTGCCCGGCAGCCACACAGGTACCTGCCGAGGTAGAAGAGGTCGAGGACGTGCAGGTGATGGCATCGAGAGAGACGGTTCCCGATACATCCACCGGCGTTCCTGCAGAGACGGTCCCGTTCGAGGAGAGAGCGACCGGGACGGCGACTCCCTCCCCGCCTGCGGATTGCCCAGCAGCCACACACGCGCCTGCCGAGGTGGAAGAGGTCGAGGACGGGCAGGCGATGGCATCTAGGATCCAAAGGCCAGGTACGGTAACCGGTGTGCCTGTAGACGGGATCCCACTCGGAGAGACCGTCATCGGCACCATGATACTTTCCATGCTGTACCTGTAGGTCTCTCCGATGACCACACAGGTAGCTGAGGAGATGCAGGCAAGATCGTATAGGACTGAAGTACCGGAGATGTCGGTCAGGGTGCCCATGCTCGATACCCCGTTCGAGGAGAGAGTGATCGGCAGGATTGTTCCAGCATAGTTACCCGTGCTCGCGAAATAGTTGTACCCCGCGGCCACGCAGGAAGTCGAAGAAGTGCAAGCAATGTTATAGAGGGCTGAAGTGCCGGATATATCCACCGGTGTGCCTGCGCTTGGTATCCCACTCGAAGATAGAGTGATCGCCACGGCGGTCCCCCCTTTATGCACGCCTACCCCGGGGGCCTCTCCGACGGCCTCGCAGGCGGCGGAGGACGGGCAGGCTAGGCCGATAAGAGAGAAGGTGCCGGATACATCCACCGGTGTGCCTGCACTTGGAATCCCGCTCGCAGATATAGTAACCGGAGTGATGACGCCCTCCTTCCCTGTTGCTTGGGCGCGAGTCCATCCAGCGGCTACGCAGTTCGCCTGACGGGGACAGACGATGTCATTGAACGAGGAAGTGCCGGATACATCCACCGGTGTGCCTGCGCTTGGTATCCCACTTGAAGATAGAGTGACCGGCACGATGGCCCCGTCTCCGTTGGTGCCCCTTCCGACGGTTTCGCAGGTGGTGGATACGGAGCATATGAGACCATTGAGGGCAGTCGTTCCGGATGCATCGACCGGCGTTCCTACAGAGACGGTCCCACTTGAGGATAGAGTGACGGGTATGACGATGCCTTCCCCGTTGGCGGTCTCCCCGACAGCTTCGCATATAGTAGAGGATGGACAGGAAATGCTGTTCAGAGAGATGGTCCCAGGGATGTAGACTGGCGTGCCTGCACTTGGCGTCCCACTACGGGACAGCGTGACTGGTATGACGGCGCCCTGCGTACTATTTGTGTCTGCACCCGCGGCCACGCAGATAGTCGATGAGGTTGTCGATAGCGGGCAGGCCATACTGTACAGTATCCAGAGGCCCGGCACTGCCACTGGCGTTCCTGCAGAGACGGTCCCGTCCGAAGAAAGCGCAACCGGCACAGCGACAGCCTCTTCATTGGTGGTGTTTGCAACATAGGTGTACCCGCCTGCTACGCAGGATGTTGATGAGGCGCACGAAATAGTGTTGAAGGAGGTTGCGGTGGATACATCCACCGGCGTGCCTGCAGAGACGATCCCGTCCGGGGAAAGCGTAACCGGCACGGTGACACCCTCGAGATTGTACCCTACTGCTTCAAGGCTGTATCCTACTGCTTCCCCCGCTGCTATACAGGATGTCGATGAGGCGCAGGCGATTCCATAGAGCGGGGTGAGGCCAGGCACGTCCACGGGCGTGCCTGCAGAGACCGTCCCGCTCGGAGAGAGACCGAGTGCCACGACGATACCTTCTGTACTGGTGCTGGAGACGTAGCTGTACCCAGCAGCTACGCAAGTGGTCGATGTGGTCGACGATGCCGGTACCGGGCAGGCAACGGCATCAAGAGTCGATGTCCCAGGCACGTCCACGGGCGTGCCCGCAGAGACCGTCCCGCTCGGAGAGAGACCGAGAGGCACTGCAACGCCCTCCCCGCTTCCGGTCGTACCAGCAGCTACGCAAGTGGTCGATGTGGTCGACGATGCCGGTACCGGGCAGGCAACGGCATCAAGAGTCGATGTCCCAGGCACGTCCACGGGCGTGCCCGCAGAGACCGTCCCGCTCGGAGAGAGACCGAGAGGCACTGCAACGCCCTCCCCGCTTCCGGTCGTACCAGCAGCTACGCAAGTGGTCGATGTGGTCGACGATGCCGGTACCGGGCAGGCAACGGCATCAAGAGTCGATGTCCCAGGCACGTCCACGGGCGTGCCCGCAGAGACCGTCCCGCTCGGAGAGAGACCGAGAGGCACTGCAACGCCCTCCCCGCTTCCGGTCGTACCAGCAGCTACGCAAGTGGTCGATGTGGTCGACGATGCCGGTACCGGGCAGGCAACGGCATCAAGAGTCGATGTCCCAGGCACGTCCACGGGCGTGCCCGCCAGGGTGGGGGTGGAAGATGCATCCTTGACACCGACGGCAATCCCGATTGTGCCATTGGAACCGGGAGCAATGCAGGTTGTAGTGAACGGGCAGGCCGAAGATGTAATGCTGCTGGTGTTGGATGGTTTCGCGCATCCTTCGGAGCCAGAACTCCCCGTCGAGGCAAAGACGGTCTGGCCTTGGGCAGCCATTTGCTCGAAGATTGCATTTTCGGCTTGTGCGTAACTCTTCGGTATAGCGCTTTCGCAGATGCCCCAAGCAGTGGAGACAACCTGTGCTCTGTCTTGGGCTGCAATAGCATTGTAGGTATCGAGAGGGCCCGTTGGCGTATTATCGGGACCTTCATATACGAGTATGCCGGCATCGGGTGCTAGGCTTGCCGCTTCCTCGATATCCAGGGTGGCGGTTGTCGAGTCGCCTGTACCGGCGGCCGTGCCTCCATCCACGCTGATGCTGGTTACGGATGTCGATATGCCGTAGCAATTCTCGAATGTGCTGACGCTGCCAGCTGAATATGGCGCCAATTCGTAAAGAGCCATCGTCTCTCCCGCTCCGAGATGTCCCGAACCGTATGCAGCAGTAAAACCGTAAGCTTGAGCTATCTGCCCGGCAGTGTAGGAACCTGACGTTTCGGCCAATGATGATGCGGCATTACATGCGGCCGGCTCACCGGTTACAAGTGGTCGAGAAATTGTATATGCATGTTTGGATGGTCCTGCTGTTGACGGCAGTGATTCACTGGGTACCGGAGATGGAGCAGGCCGGGGCGGGCATTTCAACATCACAGGGAGGCTTTTCTGTGGCAGGCGGGCGAAAAGTCCGGCTGGAGTGGAGCAAAGTGTATGCATGGTGCCAGGCTGGGCCACCGGCGTGCTTGCTTGGGAACTCCCGAATGGTTGCGGTTGTGGTGATGTCGAAAGTCCTACGATTGCCTGAATGTATTTTGCTGCTGATGCCGGCAGCTCAGGACGGCTGAGATTGGCGAAGACCAGCCGACCGTTTGGCAATACGTAGCGTTCTAGATGGGTGTGCAGTGCGGACTCGACAGTTGCGGCGCTGGCATGGATGGAGATGATGCTGCCGGTAAGCCGTGGATGGAGATGCGCGGAGTCGAGTGAGGTTTCCACGGCGTGAATGGCAGGTGCGCCCGGACCGAAACGGGTCTCGAACTGTCCCGGGCGAAGGAAGTGATGGTAGTATGGAGAGCCAGGAGTATAGAGGTCCTTCAGGAACTTGCCAAGGAGTGGGGAGTGCCGCAGAACCAGGTCTATGGCGAGCGGCTGAGCAGCCGGCAACGTACCTATGGCTTTCGCTCTGGATACCGGGGTGGTTGCAGCAGGTACCGGGACGAGCGGCGCATAGCTGGTTGCGGAAGCGGATCGGTCTGTGCTGCGAATAGGTACTTTGGCTGGCGTTGTACCAGCGAGCAAGGCGCTGGATACGATCATTATTTTGGTTACAGTGGCTATCCTTTGCATATGGACTGTTGGACCCCCATTTGCTAGTGTCGACAACGTGCCACGGCAGCACTCCGGTTGCTTGACAGGTTACCTACAGCTTATAGGTGCCAGGTAGGCGTAGCAAGACGGTCAGGCCTTGTATGGACCAGCCGGCATTTTCGGTTGTACGCTCGGATCGGATCAAGCGATTTGCAATATTCACGTGCTGCAGCCAGGTCTCATGAGCCGCATTACCGGCATGCCGCCATGAAACGTGCTGATGCTGTTGCCGGAGAGTATTGCACCAGTGGAACCGGCCATCCAGATGCCTACCTGCTCGTTGCTGACAGTGTTGCCATGTACCAGAGTACCGAGAATGGGGGTGGCCGCTCCTATAATGGCTATGCCGGCCGGCATGCTCAAACCGCAGATGGGCATTGCCGCGTTGTGGCTGAGATGGTTGCTTGCTATGACTGTACCTTTGATGATGTCACCCGGAGAGTTGCTGTGAACTATGATGCCGGGCAGGGATGCTCCAGTGAGCGTATTGCCGCTTACCACGTTGCCGATGGCAGCGGTGTGTGCTGCATTCGTTGCCACTACGATGCCTCCGGAAAAGGTATTGTCCGATATGATATTACCGGTGACTCCCTCACCGGGGTTGAATGCTGTAACGGCAACCAGGCAATTCATGCTATTGTGCATCCAGCTGAAGAAGTGATTTCCCTGCACCAGATTTCTGACGGCAGGACTGGGTTTGCCTGGATTGACTGCCGCAGCGTTGACCCTACCATTGTCTATGACTGCTATACTGGGGGTTCCGGTGTTACCCGTTACCCGCGCGCCCGTGGTACCCACCAATTCTATTGTCTTGTTCTCAGGCAGCAAGGTCAGGTCGATGGCGTTGCCGAAATTGTCCGTAACCGTGTTGTCTTCCACTATGGTGCCGGAAGTGTCAACTACCATTATCGCATGAGCATTTGCACCGGTTATCGTGGCATGGGAGATGACCACACCTTTTGTCCCCGTTCTTACGTAGACGCCGACGTCGCAGCCACTGGCATTGATGTACCCGGTGATGTGCTGCCGGGCATGTGCCACCACAGCTGCCGACAGGCCACTATGTCCGGCTGGCATGCAACGTGGCCTAGGTCCTCCAGCCCGCCCAAGCGTGACGACCGATTCCCCGACGGGAGAAGTGCCGGTGCTTGTGCGTGTGGTACCGTTCAAGCTGCCCGTGCTACCGGTGGTGCTGGTGCTCGTAGTGTTGGTTTCGATGGATGGCCCGAGAAGGGTCAATGTAATGGTGGGATAGATGGCTGGATCGGGAAATCTAGATGCAGTCTGGGGCAACGGCGAGGACGGCGACATACGGATGAAGCGCGCACCCAAGAGCCCGCCGCTCTTGCTCAGCCATATCTCTCCTGGCATGCGGCCAGTGCCGAAGTATCCTACCAACCACTTGATGGCCGCCTGCTGTGCGTGGTTCGTGTTACCCGGTCTATCCGCGAGGTTAAAGATTACATCGTAGCTGTTGGCAGGCTTACCGTTCATGAAGGTGCGTGCCGCTGTCCCGAGAGAGGTTGAGGTGCTGGCCAACAACCCGAGCCAGAAGGCAGGGTTGACCACTATGGCCTCGTAAGTTTCGACGGGATCCAACTTACCGGCCGCTGCTATCCGGGAAAAGAGTATCCGTTCGCTGAAGGGCTTCCCAGGTATGGCAGTGATCGATCCGTTGGATGCGGGGTGTGCCGGCTGTGGCACAGAGGATCCCGGAGTGGCCTGTACTTCCGTAAAGGGCTGAGGCTGAGTCGTGGTCATTATGCTTCCGGTCTGATCGACCTTCCACGATACAGGAAAGATATGGGAAGCGCTGGGGTCTGGGATCGTGAGCGATCCGTTTCCGGTATGGAAGTTGAAGAATCCCTTATAGTAAGGCCATGGCCCACCATTTGTGGCAATGCTGGTTCCCGGTAGGTAGTAATGTAGCTCCACTCCAGTCGTTCCCAGATTCTTTGCCGATGCAACAATCTGCGAGATCTTCAGGTTCTGGAGGACGGGCCTTGATGCCAATGCCTGCCCGCATGCACTTGCTGCAAGTGCTGCGATGACGAGGGTAACTCCTGCTGTAACTCCCGGGAAACGGTGTTTTGGCACCTTGTCACGCTCCTCTTGTTCTGCGGTATGCACCGAAAGGCATAAACGTTAATGTTACCTCCTATCATCAGCTGGTGTACAGCGAACTACCCGCGGTGGCTGAGACTGCATCGGCTCGACCCTGGGTGGCCACCTGCCATCAGCTGGTGTACAGCGAACTACCCGCAGGCTGGATAGCGCCGGCATTGCTCTCGAGCGACCTGGTTGGCAAAGGCGAGATCACCTACTGGTGTCCGATGCAGCAATGCCGGATATACGTGACGTGGCACTTGATGCATACCATACATCTAACTGCTAGTCGTGTTATGATTCACTCTATTAATTGAAATTAATATGCACCATTTATATATGGTGTCGATAGAACGGAGTGACATGATGCGTGTAGGTGGCACGAGGGTCAAGAGTGTTGCGCGCCGTATAGAATTGGCGTTGTCTGTACTGGCCATAGGGATTTTGGTGTACTTTGCATTCAGGGCTTTTATAATTCCGGTGGGTGGGTCGCTCGACAAGACCGCTCAGTCGGACATAGACAGCAGCATGAAGGATGCCATGACGCTTTATATCGATGCACAGAGTTTCGGGGGAGCCACCGCAGCATCCCTGCATGCTACCGACACGTCCATTGCATTTGTTCCGGGGTTCTCCCAGAGTTCGCCCTTGGCATCGGCCGTGAAAAATGCCGTGAGTTTCGAGACCAGTTCGACCGGCTCGCCGCAGTCGATTGTATTTGCCAGTTTCTCGCCAGTTGACTCCATATGTTGGGCAGGGCTCTCGTACCAGGGCGGCGGCTACTCATCGCTGGGTGGCGAGCCACCAGGTAGTTGGTATGGTGCATTCCAGTCTGGTCCTGGCAAGCCAAGCTGCAATGCCGCCAATGCTGTGGCAATCATAACGGGTCCTAATCCTGGAACTGTAGATGGAACGGCCGAGAGCGGGTGGCAGCGGCAGTATCCGGCAAAGCCATGACCTTCTCCAAGTAAGTGAAAAGCTTCTGGTGACCCGATGGGTGCAAACGCGGGGTATACGGCGAAGCCATTGTCGCCAGCGATCCCTGCAGTTGGAGCGTGCGTGCTGGGAGTCTCTACCGGATGTTCCTGGCAGCCTGTTGCCCTTCCCCCAAGCGGCGCGGCTGGAAGGTGGATAGAATGCTGGCGGCGGCTTCCCTGCCCTGAGCCACAGCTTCTATCACGCTTGCAGGCCCGGCCAGAGCATCGCCAACCACCCAGCATCGTCCGGCAACGGAGTGCCTTGCCAGTGTCAGGGCGGCTTCTCTCTCCAGAATGGATTGGCGCAGATCGGATCCGTATCCGTTCCTGCCGGATAATCCGCCTGCTTTTAGCACATTTTCAAGTGGGCTTCCCGCTCCGGCCTTGGGCCGCAGGGGGAGTCGCCGTACTATTCCCTTGGTCACGGCCTGGTCTGTACTGAATCCGGTGGCTATCACCACCAAGTCTAATGGCAGCACCTCTTCTGCTCGCCTACCTGCTATTCCTCTCCTGGGGATTCCGCGCCGCCATATCTGACTTGCCGGTCTGTACGGTATGATCACGCTACTGAGAGTGCCCGAGTATTGCCTGAATGCTTTTACAGTTGTTCTGAAGCGGACATCCACCCCCTCGGCGCGTGCGCTCGCCACCTCCTCTCTGCGTACCTTGGCACTGCTTTCCGGGCTACGGCGTACAGATGTCGCATGCATGCCCAGGCGCAATGCGGTTCTAGCGACAGCCATTGCCGTATCCCCCCCTCCAACTACAAGTATATTGCGGTCGTGGTTCCCGTTCCCGGATCTTTCGTCTGTTGGCGGAAACGGCTGGTGACGTGACTTCTCTTCCGGCTTCCCATTTTGGTGTTCCCAGACGTTGCCGGCGTAATCTGCCTGTGCTGTCTCCGAGGTTGCTTGGGATGGCTGCCCGGATAAGTGTGCACGTGCCATCTGGAGGAATGATCTTGCGTCTTCCACACCGGGCAGTGAATGGCCCGGGATGTCAAGGTTTGGCGGCAACGATGCTCCGTGTGCCAGGACCACGGCGTCGTAGGTTGCAAGCAGGTCCTCCAGTGAGGCGTCTTTCCCGAGAGTGAACCCTGTCTTTACCTGGATCTCGGGAGTTGCCGCAAGAAGCGCCGCCGGTACTTTGGCGACTGGTTCGGGGAGGGCATATCCGGGTATTCCCCAAGCCAGCACCCCTCCAACAGTATGTCCCGACTCGAAAAGATCGACCTGGGTTCCTCCACGGGCTAGCCACCATGCGGCTGACATACCGCCAGGGCCTCCTCCTATCACTGCCACACGTAGTGTCCTACCGCTCGGAGCTGGGTGGCGCTTTTCACAGCTAATATTGTGCTGGGCCGGAGCGTCTCCATCCTCTTGCAAGGTTTCGTCCGGGTGTTCGATCGAGTCTGCAACGAAACGCTCGACCAGGCCTATTGCCACAGCATCGCCGCCGGCGAGAGCCAGGGCACACGCTCCCTCGCACTGGCCGGCCCTGTCGCAGACGCGAGAGCAGACGCCCGGAAAGATGCTCGTCAAGGTGATGATCCTGTAAGCCTCCTCCAGATCCCCGCGCTCGACAGCGCTGAGGAAGCCCGGGATGTCGTTTCTGGCCGGGCAACCCCATACACACATTGGATCCGGGCACTTGAGACATCTTGCCGCCTCTGCTTGCGCCGCTTCAAGGCTGGCGAATCCCGCCTCCACTTCGACCATACTGCCTTTGACCGTAGCTGGGCGGTATGGCTGGGGGCGTTTGGATGGTTCCGACACGACTGCTCCAGTGACCTCAATGGCATTGTACGGGCAGGCTCGTTCACATATCCTGCACCCGATGCAACCCTTGGTATCTGCTTCTACGGTGGCCCAGCTTCCCTGGAGGGACAGCACTCCAGCGGGGCAACGCCATACACAGTCTGAACATCCCACACAGGATTCTGTGCATATCTGGACTACCGGTGCTTGAGGTCGCATATTTTGCCTGTGGCGGTGCTCGCGCAACCCTAGGGGTATCATGTTGCCAGCCTTCGGATGGCAACATGAGCCTTTACCCCTGGCGTATCGGGCGGTGCACCGAGGGGTATCATGTTGCCAGCCCTCGGATGGCAACATAAGCCCATGCCATCAGCGTGCCGAAGATGAGCACCGTTGAGACTGCGGCAGCTCTCCCCAGTGCTGGGCGGCTGCTCAATGAAGCTAGTTCTTTCCCGAAGATCCTGTATATACTCCATGAAGATGCCAGGATGCCTAATCCGACCACAGCAAGCTGGATATCGAGAGCGGTGGTGGAGTGTCCACCAAATGTGAAGTGAGCCAGCTGTTTCTTGGCTATTGCCAGCCGAGCGGTTCCGAAAAGGTTCCAATGCCTTCCGAATGGATCGGATATGGATTGGATGATGCGCGGGGAGTAGAACAAGAAGGTCGGGATACGGTTTGCTATCAGATCGGCGGTGACCAGAGGGATGATTCCGTATGCCAGCGGGGTGAACCACGTTCTCATCCAGGATCTGTTGCCTGGTGCCTGCGTATCCGTCCCCTGCCCCCCGGCTTGTTCACTGGAGCGACCGTGGGCCGTATTGTCGTTGTCTCCGCCGCCGGGTACCAGCGTATCCGCCCTACGTTCCTGCCTCCTGCCTCCTGCTGCCCATTTCACCAAAGTTACCATAGATGAAAATGCGAGGAACACTCCGGCGATGATGCCGATGTAGTCCAGTGGGTTGGGGTAGTGAGGGAACGAGGTCATGCTGTTGAGCCACAGATCGACTTTCGTATAGGTCAGGGTGGCGTTGACCGTGAAGAATACGACCACCCCGCTCACGATAACAGCAGCAGCAGCTATATCTACCCGGCGCCTGCCGGGAGTGATGACGGAAGTGAGCGGTGCCTGGGCATAGAGACCGACATTGCCGTAGGGGCATGCCTTGTAGCATTCGCTGCATAGTCCGCACATGGCATTGGATGTGCTGCTTCCGGGCCATTCGTACCACGGGCACTCGTAACCTCTCTCTCCGCCCCGCATGCAGTCCTTTGTAGGGCAGTCGAGGCATTGTGCTGGGTCCCTTGCACGAAACCCAGCTACGGCTCCTGTTGCTCCAAGCGGTGCGAAGACTGCCGTCAAGGGACAGAGGTAAGTGCAGAAAGTGCGCCTCTCGAACACGAGATGCATGGCCAGTGCCAGCCCGATGATCACAAGTACGAGCAACCCGGTGGTGAAGGGGTCCGCCGATGCCGAGATGTTGTAGTACTCCTCTATGAAAGTGAGAATTACAAAAGCGGCGGCTGCGGGCAGTATGCCCAGACGTATCAGCTGCCGCGGCCATCTCAGATTCAGCCCGATGTTGCGATGCCGGCGCTTCCAGAGGGATCGTCTTTGAACCCATTCTGCGAATCCTCCGAACGGGCAGATCATGCACCAGCCGCGTCCCACGGTCGCCATCAGCACCCATACCAGCGACCACCATATCCACCATGTGATTACCGTGGAGAAATTGAGTTTCTGCCAGGTATCTGCAAGGGCGGAGCCAAACAGGCCTGGTGTAGCTCCGCCTGCTGACCCGGTGGCGGCGGGAAAGATGGATGTGGCGCCGAAATGCACCGCCGTGGTCACGTGGCCTGGAGGGAGGAGCGTACCTCCTATCAAGCCGGTGATCAGGACGAGCCAGAAGAGTATCTGGTTGGGCAGGATCAGGATGAATTGGAAAGCCCTCCAGCGCAGTATCCTGTCTACCAACCTGCCTACGAGAGGAAGGCTCACCAGATCTACGCCTGGCAAGATTGGTGCATTCTCCGGCGAATCCATATCGGCTGTTTTCACCGCGTGTTTCGCTGCTTGCCTGGGTACGCCCGTTGCCGTCCCCATCCTTTCCTTTGCCACTAGGGGCAGTGGCTGCCTAGACGCTGCTATCCGTGACTCCGGCAACGCCGGATCGCCCGTTTCGTCAAGTGTCATACCAGTAGATTCAGGGTTGTCAGGATGGCTACTGTCCTGGAGGTTCACCCGGAGGTTCTCCCATCTCTCCGCCGGAGATATTCTCGAGTACGGTGTCGAGATTACTCGTATCCTTCAGGGGAGGAGGGTTTACCAGGACCTGCTTCCCATATCCCCACAGTGTCATCGTAACGGTGGTCCCCTGTGCCAGATGAGAGGCGCCATTTGCAGAGGATGGAGGAACTATCACCGCCACGAGCTTGACGATCCTGCCGTGGTCGACCCATACGGTGATCGGTATGCGATTTGTACCGATATAGCGTATCTCCTGGTCGATTATGTTGGAAATCAGGCTACTCTCGGCGTTGGCGACTGCATTGAGATCAATGAATCCACTGTACGATACGGCAACGCCTGCCTGTTGTGACCGGTGCATATCCTGTCCCCCGGTGGCCAGCTCTTGGAGGAGGAAGTCCGGATTGACCATCTCAGCGGTGATGACGAACCCATCTTGGGCGGTAACGATTGCATTTAAATCGCTGTACCACAGTACCAGCCACGGCATCGTTCCCGGATAACTGATACGGTAGCTAGGGGGTACCCGCATGTACAATATGTTCGGGGTGAACAATATGGGTATGGCGTTCCCCGAGTGCAGGCCGAATCCTGTCATGCTCAAGCTGCCGGCTCCAGATTTGAAGTTGAAACCGCCCGTTGCCTGCCCTACCACTTTGACCCGATTGGCTGATGGCGCTATTTCCACCGACATTTTGGCCAGTACGCTCCCGGCGTTACTGGTTGCCTGGACAAGAGTTGCTGGATCGATAGCAGAAGCACCCGCAGAAGCACTTTGAGCACTCCCGCTGCACGCGCTGGCTGCCAGCCCGAGCATGAGCGACAGGGGTACAATTGCGGTCAAGGCGCGTGTTCTCTTCATCCGGAAACTCCCGTGGATGGCTTCCAGTGGATCGAGGGTGCAATTGCGGTCAAGGCGCGTGTTCTCTTCATCACCTGCCGACCTTTGGCGGATCGGACTTGCATGCGCGGACACAATTGCGATCAGGCTGCATTCTCTTCACACCAGGTAGTATAAATAGTGCCGATCCGCAATGCTAGAGGAGAAATGCGCATCGGATACGTACGGAGCACGGTATGTGCTCACAGGTGGAATCACCCGTCGACAACAGGTGAAATTACCCTGCGCAAACAACAGAACCAGATGGTCATTGTTCGTAACCACGGAATCACCTGCCGGTAACAGGTGAAATTACGCTAACAATTCGGGTCCGGCATGGCTTATAATACGACTTGTGGAAGAGAGGGCTATGATTATCATGGAGCGGGAACAGGTCTGCCGGTCTCTTAGGAGGTGCCGGTAGCATGTCGGCACACAGTATGCGACATACGGGTAGGTACGCAAAGCATACCCGCAGGAGGACCAGGGGTGCCGAGAACGGTATGACGCTCGTAGAGGTGCTCATATCGCTGGTGCTTCTGATGCTGGTGCTCGTGCCGGCGGCGCTTTTCCTGGTGTCAGGGATCAACCTAGCACAGAGTTCGAGCATCAGGACCACGGCGATCTCGATAGCGTCCGGGCAGGTCTCCAAGCTGCGTACAGCATTGAGCGCCTTCTACCCTCCTATGCCTGCAATCTGCAATCCCTATACCGGCACCGGCAACAACCCCTTCGGCGGTGCTCTCACTTCCTGCGGAACGTTCCAGCAGGCCCAGGGCGAGCTTCCTGCCTCGGAGCGGGTAGGCGCCGCCACTTACACCATCTCCTATCAGCTGAACTGGGCGTCTTCTCCTTCATATGCCTCCAACTCGCCATCGTCGTCGTGTGCGAGCCCGTCGATCAGCCCCTATCCGGCGGCAATGGTAAATGTGGTGGTGGATGTCGGCTACATGCTGCACAATCATCACTACTCGGTAAGTGCAAGCGCTCTCATAGACACACCGTCCAGTTACTACAGTCCCAGTTACGGTTACGTGGCCGTCTACGGGGGATCGGGATCCTCCGGAAAGCCCGTATACCTGACCGGCAACAGCGTAGCTGGCTACGAGACCTTCGTGTCACAGTACGACAGCAACGGATGTGCCTTTTTCATAAATGTGAATGCCGCCTCGCCGAACAGCACAAATCCTGCCATCTATGAAGCGGTCAGCCCGACCGGCGCCGCAAGGAACGTGGTCGTCTGCACCAACCAGACAAGCGTGGTCCCTCTCTACACTTCAGGTGTCGGTACGGGCGCCGAGGCGGGCGGCTTCGGAGGATGTGGTGCCCTGAGCGCTGCACGCAACGTGCATCCGGAGATCTCGGTCACTCCCACCTCCCTTACCCTCACCGACAGCTCGTTTACGTCGCCTGGTGCATCGAAGAGCGTAACGGTGACAGATATAGGCACCTGGCCACTCACCATAGCCAGTGCCACCACCAGCGGTCCCAACGGGTCGACATTTGCGGTTACGAGTGGCAGCTCCTGCGTGGGTTCGGGAGGGCCGGTGACCATCAATCCCGGCCAGACCTGTACGATCTCGGTGGATTTCCAGCCGAACAATACAAGTGTCTACACCTACTATGGCACCCTTGGCATAAGCAGTGACGCCACCAACAATCAGGATGTACAGGTGAGCCTGAAAGGTATTGCACTGGACTGCTACGAGCAGGTGGTCTCCGGCTACGGTCCGACGGCGTACTGGCCCCTGACCGGCACTACGCCTACGGCAACAGACTATTCGGGGAATAATTACAACGGCATGTTGAATGGCAGCGTTACTGAAGGCGTGAGCCCTGGACCTGCACTGTGCAACCCTGCGGAGACTGCCATGCAGCTGAACGGCAACGGTGAGGTAACTACATCTCTCAAGACATTTACTCCGAATCAGCTTACGGTGGAGGCATGGTTCAAGGTCAATTCGTGGCCTGCCAATACATCCAATCCATGTTGCGGAAACGCCAGGATAGTCGCTAATGCCCATACCGATGTCAGTTCCACGGGATTCCAGCTCGTGGTCAACAACGGTGGGCGGGGTGGCTTCTTCGACGTTGGAAACGGGAGTGCCACGGGCAAAGCGGTCTGGAGCCTGTCGAATCCGCTATTGCTCAAACAGTGGTATTTCTATGCAGGTGTCTACAGTGGAAGCAGCATCAATTCCTATATCGACGGGCAACTTGTTGCATCGCAAAACTGGAATGGTGGAGCAATGGCTGCATCTCCATACCCTGTGGCGATAGGCTATGACCCTGCTTACAATGGTGACTACCTTCAGGGTGACGTAGGGCAGGTAGCGCTGTTTTCCAGTGCGCTGTCGCAAGCTGACCTGCAAAAGGAGTATGCCGTGGCGAGCACGCCTTCAAGCGGGATTCCCAGTTCTGCGCGGATGGGGCAGGCAAGCACCACACTGGCTGCTTCCGACTACTGCTACTCCAATTACGTGTCCAATATCTTGTCTCCAAGTTTCTACTGGAGGCTGGACGATCAAAACAACGACCTGCCTAATAGCGGGAATGGAGGCGGTCCTGTTTTCTTCAACTCTGCCAGTACAAGCTATGGTCCAGTACCGCCGGATACCCCTTGGGGGAACAACAACTGGGCTAATTACGGCTACGGTCAGGGGGGATTGTCGAGTAGTGGGTATTCTCCGGTGGGGTGCAATCCGACCGAGACATCCCTTGATTTCAGCGCACTACCGTCCTGGGCTCCATGGAACTCTTCTTGGGGTGTTGCCACCAGCGCTCAAGAGACCAACCCCAGTACTGTCACGATTGAGGCCTGGTTCAAGACGAATATGCCGGGTGGCATCATGGGCTTTGGCAATGGTCCAGTTGGCCTGACGAGTGAAAATGGCAAGATGCTGTGGGTGGGTCCGGGCGGGCATCTGCACTTTGGAGTGTGGAATCTGGCTATCAATAATTATGTCGAGCTGTCATCGCCCGCACCAGTCACCGATCTCCAGTGGCATTTTGCCGTTGCGTCGCTGGGCCCATCCGGTATGCAGCTTTACCTTGATGGTGCTCTGGTTGCTTCGAATAGCACTACGCAGGGGCAGGCAGGCTACAGTGGGTATTGGCGCATTGGCGAGCTACCCGGGAAGTGTTGGCCACATACCTATGGATGCGGGTCGCTTATGCCCTTCATTGGCAAGATAGGACAGGTTGCGGTGTTTCCTTACCAGATGTCCAGTACGGAGGTTCAGACTCAATACTCCATGGCGCAGCCTGCCATGGCCGTTCCAACAGTAACCTGGGGGGGCGCTGCCGTAGGGCAGTTGACAAGCTCCGGTCCGCTCGTTACATGGTCCTTCGTGGCTCCGCTCGGACTTACTGGATGGTGCCAGAGCTGGGATGCGCCATCCACCAGCCCGGGGCCGTGCTATCCCAGTATGGACGGTGCAGGTTGGCTGTCCACGGATGGATTGAGCGCGGGAATACATGAAGTATACCTCACCTTTTACGGTCCCAACGGGCAACGGGCAGTAGTTGAAAGCCCTCCGGTTACCATACCATCTGGAACTGGAGCCTGGGGAGTGGATTGGGTGCCGGTAAACTGGGGAGGTGCGGCAGGGCAGGCCGTTACTGCCGGTCCCCCTGGTCCCGCTGGTCCCAACGGTCCGCTCATAACATGGTCATTCAATTCTCCACCCGGATCCAATGGCTGGTGCCAGAGCTGGGATGCTCCATCCACCAGCCCAGGGCCGTGCTATTCCAGTACGGACGGATCAGGCTGGCTGTCCACCAACGGGATGGCTCCAGGTCTGCACACTGCGTTCTTGACCTTCTACTGGCCAGATGGTACCAGCGTTATAGCAAAGAGTCCTGCGGTTACAATTACTCCGGGGTATAGTGGACCCTGGATCAACGTTCACTGGGAGACATTATGGCCTAGTGCCTCTGGCCAGATCACCAATCCGTCCCCAAACAACAAGGTACAATGGCAATTCTACCTTCCACCCGGATCCAATGGCTGGTGCCAGAGCTGGGATGCGCCATCCACCAGCCCGGGGCCGTGCTATGCAATTAATGCTCCGGCTAATTCCTGGCAGGGGGGATGGCTGGCCACCAACGGATTGAGTCCTGGCGTTCATCATGTATTTGTCACTGTATACTGGCCAAACGGTACGAGGGGTGTTGCTGAGAGCGGTCCGGTCACAATATCGCCCGGATACGGTGGACCCTGGGTCGATGTCCACTGGGGAGGTGCGGCAGGGCAGACCAACGTTCCCGGTCCCAATGTAACATGGTATTTCTGGATCCCACCCGGATCCAATGGCTGGTGCCAGAGCTGGGATGCTCCATCCACCAGCCCAGGGCCGTGCTATGGCGGTAGCTCAGGCGAATATCAGGCTGGGTGGCTGTCCACAAATGGGATGAGTGTCGGTCAGCATGAAGTGTATGTTACCGTTTACTGGCCAAACGGTACGCGAGCGATTGTCCAGAGTCCTCCGGTCACGATCACCACCCCCTGGGTGCCCGTCAGTTGGGGAGGTGCAGCTGGGCAGGTGGTGTATCCTGGGCCCAACAGCCCGTCCACGCCTAATGCCGTTACATGGTCGTTCAACTTTCCGTCAGGGTCCTCGGGCTGGTGCCAGAGCTGGGATGCTCCATCCACCAGCCCCGGACCATGCTATGGAGATTCTGGCGGATGGCTGGCGATTACCCCTGGTTTCGCGCCGGGGTATTCTCAATATGTATTTCTTACTTTCTACTGGCCAAATGGTACGCGAGCGGTAGTCCAGAGTCCTCCGGTAGGGGTAAATTTGAGTATGTCGCCGTTTGCCATCGGATGGGGAGGTGCGGCTGGTGAGAAGGTGTATCCTGGGCCCAACAGCCCGTCCACGCCTAACGCCGTTAGATGGTCGTTCAACTTTCCGCCGTGGTCCTCGGGCTGGTGCCAGAGCTGGGATGCTCCATCCACCAGCCCCGGGCCGTGCTATGGATCTTCTTCGGACAGCGGATGGCTGGCGATTACCCCTAGTTTCGCGCCGGGGAGCGTGCACCAGGTTTACCTTACGTTTTACTTTCCTACTGGGAACTATGTGATTGCGAGTCCGCCAGTTACAGTAAGGTGACAGCTTGACAGCCGGAAACAGATGCAGGGGAATTTTCCGATGGGATGGTGATGTGATAATCGACCCTGATGTGCTGCAACGGTGTCGGAGGGGGGACTTGAACCCCCACGCCCTTGCGGGCACCAGCCCCTCAAGCTGGCGCGTCTGCCTATTCCGCCACTCCGACCGGCAAATATCATTGTGGTATATTACAGGCCGAGCCGGTTGACGTTTCGGCCTCCTGCAGCATCATATCACAATCACCGTCTACGGGCATCCTCCCTGGTTGCGGCCGACGTTTTGGCTGTCCTCGGGCCTCATGGGCACCTGGCTTGGTGCCAACGTCCCAGGATTACGACCGGTGGTCCGGCACAGCTGCAAACAGCTGCCATTCGGAGATATCGTAGAACGGCCCCGATCCGCTTACGTCACTTCCAATCCCTGCGATCCAATTCCTGTATACTGTAAGTACTGGAATCGTAAATAGCGGCAACGAAGGCATATCGTGCCACAGCAACTCGTCGATCTGCCGGTATACCGGTGCTGACCTCATGGGATTCATATGCCTCTCCGCCCGCGAGAAAAGAATACCCACCGCAGGATCGTAAAAGCTATTCAGGTCTTGACGCAGCCCATCGCCGTACTCCGGGTATCTCCGTGGCGGCGCAGGCACCGAAACACTGCCGCTCGGTGCGGAATAGGCAGGTAAGGGTATGTAGGACCCCTCCATCCGTGATGGGAATGGGCTGGTCTTTACAGGCATGAGGGCAATGTTGTATCCACCGGATGGTAATACATTTCTAAGCAGCCTGGTTCCCGATACCGGCATGGTCCTCACCGTAAAGCCGGCAGCAAACAGCTCCGATGCTATGAGCGGGCCTGACTGTTCAGCCCACGGGTCATTTACATCCCACACGATGTTCAGCACCACGGGTACGCCATCCAGTACCCAGTAACCTGTATCCGGTCCCTGCCCCGCAATCTGGCGCATACCCAACGCCTGGAAGATGCCGGCAGCACGGCGAGGGTGAGGGTGGTTGTATCCTGCACCATCCGCAACATACCCTGGCCGGCTACTGGCATATAGAAAATTGCTGGCAGGCTTGCTTCCAGGCAATACGGGATCGACAACTTGCGATACTATGGCTGGACGATTGATCAGACTTGCAAGTCCTGTTCTGAAGGGTAACGATCCGGTCAGTGATCCCGATGCAAGGTTGAAGAGGATCTGCATCTCTGTAGTACTATCCTTTACAAAGCTCGTTGCATCTGCCTGCATCGTCGCCTGCGCGAGCGAAGGCTGCCCAAAATGATCCAGGTATGCTAGGTCGTAGGACGAAGAACCTAGAGTACCTGCCACGCTCGATCCGCTACCGGCGCTCCGGATGGTAACGTGCGATACGACGGGGACTGGACCCCACCAGTGGGGATTGCGATCCAGTATTATTTCCCGGCCAGGCGTGAAACCTACCACCTGGAAAGGGCCACCCGAAACAAGTGGGCGGGCGGCACTGGCAACCGTTGTATTACCGAGAGCTGGCAACCTCCAGACCGCGGGCGTGCCGGGCGTGGCAGGCACTGCTGTGGCCGGCGCCCTTGCGGTCCCGGTTGCGCCAGTGGAAAGCCTAGAGGTGGCGGAGGTGGGACCGGATAATGGCGCGCTGGAGGAGGAGCTGGAGGAGGAGAGAGGTGCGGAGGAAACATACAGGCCGGCAGGGATGAGATTGTTGAACAGGCTGTTCCATTCGCCATAAGGCTTCGAGAACGCCACTGTTACTGTTTTGCCTCCAGATGTACTCGCAATGGAAGCTATGTCCCTGTATCCAGTATCCGGCCTGGACGTATCACTGGCCATAACGGTTTTCCACAGCCGTATAAAGTCCATTGCTGTAATTGGCACACCGTCAGACCAAGTTGCTGCCGGATTGATCGTGTAGACAACCGTCTCCGGATTCAAGTGGACTATCACAGCGCTAGTTGTAACCAGGGTATCCAGCTGTGGAATGCTGCCTGGCATTACGACGAAAGGTGACGGCCATATCAGCGAGTCCACCATCCCCATCGCTTCACTATGACCGGACTGCAGGTGACTGTCTAATGTCATAGGCACCTGCCCAACTACGATATTTACCTGCGCACTTCTTTCTTTCACCAGCTTGACGGGCACGGATGAAGCAGTGCTTTGCCTTGCATGGTGCTGCCCGGGCACGCTGCATCCGCTGATCACCAGCATTGCAGCCACCAGCACAGGCACCCAGAGGCGTGTCCGGAGCGCCTCCACCCTGAAGTATCCTGCAAGACCTAGCGGTCCGACTCGTGAATGACGTGATGGTATCCGATGCTCCAGGGGCGTCATCTGGCAAGGACAAGGACGCAGGCGTACCAGGGAGTACGTTGAGGATGCGCAACCATCCGGTGGATGGTTGCGAACAGGAAGGGCATAAGCACGCCAACCCGCCAGGGACGTCATCTGGTCGGCGGGAGCGCGCTATTATTTCCGAGACGGACCACTAGAGGCAATTTATGGAGCCGCTGCTAATCCGCTCCTGCAATCTCTGCATAGGGAACCTCGACCTCCTCTATTGCAACTCCCGGACCACACCACCGGCAAGCTATGTCGACCACCTCCTTGGAGATGACAACCTCATCCTCTATGTGCAACTCCCCTGCGACCGTATAGTGGTAATAAGACTTGCTGCGTATGTCGGTCACGACATCGAACCGGGTCAAGTTGCCACATCCTGTACAGCGATAACGTGTTTGGTTCATACGATCCAAGGTTACCAGCAATCCGAGCCATACTATACGCGATCGGCATCGCCGGACAGTACAAATAGTCCGTTACCGCCTGCCAGCGGCAATCTGGCGCGATAACCTGACGAGACTGTCCAGAACACTTTGAGCGCGACCTTCGTCCAGTACAGCAGACGACAGCTCTATGCCCTCTTCGAAACTGGCAGCCAGCCCCGCCACTACAATAGCTGCAGCGGCATTCAGGACCACCACGTCTCTGTAGGCGCTCTTCTCGCCTGACAGCACTGACAGAGCTACCTCCGCATTGCGTTTTACGTCACCACCCTTGATGGCTTCCGGTGGAACCAGCTCGAGACCGAAATCGCTCGGGTATAACTCGAAATGCGTTATCTCACCGCCTGCCGTGATTTCGAGTACGGTACTCGGCGCGCAGAGCGACAGCTCATCCATCCCGTCGTCCCCGCGGACCACCATGGCTCTATCGCAACCTTTGCGGGAGAGAACCTGACCGATCTTCTGCAATGTCTCCATGGCGGGCACTCCAAGTACCTGACGGACATCTACGGCAGGGTTAGCTAGTGGCCCCAAGAGGTTGAATACGGTGGGCACGCCCAACTCCCTGCGCACAGGTGCGGCATGGCGCATGGCAGGATGGAACGCAGGAGCGAAACAGAACCCCATACCCGTTTCATCTATGCATCTACCGACTCCGGCGGCGTCCAGATCTATCACCACTCCGAGCTCTTCCAGCAAGTCAGCTGAGCCTGCCTGGGAGGATGCCGCCCTGCCCCCATGTTTACACACCTTCGCCCCCGCTCCCGCTGCCACAAACGCTGCAATGGTAGAGATGTTGATGGTGCCGGTACCATCCCCTCCAGTACCGCAGGTATCCAGTACCGTATAGCCTGGGTCTACCCTCTCCGCTACGTCCAGCATGGCCTGCACAAAGCCGTACATCTCCTCCGCTGATTCCCCTTTGCTTTTCAGCGCAATCAGCAATGCCCCTATCTGGGCAGGAGCCGCTTTTCCAGCAAGGATCCACCCCATTAGTTCCCGGGCCTCCCGTTCTTCCAGATCAATGCCTTTCAGCAACTTGGCAAGGACACCGGGCCAGTCGGCAGATTCAAACTTTCCCAAACCACCTTCCGATGCCGGCATAGGCCTCACGCAGACTTACGTCTCTGGCGGATGATCCTCCTGCGTTCCCGCTCCGTGGTACCGCCCCATATCCCGTAACGCTCACGATTGGTGAGGGCATGCTCGAGACAGGTCTCTCTAACTGGACACTGTTCACAGACCGCCTTGGCAGATGAAATGTCTTCTTCCGGCCCCTCGGGGTCCGGATAAAAGATCACAGTACTCATACCACGGCATGCAGCCTGCTTGCGCCAAGCCATGCCAGTCTGGACAGTCATTTTAACATCACTTCCCTATACATTTTGCAACAACTAAATTGTTTAACACTAATATTATATGGATAGAACAGGTAGTGCAAAACACTTAAGGCCCCGCATACGCTTTCCACTGCTTGCGCTGAAGTTGCACAAAACCTGCACGTTCACGCGAAGCAGCCCCAATAGTGCTATTATCGCGCACTTCATTAGCGTTGTCCAGTACGGGCTGCATCGTCACGAACCAGTATTCTGCAGGCTCCCGCGGAAACCACGGGGAGGATGCCGCGCGTATCAGCCGGTCAGATGATAACAGCCGAGCACGGTACCGGCGATGGCGCCGAACGGGGAGGATGCCGCGCGTATCAGCCGGTCAGATCCGCCAGTAGCTCGCCGACCACCTGCAGGCTCAACGAACTGGTGGCTTTGTATGAAGGATGATTGGCTACAAGTGTTCCGCCGCCATTGCGAAGCGACTCGATGTCGGGTCCTTCCAGTTTGAATCGTATGTAGTGAACCGTTGACGTCACATCCTCCCTGGTAAGCATCGCTTCATGTGCTTTCTCGGGGAAGCAGGTCACAACCTTGACGCTGCCATCCTCGCTGCCATCCTCGTCACCAAGGTGCAATTCGATGGATCTCTCTATGCCGGCTAATTTCGGAAGCCAGTTGCGGAGCGACTCTTCATCCACAAGTTCCAGGAACAACGTTGCCGAGATCTCGCCTGTGGCCGGTATGAGGGCGTTGTAAATATCGAGTTCCCCCTGTACCTGCTCATCGCTGATCATCCGCTCAGCTCGAACCATCTCCTGGATCTGGAACTTGACAGTGTCCCTGTTCTCGAATACCAGGGTTACGAAGTCGCCTACGGCGACCCTGCGATTACGCTTCCGCTCCATTATCCAGGAACGGTACTCATCCCTTCGCCTTTCGTACTCACGCAAATCCCATATGTCGCTCAGAGCAAGCTCATCCACTAGATCACTCCTCCTCTACTGCTTACCCGCCTCCACCTACCTGAACTCCGCTGCTCATCAAGGCATAGTTGCTTGATTGCTCCCTTGCGGAAGGGGGTTGCACTTTCATCAGCTCGATTTTCAATCTGGATATATGCCATACGCACGCGCTATCGCCTGGATAGGATGCACCGCCCGGATACCGGTCTCCTCGAGGATGGCGTAGTTCGCCAGGTGGCAATCCCCGCACACCTCCTCACTATCGCCACTTTCTATCGCCCTCTTCATCGGTTGAGCGACACCACGGGCCAAAGAATAGTTCTTCGACCTGTATCCCCATGTACCGTCTATGCCGGCGCACTTGTTGACCAGGTTGACTTCGTAACCAGCCAGCTTGAGGAGGTCACGCTCCTTCAATCCAATTCCCTGAGCCTGGGTATGGCATGCAACATGATAGGTGATCACCTTGTTCGCCATGGAGCCCACCTTCCCGGCTACGCCACCAGTCCCTCCATCTGCCTGTATACCAGTCCGGCTGGCGTTCCCAGATTCGCCGGCGCCCCCGGCAAGTCCGGACGGAAATGCGCTGTCGAAGACCTCCCTCTCTGTCCGGCGCAATTCCAGTAGGTATTCAGCCGGGTCACGTATCCGAGATGCCAGAAGCTTCGCTCCCTCACCGTCGATCAGGGCCGGGTAGTCCTTTCTCATGACATAACCGCAGGTAGCTTGGGGTACTATGACCAGACCGCCACGTTTAACGCCATCCTGCATGGCTTCGATGTTTGCTTTTGCAACTTTGCGGAATCGATCGATCCGGCCGGAGTGAAGCCAGGGAGCTCCGCAACACCGGATTCCGTGCGGCAAGGTACAGGCCGTTCCGGTATGCTCCAGGACGCCTACCAGATCTCTGCCTATACCAGGGTCCATGTACTCTACGAAACAGGTAGGGAATATGGCCACTTCTCGCTTGTACGCCGCGAGCCCGGTACCCGCCAAACTCGACCCTGCACGATCCGCTGCACGGCCTGTGGCACCATTCGATTCTCGAGTTCCATCCTCACCGGCGCCGCTCACACCGGCGCCGCTCACACCAGCGCCGCTCACACCAGCGCCGCTCACACTGGCGCCACTCACACTGGCGCCGCTCACACTGGCGCCGCTCACACTGGTATCCCCCCCAGCGCTTTCCACTCGTTGTGTGATGTTCCGACCTCCCCGTATCGCCACCTTCGCGACGTGGTCTCTCCTGAACCATGTCGAGAATCTTCGTTTCGTATAAGGCGGCAGCAGCCGTTGGGAGGATACGCCCGAGGTAAAATCCATTACCTTGCGCACAGCGCCGTTCCTGGCAGCGAGCGCAGGATTGACGAGATCCGCGAATGCCGTTGCCACCCTGCCGGAAAGATCCGTCCTGGAAAGTACTTCATCAGATATCCTCTCCCTAAGAGGTATGTGGCCGGCATCCCGTCTCTGGATCATCGCCCGCATCATGAGCTTCGGGAAATCCACCGACCATTCGTGCGGGGGGACGTACGGACACCGGAGAGCGCAGAGTTTGCACTGGTAGCACTCCTGAGTAACCTTGTCCTGTTCAGCAAAGGTCATACGCGCCGGCTGACCATCGTACCGATCTATTGTATTGAAGAGATCGTTGAATGATGGGCATAGATTGAAACAGACCCTGCAGCTATGGCAGATTTCGAATACCCTTCCCAATTCCTGGCGCAAGTCGCCAAGGTCCGAGTACAGAAGATCATCAGGATTGTAGGTTGTTGACACGATACCACACTACCTCACTGCATACAGCAGGGCTGGAGAAGCTGGTTGCGCGGGGAGGGATCCTGCAACCAGCTCGACCGACCGAATACGGGGGGGAATTCAGACGATCGACTCCAACCCTTCCTTAAACTTACCAGCATGGCTCTTCTCTGCGCGTGCAAGGGTCTCAAACCATTCCCCAATTTCTTCAAAACCTTCATCGCGAGCCGTTCTAGCGAAACCAGGATACATTTCCGTGTATTCGTAGGTCTCGCCCTCAATCGCAGACCCCAGGTTGTCGGTTGTAGATCCTACTGCATGACCCGTGACAGGGTCGCCAACCTCGCTCAGGTAATCAAAATGGCCAAAGGCATGCCCCGTCTCGCCTTCACCCACCGAGCGAAAGAGCGCCGCCACTTCCGGATAGCCCTCTACGTCCGCCTTACGGGCAAAGTACATGTAACGGCGATTTGCCTGGCTTTCACCGGCAAAAGCTTCTTTCAGGTTGGTTTCAGTCTTGGATCCTTTTAAAGATGCCATGTTTATTATTCCTCCATTTCTAGTAGTTGTCTATATTGTCTATATTTGTACAATACATGATATTGTACTACTTACTGGAAAACCGGTGTTCCCGTTCTCCCAGATCTTCTCCATCGGTCATGCATGCTTTGCATATGCCACGAAATACAATCTCGGTGGATGAAACTTCGAAATCCTGCGCATAACCTTCCGGCATATCCGGTGGCCGGAGATCCGCGAAAAGATCACTCACCTTGCCGCATGATCGGCACACCAGGTGATGATGAGGTACTTCCACAGAGGGATCGAATCTGACCGTTCCGGTGCCCAGGTCTACGGGAATGAGTTCCCCCAGAGATACCAGTTCCGCCAGCGTCCTGTACACCGTCTGGAGCGACAAGGAACTCATTTCCTTTCTCGCCTCACGATAAATACTTTCTGCAGATGGATGTGAGGTATTCCCCTGCAGTAGCTTGAACACACATTGGCGTTGCGGGGTGATCCGGTATCCACGTTCCCTGAACATCTCCACCAATTCATTCATATCTTTCATAGTGACTATTGTCACATCTTAGCAGGCATATCCTTAATGATAGTCACTCTCAAGTGATATTGATGTGCATTTGTCCTGACCGATTGGATAAGCGGCGTACCAGCCGGTAATATAGTGTCGTGAAGAAAGTCGCAGGACAGTGACCCGCTTGTACCGTGCCCGATCAGCTACCAAGGATGCGTTGGACCGGAACACGGCCTTGCAAAGGTTGCAAAGCGAAACATTCGACCTGCTGGTGATTGGAGGAGGCATCACCGGAGCTGGGACAGCGCTGGACGCCGCAGCAAGAGGCTTGAAGGTTGCCCTCATCGAACGCAGTGACTTCGCTTCAGGCACGTCATCCAGGTCATCCAAGCTCGTACATGGCGGCCTGCGCTACCTCCAGCACGGTGACTTCACTCTCGTGTATGAAGCCTTGCACGAACGCCAACGCCTCCTCGACAACGCGCCGCACCTTGTGAAACCACTTCCTTTCGTCATCCCTATTTTCTCCTCGAGACGTCCTGGGGTAACGCGATCCACAGCTGCAGCCATCTCCGCTGCATTATGGATGTATGACCTCACGGGTGGCATGCGCATAGGGAAACTCCACTCACGCTTGTCGCAAGGTGATGTATTGGAGCTGCTGCCCGCTCTCGGCAAGGACCGCGTCGAAAGCGGGTTCATGTACTACGATGCAAGTGGAGACGATGCACGTCTCACCCTTGCCATCCTGGCAACAGCTGCGGGACACTATGGCGGGGTGTGTGCCAACTATGTAGAAGCGACCGGGTTGCTGCATGACAGTGCTGGGCTCGTCCGTGCAGTTTCCGCTGGTTCACGCTTACCCTACAGCAATCCGCAGGATTCCGGTGCGGACTTCGAGATACGAGCAAACGTGGTCGTGAATGCCACTGGCGCCTGGGTGGACAGCATACGAGCCATGGACACAGGAGACCACAGCAAGACCATCAGGCCGGCCAAGGGTGTGCATCTTTCGTTCAAACTGTCCAGGCTTCCTGTAAAAGCAGCCGCCGTACTGCCGGTACGAAGCGATGGCAGGAGTATCTTTGTCATACCGTGGAACGATGGATCTTATGCCTATATAGGTACCACTGATACCGATTGGCAAGGGTCGATAGATGATCCGCTGTGCTCCAGCGACGATGTCGATTACCTGCTCGATGCCGTGAATTCCCATCTCGATAACGGCCTCACCCGGTCGGATGTCACGGCAAGCTGGGCAGGTGTACGCCCCCTGCTCGCTGGTAGGTCAGGTGGCAAGCGATCAAATCGTACCGCTGACCTATCCAGGCATCACAGCGTGCAGGTGTCCAGTAGCGGCCTGGTAACGGTTACTGGCGGCAAGCTGACCACGTACAGGAAGATGGCGGAGGAGGCGGTCGACAGAGCCATAGCCGCAAGCTCGCTTTCCACGTTTGCAGGCACCGGCAGATCGGCAACGCGGCACCTACGAATCGCCGGTTCTGGAGACACCCTGGCTCTCAGGGAACTTCTGGCGCCGAGCACTGCCGATCGACTGGGCCTCCAGCCTGATCAGCTGGCGCATCTGGTAGGTCGCTACGGTACCGAAACGCCCAACCTTGTGGAGCTTGCCTCTTCCTACCCAGGGTCGCTGGAGCCTCTCTCCCCTGAAGCACCCTATCTGAGGATGGAAGCAATTTGGGCGGTAAAGAAGGAAATGGCCTGCACGGTCGAGGATGTCTTTTCTCGAAGGATGCGCCTGTCCCTCATGGATTCATCTGCAGCGTGCGAAGCCGCTCACACCATGCGCGACACCCTGGCGGGAGTGTGGCAGAGAGATCCGTCTGAGGTGCAACACGAAATAGACAGCTTTACCGGCGATCTCGAGCATCAGGCTCAGCTCTACAGCTCGCCAGAGGCTCTACCACCTTCATTTTCTTCTGCCGGCTCGAGGGCTGGCGCAGGCACTGGCCGTGCCCGCGGCCTCTCTCGGACCGCACCTGCGGGGAAAGCGATGAGGGGCTGAGGCGCCTCCAGGGATGCCACGCGCGACATGAGCCGTCAGCAGCCCGTAGAGCTGGCAAGCGGTGGCAACATGGCCGGCCATCCCAGCCGCATGCAAGTTCCTCGCGTCATCCCAGATGACGACACCCTGGAGCGGCTGCACGATATTTGCGAAGTAGTTCTTACTGACGATGTATCACTTGCAGGGGCATCAAGGGATTGGTGGCCTATATCGATAAAGTGGGCAATAGATGGCGCCGTACCTGCCCTGCCGGCAGCGGTGGCTGTTGCGCGAAGCGCGGAGGAGGTCGCAGGCATACTTGCCGTATGCAGGGAATCTCACGTACCGGTCACCACGTCAGCAGGCCGTTCAGGAGTATGCGGCGGCGCCGTGCCATTGTTTGGCGGAGTGGTGCTGGACACGACAGCAATGTCAGGGATACGTGATATCGACGCCAAGTCCCTTACTGCAAGGATCAGAACGGGCACGTTCGGCCCCCCGGTCGAAGAGGAGTTGCAACGCAACGGGTTCACACTCGGGCACTGGCCCCAATCCTTTGACATATCCACCGTAGGCGGCTGGCTGGCCTGCAGGTCAGCAGGCCAGTATTCGACTCGCTATGGCAAGATAGAGGATATGGCCAGGAGCCTGCAGGTGGTGCTGGCGGACTCCTCGATCATACATACCGGCTCCACCGGACCCAGAAGCTCCACCGGACCCGATCTCAACCATCTCTTCATAGGCTCGGAAGGCACCTTGGGGATCATCACCGAAGCAACCCTGACCATTCACCCCGTAGCGGCAGCAAGCTGCCGGCGAGCATGGTCGTTCAATAGCGTTTCAGACGGCCTGGATGCCTGCAGGATGATACTGCGCAGGGGCGCCACCCCGGCTGTATTGAGACTGTACGATGCTGACGAATCCTCCCTGCACTTTGGGACCGACGGCGTCTCCGTCCTCATAGCATATGACGAAGCAGACCAGGGACTCCTGGACTGGACCTGCGCAACTATAGACCAGGAGTGCGCCTCTCAGGGAGGCGAGCCTGCCGATGCAGATCTGGTTGGCCGGTGGTTCGAGAAGCGTAACGACGTATCTGCACTAGCGCCTCTCTACGAGGGCGGGATAGTAGTGGATACAATAGAAGTGGCCGCATCATGGTCCAAGCTCCACAGTCTTTACACCGGATGCATGGGGTCACTCCGCTCGCTCGAGGGTACACTATATGCGTCAGCGCACCTTTCCCATAGTTACATCGATGGTGCATGCATCTATATGACTTTCGCGGGCCAGATGGATGGGGAAAGAACCACTGCGACTGCAGAAGCGTATTACAATGCTGCCTGGCAACGCGTCATGGCGGCGGTCATACAGGCTGGCGGTGCCATCAGCCATCACCATGGCATCGGTATCCATCGTTCCAGATATCTCCGGGACGCAATGGGCTCCACATGGAAGGTCATGGAAGCGCTCAAGGGCGCCCTTGATCCTACTGGCATCCTCAACCCAGGGAAACTTGGCTTTTCCAGCTATATTGCCGAGACGCCCTGGCCTTAAGCTTTACGCTGTTGCGCCGCAGCGACCAGTTCATCGAGAATCGCTGTGGCCGTCGCCTTCCAGGTGAGAGTCCGCGCGTATTTATGTGCGCCGACGGAGAGTGTTTCGCGCAACACTTCATCCTGGATAACGCGCTTGATGACTTGCGGCAACGATTCTGAAGCAGGCACCAGCAGGCCGCTTACCCCATGTATCACTGCATCCCTGTGACCCACGATGTCGGTCACTACTGCCGGAGTACCACAAGCACCTGCTTCGGTAACCGTCATGCCCCATCCTTCCTTGCTGGAGGTGGACACCACCATCCATGCACTACCGTAGATGTCCACCAGTGCTGCATCGGAGAGCCTCCCTGGCATCCGTATCCATCCATCCGCTCCATATAAGGCACGTATACTTTCCAGCTTTGGCCTCTCGTAACCCTCACCGACTATGATTGCCTGCAGGTCAGGTATATCGTGCTTGACGGCCGCCAGGTTCTCGATAAGCCGATCGAACTGCTTTACAGGCACCAGCCTTCCTACGGCAATCACCAGAGGATAGGGAGCCTTTGCCCTACCTGGAGAGAAACCGGGATCCACGCCCGGAGGCACGACACGTATGTGCTGTATGGGGATGCCCAACATGGATGCTATCTCGCCTCGAGATGACTCGGAGAGGGTGATTATACGGCTGGACCTGTATACTTTTGGCGCCAGTTTCAACTCCACTGTCCTACCCATCCACGCCAGCATCCGGGGAAGGACCATGTTCCACATCTTGGCATGCACATGGTGCAAGATTGTGACATGGGGTTTCCGGGTGGCGAGCGGCCCAAGAAATGGCATACCGTTCCATACTTCCACCACTGCATCAGCTCTGGTGGGGTATCCTATCCCAGTGGAGAGTTCCAGGAACGTCCTCGGGAATACTCGGTAGCGATCCGATCTCCTGACTACCCTGTAACCGTTGCGCCACTCGAGTTCAGCACGACCTGGCGCCCTTGAAGTGCGCATGACTACATCCAATCCAGCACCCGCCCACTCGGAGGCCACCCTGTGAGCGTGCATCTCAGATCCGCCCGCCTCAGGATCGTCGATATCGCGCCATGCTATGATTTCAACACATGATATGCCAGCCGCCCGAACTTGCTCTACGCTGCGAAGTATGCTTTCGCTGCCAGGAACCTCCACCCCCGCCTTGGTGCCGGTTCCAGCCTCCAGCCAGCCAGCCATGCCTGCCACCTTCTCACTGGCCATTCTGGTTGCCACTCCGCCAGCCGCTCCTGTATCCCATTGATCTGGACTCACAACGGCCTGCATGCCGACGACCTCAAGGAGCGGGCGTGCCAGCCACCATAATCAATCACCGTTACACCCGCTACCAGCAGCATTGCCCATACCGGTATCATAGTACAACGGAAACACTCATGCTACTTGGTAGTAGGTGAAACAATCATGAGAAGATGTCGAATGTCGCATGGCACCACTCCCACCTGTATCGAGACTGTCCGTGCCTGACGGGGCTAACCAGGGATTGCACAGGAACGACCTGCTGGCAATAGGAATCATCGCCCTGGTAAGTATTGCCTATTTTTACCCTGCGCTCGACCACGGAACGGTATATGGATCGATGGACCTGTTGACCTTGTTCCCGGTCACCCATGGCCTCTTCAACCATGTGCACAATCTGTTCAGCTCAGACCAGGTAAGGGAGGAAAGCCCCTGGCTGGCATTCAACTGGCATTCCATCCACAGTGGTGTCCTGCCATTGTGGAATCGTTACACCCTCCTTGGCATGCCCCAGATGTTCAATTTTCAGTCGGCGGTCTTCTCCCTGCCTCATCTGATCTCCTACCTGTTTCCAGTATCTCTGGGATACGGCATATCGGTGCTGGCGGCGCTTTTCATAGCGGGAACCGGCGCGTATGCTGCAGCCAGGATACTCGGCGCCGGCGCCGCTGGAGCTCTGGTCGGAGCGGTCACCTTCGAGCTCTCAGGATCTCTCGTCAACTGGATAGGATGGCCACCGGCTCAGGTGAATGCCTGGCTCGGATGGATCGTATTCTTCTCCATATTGACCTACCGGAGTAAACGGACCGCCGGCCCTATGGTGGGCCTTGCTCTGAGTGTGGCGTTTGCACTATGGGCAGGTCATCCAGACTCCTATGTGCTGGACGGCTTCACCGTACTGCTGCTTGGGGGGTCGATCGTGTCATTCAAGCTCATGCGTAGGCAACTGGACCGTCATATATTCAGACTCAGAGTGGCGAAGATCCTCATCGGAGGTCTTCTGGGAGGCATGCTTGCCGCACCTATGCTGCTGCCTGCCATGCAACTGGTGCATGGAACGGCCAGAAATCTGGCACGGATGCACCATTACGGCGGGCTACCTCCAAATGTAGCAGTTAATTTTATCACTGCGGGATATTATGGATACCCGATTACCTCCAGCAGGTGGTTTTACGGATCCAACTTCTACGAGTTGAGCGCTTGCGTGGGACCGGTTGCTCTGGCACTTGCCATATTCGCCTTTATCCGGATGATCAAACGACCGGTAATTGCTGGTATGTCTACCAGCGCCTTAGTGCTAGTTGCCGTCATATTTCATGTAAGCCCACTGCAACGCGTCATCAGCGCATTACCTTATGGAACTGTAATATCTTTTAACAGGCTGCTCATGCCACTTGACTTTCTCATTGCCATCCTGGCTGCACTGGGATTCACCCGATTGATCCGGTCACCATCATATGCACGTTTGAGTGCAGGCGAGGACGGGATGCTTAGAAGGCATGCCCGCGCTGACAGTCACATCTTCACCATTATATGCGGGAGCATTGCTGCTGTACTCGTATGGCTGTACGTGAGAACGGAGATGCTGGGTACGCTTATCTCGCAAGAAAAATCTATCCGTCTGGGGTCACTCGATTGGTCGATCGGTTCTCTCGCTCTTGGATTCATATTCCTGCTGGGATGGCTTTACCTATTTCGCATCTCCCAACCTTCGTATGATCTGGAAAAGAGTCCGGAGCAAGCCGGTGGCGAGCAACCGGTGGAATGGGATAGCAAGCAATACCAGAACAATCGAGAAGAGATTCTAGTACGAGGCGATATGCCTATCTGTAATTCGCCTGGTAAACCACCAGCTCGGCTCAGAAGACCATCCATAGGGACAAGTACGGGAAAGTTGTTCAATTGGAACAGAACGTCGTTCAATTGGAACAGCACCCTATGGCCGGCTCTGATATTACCGTCCCTGGCGGTACTGGCGGTGCTGGCCTCTCAAATTATGCTGCTCCTGCCCCCTGCAGCCGAAGCAGCCAGCTACAGCCATCGCTTCTTTCCAAGCGATCCAACAGTGCAGACACTTAAAGCCATTGTTGGAGATCACCTTATGGGAGATGGACCGCCACCGCCCGGAGATGTCAGCCAGCGTACCCCCATAAGCCCAAGTCGAACCAATGCATTCTCACCGGAGACGAATATGCCTTACGGGATTGCGCTCTTTGGAGCGTACGATCCGATGCTCCAAGCGGAATACATATCCTCCTGGAATGCCGCGGCAATGCCACGGACCCCAGTTCCGTTGCCACCAGGAGGTACCTTCATGCCCTCATTCCCCAATGCCGCACTTGCCCGACTCTACGGAGTCAGGTATCTACTCACTGTCCGAGACAGCCAGGGGAAGACGGAAGCTCCGTCTGGTGCTGATCGTGTCCTTGCAGAACCAGGTTTCACCCTCTATGAGGTGCCTGGCGCGCATCGCTTCACGCTCGTAGAGCCTGACCTGAATGACGTTGTCTATAACGCAGAGCAGGATTCTTCCATTTATGGCAGGGTGACATCATGGAAGTGGACAAGCGACAATCACCTGGTTGTCATGGCGGCTTCCAACAGGCGGTCAGAACTTCTCGCGCGTATCACGGACGTTCCAGGCTGGCATGCCAGCGTCAATGGCCACGCGGTACCCGTGGAAAGAGCCGCAGGGACTATGCTGGCCATCCCCCTGCCGGCGGGAAAGGACACTGTAGATCTTACCTACTGGCCAGCTGCTTTGACGGCAGGTATTATCGCCGCTATCCTGGCCATCATGGTCATTGTGACACTTGTGATCATCGGCATACGATCATACCGCTCGAAGTCGAGTCAGACTGCCCCTTATTTCTTGTACTGAATCCCGCCACACGGCTTTCCCGGGCGGCCAGTCTGGGTTTGCGTATACCGCCTTGTCAATACCACAAAACACCCTACTACGACCGCCGCCAGGCAAGCCTGCACCACCAAGTCCATACGCGCCGTCTGCAGTGGCCTGCCGCCCGCCGCCACGATAGATCCGATTAGCGCTCCAGCACCTACGGTCAATACCGCCGGTATGCCGCGCCAGGCAACCCCGAAAAAGTAATTGGTAAAGATGATTGTCACCGATAGAAAGGCCATAGCCCCAACAAGATAAGGGAACCCGGAAGCTGCACCTTCGAGGTTACTCCCAAAGGCAGCGCCAAGGAACAGTGATGGAACCGTGAGGGCTACAGCAAGCATCAAAAGTGCAGGAAGGAGCGCCAATATCAACGTATTGCGAAGCTCGCCAAGTGCATGGCCCCCCATATGCCATCGGATGGTAGCCTCTGGCAACAGGTAATTGGTAAGCATGATCGTCCAGAACACAAGCGATTTCGCGGATACCGATATAGCTCCGTAATCCCCCGCACGGGATGGTGAAAAAGAACCGACCATCACCACATCCATGTACTGGAGTATTGCAAGAAGCCCGAGACTGGCAAAAGCGGTAAGTACATCTCCCGCCAATTCTCTCCTACCATGTGTGAACCGTCCATGTTCCTGCCCGGAAGGTCCAGCTGGCTCCCTAAAGGCACTGGCTGCCCGCTTGGAAGAAGCTACCGACCTTCTGAAAACGCCGGTCATTCCCCTGAAAGCACCTGCCATCCCATGGGTAAGCGCCAGTGCTTCTCCCAGCAATATTCCCATCGCGGCGCCGGTAAGTCCCAGACCGGCTGCCGCAAGACCGATCATGAACACCGTCCGCGTCAACCCCTCGATGGCAAGATTCCAACCAAGCCAGCCGTACTCTTTGCGCGCCTGTAACACGCCTCTATTCACCGATACTATGACCCACAAGGCGCCTGCCACCAGTGTCTCGAAGATGCCGGCTCGGCTGGGAAGACTGAGCCAGGCGGCAATCCTGCCCTGCAATATCCAGACAGTAACCATGAACAGGACAAGACCACCAAAGCAGAACGTCTCCACCCTTCCCAGCCACGGCTTCAGCCGGTGTTCGTCGCCCGCAATCCGCCATGCCGTTACTCTATGCACAACGCCTACCATCAGAGCTGATCCCGGCATTGACAGGATAAAGAACAGTCCTAGCAACTGCGTGAGAGCGCCATATTCTCTCGGAATCAGCAACCTGGCCACCACCACGGTGCTTCCGATATTGGCCAGAGCTATTGCAACACCCGCAATGACAATAGGTGCAGCTCTGAAGATCCCACGTGTTTCAGATATAGGGTCACCGGCGTCAACACCCGCTCTTGTTATGATCTGCATCTTCACGCTACCTGTCTATTCCAGGCCGGTTGCCAAAGTTCTAGACCGCTCAGCAGGCAGGCTCTCGGGTCCACCATGCGCCTCCGAACCTACGGGCGGGGTTGTGCCATGCCCGCGGCGATAGTCCTGGTGCACTGACCTACCTTCTTTTCTGATCACCACCGCCAGATTGAGAGTCAGCAGTTCCGACAAGCCAGGTACGGACACCACCGGCTTCATCCAGCGAGGAAAGTACCTGGGGAATGCATCAATGATAGTTGCACCAGCTATGCCGGAATCCAGCCGTTTCTTGAACCTGTGTACCCCCATGGGAAACAGGCTCTCTCCGTACATGTTCTTTGGGGGGTGTCCGTATTTCTTCGAATACCGCTTCGCTGCCCTGGCTCCGCCCAGATAGTGCCAGGGGGAGGTCTCATGGCCGCCAAAAGGTGAAAGCCAGGTCGTATAGTTGAAGAACACGATCCCGCCTGGTTTGACCACCCGAATCATTTCCGTTGCCATAGGAAAAGGATCGGGTACATGCTCCAGCACGTTGGATGCACATACAAGATCACACGTGTCCTCCGCCAATGGCAACCTGCAGCCGTCTGCCTGTACTGCACAGGCGAGCAAGCGCTCCCTGCAGTGCATCTCACTCCAGCTACTGTCGACAGCCAGGACGCGGCCTCCCCTGCGCCTGATGGCTTCCGCCAGATCCCCTGGACCGGCTCCTACTTCCAGGATCAGCTTGCCCTCGAATGGTATGTAGAGTTGGACAAGGGCAGCAGTGTCCTCTGCAAGCAGCCTGTAAAACCGATCGGGGTCAGATTGCTCGTAACGGAATGCGGACAGCAATGACCAGGAAGATGCCAAGGACGGAAGCGGATGCCGACCTTCGATTTTGAGAGCATTGCATCTCACGGACGTTCTCTCGACTCCTGCGTACAGCCACGCCAATCGGGAATACCCGGCGCCTTCCGGATGTTGCCGTATGATCCTCGAAACGCGATGCCTGCCACCCCTACATCTTACCCACGTTCACACCCTGCATGATAAGTTGTGTGCGAATGGCCTCCACTATATTAGAGACCGAAACGGCGTCACCAGGCGATACCCGTACCGGCATGATGAGCGCAAGAAACGTTACCGTGGTCGGCATGGTGCTGCTGGGCGTCCAACTCGCCATACTGATCGCATGGAGCTTTACCCTGTACGGCCGCTTCTCGCTTACGCAGGACTTCGCCAGCTACCAGCAGGGATGGTCGTTGATCGCCCACGGAGTGCTGGATCCGTACAACTCGGTACAGCATTTTTCCTACTGGCAGAATGACGCACAGTTCATTATGTGGCCACTGGCCGTACTCTACCTTTTGTGGCCCCATGCAATCACCATGCTGCTCTTGCAGGATGTAGCTACTGTCCTGTCGGGAGCAGTTGTGCTTGTATGGCTTCTCGAAGCGATTGACTCCCGCATAGAGCAGGGCTCGATCACCGCCTCTTACCGGCTGCTCGCTCTTCTTGGCCTGCTGCTCGTAACGTGCAATCCCTGGTTATACCTCGCGGACAGCTTCGACTACCATCTGGAAGCAGTCAGCACCCTCCTCGCCCTGCTCGCCGCAAGAGCCCTGTGGAAGGACAGCAGGTATGTATTCGTATGGATGGCGCTGGCAATACTCTCCAGCGGGCTCGGAGCCACATACATCGTAGCCATAGGTATCGTAGCGCTCATCCAACGCAAGAAATATACCGGATTGGCGCTCGTCTGCATTGCGACCGCCTGGCTGGTGTGGATGTCGGCAATTGGCGGTACGCAGGGAGCGGCCCTAGGGGGGTATGCCTACCTGGTTTCCGGCAGTAGCCGGCACTTGCAAAACGTGCACATACTACAGGTACTCATTGGTCTCGTGCTGCATCCAAACCGGGCACTGTCCATGTTATGGTCGCACCGCGTCGACCTGCTGGCCAATATAGGCCCTACGGGATACGTAGGGATTGCCGGCCCATGGGCATTGGTGGGGCTGCTGGTACTTCTGGAAAGTGGCTTGCAGTCATACTCCACATTCGTAGTACCCGGTTTTCAGAATCCGGCAGTATACATCTTCACCGCACTCGGCACGATACTGATAGTCCTGAGAATGGCACACTCACGATGGGCAGGAATAAGGCGCTGTGTCCTGCCGGTTTCATTGTTGCTGTTGGCCAACTCGATAGGATGGGCTGCAACATGGCTGCCCACAGCCCCTCGAAGTTTTCTCCAAGTATCGCCCTCCGCTGCCCAGGTGCTCAACCGTGCCCGCTCGCAGATACCGGGCAATGCAGAGGTCATATCATCACTTGGAGTTATAGGGCGATTCAGTGAGAGGCGATGGATCTACAGCATGCTATACAACGGCGGGACTTTTCCGGTGAAGACGGCGCCGGCATACTTCGTCATAGCGGCCTCGCAGGGAATCGAACTGCAGTCGACCGCCAACGCCAGAGCAACCATCGGGTATCTGGCTGACGGCCTACACGCGCAACTCATGTTGCACGGCAGTGGCATCTGGGTATTTCGTTGGCAGCCACCAAAGGGAACCAGCAAAGTCAGCTTTCCCGCTAATACGCCTGCCGTCCCTGCCTGGACGCTTCCTGGCGGGTCCGGCACACCTGTTCTGGCAGGTCCATCGTCTACTTGGAGGGTGCAGCTTGACCACAGGGCCGGTTACCTTGTCAACCACGCTTGCTGGAGGGAGACACCCGGAAGGTATGTAGCAGTTGTAACGGCAAAATCCACCATGCCACTGACCATAACGGTGAGGGACGTTACAAGGAACGTGATGCTGGCAAGACATACCTTTATGCCCCATCGGCAAGCTACGCTCCTCGAGCTCCCATTTCACCTGTCTGAGTTGCAATCTAAGGCCCTTCGCAAAGGCCAGTACAGCGGGCCTTGGCCATTTCATATAGATCCTCTACCGCCGGTTGCCGGAGACAGGCTGGAGATCACGGCAACGGGCAATGGTGTCGGGAATGCCACTGCATATTTCGTGGGGCTGTACTGATAGTGGGCCGCCCGGGGCTCGAACCCGGCACCTTGGGATTAAAAGTCCCCTGCTCTACCAGATGAGCTAGCGGCCCGATAAACCATTCAATCCATCGACAATACAACACAATTACAGTAGCCGACATCAAGGTGCTCTGGGTGCCATCGTGCCATCATGGTTATCGGCGTCCAGACGGGTACCCGAATGGCCACCGTGCGCTCCTCGAATGGTCACGACGATGTTGCTTACGGGTGTTTGGCCGGGACGGTGTTAGTATGCATGTATGCGGGCTATCAACGGGCTACCAACGGCGTGGCGGGCTTTTGCGGGCACCGTGCGTAGGGGAACATGAAATACGAAGACCCACGAATCGGAAAGGATGGAAGATGGATTTTCAGGAGAGTGACGAGCAGCGGATGCTTCGGGAGGCGGTCGCGGCGATCGCGGGCAAGTACGGGCATGAGTACTATGTAGGGCAGTCACGTTCAGGGAAGAAACAGCAGGAGCTCTGGGACGAGCTTGCCGGGTCAGGCTACCTAGGGGTGAGTGTCCCGCAACGATGGGGAGGTGGAGGCATGGGCATGACAGAGCTGTCCACCGTATGCGAAGAGCTGGCCGCTGCCGGCTGTCCCATACTTTTCCTGGTGGTCTCGCCCGCGATATGCGCAACGCTAATAGATCGGTTTGGAACCGAAAGCCAGCAGCAGCGGTGGCTTCCCCGCTTTGCAGATGGATCGTTGAAAATGGCATTTGCCATTACCGAGCCGGATGCTGGCTCCAACTCGCACAATATTTCCACCACCGCAACCAGGGATGGCGATATCTACCGCCTTAATGGCACGAAGTATTATATATCAGGGTGCGATGAGGCTGAAGCAGTGCTCGTTGTGACCAGAACGTCGAAAGACGAAGCCACAGGCTACAGCAAGCTGTCATTGTTTGTCGTGGACCTGGATTCGCCTGGTCTCAGCAAGACTCTCATTCCTGTGGAAATGACCGCTCCCGAGAAACAGTTCACGCTTTTCTTCGACAACGTTGAAGTGGGAAAGGAGAGGCTTCTCGGTGGGGAGGGTGAGGGGTTGCGTCAAGTTTTCATGGGACTCAATCCTGAGCGGATCATGTCTGCGGCCATAGCGGTAGGTATAGGTCGTTACGCTCTCTCAAAGGCCACATCTTATGCGAGGGACAGATCGGTGTGGGGTACGCCCATCGGAAGGCATCAGGGCTTGGCGCACCCTCTTGCTAAGGCAAAAGTCGACCTCGAAATGGCCAAACTTATGTATCAGAAGGCGGCTTGGTCATACGACAACGGTATCGATGCCGGGGAGGCTGCGAATATGTCGAAATATGCTGGTGCTGAGGCAGCGTTGACCTGTCTCGATCAGGCCATACAGACGCATGGCGGTAACGGCATGTCTTCGGAGTACGGCCTTGCCGATTTCTGGGGGATGGCGCGCCTGCTCCGTATCGCTCCAGTTAGCCGCGAGATGATCCTCAACTTTGTAGCACAGCATTCACTGGGGCTGCCGAAACCTTACTGATGGTCGGCAGTTCAGCTCACCTGTTGCGCCGCCACGTTATCTGCTAACCTCTTCGGTGTGGAATTAGTATCTCGTCGTCGGCTTGCATTGGTGAGCGGTCGTTCCCACCCTGTGCTGGCTGCAGAGGTGGCGCGAAATATGGGCGTGGAACTCCTCGAGGCGCATCTCAGGGAGTTTGCCAATGGTGAAATGCATTGCCGGTACGCGTCTTCCATGCGCGGTACGGATGTGTTCATCATACAGACGCACAGCAGGAACGTGAACGACTCGCTGATGGAGCAACTGATCATGATAGATGCAGCTAAGCGGGCATCTGCCAAGCATATCACTGCCATCTGCCCTTATTACGGATACTCGAGGCAGGACCGTAAGTCGGCTGGGCGCGAACCGATCACTGCCAAACTGGTTGCCGATATGCTGCAGCGTGCAGGTGCAGATCGTGTTGTCAGCGTAGACCTTCACTCGGGGCAGATCCAGGGATTCTTCGACATCCCGTTTGATCACCTGACTGCTCTGCCTGTCCTGGAGGCGGAGTTGCGACGGCTCGACGGTGACGGGCTTGTTGTCGTCGCACCGGATGCGGGGAGGGTGAAGGTCGCGGAACGCTACGGGCAGCATCTTGGTGCTGATCTGGCGGTCGTGCATAAGCGACGGCCAAGGGGTTCTGTCAACGAAGTCGAGGCGCTACAGGTGGTGGGCGAGGTGGAGGGTCGCAGGTGCGTGGTTGTAGATGACATGATTGACACTGCTGGCACGATCTGCGCCGCTGCGGAGTTGCTGGTGGACCGCGGTGCTGGCGAAGTATGGGCGATGGCCACTCATCCTGTGCTCTCAGATCCGGCTATGCAACGCTTAGAGAAGTCCGTCATATCGAAGGTGGTGGTGACCAATACCCTTCCGATTTCTGACGAAAAAATGATATCCAAGGTGCGTGTAGTGTCTGTAGCCAAGCTGATTGCAGATGCCATCGAGGCGGTATTCCAGGATACGTCCGTTTCCGAGATCTTTGGTGGTGACAACCTCGCACTGTAACGGTCGGGGCGTCGTTTCACTTCCGGAGGTTGCTTGGAACTGTCATTTACGGGACACTACACTAGATGTTTATGTTTCGGCGGCGAGCGGGGGCGTATCGAGCGTGATCGATTTTGAGCTAATATAGCTGACACTATGGCTGAAACAACCTTGATAGCAGAGACAGGTAGGGAAACAGGCAGCAGATCGAGCCGTCGACTTCGCAGGGAAGGCAAGATTCCAGGGGTACTCTACGGGCGTGACGTGGGTCCGTACGCGTTGCATGTGGATGCAAAAGCGCTCAGGACCGCTTTGCAGGGAGAGGCCGGTTTGAACGCGCTACTGCGCCTGGAGGTCGATGGGATATTCTATACGGCGATGGCAAAAGACATACAGCGCCATCCGGTTAAAGGTACCGCTATCCATATAGATTTCCAGGTGACCGATCCCGACAAGCCGGTGACGGTGGAGGTACCGCTGACCTTGACGGGGCATGCATCGCATCTGCAGATGGCGGGCGGCATTGTGGACCAGCAGCTCTTTAGCGTCACCGTAGTAGCTTTACCCGGTTCGATCCCGCACTCCTTGGAGCTGGATATTACCTCCCTGCCTGCCGGCGGAGCCCTAAGGGTGGCTGATATAAATGTACCGCCTGGCGTCGAGGTGGAGAACGATCCTGACGCTCTAGTCGTTGCCGGCATGGTACCGAAAGGAGTGCGCGATGCCGGCGCAGAGGAAGGCGAGGGTGGGGCGGAACCCGGCGGTGGGGCGGAGGCTGGTACGTCCGGCAGCGACAGCTCTGACAGGTAAAGCAGGTATGTGGTCGTGGCAGGGCCTTCTCGGGATACCCGGTAGGCATTCCCTACAATCTTCAAACCTGCCGGCACCGGCACGCCTGCATGGATAGAGTGCCCTGAACCGTTTCAAGAAGTCCAGTGGCGATGCCGGCGCTTGCCCGACCGTAATAGTGGTGGGGCTCAATAATCCCGGCGTCGAGTTCGAGGGCACTAGGCACAATGCTGGCGCCCTGGCCGTAGAGATGCTGGCTACACGTTTGGGCGTGGAGCTGAAAAGAGATCGTGCCGCGAAATGCAGGGTTGCGGGCACGCAGGTAAATACATCTGGCCAAGAGGCGGACCGGTCGGTGCTTCTGGCAGTTCCCCTTGTGTACATGAACGAGTCTGGGATCGCAGTACGTTCTATCATAAGGAGGTGTGTGCTGGATGACTTCTCATCGCTCGTCGTGGTACACGACGAGATGGACATAGAGCCAGGCAGGATGAAGATCAGCGTGGGGGGTGGCGCTGCCGGCCACAATGGGATACTGTCCATCCAGGCGCACTTGCATACGAGTGACTTTACGAGGGTGAGGATAGGCATAGGAAAGCCGAGGAGCAGGGGAGCCGGCGCCGGTTACGTGCTTTCCATGCCTCGTGGTGTGCACAGACGCGAGTTTGATGATGGAATCCGTATTGCTGCCGACGCGTTGGAGGTCATCCTTTCCCAGGGGGTGGATGCTGCCATGAGGATGTATAATTGACGTGGTGGCCACCGGTTCCGGCAAGATAGACCGTGTGGAGAGATTGATCGATCTGACGCTGCTTCTGAGCAACACGAGGCACCCGCTTACTTTACAGAATATAGCCGATCAGGTACCTGGGTATCCTACAGGCATCGAAGCTAGGCGACAGGCATTCGAGAGAGACCGGGACCTGTTGAATGCTGAAGGCATCCCGGTAAGTACTGAGCCCTTGACTGAGGATCCATCAAGGCTCGGGTACCGCATCAAGCAGGAGAATTACTTTATAGAGGACCCTGGACTTACACCAAACGAGCAGGTTGTGCTGAGCATGGTACTGGCGGCTGTAAAGTCGCAGCCCGATAATAGTATCTTGCGTTACAGCTCGCCATCCTTTGCACACCTTGTCGTGAGTTTGCCTGCAGGGGCAGGATTGAACGCACTTTACAAGGGTATCGTGACAAAGCGACCTACCATATTCAGCTATCAAGGCAAGGCTCGGCGTGTAATGCCGGGAACGCTGAATTTTGTGAAGGGCCACTGGTATCTTGTGGCCTGGGATATGGATAAGCACTCTCGCCGTACCTTCCGGCTGGATCGCATTGAGGGAGAGATCACGTTTGGAACCAGGCTGGATGAGGAGCATGAAGATCAGGCTGGCATGCAGGCCGGCATGCAAGTGGGTGACGGTGCCGATTTTGTGTGGATGATGGGTGAGGGTGAACCTGTCAAGGTGAAAGTGCTGGTGGATTATCCGATGGCTTCAGAGGTCGAGCTTGACCTGGGTATGGAAAAAGTCATTGAGCGACTTCAAGGCGGTACCGTGTTTTCTCTGGACGTAGTCAATATTGAGGCGCTGTATTCGTGGGTTCTCTCCATGGGTGTGCACGCAGAGATCATTGATCCTCCCGAGGTGACTGATGGACTGGTGGCAAGGCTCCGCTCTATGTCCGGGCAGGCGGCGGGGAAGAGGCCGGTTCCACAGTGAGCCCGCGCCCGGCGGCAGGACCCCGCTTTACGCGGCTGTTTGCGATAATGATGGCGCTTGTGAGCAAAGGTTCCATGCCAATCTCCGAGCTTGCCACGAAGTTTGAGGTGGACGAAGAGGAGCTGATATCTGACCTGGAAATGGCGGCCTGCTGCGGCCTGCCTCCGTACACGCCTGACCAGCTACTGGAGATCGTCGTGGATGGCGACCAGGTATCGGCTAATCCTGGCCTGGGTTTGCTGCGCCCGCGCCGGCTTACTCACCAGGATGCGCTCGACTTCATCCTCATGGCAAGGGCCATGCTGTCCTTGCCGGCCATGGAAGACCATGATGTGCTTGCTGGTGTTCTGGAGAAGCTGGAGGGAGCGATTGGGGAGAAGTCCACCGCTCTTCGAGCACGTGTCGAAACTTCACCTGCCCTGACCGGTGTACTCGGGGAAGCTCTCGCGAAGATGGAGCAGGTCACTATCGAGTATTATTCGTTTTCGCGAGACGAGATGTCCAGTCGCACGATTGATCCAGTGGCGCTGTCGTCTATCGAGGGTCAATGGTATCTGGACGCGTTCTGCCATCTGGTCATCGGTCCCAGGCGTTTCAGGGTGTCCAGGATACATGCTGCACAGCTGACCGGAGAACCTGCCTGCCAGGGCCTTCATGGGCTACAGGCGGGAGTGCCATTCGATAATACTGCCGGTACTTTTGTGGAGCCGCTTGCTACGTCACCTGACTCCATGGTGGTGACACTGCTGGTGCAGCCTGGAGTGAGGTCGGTACTTGAATCATACCCACTCCAATCCATCGAAGAGAGGGAGGGCGGCAGCCTCATGGTAACGATTTATGCAGGAAGCCAGGTGTTCCTGGAAAGGCTGCTCCTGCAGTTGGGAGGTCATGCCGAAGTGGTCGAACCGCCGGAACTTATAGGATTGGGCCACAAGGCAGCCCAAAGGGTGCTGGACCGCTACATTTCTGGATAATCAGCGGTCGTTACGTTCCTCCCTCATCAAGGGCGGGCTCGAGGGGCGGATGCTGTATCACTACAGTTGTGCAGTTAATCATGTAACATCATGAAAGTGCATGGGACAGATCGATATGCTACTATGCATCCTGGAGGTCCAAGGGTGCTACGGCTATCGAAACTGGGTTATGGCAGAGCTGACTATTACCTGTTGCCTACTGGCATGCTGGGGAACAGGCAGGTGGAGCCAGTGGGGTCATGGACAGGGCGCGGTATGGCAGTCTTTGGACTGGCGGGTACCATAACACCCGAAGAATGGCGACTGGTGTTGTCCGGCCGTGATCCTTTCGGTGGCGAGAATCTCTCGGTGAACCAGGGAAGGGTAAAGGTCGCAGGGTTCGACCTTACTTTTTGCGCACCGAAATCGGTCAGCCTGCTGGCCACCCTGGGAGATAGCGAGGTTGCGGAGCGGGTCGTGTCAGGACACGTCCGTGCGGCTTCAGAGGCGTTTTCTTACCTGGAGGAACATGGTTTGGCTGTACGGCGGCAAGTTGGTTCCGGTAAGAGTTTTCCCGATCATATTGGGTCCGATGAGTCGCTGGAGGCTAATGCAGGCAGGGTGGTTCTTCCCACGGGTGGCGCGCTGGGGGCAAGCTTCCTGCACAGGACATCCCGCGCGCTCGATCCGCATCTGCATACACATTCGGTGGTGGCCAATATCGGATTCAGCGGAACCGTCAAGGTCAGGGACGCGGATACGGATATCGAAGTCGGCGACGCCACGGGTATAGGCCTGGATGGCTACGGCGGTGGAGAACCTGCCAACGGGTCTGGCGCCGGCTTCATCCTGCCGGACGCTCATGGCAGGCCGAGCGGTGTCCAGGCCAGTGCGCTGGATTGGTCTGCGCTGGATTGGTCTGCACTGGATGGGCGAGGGCTTTATGCGCACAGGAGTGCTGCAGACGCACTCTATCATGCAGTGTTGCGCTACGAGCTGGCGAGCAGCCTTGGGGTGGAGTGGAACGCGCCGGTGAGAGGAAGAGCTGACATCAAGGGTATTTCGCGAGACGTGATAGAAGAGTTCTCAACACGGCGGGCACAGATTTACGACCACCTGAGATCTATCGGACTCAGTGCAGGCATGTCGTCTCGTGCTCAACATGTCGCAGGAATGGCCACTCGATCGGATAAGGATCTGTCCATATCGGCAGACGACATGGTTGTTGCATGGAGGGAACGCGCCATCCACAGAGGACTTGGACCCAAGCAACTGGAAGGGGTGTTGGACAGGTCTCCGCAGCCTTCGCAGGATGTAGGGGAGAGCGCGGATAGGATCATAGAAGCTGGGATGCGTGCCCTAGACTCCCTCGTGGAGAGAGGTGTACCGGTATGTCGCAGGGAGCTTGTGCGGGCCTGGAGCGGGGCATTGGCTTGCGGGGCACCCTCAGGGCAGATCGAGCAAGCGGTGGATTCAGTGCTGGACGGCACGGGTACGAAAATGCAAGTGGGCGTACGTGAAGAGCGCCATGAACTGCATTCGGTAAAGAGCGCTTTTACTCGTCAGAAGGCCATCCTGGTGGAGCAAACCATTGCCGGCTACGGTAAGCATCTCGAGGTACAAGGTACCGGACGGAGTCCTGAGGATGGAGTAGGCAGGGTCGCAGGATCGCCTGTGCGATCCGTAGATGTAGCGTCTGCAGATGTCGTGAAGAGTTGGATTGAGAGGATCGGGCCACAGCCTGCTCATCCCGTCGAACTGGCTGTCTGGACGAGGACGAGGGAGAGCATCCAAACCTATGCTGAGCGATGGCCGGTGGAAGGCTGCAGGCATATGGATATTCATGCTACCGGCCTTTATGGATGTTCCAATAGTGGCCATATGCCAGGTTCTGCAAGAGACGCGGTAAGTGGCCCGGTATATGGTGGCAAAACACACGATTATGCGCATGCCGATGATGGGCCGAGTGCGGCCAGGCCTTCCTTGGCGCGGTTGGCTGAGACCAATGATCTAGAGAGAATGGTTCGCCAGACCAGGTTGAGGCTGCATATGGCTCCAGAGCAATCCAGGGAAACATCGAAGAGCATAGAGCTTGGCTACTGATCTGACCGGTGCGTACACTCAGCAGGTCAAGAGCCCATTTAGGAATGGCGCTCGGAGCATGGCATGACGTTGATATCGCACGACATGAATATTGCACGACACAAATATTCCGTATCAGCATATCCTGCGCCGGAGGTCTCCTAAGCAGCTAGATGATGTCCTGCACCGGTAATGTCCTAAGCAGGCAATGGACCTGCATCGGCAGCCCCTTGACGGATGCCCTGTCCTGCCCTCTGTGCCAGCTGATCCGGATCGTAGAGAAGCCAGTAGGCGTTGCGTGCATGTTTGCGGGCGCGTTGCCTGCAGATTTCCGCGAGCTTCGATGGATCATCGGCCTCGTTTTCGTATACGAAAACTTCGAGCACATGGGTATTTGTCAGTAGTTGCGCCAGCATAATGGCCTGGCTGGCTTCATGAGCGCAGATTTGATCCACAGGGGCGCTCCCGGCCATGCCGATGGCAATGACCATATTGCACCCGTGCAGGTCGATCAGGCGCTTGCATTCGACCCCCAGATCTTTGAAGCCGGGCACGGTTCTATGGACCACCTCAAACTTACTGCCGTATCCATCGCATGAGCGCAACTCGTCCATTGCCTCTGCAGCCATGTCGACGCGAGCGAACATGGTGTCTACCACCCCTATATGATCCACGACGTCTCCATGGTCAAGGTATTCTCAGCTCCTCACGACGGCCGGAGAGTGGCGGAAGAACTGTTCTATGTCCTGCTCGAAGGTATAAGATGGCGGTTCCTTTCCCATGTTCCGCGCCAGTCTCATCGCCTTGATGAAGTTTCGTACCGTTCCGGCTGTCGTGTAGCGAGGTTCGAAACCCGTGCGCTTGATCCTGGTCGTGTCCACTCCCCGGCCATAGCGCAGCAACGGTTCCATCTCCGGAGTGAAGTGGATGAGCCCTAGGTGTACCAGTATAGATGCAATATTCATGGTTCCATAGGCAGGCAGGCGTATGGCCTTGGTCCCACATATTCCGAGCACTTCGCTCCATGGGATCTTGCCGTCACCTGCCAGGTTATACAGGCCGGGTATTCGCTTCCTGGTGAGGTGCAGCAGGCATTCGACCACATCAGATTCATGCACAAATTGCACCAGCGGATCAAAGCCATCGATTACAGGAGCAAATTTACGTGCCAAGTTGGAACTCAGCGGGGTGACGATTTCGCTGCCCAAGACGTTGGCGCATCTGACCATGCTTACCACGGTGGCAGGATTGTCCTCCGCGAAGTCCTTTACAAGCTGTTCCACATCGATCAGGGACCGCTCCAGTCTCGAGCGAACCGATTTAGAACGGGGAGTCTCCTCCCTGAACCATACTGGGTCGTTTTCGGTGGCTCCGTATACCGTGGAGGACGACTTCACCACCACTTGCCGAACCAAACTGCCGCGCTGTCCTGCCGCAGCCAGCAGGTTCATGGTACCGATCACATTTGTCTCGTGAAGGGTTCGATTACTGGCTTCGGAGGTGTTGGTGATTACGAAGGTGTGTATTATCGTATCCACATGGGTTGCCCGTACTATCCGTGACAGTATGGAGTATGCTTGATCCGAGCGGACGAACTCTGCCCTTTCGAGGGCGACCCGTGGCTCTTTTGTTCCCATTCCCAGGATGACATCGAAGTCAGGATCCTGTTCCAGCGCCTGCGCCATCCTGCCTCCCCAGAACTTGTCAACTCCTGTAATTAGTACTCTTCTTCCCATGGCGTTACGTCTGCCTATCCCAGGAAGGCACTCTTGCGGTCTCTCAACATATCATAGAGAGCATCCTGTATCATCGTACGTACCTGTTCGGCTTCCTCCATAACAAAGCTCCTGGAATAGCGCTCCTGGTCTGGTTCTACATCGTAGTGGATCGGATCCAGCACTTTGATCTTGATCTTGGATGGGAAGTAGAGGAACCAACCCAAAGGCCCCAGAACCGGACCAAATGCGAGCATATTGCCGGTAATAGGGAAGTAGGGGAGATTGAGCATCGATGCTATGCCCGGCACGCGAAACAGGATAGGCATAGCTTCCTCCGCGCCGACTACCGCTAGGGGAATTATGGGCGCTCCCGCACGCATGGCGATCTCCACGAAGCCGCCCCTGCCAAAGCGCCTGAGCCGGTACCGGTCAGAAAAGGTCTTTGACGTTGCCTTGGTTCCCTCGGGGAAGACGAGCGCAAGTTGCCGGTTGTCGCGCATGATGCGGAGGGCATTGTCGGGATGAGCCGTCACGCCGCCCATGCGTGACCACATGACGTTCACGAAGGGAATGGTCCTGAACCAATAATCCGCCAAGCCATAGACAGGGCGCCCCAATTCCTTCTCTATGCCATGTATGATAATGGGAGCATCCGGCGGGATTGCTCCGGCGTGGTTGGCTACGAGCAATGCGCCACCTTCTCGGGGTATCTTGTCGAGACCCTCCCATTCTACCCGGAACCAGTGGTTGTAAAAAGGATCCATGAGTTGTCGCATTATCGCGCGCATATGTTCCGACCGTCCCCATTCGTCCACGTCTCCGAGCCGGTCCTGATCGACGGAAGCCGAACCATTGCCTGATGCAGTTGTATCCTGAGGTGACTGTACAGGCACGAGGAGCGTTTCTTCTCTGGAGCATTCTGGGTCTGGGGATAGTGCCTGCGCTTCCCGCTTTCCCGATTGCGCCCTGCCTGGAGCCCTGCCTGGAGCCCTGCCTGAAGCATTATCGATAGCCACATAATGGATGTTATCGCTATCCGGCGGTACTTGCCAGCGGACAAGTGGTGGTGTGCCGGCGGTAATTGCGGGTGCCGGCAGATACGGTGATGGCGATTGAGATTCTTAGCTCATGTGCGGGTTGCGGTAATGAATTGCGGGGACGGTGCTGGTGGTTTGCGGGTTGGCCATATTATTCCCGATTGCACCAAGCTGCCGACTGTTGCCCATGATTCTTCGCATTCGATTCCAGGCAGTCGGTGGACCAACGAGGTGATCATGGCATGCCTTTCGGGTGCCGAACTGAGCGGTACGATGATGCCTAGGGCTCCTTGCCAAGGAGTGACCAGACTGCTCGCCCTTACGGTTTGCTTGACGCTTTCCACCCACGTGGCATCCTCGGCAACAGCTCCTCCACCAGATCCTGCCGGCCTGGATGTTGAAAGCCTGCCGTGGGCTTCCCTCGGGGGCCGTACCGTGATGATCGGTACTCCACGCGTCAACGGCGGCTGTAAAAGTGCCCGGTGAATGTCGAGAAGCATTGAACACCCATCGGAGAGTGCATGTACATGGCTGCCAGGAACGTGTTTCCAGGTGATCGGCACTTCGGCAATGGTCATGCCCAGTGCTCTGGCCATCCATAGTATTTCTACGTCAAAGGAGTAACGATCTATTGTGGACAGGTGGAAGAGCAGCTTTGCCACTCGGGTGTTGAAACCCTTGAATCCACACTGGGTATCGAGTATGTCAAGTCCGGTAGCCCTGCGTACGGCGATATTGAAAAGCTTCCCCGCCACGTTACGGCTCACTAGCGGTCCGTCATCGCATGATTGCGGATGCGCACGGGAACCGACTGCAATGTCGGCATGGTCGAGAGAGGTCACTAGAGTAGGGATGTTGTAGGGGTCTATGGACATGTCGGCATCTACGAACACGAGTTTCTCGCCTCTGGCCCTTACGACCCCGGCGCGTACTGCGGAGCCCTTGCCACGGTTTGCCGGCATCCTGACGACATCTGCCCACGGCAAGTTCCGCAAATAAGATCTTGCTACATTAGCTGTATCGTCGTTTGACCCATCGTCCACAACGAGTACCTGAGTTGTCAGGTGGTTGAAGACGCCGCCGGCGAACCCCTCGAGCAGGCGGGTGAGCATTGCAGGGAGCCGTTGTGACTCGTTGTAGGCCGGTATGACGATCGTAAGCCCAATGCAGGGGGATGGTTTGTTCAAGTGCTCACCGTTTTCCTGCGAGCGGGCTGCGTTTTCTCATACCTCGCCTTCTCATGCGCCTTCTCATGCCCCGCCTCCATACCTTGGATGTCGCTGCCATGTATGTGATGGCTACTCTTCGCAACCCCAACATCGCATGCAAGGCGACATCTGAAATTTGCATGAATCAACAAATCCGATATTTAGTATATGCGACCCACCTCATCAAACAATTTCACCTTTTATGATATCACTACTGGCGCATAGCTTGCCATGTGCGGGAAGACGCTGGCTTGTGTCCGTCGGCAGGACATCATAGATAGACGGGGGCAGCGCGCTGCTATTTGCGGGATGGGTCACCGGCTACCTCTTGATAGCAATAGCCAGTTCACTCACCACAGCTGTGTTTCTCGTCACGGAAGATAGCTCCTTGGACTGCACAGAGGGAAGCGTCAGGTGGTGGCAGCAGCTACGGTCCACCATTCGCGGTAGTATGTGTAAGGTCTTGTCGTGTGCCCACATTGCATCGGGGGTGTAGCCCAACCGGCAGAGGCAAGGCGCTTAAACCGCCTCCAGTGAGGGTTCGAATCCCTCCACCCCCACTTTGCAATGTCCCGCGGCCGTACGCCACCACTCTCATATTTTTGGATGGCGGGTCGTGATGTCTTCGCACTAATCTTGTATGGATGGATACTCCTGAGTGGTGGCCGCTCCTGCTGTCGGATTTGCAGGCAGAACATATTGATCTTGACAGGATGGTATCAGGTATCGGCGAGGATGCCTGGTTACGTCCAACTCCGGCGGAGGGATGGGATGTACGGGACAGCATAGGTCACCTTGCGTATTTTGATGATGCCGCTCGTATGGCCATAGAAGATCCTGCCGGTTTCGAAGCCCGAGTGCAAGGGGTGCGTTCCCTACGCTTCGATCCTATTGCTGAACATCTGGCCAAGGGCAGGGCCATGAGTAGTGCTCTTGTGCTTCAATGGTGGAGGGATGCCCGGACGTCTCTGTTGCAATGTCTCGAGCACGCTGATCCAGCCTCCCGGATTGCGTGGTACGGGCCCTCTATGGGCACACGGTCGTTCGTCACCGCTCGGCTGATGGAGACTTGGGCACACGGCCAGGACGTGTGCGATGCCCTAGGGATATCCAGGGAACCTACGATGCGTCTCAGGCATATTGCAGACCTTGGAGTGCGAACCCGTGGATTTTCCTATGCCGTCAGAGGCATGGAATCTCCTAATGAAAATATACTGGTCGAGTTGACTGCACCTGCGCCTGCTGACGGTGCTGGCGGTGGCGTCGACGTTTGGAGGTGGGTTACCGCGGGTGGGGGCAAGGTTCGGGATGGACGGGAAGACTCTACCCTCCCGGCCCAGTTCGCTGGTTCCATTCGCGGCTCAGCCCTCGATTTCTGCCTGATTGTTACAGAGCGTAGGAACCTTGCAGATGTTTCTCTGCAGGTAGATGGCGAGCAAGCTTTAGAATGGATGAAGATAGCACAGGCATTTGCAGGGCCGCCCGGTCCTGGCAGGCCACCACTCGGGAGTTCCTTCAGCCGGCAACGCTCCGCTTGAAGCCGGCTCGTTCCCCGCGCTTGACAAACTTCAGTGCCATCTTCCTGCTTGCCTCATCGATCATTTCTTCGCCGAACATCACCGCGCCCTTGCGCTCGCTCTCTGTGGCCTGGCGGTATGCGTCGAGAATATCGTGAGCGCGATCGAACTGTTCCTGGGTGGGCGAGTATACCTCATTGAGCACGGTTACCTGATCTGGGTTCAAAGCCCACTTGCCATCGTATCCGAGGACTTTGGTACGTTGCGAGAACTCTCTGAGGCCTTCCAGATCTCGTATTTTCAAATAGGGTCCATCGATTACCTGGAGGCCATTGGTGCGACCTGCCATTAGTATCTTGGAGAATACGTAATGGAAGTGGTCGCCAGGATACTCGTCTATAGCCACCCCACCCGTGAGAACTGGCATCTCCATCGAAGCTGCGAAGTCGGCAGGCCCAAAGATGATGGTTTCCAGCCTCGGGGATGCAGCGCATATCTCTTCGACGTGGATGAGGCCCTTGGTGGTCTCTATCTGCGCTTCTATCCCAATGTGTCCGGCCGGCAGCCCGCAGTTGGCTTCCACCTGGCTGAGAAGGAGGTCCAAGGCCACCACTTCTGCTGCACTCTGTACCTTCGGCAGCATGATCTCGTCCAATCTCTGGCCGGCGCTCGACACCACCTCAATGACATCGCCGTAGGTCCAACGGGTATCCCATGCATTGACACGGACGCACAGCACCCTGTCGTCCCATGGGAGACTCTTGATGGCATCAGCCACTTTTGCTCGGGCCGCTTCCTTCTCCAGTGGCGCTACTGAATCCTCGAGATCCAAAAAGGTCATATCAGCAGGTACGGTAGGGCCTTTCTGGAGGAACCTTTCGTTGGATCCCGGAACCGACAGGCAGGAACGACGCGGTAAATCTCTACTTCTTTCGGACATGGTCACTGATAATAGCGTCGTTGCCGCTTCCCTGGCAACTCGACCGTAGATCTGCTTACTGGTATCCGCGGTCCGGTGCTATAGTGCAGGCAGTGATATACAACGAGTGGCCAGACGAGCGGACATGCGTGGCGGGAGGCTGTAGATGAAGCCAATACCGGTTCAGTTCCATCTAGGCCCTTTGGTCGTCCATACCTATGGCATAGGGCTGGCGATCACGTTCTGGTTCGCGTACAGATATTTCGAGCGCAGGCTCGAGCAGAGAGGGTATCCGTGGGCATGGGTCACAGGGATGTTTGTCTGGGTGATCGTGGCGGCAATAATTGGGGCTCGCGTAATGCATGTTCTTGCCAATCTGCCTTTCTACACTGCTGATCCAGCGCAGATTGTTCAGGTCTGGCATGGGGGTCTTTCCTCATTTGGAGGTTTGATTGCAGGTATACCGACGGGATTTATCATTGCTCGTAAACGCTGCCCTGATCTGTCTCTGACTGCCCTTGCAGATCTGGTTGCCCCGGTGCTCATAGCGGCATGGGGGGTAGGAAGGCTCCTCGGACCACAGCTAATGGTTGCGGGCGGTGGTCACCCTACTCATCAGTGGTTCGGCATGTACTACGCTGATCAGGCCGGTAAGCGACTGCCGGTTCCAATTTTCCAGGCGATGATCTCGTTCGGGATATTTTTTACCGTAATAATGATAGAGAGGAGGATGGCCAACCGCCCTGCCGGATTTGTGGCTTCTTCTACGGTTGGTATGTGGGGGTTGGGCAGGTTTTTCGAGGAGCATCTATGGCTTGCGTACCCCGGGCACCTAGGGGCGGTTCTGGTGCAGCTGGCGGGTCTTGGCCTGTTCGCGGTGGGCATTGGCTGGTCAGTGTGGCTGTTTACGCATCGAGAGAGACATCCATTGCCATCGCCTGAGACAGTGCTTGCGGGAGGTCCAAACATTGTCACCGACGATCAAGCCGAGGAACATCTGGGAATGCTGTCGTCGGCATCACCGCGGCCCCTACCAAACATTGTCACCGACGATCAAGCCGGAGAGAGCGGCCAGCAATCCAGCATGCAGGACGAGTAAATCCTGCTGCGTCAATTGCCCTGATCGAGCAGCCTCCGGGCGATTACCTTCAGCGAAAGCGTTTCGTCCGCTCCCTCGAATATCGATAACACTCTTGAATCTACGAAGTACCTACTGGCAGGGAACTCTTCGGCATATCCCATGCCCCCGTGAATCTGCATAGCCTCACGTGCAACCCATTCGGCGGCCTTGCAGGCATACGCCTTCACCATCGATGCTTCGAGAGACCCCTGTCCCCGTGCCATCAGCCCGGCAACTTTGTAAGTGAATTGCCGGATCGACTGGATCAGTACGGCCATACGGGCAAGCTTTACGCGGGTGAGCTGGTACTGATCTATCGGTGTGCCAAACACCACCCGGCTGCCAGCGTAAGAACAGGCCGCTTCGTACGCGGCCTGCATGACACCTACGGCCCGGGCCGCTGTCTGGAGCCTACCATTTTCGAAACCCTGCATCTGCAGGTAGAAGCCTTTACCCAGCCCTTGTTCTCCGCCAACCAGGCAAGTATCAGGTACGAACCACTTGTCGAGAGAAAGTTCGTAAGAGTGCAAACCTCTATACCCGATCGTGTCTATCGGGCGACCTTCCAGCCGTCCTCCAGGCGCGTCTGAGCCGCTAAACGGCGCAACCCGTGGGAACTGGTCAAATGGCACTACCGGCACTGGCCGGAATGCGGAGGGCATGCCTGCGGTGGCATCGGCCTCTCTTGCCGCTGTGCTGGTCGAGTTGCTAACGGCATCCTGCGTGAGAACGAAGCCTTTTCCATCTGCCCTTTCCTTTTCGATCACGAATAGAGATAGCCCTTTGTGCCCTTTCGACTTGTCCGGGTCGGTGCGAGCGAGCAGCATCAGCAGGTCCGCCCTGGCGGCGAAGGTACACCAGGTCTTTACGCCCGACACCAGCCAGCCGCCTGCAACCGGCTGGGCAGTGGTGGTGATGCCGGCAACGTCTGATCCATAGTCCGGCTCAGTGACCGCCACTGCAGTCATGAGGGCACCTGTAGCCATCCTCGGTAGCCAGCGTTGCTTTTGCTCTTCGGTGCCTCCAGCCATCAGCGCTCTTGCCAGTATTTCAGGCCTGGTGATGAGTGATCCGCCTATGGCCAGAGCACCCCATGAAAGCTCTTCTGTGGCTATCACCATTCCCTTGTAATCACTGTTCCCGCTGGTGGCGAAACCACCGTACTCCTCCGGTATGGACAGGCCAAACCCCCCCAGTTCTGCAAGCCCAGTGATGATGTCCTCGGGAATGTCATCGTTGTGCCGGTGGACGTATTCGGCATGGGGCCTGATGCGATCTTCTGCAAATCTGTGAAAGGTCTCTCGCACAAGGTCGAACTCCTGGTCGAGGTGGTATCCGCCCGTAATTCCCGCAATGCCCGCCAGGTAGGCTGGATTACGATATTTGGCGGTGAATGGGTGGGCATCGAAGAGGAAGCTGGTGGAGATGCCCCATTCCTCCTCCCTCCCAACTACCCGTGAGAGCAGGTCTCCAAGAGTGTCAGCGGTGAATGCGCAGGCAATCGCTGCCTCCTCCCTGCCAAGGCGTCCGTATGACACTGCACTTTCAGCTATTTTTACGGCTGAGGCCATGTGGGCGAGGTCGTAGGCAACTGCCTGGTTTGCATCTACTCCTCCCTTGGATGCGATGCATGCAATTGCTGATTCGATTACTTTTTCAGCCGTATCCAGTACTCCGCCGGCTCTGTCAAGATCCTCTTCCGGTCGGAATGCGTCCAGTACGTCTGCAGGATGGTCCATCAGGTCCTCTGTAGGCTCGTCCGTGCTCAAGGTATATCCTCCTTTTGTGACTTTGTGACTTTTGGCTTTTGAGTTGTGGCTTGTGTTCGAGTCATTCTATCAATCCTGACATCCTCCCCACCATATTGAGCTTGCCCTAGTATTTGATGGGCATTCTCACCAATCGGTCGGACGGCCGGCTGCCGGTATATTGTTTCGGCTGTCTCCCGGACGATTCTCGGGTACGCGACCTACTGCCGTTACCAGGGGGGGGAGTATGACTGGATCGTTGCCGGGATCCACCCCAGTCAAGCGCTCTAGATAGCGAGCAACTGGTCCCTCACCGGCCCATGCGGGAGATTCCGCCCAGCAGTCGACCAGTTCAAGGCCTGCGCGGCATATCAGGGAAGGCAGGACATCTCCGGCGTCGGGATGCAATGCTCCTTCCATGGAGAAGGGCAGTCCACCTATCCTGCCGGCTGATGTCACCGGCTCCTGGGCTACTACAAACCCTCCTGGCCTGACGGCACTCGCCATCCTGCACACGACCACCAGGGGGTCATGGACATGCATGAGCAGGAAGCGGCAGAATGCCAGGTCCACTGGTTCCGGTAGCAATAGGTCTTCTGCTGCCTGGGTGATTGCAATTACCTGGCTGTATGCAGCTGCCCTTGATGCCACCTCGTCCCTTGCCACGGGATCGATGTCGACAGAGTATATACGTCCTGTGGCTCCAACGATTTCCGCCAGTGCAACTGAAACATCGCCACCGCCGGCACCGGCATCCACGCACTTCCAGCCGTCTGACACGCCCAGCCTGTCGAGTGCTGTTTCGAGCGGTCTCCTGTACACATCGTCCCTCAGGAGGTTCCTTCGCTCTTGTTCAGGCATGGCTGTTCCTCCGTATCGCGCTTGAGCTGAGGATGAGGTACGATGAGAGGTACCTTCTTGGCCGGGCATCTGTCATTGGCAATGCCGCCCGCGCAAAGCATTAGCTGTGTCGCAAACCTTGTAGCGGTCAAGTGCTCCAGCTACAGCGTCTCTTAGCGCCCGGGCTGCGCGGTATGGATCATTGGACTCGGTTAGATACCTGACCACTACGTAATGCGTCACACCTATGGCAGCGAGCTGGGGGACGGTCTCGGGGGTGACACCTCCTGTGACGAAGACCGGCTTGGGCGAATTGGTCACAGCGTACTTCACGTATTCCATGCCGGTGCCCTCACGGCCCGGCTTGGTGGGAGTGGAAACGACAGGTCCTGCAGAGACATAATCCACCGGCTCGGTGATGCTGGCATCCAGTTCTGCCTTAGCGTGGGTGGAACGGCCTACTATTGCTAGGGAACCGAGTATCTTGCGGGCAAGCGATGGGGGAGCATCATCTTGACCTACATGGACTCCGTCAGCTTCTACCTCCAAGGCCAGGTCAGGCCTATCGTTTACAATGAAGGGTATCCCCATGGCATGGCAGACACTCAAAGCTTTCCTGGCATACCCGAGTGTTCCCCTGGCTTCAAGGTGTTTCTCGCGAAGTTGGACGGCATCCACGCCTCCCCTGATGGCGCTTTCCAAGAAGTGCTCTATGTCAGGCATTGCCGGTACGCACAGGTAAATCCTGGCTTGATCGAGGGAAGGTGATTGCTCACTCATACCGGCTAGCGATCCTTGTGGACTTTTAGGCTGCGCAGGGCTATATCTATGATGTCTTTCGTAGCACTCGGGTTGTCAGCTACTGCTTGACGGACGTCTCTTTGGGGATCAGAGGCAAGATCGCGGAGGATCTTTTCGGGCGTGGCCGTGTTCAGTGCCACTCCCCTGCGTACCTGCCAGTTACGATCCATCGCCAGACTCGCCAGAAGGTCCTTCGGCGTTGCCTTGTTCATTGCTACGCCTTGGCGAATGACCCAATTGTTGCCAGCCGCCATCGCCCCAAGTGAATCAGGGTCACTGCCAGAGTCGAGTGCCGGATGCACTTTGGTGGTGATCGGAGCCTCCTCGGCCAGCTTGCGAACCTCTTCTGTGGCGGAGGGATTGCCGTATGTAGCCATTCTCACTGATCTGTCCTCATCTCTTGCCAGAGTCTCGAGGGCGTGCTCGGGAGTGCGTGCATTCCTGGCTGCTGCCATGCGCACCGCTGGTGAATCGTCTTCCGATAGAGTAGCAAGGATGCCAGGGGTAGCGTCGGCGTTCGAGGCAACTGCACTCCTGACATCATGGCTCGGATCGTTGACCAGGTAAGTGAGCACCGCAGGCTCGGCGGCTCTACTTTTAGCCACTTCGACGCGGACGGCAAAAGCGCTGTCGCCAGCCAGTGCTTCGAGCATCTGGGCGGTGACGAGCCGGCTTGTTGCTACCTTTACCCTGACATTTTCATCGGGGTCATGTAGCAGGTGGGTAAGTATTTCGAGCACGGCGGACGGGTTTGCGGCAACTTCTGCACGTACCTTTTCCTCCTCGTCCATAGCGAGGCATGCAAGTATGAATGGGTGGGCGTTACGATCCGCTGCTGCAAGTTTCCTCTTCTTGTAGTCGGAGTCGAGAGCCCGCCTGATCAGGCTGTTGAGTGCTGGTATATTGCTTGGACTGCTAGAATTACCGGAATTGCCACCTTTGTTGGCTCCCGTTCCTCCGCCCCTTCTATCCGATCCCGACCCCCTACCTTGTTGCTGTATGCTCTTTCCAGAACCATGGTCCCTGCCTGCCTGTACCCATTTGCCGATGGCCACCTCTATGGTCTCCTCCGTATCCTCTACTCTCGATCATAGCATGATACTCCACCGTACTCCACCGTACAGGTGCATAGCGGTGCTTGTGTGTGCGTGGGGGAGGGGCGCTCTACACAACGTAACGCCGGTGCACCTTGGCCAAGTTGGCCAAGGCAATCGTGAGAGCGGCGGGAGGGGCGACCGAGTTGTCAGCTACCGCCTGGCATACCTCCGGATGGTTGTCGCCTGCAAGCAGGATCAGGGTGTCTCCGGGCGCGGCATGATTCGCCGCCACGCCTCGTCTCACTCTCCAGTCGGAGTCATTGGCCAGCTGTGTCAACGCGCGCTTGGGAGCTACCGGGTTCATGGCGACGCCCTGGCGGATTACCCAGTTGCGGTTGCCAGTCATGTTCATGAGCTTGCGTGCATCTGTTGCCGGACTTGCAGCGGGATGGATGCCTACCCGTACCGAAAGATACCCTTCCACCTTGTTCCTCATTTGATCGTTACTGGACGGGTTGCCATATACGGCTGTACGCACGGATCGGTCCGGATCGCCAGCGAGCGCCATGAGCCACTTGGGCGATGTGGCAGGGTTGTTTCCTACTGCGCGGCGTACGTGTGAAGAGTCGTCTGTAGCGAGCTGGTCAAGCGTTTCTTGCAGGGTCATGGGGTTGGAGGCAACTGCCTCCCGCACGCTCCAGTTGGCATCGTCCGCCAGGTAGGCGAGGATTGCAGGGTCCGAAGCCCTGTTGCCCGCCACGCGTGCTCTTACCAGGAATGATTGATCATCGGAAAGCTCTTCCAGCAAGGCAGGAGTGACATTTGGATTGCCGGCCACTTCGGCCCTCACGCTGTCCAGTGAATCCAGAGAGAGGTGTTCCAGCACTACGCCCGGAGTGACATTTGGATTGCCGGCCACTTTCATGCGGGTGATGCCATCGTCGTCGAGGGCAAGGAACGCCAGTATAAATGGGGTGGCATGCCGGCTGGACGCAGCCAGTCGTCTGAGCTTTGGATCTGGATCCAGGGATCGTCGTATGACAGCATTGAGGAATGGATCATCGGTAGGTCCGGTCGGGTGTGTTTTATGCAACTGCGTTACCCTGTCCGATCCGTTCAACCTGTCTGTACTGGTAATTGCAGCTTCCATCCCCACTCTCCTGTTACGTAACCGTCTCGTGGATGAAGGCAGGTAGTACCTGGTGGGCACTATCTGGCCTTCTCCTGTTTACCTGTCCTCCTACTTCTAATTATATCCCCTTTTTTCCTGAAAAATACTAATAGTGGTTATATTGTCTACATCTAGTGTCTATTGATAAGGAGCTGGCATGCTAACTTTGTCTGGTTGTCTTTCTGCATGTGTTGTATGTACATAGGAACGTCATGCATAGGAACATTGTTAGCATGACACCAGTCGTGACGCTATCCGGTGGTGGAAGCAGGTTTACTTCAGTGCCCAGGGGTCGGGCAGCTCAGGGTCGATACCGTATCGCCTTATCGCAGCAGCAACCGTTTCGAGTCCTGCTTCCCCAGCGAGAGCGAGCGCATACAGCGTGGCAACGGTTATGTGCTCCGCATCTATCTCGAAGAAACGTCGCAGCGCACTACGCGTGTCCGATCTGCCGAATCCGTCTGTGCCGAGTGACATAAACATCCGTCCGGTAGGAACGAATCTGGCTATCTGGTCTGGAACCGACCGGACGTAATCACTTACGGCTACGACCGGTCCCGAACCGCCGGAGAGCATCTGGGTGACATACGGCAATCTGGGGCCGGCAGTTGGATGCAGCATATTGTGGCGCGTTGTGGACAGAGCTTCCCGGCGCAACGTGGTGTATGAGGTTGCAGAGTATACGTCGGCACCTATCCCCCAGTCTGAAGCGAGCAATTCTTGGGCTTTAATCACCTCTCCAAAGAGCGGACCCGAGAAAAGCAGGGTTGCGGAAAGTCCGTTCGATTCGTGCGATGCAAGCGCCTTGCCGGCTGTGTCGTTGCCACTGATTGCGCTGTCCCTGCTGTCCCTGCTGTCTTTCCTGTCCGTAGCACGGCTAACGCTGTCCGGGCGTTCTGCATAGAGGTACATACCCTTGACCGTTCCCTCCAGGATACGATCCCTGTCAGCTCCGGGCGGTAGTGCCTGCATGGGATAATTCTCGTTGTATAAGGTGAGATAGAAAAAGGCATCCTCACTGTCAGGGTCGAGGATCTCTTTTACTGCGAACTGCATGATTGCCGCTATCTCGTATGAGAAAGCAGGGTCATATATACGGCAGGCGGGATTTACCGATGCCAGCAAGGGGGAGTGCCCATCGTCATGCTGGAGCCCCTCGCCTTCAAGTGTGGTACGCCCTGCTGTGCAGCCGGCGAGTATCCCCCTTGCCCGGATATCGCCGAGCAGCCACGTGATATCTCCTGCGCGCTGGAAACCAAACATCGAGTAAAAGAGCAGTATAGGTATCATGGGCCGGCCCCAGGTGGCATAGGCGGTCGCTAGGCTGCCAAAAGCAGCCATGGCTCCCGCTTCGGTTATGCCCTCTTCGAGTATCTGGCCGGTTTTTGCCTCTGCGTAGGAAAGCAGCAGACCTGCGTCGACGGGCGTGTACAATTGCCCCTCAGGAGCGTAGATCTTGTGTTCGGAAATCAATGGTTCGAGGCCGAAGGTGCGTGCTTCGTCAGGTACGATGGGTACCACCAGTTTGCCGATTTCGGAGTCCCTGGCCATGTTGCGTAACAGTCTCGCGAATACCATGGTGGTGGAGACGGCTTGCCCGTTGGATCCTGCGAGCAGGTCATCGAAAACCGTGGCATGCGGTTTCCCGGTAGTCCGCTTCCTGACCACTCGTTGAGGCACCGGTCCTGCAGTCAGCTTACGTCTGGCCATGATATACTCGTAAGCGGCAGAGTCTTTTTCCGGTCGGTAGTAAGGAGGGATATCGCCCTCTAGGGCGCTGTCAGGTATTTCCTCTGTGAGATTGAGACGATCCCGTAGCGCCACCAGTTGAGCGCTGCCCATCTTCTTTATCTGATGGGTGGCGTTGCGTGCTTCCACCTCAGGTCCCAGCATCCAACCCTTGATCGTCTTTGCCAGGATGGCGGTAGGCGCCTCCCGTTCTTCAGTTGCCAGCTTGTAAGCGGCATAGAGTTTGCGGTAGTCATGGCCTCCTCTAGGAAGGTTCTGGAGTTCCTCGTCGGTAAGATGTTCCACCATCTTGCGCAGTCTTGGGTCCGGTCCGAAGAAGTGCTCGCGAATGTATGCACCTGACTCGGTGGCGTATTTTTGGAAATCGCCATCGGGGGTGGTGTTCATCTTGTCGAGCAGGACGCCGTCCACATCTCTGGCAAGCAGGTCGTCCCACTTGGAGCCCCAGATGACCTTGATTACATTCCATCCGGCACCACGAAAGGTCGCTTCGAGTTCTTGGATGATCTTTCCGTTTCCCCGTACCGGGCCATCGAGGCGTTGGAGATTGCAATTGACTACGAAGATGAGGTTGTCCAAGTGCTCGCGGCCCGCCACTCCCAGCGCCGCTAGTGCTTCAGGCTCGTCCATCTCCCCATCACCGGCGAACGCCCATACCCTGGCATTGGAGGTATCGACGAGTTCGCGACTTTGTAGATAGCGGTTTATATGTGCCTGGTATATGGCGAACAGCGGTCCCAGGCCCATCGAAACCGTGGGGAACTCCCAGAAGTCCGGAGCGAGGCGAGGGTGAGGGTAGCTTGGCAACCCTCCGCTGTTTACCTCTGTCCTGAAGTTGTCCATCTGCTCTTCGCTCAGCCGACCTTCCACCAACGCCCTGGCGTATATCCCTGGTGAGGCGTGCCCTTGGAAAAATACCTGGTCTCCGAACCCGCCATCCGACTTTCCCCTGAAGAAATGATTGAAACCGACTTCATACAGTGTCGCGGAACTTGCGTAAGTGGATAGATGCCCGCCAATGCCGGGATTGCGCGTATTTGCCCTTATGACCATGACGGCGGCATTCCAACGTATATAAGCCCTTATCCGTCTCTCCATTTGTTCGTCTCCGGGAAACCATGGCTCCTGATCTTTCGCTATGGTATTGACGTAGGGGGTGGACACAGTGGCGGGAAACTCCACTTGCTTTGTCCTGGCGCGTTCGAGCATTTTCATAAGAAGGAACCGCCCACGCCCACGGCCCTTGGTATCCACAACAGCGTCGAAGGAATCCATCCACTCTATGGTCTCTTCCGGATCGATGTCAGGCAATTGGTGTGACAGCCCATCAAACAGCATGGTCATATTCTTTCACTCGCAGATGCGTTAACGTTGGCAGGTTGCTCATGCCGGTACTTGCCTGGCATCCCTGGTCCTCCCGCTCTGTGCTCCGCTCTGTGACGTGATCGCATCGGTGCCTACCGGGCACTGAGAGGCATCCTCGTGTGCCATCCACCGGGGAACGGTTCTATGCTCGCATGGCCGGCATACTGGAGCGGTTGGAGCGGCAGCATTTTCCCTACCGGTTGGCGTTGCGGTAAGTTGTCGGCTGATGGATGTATTCTATTCAGTCGCTAAGCCAGGTATTCTAGCTAAGGACTTGCCATGATTGCCTACACGGACGGTTCGTGTCTCGGGAATCCGGGGCCTGGTGGCTGGGCCTGGGCGCTCGTTGGCGGCCCAACGGCCAGCGGGGCGGAGCGCTCCACCACCAATCAGAGGATGGAACTCACTGCGGCGCTGGAGGCGATGCAGTGGATGGTGGATCACATTGACCATCTCGTAGGCCGGCGATGCGATTCCAGCATTATTGATGATGGTGTCATGCACCGATCAGACACACCCGCCGGAACGACCGGATATGCCGTAACTACTGAGACGGACGGTACTTTTGACGAGTGTAATGACCTGGCTGACCGGATTGACCGGATTGACCGGATTGGTCTTACCACTTTGGCCGGTGGAGCTACCGCCTCCACGCCTTCCCGGTCATGCGGCTCGGGCATTGATCCGGTCAGGGTGACCATAGTTAGCGACTCATCCTACCTGGTCAACTGTTTCAGCCATCACTGGTGGGAAGGATGGATAAAGAAGGGTTGGAGGAACGCCAAAGGTCATGGTGTTGCCAATCGCGATCTCTGGGAGCCTTTACTGCATCTGGTACTGGATGGTCCTATCGAAGTTGACTTTTCCTGGACCCGCGGGCATTCAGGAGATGCAATGAACGAACTCGTGGATGCCATGGCCAACGAGGCCGCCAGGACACAGCGGGGTAGCGGTCCTACCTGACGGTTCAGCATTTTGAAGCGCCAGACGCGGCAATCGATTTGGCGTGTAGTCGCATGGATGGTCTAACATCGTCTTTATGGAAATAAATGGATGTTCAGCAATAGTAACCGGTGGTGCTTCGGGACTCGGGGAGGCTACAGTACGCAAGCTCACTTCCCTGGGAGCACGTTGTACGATATTTGACATAAAGGAAGAGCCTGCAAAGAAGCTTGCAGATGAGCTCGGTGCAGGAACGAATTACGTCGCAGGAGATGTATCCAATCCAGAGGATTGCCAGAGGGCGATAGATCAGGCTGCAGAAGGTGGTCGGCTCAGGATTGCCGTCAACTGTGCCGGTATAGGATGGGTAGGTCGGGTCATCAATCGCGACAATTCTCCTCACGATCTGAAGGCGTTCCAGGTCATCCAGAATGTCAATCTGATCGGCACCTTCAACGTCATGACGAGGGCAAGTTCGGCGATAGCGCAGGCAGAGCCGTTGGAGGATGGCAATAGGGGAGTTATCGTCAATACGGCCTCAGTTGCAGCTTTTGAAGGCCAGATTGGCCAGCTGGCATACTCTGCGTCGAAAGGCGCCATCGTGGGCATGACAGTGCCGGCATCCAGGGATCTTGCCGTTACCGGCATCAGGGTATGCGCCATTGCTCCAGGTCTGTTCGACACACCACTTCTCGGGCTTCTCCCAGAACCGCAGCGTGAGGCCCTCGGGCAGTCGGTGCTTTTCCCCAAGCGGCTGGGTAAGCCATCTGAGTATGCCGATGTGGTGGCATTCATCGCAACGTGTAACTATTTGAACGGCGAAGTTATCAGGCTTGACGGAGGGATAAGGCTTCCTCCAAAGTAAACAAAGTAAACTGGGAATCGGAGGGCGATGCTATATGGTTATGCGGTATGTGGAAGTCCACGGAGAGAGGCTTTCCGCCATCGGGCTCGGTACGTGGCAGTTTGGTTCCAAGGAGTGGAACTATGGCCGGAGCTATGAGGAAAAAGAGTCTGCAGCGATAGTCAATAAGGCCCTTGATCTGGGTGTCAATCTTATCGATACCGCAGAAGCTTATGGATGGGGACGGTCGGAGCGTGCTGTGGGGAGGGCGCTCAGTTCCCGCAGGGAAGAGGCGTTTGTTGCGACGAAGGTGTTCCCCATTATGCCCGTGGATCCAGTGGTGAGGGACAGGGCGAGGCGTAGTGCAGCAAGGTTGCGCGTGGACACAATAGATCTTTACCAGATCCACTGGCCCAATCCAGTGATTCCCCTCAACCTTACCATGAGAGCAATGGCCGGGCTGCAACGGGATGGTATTGTTAAGCATGTAGGCGTGTCCAATTTTTCTCTGGGGGGCTGGCAGCAGGCCGAACGCTTCCTTTCAGGCAATGTCCTCAGCAATCAGGTACGCTACAACCTTCTGGACAGGAGGATCGAGGCGGATATCCTGCCGTGGGCACAGGAGACCGGCCATGTCGTGATAGCTTACAGTCCGCTCGCTCAGGGCCTGCTGTCGGGTCGCTACTCGGCAGGCAACATACCAGATGGGCTGAGAGCATATACTGCCGCTTTCCAGCCTGGCAATCTGGCCAGAGCCGAGCCGGTGGTGGAGGTGCTCAAAGGTATCTCTCGTGAACACGGGGCGACTCCTACCCAGGTTGCCCTTGCCTGGCTTATACGTAGGCCCAACGTAGTCGCGATTCCGGGGGCGGGATCGCTCTCCCAGCTACAGGCAAACGTGGAGGCGGCGGATCTGGAGCTGAGTGATGATGAGGACAGCGAGTTGGACCAGGTGTCGAAAGCGTACAGGTCATCGTCAGGACCTAACGCAGCAGCATTGCGTGCCGTCAAGGCTGGACAGCTTCTGGTCTCCAGAACGATAGAGAGGTATACGAAGCCTATCAAATCCGCCTGGTGAACTGTATGCAGAGCCGGCTGGCCATCTAGCTCGCTGATTTTCTTGACTTGATTTACTTGATCTAATTTATTGGCGAAATCCGTCCTGGTGACAAATGCCGTGCCTGACGCCGGTCGCAAGTCCACGGTTACGAGATAAGCTGCCGTAGGCTAGACTCTGATACATGATGGCTGGTCGGCAGGATGCAATACGGCAGATTGATGGACAGGGACAGGATGCCCAAAGGCAGGGAAACGAGATGGATGTCGTCATAGTAGGGGGTGGTCCCGCAGGATATGCGGCAGCGCTTTACGGTGCATCGTGCGGGTTGCGCATTACCGTAGTCGAACGGGACAAGGTGGGTGGAACCTGCCTGCACAGGGGGTGTGTTCCTGCCAAGGAATTGCTCGAGGCCGCATCAGTATGGAGATCTGTAAAGAATGCAGGTGAATTCGGCGTGATGGTGGATGGCGCTCCGAGAATGGATATGGCGGCTATGCAGCTTCGCAAAACTGCGGTGGTGGATCAACTCCATAAGGGGTTGTCCGGTCTGATAAAGGGGCGTCACATAAACGTGGAACGTGGCACAGGGACTCTGTTGCCTGGCAGGAGGGTACGTGTGGTCGAAGACGGTGGTGGGGAGAGAGTGCTCGCGGCTGATCATGTAGTGCTTGCGACAGGTTCAGTTACCCGTTCAATACCCGGACTGGACATCGATGGCAAGATAATCGTGACCTCCGACGAAGTGCTTTCATTGGATTATTTGCCAAGAACCGTTGCAGTGGTGGGAGGAGGCGCCATTGGTTGCGAGTTTGCATCATTCTTCTCAGACCTGGGTGCAGACGTGACGGTTCTGGAAGCCCTACCAAGACTTCTTGCCGGTTGTGATGAGGATATATCCAACGCGCTTACCAGGTCATTCAAGCGCAAGGGGATAAAGGTGCATACCGGAGTACAGGTAAGGGGGCATGAGCCATCTTCGGCAGGAACTACGGTGTCCTTCGGGGATGGCGAGTCGGTGGTCGTCGAGATGGTCGTGGTTGCCGTTGGCAGGCGTCCTTCCACTGACAGTGTGCTGGGTGAAGGCGTCGACGTCAAACTTGATGGGCGAGGGTTTGTAGCCGTGAACGGTCAGCTTCAGACGGGAGAGACGGGGGTATGGGCCATAGGCGACATTGTCGATACTCCCCAACTGGCTCACGTCGGCTTCGTGGAGGGTATCCAGGTGATCAAGCACATACTAGGAGAGCCTGCACTCCCCATCGACTACGGGAAAGTCCCTTGGGGCATTTACAGCCATCCCGAAGTTGCATTTACAGGTATGAGCGAGGAGCAGGCAAGGGATGCGGGCTACGAGGTTATGGTTCGCAAAGACCCTTTTGGCGGCAATTCGAGGGCCAGGGTGCTGGGGGAGACCGATGGCATGGTCAAGGTGGTCGCAGAGGCTTCAGCCAGCAGCTCGGCCGGCAGGATACTTGGAGTGCATATTGTCGGGCCCTGGGCAACAGAATTGCTGTCGCCGGGATACCTGGCGGTGAATTGGGAGGCTACACCGGATGATTTCGCTGGACTTATCCAGCCCCATCCAACCTTGAGCGAAGCGTTCGGGGAAGTAATGATATCGTTGACGGGAAGGGGTTTGCATATTGGCTGATTCTATTAATGTGGAGATGCCGCAGCTGGGTGAGACAGTTACAGAGGGCATGGTGACCAGATGGTTCAAGGCTGTAGGGGAGGCGGTGGAGCGCGATGAGCCTCTCTTCGAGATATCCACGGACAAGGTCGACTCGGAGGTACCTTCTCCAGCATCAGGCGTGCTTGTGGAGATATTGGTGCATGAGGGAGAAACGGTGCCAGTAGGTACCCCGCTTGCTGTTATATCGCAGCCGATGATGGGGTCACCTTCTGCGGGGTCACCTCTTGTAGAGTCTGGTCCCGCTACCGCGCCGCCGGTTGTCACTCCACAAGACGCCGTGTCGCCGGACGGTGACGCAGGTGTCGTATCCTCTACACTTTCTCTGCCATCCTTTTCCCCTCCGCCATCCCCAACCCCGCCATTCCTCACTACGGAATCCTCAACCCCAATTACAACTACAACCCCGTCTCCGTCATCATCCGCTCCAACCCCAACCCCATTGCCGACCCCAACCCCAACCCCATTGCCGACCCCAACCCCATCATCCCCACCTCCTGCGGGGGCTGGCGCATCGTTGTCAGGCATAGTAACATCACCCATTGTCCGGCGACTGATCGCGGAGAAAGGTATCAATCCGTCCGAGATACGAGGAACTGGAGCAGGCGGGAGGATCACTCGTAATGATGTGCAGTCTCATGCGGCTACAGCAATTCCGCCCGGTACTACAGCCCCGCCCGGTACCCGCAGCGTGGTTGTAGCATCTGGGGCGCCTGCCCAGATGAAGGTGGGAGTCGGAGCCGCCGGGGGAGCCATTCTGGCGGAGTCCTCTGGTACATTCGCCGGTACCGATGAGGTGATACCTTTTGACAACATGAGGCGCCGGACCGCCGAGCATATGGTGCGTTCCAAGGCCACATCACCTCATACTCTCATCTCGCTCGAGGCAGATTACGAAGCGGTCGAACAGGTGAGGCGTAGCCATGGCGGCAGGTTCCGGGCGGAGGAAGGCTACACGCTCTCGTACCTCCCATTTGCAGCTCGTGCAGCCGTGGAGGCGCTGAAGGAGTGGCCCAGGCTCAATGCTTCAGTGGTGGGTGACACGCTGGTGGTCCACCATAAGATTGAGCTGGGGATAGCTGTCGATATTAGCCATGAGGGCCTCATAGTTCCAGTCGTTCACCAGGCTGACGATCTCAACTTGAGAGGTATGGCCAGGCGTATACATGATCTTGCCACCGATGCGCGTACTCGCCGGCTTACAGCGGATGATATATCGGGAGGGACGTTTTCCATTACCAATGCCGGGCCTTTCGGAACATTTATGACGGTTGCAATAATCAACCAGCCTCAGGTTGCCATACTTTCTACGGACGGAGTGTCGCGCAAGCCGGTCGTGGTAACTGATTCTTTTGGTGCGGAGAGCATAGCAATCCATTCCATGGGGATTCTTGCCATGTCGTTCGATCACAGGGCCGTAGATGGGGCGTATGTTGCAGCATTCCTGGCAAGGATGGCCGAGATACTTGCCAAACACGACTTCGCAAGTGAGTTGTGATGCGGCATGTACAGTACCAAAGTTCACAACGTTCAACATGCTGAGAGCACGCTGGCTCGGGAGGGTGCCGTTCGCTGAAGCATTGTGGATACAGAGGGCGGTGGCCAGGTATTCGCAGGAGCAGTATCTACTGATGATGGAGCATCCTCATATATATACTGCTGGCGTACGTGCGCAGCAATCCAATGTCCTAGTGCCTCTCGATGCGCTTGGCGCCGAACTCGTGAGAGCGGACAGGGGAGGCGATGTCACCTACCACGGTCCCGGGCAGGTGGTGGTGTATCCGATCTTGACGGTTGCAGGCCCTGGTGCAGGACCTCAACATGTAAGAAGGATGGAGGGTTTCGTAGTACGGGTATTGGGAGAGATAGGTCTCGATGCTGGTACGCTTGATGGCTATCCTGGAATCTGGGTGGATCCCGGTGGGAGCCCTCGCAAGATTTGCTCCATTGGAGCCAGGGTGTCCAGAGGGAGGACGATGCATGGGTTGGCTCTCAATGTGAGTACTGATCTATCATATTTCGAGCGTATCAGGCCATGTGGCATCTCGGGCAGGCCGATGACATCGCTGGTGGAAGAGGGGTTCGACATGACGGTGAATCAGGTTGTCGGGATGATGGTTGCCCATGCCAGCGACCTGGTTGGCGATGCTGAGGTGGAATACGCTGGGGTTGCATGGCGCGATACAGGCGCGCATGTCGTTACTCACGGCCACAACACGCATCTACCAATCCAGCGAAAACCCGTATGGCTGAGGCCAAAGGCTCACATTGGAAAGGAGTTCCTTGCAACGCGCCGCACCGTCAGGAATCTGGATCTAGTGACGGTTTGCGAAGAGGCGGGGTGTCCCAATATATTCGAGTGTTATTCGAACTCGACTGCAACTTTCATGATCAATGGGGATCGTTGCACGAGGAAATGCAGGTTTTGTCTTGTTGACACTAGGAAGCCACTGCCGCTTGATCCTGGTGAGCCATTGCGTGTGGCACAGGCTGTCAAGCGCATGGGCCTGGCACACGCAGTCATCACCACTGTTGCAAGGGATGATCTTGCTGACGGTGGCAGCCTTGCTCTTGCGGCGTCCGTGCGGGAAATCCGCCGGCTGTCGCCAGGAACGGCGGTGGAACTCCTTATCTCCGACTGCAAGGGTGACGCGCGATCGCTTGACACCATTTTCGAAGCGCATCCCGATGTGCTCAATCATAATATAGAGACTGTTCCCAGGCTGCAGAAGCGAGTGCGCTCCCGCGCGAATTATGCTCGTAGCCTGGCCGTCCTGTCTAGAGCCAAGCAGTCGGGGCTGCTCACAAAGTCTGGGATCATGGTGGGGCTGGGGGAGACGGAGGACGAGGTGCTGGAGACACTATCCGACTTGAGAGCGGTGGGCACCGATCTGTTGACCGTGGGCCAGTACCTGAGGCCTTCAGTAAATCATCTTGCGGTTGAGCGGTGGTGGACCCCTGACGACTTTGCCGGCCTGGCGGAGGCGGCCAGGGAAATGGGGTTCGTCTATGTGCAGGCGTCGCCGTTGACGAGGTCAAGCTATCATGCTCGTGAGGGCATTTCACAGATGGCTGCCCGCTGATCATTGGCACATGTAGTTGCCAGGACGATGTACAAATCTCCCGGGGAATGGATAGTAGGATTACCCTGTGCTGGGCAGCAATCTATCGGCAGAGCAGGGCCTTGGATACGGTTCCAACGGTTCCGGCCGGAACGCTGAATCGCTAGGTAAGGGCAGGACACGAGGCGTGCATTCGCGAAGCAGTTCGGATAGTGCACCAGCGGGTTTTGGCGGTGATGCAATTGCCGTAGTGCTGGTAGCTCTGTTTACGCTGGTCTTTTTTTATCCGGTCATCAGTAACGGAACCGTATTCGGATCCATGGCGGATCTCTCTTTGTTCCCGCTGACCAGCGGGCTATTCAAGACGATGCATAATGTGGTCAGTTCCGACAATATACAGCAGATCAGTCCATGGCTATTGCTCAATTGGAGAGTCATACATTCGGGGCAGATCCCTCTGTGGAATCCTTATTCCCTGCTCGGCATGCCCCAGATGTTCAATTTCCAGTCTGCTGCGATGTCCCTGCCGCACCTTGTTTCCTACCTCTTTCCGGCTTCCTCCGGTTACACCGTATCGACTTTCATATCGTTGCTGGTTGCAGGTACCGGAGCGTACAGCGCCGCCAGGGTGCTCGGCGCCAGTGCAGCAGGTTCACTCGTAGGCGCCATTACCTACGAATTTTCCGGATCGCTTGTAAATTGGATAGGCTGGCCGCAGGGGGGAGTAAATATCTGGCTAGGATGGGTCGTTTTCTTCGCTGTCATAATACACAGATCGAAGAGGCCGGTTGCTGCGTGTACGGCGATGTCCGTAGTGGTGGCATTTGCCATGTACGCGGGTCATCCTGAATCCTATGTACTGGACGGGTTCACGGTGCTCGTGTTGGGCGGGCTCATCACGCTTTTTGCATTTTTCACCCGTGATGCGGACACGGCCCGGTTGAAGTCAACAATCGTTAAGATCACGGTTTCGGGGCTGTTTGGCGGCATGCTCGCCATGCCCATGTTGCTGCCCGCCGCCCAGCTTATACCCGGTTCCGTCCGATCGACCATCACGGTTTCGGCCTACAGGGGTATCCCCATGTATTCCTCGGTGAACTTGCTGGCTGCTGGCTATTACGGGCTGCCTACGGCATCGAGCCATTGGTTCGGGCCTGCGAACTTCTATGAAGTGAGTGCCGTTGTGGGGCCGCTGGCGATTGTTCTGGCGCTGGTGGCTGTTTTTAGGTTGGGCAAGAGACCTGCTGTTGCCGGCATTGCAACCACCGCTCTGGTGTTATGGCTTATCATCTTTAGAAATGGTCCCGTGCAGGCGCTTGTGAGCTTCATGCACATTTCGGGAGTGATAGTGTTCACAAGACTGCTGCTGCCGCTGGACTTCCTTCTCGCGCTACTTGCAGCTATCGGGTTCAGCCGCTTGACATCACCACATACCGGCAACGGTGATGTCCATGCGTTTACCCTGGGGTCTGGGATAATGGCGACCATCCTCGGTGTTCTCATAATATTGACGGAAACAGCCACAGGGCTGACGCCGGCGGAGCGGCATATCAGGCTTACCGCACTGGGGTGGTCTCTGGGGTCTCTGGCTATAGGTGCGACGTTAATCCTCGTATGGCTTGGAATATCTCGACACGATGGTAGGCTCCATAACGGAAAGGTATGGCGAAGTGCCGCGACGGTGCGTTACCCGCTTACTACTACGGGGCCGGCTAGTTCGAGGCAGGGTCCCTTATGGCAGGTAACCGTGTTTTCTGCAGTCCTTCTGGCGCAAGGGGTCCTGCTTATGCCTACCGCTATGCAGGCTGCGAGCTATTCACATCGCTTCTACCCATCCGATACTGCGGTAAAGAAAGTACAGGAGCTGGTAGGGGACCATCTCATGGGTGCTGCGCCTCCACCTCCTGGGGCATCCGGCGGCTGGGATCCTACGCAACCAATACCTGGAACCGGATTCGAACCGGAGACCAATATTGCTTACAAAGTGGCAGTATTCGGGGCACACGATCCCATGCTGCAGCAGGAGTACCTGTCTTCCTGGCAGAAAGCGGAGCGGCTGCGCAAGTCCCCGCTGGTGGCCTCGCCTGGAGTCTTCAACCCCTGGTTTTCGAACGCCTCGATTGCGCGTCTTTACGGTGTGAAGTACCTGCTGGCGCTTCCAGGGGCTAATGGCAGCTCGAGTGCGCCATCGGGTACCAGCCTTGTACTGCAGGATAAGGCATTTTCGATATACGAAGTGCCGGATTCACACCGGTTCAGCTTGCTTCCGGGGAAGTCGGTCGTGAAGAGCGCGGAGAATCCGTCGAACAGCTATGGCAAGGTTACCAGCCACCGATGGATATCCAACGACCAGTTGCAGATCCATGTGCATGCCCTCAAGCCCGCCACACTCCTTGCCCGTATCACATACGTACCAGGCTGGCATGCCACCGTGAACGGGAAGGGAGCAGCTGTAGGCAAGGCAGCAGGAGTCATGCTTTCGCTGAGAGTACCGAGAGGGAAAAGTACCGTAGATCTGACTTACTGGCCCAACACGCTGACTGCTGGCATTGTGGCGGCGGTTGCCGCTATCGTAGGATTGGCTTCAATGGCCGTGATCTCGTGGCGCCAGCGAAGGATTGCCCGCTGGAGGAGGGCGAGGCGTGGCAGTGCAGGGAATCCGGCCGTAAGGCCTACTGGTAGGCACCTTGCAAGCCCTGTTCGCTCCTCGTAGGCCTTAATTTATCTCGTACTCCTGTCACGCCCTTTAAGTCATATATTAGGGGGTAGCTACCGCCGGCTATGTTCCCCGCGATCTGAGCCTTAAGGGGCGAGGCCGTATTTCATTGACCCGAGGCCCTTGGTCTGCAGACGGCATTCCTGCTGGTCGCCATGGACGAGCGTTTCGAGTTCGATGTCCCTCGCGTACGTATAGAGCCCCTATACCTTTCGAACCATGGATAGACGAGATGCGACGTGAGCTGGAAGACATTTTTACGAGCACGGGCACACTTGGCTCGTTGCCGGTGGTAAGGTGATCATGCTGGTAATGTTATGCTGAGGAGAACAGAGGGGAGGTATGCATTGTGGTTGCACTTGCCTTACTACTGGTAATCATACTGCTGGTGGTGGCTGGGATTGTAGCGGCAAACTCGATCAGGGTCATACCTGAATACGAGAGGGCGGTGTTCTTCCGGTTCGGTCGTGTGGTCTCGCATCCAAGAGGCCCGGGCATTATAGTCAAGTTGCCGGTTGTACATCAGCTTCAGAGGGTTACCTTACGCGTAGAGGTGGTGGACATCCCTCCGCAGTCGGTCATTACGGCGGACAATGTCACTATCCAAGTGGACGCAGTAGTGTATTTCCAGGTAATGGATCCCATCAAGGCAGTTGTGGCGGTGGACAATTTCCGGTTTGCCTGCCAGAGGATAGCCATGACCTCATTGAGATCTATTATAGGCAGGTACGAGCTTGATCAGCTGCTTGCTCATCGCGACAATGTAAACAACGAGTTGCGGGCCCAGATCGCTTTCTCGACCCATAACTGGGGGGTCGAGGTGCGCCAGGTGGAGATCAAGGATATAGTGCTGCCGCCGGAGCTGATATCGGCGATGGCGCGCCAGGCGGAGGCGGAACGGGTGAGGCGTGCAAAGGTGATATCTGCCAGTGGTGAGCAGGAATCCAGTACCGGCCTGGCAAGAGCGGCGGCCAAGCTGGCTGAATCACCCGGAGCGCTCCACCTGCGTACCCTGCATGCTCTTACCGAGATTGCCAACGAAAATCGGTCTACGATAATAGTGCCTATTCCAGTCGAACTGCTTGCCGGCCTCAGGGGCATCAAAGAGGCGCCTGCCACCGCCTACGAGCCGGAGCCAGGCAATCCTGACGATGCACAGGGGGTCACCGCAGGCGGTCGGGTTGGGCGGGGGCAAGGTGAGCCGGAGCCGGGCAATCCTGACGATGCACGGAGCGAGGCTTTGGCCGGATTGAGTATTGCGGATGTCGGGCTTACAGAGGAGGCAACTCTCTCGCCGCTCGAAGCGCATCTTCCCCGGTCGGTATAATGCCGGATACTGGGAGGGCTTTCCGCTACCTCGCTGATACTTCAAGTCGGTATGGTTTTGCCGGACCCGGTACTCGTGAGATGGTTCTTTAGCTCTTTAGCTCTTTAGTTTGTCTGTTCCTTGGTTCAGCGTCCTCTGAAGTGTGGCTCCCGGCGCTGGAGAAATGCCCCCATTGCCTCCAGGGTGTCATATCCTTTGAAGTTCAGGGCTTGTGCACGTATCTCATTCTCGACAGTCTCGTCAAAGGATGCGTTGAAGGCTGCATTGAGCATGGTCTTGGTCATGGATATTGCGAGGGTAGGGCCGCTTGCGAGGCGTTGTGCCCAGTTGTCCACAAAATCATCCAGGTCGTCAGAGGGAACTACCCTGTTTACAAGCCCTATGTCGAGAGCGTCGCGAGCGCTCAAGATGTCGCCGAAAAATGCGAGTTCCTTTGCCTTGTGCAGGCCTACAAGCCTGGGAAGCAGCCAAGAGGACCCTCCATCCAGCGACAAGCCCCGGCGTGGAAATATCTCCGAGAAGCGTGCACCCTCTGATGCAACCACGAGATCGCAGGCTAGAGCCAGCGACAGCCCTGCTCCAGCAGCTATCCCTTCCACCTTTGCAATGGTGGGTATGGGCAAGCGATGCAGGGCCAGTGCAGCTTCTGCAAGGTAACGCAGCCCATATAGATCGTGCGGCTTCACATCTTCGGTGGTGATGGTCGTTCCCTCGGCTGTCGGGCTATCGAAGGCTTCCTGGGTATCGGCGGCTTTCCGGGTATAGGTCTCTCCCCACGTACCGGATGTCCCTGCGGCGGGACCGCTATTCGCAAGTCTACGACTGCTGCCATCCTCTCCACTGTCATTACCCGCCTGCTGCGCTTTGCCAGTAGCTGTCGCCGGCGGATGGTCTGCATTGCCTGTGGCACCGAGAATTCCTGCAGGATCACTTACGTCCGCGCCCGAACAGAATGACCCACCTGTGCCGGTGAGGACCAGTACCCGATCCTCGAAGTGCTTTCTCTCCTCGTTCAGCATGTCCACGAGATCCACCAGCATAGAGAAATCGAAGGCATTCTTGCGTGCCGGCCTGTTGAAAGTAATGGTAGCTACACCACCTTCGCGCCTGAACAGCAGAGAAGCATCAGTCATACTGTGCCAATTATAGCCGTACTGCAACAGTGCCGATAGATACGCCCTTACAACAATGGTGGTGAGGAGGTGGCGTGCGATGGTGGTGAGGAGGTGGCGAGGAGGTGGCGTGCGGAGGTGGCGTGCGATGGTGGTGAGGAGGTGGCGTGCGGAGGTGGCGTGCGATGGTGGTGAGGAGGTGGCGTGCGGAGGTGGCGTGCGATGATGGTGAGGAGGTGGTGAGGAGGTGGCGTGCGGAGGTGGCGTGCGATGGCGGTGAGGAGGTGGCGTGCGATGGTGGTGAGGAGGTGGCGTGCGATGATGGTGAGGAGGTGGCGTGCGGCGGCAAGGAAGATGCACCCGTCGCGACTGTGCTGCGTGTCTCTTCATGCAACTCGTGCAATTGGATAATTACCGTGATTATGGCTAGCATATTTTGGTGAGGGTTTCCTCATCAAAGTTTTGGTAGCGTAAAGCAACATAAGGAGGTATAACGCACTATGTCAAAGTGGCTTACACAGGAGTGGTTGGACGAGACGCTACGCATGGCGGAGGGCCAGCCGGAGCGGCTTGGTGTCGATGCCACTCTCCAATACGTCGTGACGGGTGGGGAGAATGGTACCATCGAATATTACTGGGTGCTGAAGGACGGCAAGATTGTGGAGAGCAAGCTCGGGAAACTGGACGGTGCCGAGATCACGCTTACGATGGGGTATGCTGACGCCATCAAAGTGCAGAAGGGCGAGCTGGATGCCAACGCAGCATTTATGCAGGGCAAGGTAAAGATAGACGGGAACATGGGCAAGATGATGTCGTTACTGCCCATCACCAACTCAGGCGAGTACAAGCAGCTTCAAAAGGATATCCTGGAAATTACCGAGTTCTGAGCAACCCTTCCGCTCTTACGGATATGATGAGTCCGGGTCGATGGCCGGTGATTACGGTTGTCGTATACGGGGTCAGTGCATGAGTTCTTTCAATGCCCTATAACCTATGAGTTGGATAGCGTGCTTATCGAGTTCCTCCCTGATCCGTGGGTCATGAACCAGTAGCTCGTAGTCGTCTACGCGTGCTTTCCAGTCAGGCGCAAAGGCTCGCAGTTCTGAGCTGTCAACGGCGGGGTGCAAGTATGCCTCGGTTACGCCTGGTTGGAGTTGCGGGATGGCATCCATGAGGTACTGCCTGGTTCCGACGCCGGGGATAAAAAGGAAATTATCCGGATAGATCACTCCTGCTTCGTCTGCAAGGGTACGGAAGGGGAAACCAATGAGCTGTTCCGTTTCGGAGCCTGAAAGGCGTAATGGCAGGTGGAATTCCACAGCCAGATCCAGATATACGTCGAAGAATTCGGCTTTTATCTGCATGGTGCCCATGTGGGCATCCAGATGACTGACATCGAACCCCCACAAGATTGCCCGCTCGATCTGAGCGTGGCATTCTTTACGAACTTCATCGAGATCGGCGTGATCCCATACATCGACAACGGTACGGGGGAATCCGCCGTCACCATCCAGCAGTGATGGAGCGTAAGTGATAGGTCCCCAGCGGCATAAGTCAAATTCCGAGTTTAAAGTGAGATGTACTCCGACGTCTTCGCTCTCGTACATCGCCGCAGCCTCCCGGGACCATGGGCATGGCACCATCAAGGTAGTGCTGGTGGCGATTCCTTCACGCAGGCATTCATATATGGCCAGATTGCTCGAATGGCACGAGCCGAGATCATCGCAATTGATCAGGAGCAACTTTGTGCCGGGAGCGTAACCTAGGCGTGTCTCAAGGGACGTACCTCCGCCAGACATGCGGGCTTCATAACCGGTGACGACATCAGGAGTGTCGTCGGAAGGGTCGGAAGTCTTATCAGGTTTCATTCAACATATAATAGCTGTCATCGATAGAAATATCTAGTTGTTGAGGATCTTGCGGTAATTGCGGATGGGGTTTCGCGTCTCCAGTAGCGGTAAAATCATCTTGTGTCAACCGAGCGTAATATGGCAAGCAGCGCATTACCGTCATTCCAACGTTTCCTAGCTGTCTTTGCTCATCCTGATGATGAATCCTTCGGTCTTGGCGCGGTTGTGTCCGCTTTGGTGGACCGGGGGGCCCGGATCGGTGCGCTGTGTTTCACTCACGGAGAAGCATCCAGTCTTGGGAACCCGACCGGAGCAACGCTGGGAGAGGTCCGGGCAACGGAGCTGGCATCTGCTGCTGGAGTGCTCGGCATTGACCACCCAAAACTTCTGGATTATCCAGACGGTCGCCTGAGCGAAGTCCCTCTTGATGAGCTGGTAGGTGCCGTAAGACTTGCCGGAAAGGGTGTCGAGGCCTTCATGGTCTTTGACAGAGATGGCATTACCGGACATGGCGATCACTGCCGCGCCACCGAAGCATCGCTGGTGGCGGCAAGCGAACTTGGGCTCAGGGTTCTGGCCTGGACGTTGCCCGAGACTGTCGCCGGACAGCTTAATGCCGAGTTTGGCACGAGCTTCATCGGCCGCCCTCCCAGTATGATAGATTTTTTTATTACGGTGGATCGGACACGCCAGATGAGAGCAATTGCATGCCATGCCAGTCAATCGGGTGACAATCCCGTGTTGTGGCGCCGTCTGGAACTGTTGGGCGATAGAGAACACCTTTGCCAGCTGGCGTAGTGACCGATGGCTGGCTGCTGTTCGGTCGGAATAGTGGTCGGTAGCCGGTGAATGGTTGCATTCGTAGCCAGTCGCTGGAACCGGGGAATTTCTGTTGCATTGCAGGTTACCAACGTGTTCCAACGTGTTCCAACGTGTTTGCTGCTGCGGCCGACATATCAGCTGAAAGGTACGAAGCCGGTAGATGTGTGGATCAGGCCCAGTTCCATCCGGTAACATTACCATCTTAAGAGTAGGAGTGGTGAATGAGCGGTGGCAATGACTGAAGTGGCAAGTCTCAGTCCGTGAAGGCTAAGAGCGCCAAGTCGAGAAACGGGCAGGCACGGACCTCGAACAATCAGGTCGTCGCGCGCAACCGGCGTGCAAGATACGACTACGAGATACTGGAGACCGTCGAATGCGGGCTGGTGCTGCACGGGTCGGAAGTGAAATCACTGAGGATGAACCAAGTGTCCCTCACGGATGCTTATGCAAGGATACACTCGGGCGAGATATGGTTGGTGGGTATGCACATAGCGCCGTATACCCAGGCGGGAGCATACGGCATGCATGATCCAGAGCGTAGCCGCAAGCTGCTCCTACATCGGAGGCAGATAGATTATCTTGCTGGGAAGACTCTTGAGAAGTCTCTTACGCTGATCCCGCTTTCCATATACTTCAAGGATGGTAAGGCAAAAGCGTCATTGGGTCTGGCCAGAGGCAAGCGCATGTGGGACAAGCGAAAAGCCATTCAAGAACGCGATGCAATGAGGGATGCATCCAGGGAGGTGGCGCAGGCGACCCGGAGGACTCGGAGGACGGCGGATGAATGATTCCTGGGGGCAGGAACAGGCTGGTGACGAGGAAGGGTGGATAGCCTGAGATACGGTTGCAGATACGCAGCTAGAGATATTGCTTGTGCGGTTTCAGTTTACCGTTCACCGTTCTCAGGTGGCGTGACGTCGCGACGGCCTCTTGCTCGGTAGCGCGGGCGGTGTGGAGCAGGTAGCCTGTATGGTGATGCTTGTGATGACCAGTGACGTATACGCCGAGGTCGTGGCGTACTGCCTGGAGCGGCTGCCTGAGGAGGCATGCGGCATGCTGGCGGGACCTGCAGCCGAGCAGGGCATGGCCTACTACGGAAATGAGGTATGTGCATTCTATCCGGCACGCAACGCCGCTGGTTCAGCCCGCCTCTATACCGTCGATCCGCTCGACCACCTGCGGGCCGATCGTGATGTGGAGATGCGTGGGCTCGTCATCCTGGGGGTGGTGCATTCGCATACCCATACCGAGCCTTACCCTTCTCCAGTTGACATTGACCAGGCCCCCGATCCTAAGTGGCACTATGTCATCGTGGGGCTCGGCCGTCCGTTGCCCACGATGCGTGCGTATTCCATACATGCCGGGCAGGTGATCGAGAAGGAACTGCTGATCGGTGGCCTGCGGCACGAACATGCGCAATTGATAATATAATGGATTAGAATAGTAATAATTCACTGTTGTAATGTCCGCAACCTGTATCCCGAATGGTGATGGTGGCAGTACAGGCGCAAGTGAGGAGCTTGTACCGGTGCTTGCAGCGTAGGCCAGGTGGTATCAGGGGAATAACGGCTAGGAGATAGAGTTGCCTGTTGAAATACGTTTACCGAGCATACTGAGGGTACATGCTGATGGCAAGTCCACCGTGGAGGGTAACGGTTCTACGGTGGGAGAGATACTTGAAGACATGGTGAACGTATACCCAGGCATGGACGGCCAGATTGTCACTGCTGACGGCTCCCTGCACAAGTTTGTGAATGTCTATCTCAACGATGATGACATCCGGTACCTCAGCAACCTCGATACATTGGTATCGGATGGTGATACCATATCCATTTTACCGGCTGTGGCGGGTGGGTAACTGTGGCATACTGCCGTAACATTCTCGATCTGGTGGGCAACACCCCTCTTGTGGAGGTGAGCGAGTTCAGCCCGAATCCGGATGTGCGGATACTCATGAAGCTGGAAGGCCAGAATCCAGGTGGATCTGTCAAGGATAGGGTTGCGCTGGCCATGGTGGAAGATGCCGAGAAATCGGGCCTGCTGGAAAAGGGTGCCACCCTGCTGGAGCCTTCTTCGGGGAATACCGGTATAGCCTTGGCAATGGTGTCGAAAGTCAAGGGGTATCGCTTGAAGGTCGTAATGCCGCAGAATGTGTCCGAGGAGCGTCGCCAGATGCTGCTTGCCTTTGGGGCGGAGATAATAGAATCGCCCGGATCGGAAGGATCCAATGGTGCTGTTCGGCTGGCGGAGAAGATCCATGCCGAGCACGAAGAGTGGGTTTTCCTGTACCAGTATGCCAACCATGCTAATCCCATGGCTCACTACGAGGGGACCGGTCCAGAGATCTGGAGGGATTGCCCGGACGTGACTCATTTTGTGGCTGGGCTGGGAACTTCAGGGACTCTTGTCGGTGTAGGCAAGTTCCTGAAGGAGCGCAAGCCTACTGTACAGGTATGGGCGGTCGAACCGCCTGCAGGCGAGATAGTCGATGGGCTGCGCAGCCTGGACGATGGCTACATACCACCCATCTTCAACGACTTCGGCGGTATGCAGATTCTGGATCGAAAGACAGTTATAGGTCCTAGAGAGTCGATTGAATGGACCAAGCGTCTAGCCGAGTCAGGGATCTTCGCGGGCATCTCTTCCGGTAGCGCCCTGGCGGGAGCCGTTCGTTGTGCGGAGTCGATCGAGAGCGGTGTCGTAGTGGTTGTAAGTGCCGATGCCGGCTGGAAGTATCTCTCTACGGGCGTGTGGACGGAGGATCTCGATGTCGTGGTAGAGCGGGCGCGCACGATGGTGTACTTCTGAACGCTCGGTGGTGCCACTGCTAGGATGGTGGCATGGCAGGAGATGGCTTCGTGCTCGGTGTTGATCTGGACGGGGTCGTAGCGGATTTCTATGGACGGTTGCGGGTCATCGCAGCTGAATGGCTCGGCAGGTCTGTGGAGGAGTTGTCAATGGACGGTTCGGATATCTCGCAGTGGGGTATCGGGGAAGGCCAGGATGATTACGAGCGCCTGCACCGATTTGCACTTACCGAGCGCAACCTCTTTTCGACAATGGATCCTATTCCCGGTGCGCCTCAAGCGTTGCGCGGCCTGAGCAGGAAGGGTGTACGTATCCGCATCGTCACCCATAGGCTTGTATTCAAGCGGCTTCATCGCCAGAGTGTCATGCAGACGGTGAAGTGGCTGGATCATCACGATATACCCTATTGGGATCTATGTTTTCTTGGGGAAAAGAGTGCGGTGGATGCAGACTGTTTTGTGGACGATACTCCCGAGCAGGTGGAGAGGCTGGCGCAGGCGGGAAAGCATGTCATCGTGTACACCAACTTCACCAATACCAATTTCGACTTCACCCACGCCCGTTTCTCCGGCATGGAGGGCAAGCTCAGCCGTGCATCCAACTGGGACGAAGTGGTCGCTCAGGTCATTGGCTTGGCAGATGGTCCAGCTGATGCCGGCAGAGTGCTGTAGAGGATGTGGAGGGCATAGAGGATGGTGGAGGATGTAGAGGATATGCTGCGACTGATGCTATTGCGTCATGCCAAATCGACCTGGGACGATCCCGGCCTTCTGGATCATGATCGCCCTTTGACATCACGGGGCCGGAAGGCGGCAACCCGGATCGGGGACCATCTTCGGAAAGAGGGCATCCAGCCGGACCTTGTATTGTGCTCCTCTTCTGTCCGAACCCGTCAGACGCTGGAGCAACTGCGCCTCGATGGCGGGATCGAGACGGTGTTTGACGATTCGCTGTACCGAGCATCGGCAAGCGATATGATCAGGTACTTGGGCCGTACCGGTGATGGGGCGCTCTCGGTATTGATGATCGGGCACAACCCTGGCATATCAGACCTCGCGACCGTACTGGTTGTTGAACCGGATCAGGTGTTCTTCCTGCCTACTGCGGGACTCGTTGACCTATATCTTACAGTACCGGCATGGAGCGACATCCAGCCGGATAGCGCCGTGCTCAATCACATAGTGATGCCTCGTAATCTCGTGTAATCCGGGGCTGGACGTCATGGTCACCCCGAAACCACCGATGATCTGCGCCTGTGCAGTGGGGCTAGCTGGACTTGAACCAGCGACCTCGGCATTATCAGTGCCGCGCTCTAACCAGCTGAGCTATAGCCCCTCCTGCCATAAAATAGCACGCACGCAAGGTATGCGCATCGCACAATGGAATCACCAGACCAATCCATTTTGGTCAAGCATTCCGGCTTGTCTGCAAGGAGATCTGCGCTATCATGAAAACCATGGGAACCATTCGCCTGGGCATCCAGGTTCCGAGTTTTTCATTTGGGGTGGGCAGATCTGAAACAAACGCTTCCGGTAAGGCGTTGGCAGCGGACGCAGGCATCTTCGAGAATCTTGTCGACGTGGCAACCGTGGCAGAAGTAGCCGGTTTCGATTCCTTCTTTGTGATGGATCATTACCGGCAGATCCCGATGGTAGGTGCACCGGTAGGTCCGATGCCAGAAGCATATACAATGCTTGGCGGTATCGCAGGTCGTACTTCTACGATAATGCTGGGTACTCTGGTGAGCGGGGTGACCTACAGGAATCCAGCCATCCTGGCCAAGATGGTTACTACTCTGGATGTCATTTCCTCCGGGCGGGCTATTCTCGGTATAGGTGCGGCATGGTTCGATACCGAGCATGCCAGCTACGGTATCGAGTTTCCTGGCGTGCCTGAAAGGATGGACAGGCTGGAAGAGGCAGTGCAGATCTGCCGTATGATGTTCGACGAAGAGGCCCCAAGCTTTCAAGGACGGTACTATGCCATCAAGGATGCCTTCAATTTCCCAAGGCCGCTACAGGCAGGAGGACCCCCAATACTGGTTGGCGGCGGCGGTGAGCAGCGCACATTGCAAATTGTGGCGATGCATGCAGATGCCTGCAACGTGTTCGGAGACGTCTCCACTATACGGCACAAGATGGACGTACTAGCCCGGCACTGCGAGAGTTGCGGAAGGGATCCTGCTACGATCACCAGGACCAGGTTGGGTACCCTGGTGATTGGCGAGACCACGGCTGAAGCAGCCGGCAAGCTGTCGAAGCTGGCGGAGGCACGTGGCTACGGTGAAGCTCAAGCTTCTACGGTGATATGGGGTGACTCTGATACGGTGGCGGAAACAGCTCGTTCCTATCTCGATGCTGGGCTGGACGGTCTCATATTCAATTTCCCCGACCCACTGGATACCACTGATGTTGCTTTGGCCGGTAAGGCGCTCACCTCTATCTGACTATATTGGCTATTTGATGGCATCTCCCTGTGTACGTCTCGGGTCCACCGCCGCGCAGGTCGTGTACCCAGACAGTTAGCCGCCCTATCCAACATTCAGCCAACTTATTTCGCTGATCCTCTTGCAGTTGCTGTTGCTATGAGTAGGATCAGGGCTCCCGCGAGAGCGACTATGGCCGCGTAGCCGTATGACCAAGCCGCTCCCAATGTATAGAGAAGACCCATGGCCAGGTTGCCTACGAACAGGCCAGCGCTCCGGTACGCGGACAGCAACCCGAACCCGCTCCCCCCGTCAGGGCGTATGACAGACATTATGGCAGGTTCAAGTGTCTCCACTATTCCGAGAGATGCTCCCAAGATGGCGACCGCAAGGAGTGTGACAAGGTACGGTAGCTGCAAAGCCGCCGACATGCCTAGTAGAGTGGCCCCGGCGGCGGCGGGGAGGTAACCGAGTAGTCCCAAGTTGCGGAAGCGGCCATACCAGGTGGACCCCAGGTATTTTGCCAGAGTCATGCCTGTGGCTGAGGAGACTATATTGAATACGACGAAGGCGAGCAGGCCCAGGGTGGCGTCATGGGAATGAGAATCTTGTGCAGCAGTGAGTACCGGGAACCCTATGCTATACGAGCTGAATCCGAAGAGTGCTGTGGCAGCGAGGATTGCCACGGTCGCACTGTGCGGCAAGGAGACCTGCGGTTCCCTGCGGTTCTTGTCACTGGCCGTGCCGCCGGCCGTACTGCCGGAGTCCTTCCTGGCGGCATCTTGCGTGCCTGCGAGTTGGGTGCTGGTAATGGCAAGGCACAAGGTGGAGATTGCCAGTGGAATGGCGGTTCCGAGAAACACGTATCTGTAAGGCAGGTTGGCGCCAAGAGATACGAGCATGTATATACCTGCCAGTATCCCACCTCCAACGTCCAGAGCGTGGAGGAATCCGAAAGCTTGGGTGCGGTGCCGCTCGGTGGTGCTTCTCGACAGCATTACCCGCCTTGATGGGCTGCGCAGGTTGCGGGCCCACCATCCTGCGCAGAAGAACACTATGGCCGCCACCGGACTTGCAATAAGTGCCGAGAGAGAGAGCAGGGGGATTGCAGAGTTACCGATTATGGCCACCTTCCGGTGCCCGATCCTGTCTCCCAGCCTGCTGCCCAGATAAGCTATTAGGGATCCTCCGCCGAAGCCGAGCGCCATCGCCAGGCCATACAGGGCTATTGAGGCGTGCAGGGCGAGTACCATGAAAAGCGGGAGCCCGGCCAGCACGCTCTGGTAACCGAGGTCAGCGAAGAAAGCGGACAGCGAGATCGCCCATACGTCACGGTTGCGCCAGCCACCGTCGCTCATTTCCGCATGTGCCGTATCGATTGGCTGCATAGGTGGACAAGTCTATAGTTTTGGTCAGAACGCAGTGGTGGAGCCAGGGACTATTTTTGCCAAACATGCCATGAATGAGCTTTCAGCGGATGCCCGTATATGGCAGGTGATCCGCACGAGCAGATTGCTTAGTTGCGTGATGGTATATCATGGGGGAGAGATTGAAAGCACTGTGTCGAGGCACTGTGTCGTGCTACGTTGTGCGAAGTGTTGTTTGAAGCTTTGCTCCAACCAAGCGTTGCCGCCAATGGCTAATGGAGGAACTGGATGGGTCATCAAAAGTCTACTTCCGATAAGGAGGTGGTTTCCGATAGGGATGCGATGGAACTTGCACTGGCAGAGGCCCGTCTAGCTGCGCTCGAGGGGGAAATCCCGGTTGGGGCCGTTGCGGTCTTCGCCGGAACGGTCGTATCTTCGCGCCATAATGAGAGAGAGCACTCCTCTGATCCGACTGCTCATGCCGAAGTGCTGGCGGTGCGTGACGCTGCGGCTAAGTTGGGGACATGGCATCTCGAGGGAGTAGAGCTGTTCGTCACCTTGGAGCCTTGCCCTATGTGTGCAGGGGCAATACTTCTCAGCCGGGTGAGACGGCTGGTATATGCTGTTGCCGACCCCAAGACGGGTGCCTGCGGATCGCTGTACAACTTATGTGACGATCCTCGTATGAACCATTCGATAGACGTCCATCAAGGGCTGCTGGCTGATGAGGCGGCCGGCTTGCTGTCGAGGTTCTTTACCGGCATCAGGATCTGATGACGATGGGCTTCGACATATCAGGCGATTATGATGTGGTTGTTGCACCTCGTGGTGCCCGGCCCACATGGAGTGCTGGTATCAGGAAGTGGTGACATCGGAAAGGATGGCCCATTGTGACAATCTTTCGTAACCGTACAGACGCCGGGAAGCGATTGGCGGAGAGACTGGCATACCTCCGTGGACAGGACGTGGTGATCGTTGGCCTACCCCGTGGTGGAGTTGTGGTTGCTTACGAGGTCGCCTGCATGCTCGATGCTCCCTTGGACGTGATAGTGGTGAGGAAACTCGGGGTTCCTTTCCAGCCGGAACTTGCCATGGGCGCTATAGGTGAGGGTGGTGTCTGTATCGTGAACAGCGATGTGGTTGCGCAAGCAGGTATAGATGAAGCCAGCATGGCACAGGTGAAGGCACAGGCGCAGGTGGAACTGGAACGGCGTGCTGCGCTCTACAGGGAACGGTTCTCCCGGGTCGATATCCGTGGACGGATTGCCGTTGTGATAGATGACGGAGTTGCTACGGGGTCGACTGTTCGGGCTGCCTGCGAAGTGGCGAGAGCTTATGGGGCTGTACGCATTGTGCTGGCTGTTCCTGTGGCCCCCAAGGAATTGTGCGTGGCGGAACGACCCCAGATGCAGCCCGCACCCGTACCCTCTGACACACCCACCGGCGGTTCCGCCATCCTGCAACGACCCGTATCCATGCCCGCAGCGCCGCCCGTTCCAGCGCAGGTCTTTTCCGTTCAGGGTGGCTCGGGCAAGCGCTTCTCTGTCGCCGATGAAGTGATATGCCTTGACGCACCGCAGGGAATATTTGCCGTAGGGCAGTGGTACGAAGACTTTTCCCAGGTAACCGATGCCGATGTCATGGATCTTCTGGCCCAGTTCAAAGAGCGCTGAGCGCTCTCGGCATGCGAGGAGAAATGCGCATCGGATACGTACGGAGTACGGTATGTGCTCATAGGTGGAATCACCTGCCGGTAACAGGTGAAATTACGCTAACAATTCGGGTCCGGCATGGCTTATAATACGACTTGTGGAAGAGAGGGCTATGATTATCATGGAGCGGGAACAGGTCTGCCGGTCTCTTAGGAGGTGCCGGTAGCATGTCGGCACACAGTATGCGACATACGGGTAGGTACGCAAAGCATACCCGCAGGAGGACCAGGGGTGCCGAGAACGGTATGACGCTCGTAGAGGTGCTCATATCGCTGGTGCTTCTGATGCTGGTGCTCGTGCCGGCGGCGCTTTTCCTGGTGTCAGGGATCAACCTAGCACAGAGTTCGAGCATCAGGACCACGGCGATCTCGATAGCGTCCGGGCAGGTCTCCAAGCTGCGTACAGCATTGAGCGCCTTCTACCCTCCTATGCCTGCAATCTGCAATCCCTATACCGGCACCGGCAACAACCCCTTCGGCGGTGCTCTCACTTCCTGCGGAACGTTCCAGCAGGCCCAGGGCGAGCTTCCTGCCTCGGAGCGGGTAGGCGCCGCCACTTACACCATCTCCTATCAGCTGAACTGGGCGTCTTCTCCTTCATATGCCTCCAACTCGCCATCGTCGTCGTGTGCGAGCCCGTCGATCAGCCCCTATCCGGCGGCAATGGTAAATGTGGTGGTGGATGTCGGCTACATGCTGCACAATCATCACTACTCGGTAAGTGCAAGCGCTCTCATAGACACACCGTCCAGTTACTACAGTCCCAGTTACGGTTACGTGGCCGTCTACGGGGGATCGGGATCCTCCGGAAAGCCCGTATACCTGACCGGCAACAGCGTAGCTGGCTACGAGACCTTCGTGTCACAGTACGACAGCAACGGATGTGCCTTTTTCATAAATGTGAATGCCGCCTCGCCGAACAGCACAAATCCTGCCATCTATGAAGCGGTCAGCCCGACCGGCGCCGCAAGGAACGTGGTCGTCTGCACCAACCAGACAAGCGTGGTCCCTCTCTACACTTCAGGTGTCGGTACGGGCGCCGAGGCGGGCGGCTTCGGAGGATGTGGTGCCCTGAGCGCTGCACGCAACGTGCATCCGGAGATCTCGGTCACTCCCACCTCCCTTACCCTCACCGACAGCTCGTTTACGTCGCCTGGTGCATCGAAGAGCGTAACGGTGACAGATATAGGCACCTGGCCACTCACCATAGCCAGTGCCACCACCAGCGGTCCCAACGGGTCGACATTTGCGGTTACGAGTGGCAGCTCCTGCGTGGGTTCGGGAGGGCCGGTGACCATCAATCCCGGCCAGACCTGTACGATCTCGGTGGATTTCCAGCCGAACAATACAAGTGTCTACACCTACTATGGCACCCTTGGCATAAGCAGTGACGCCACCAACAATCAGGATGTACAGGTGAGCCTGAAAGGTATTGCACTGGACTGCTACGAGCAGGTGGTCTATGGCTACGGTCCGACGGCGTACTGGACACTGACCGGCACTACGCCTCCTACCGCAATAGACGTGGTGAATACCAATGACAATGGTACTATGGGTAGTGGCGTCACCACCAACCAGCCGGGTCCGTTGCTGTGCGATCCTAGTGCACCGTCGGTGGCGCTGAATGGCAGCAGTAGTGCCTACATAACTACGCCTATAAGGAATTTTTCGCCGAACCAGCTGACGGTGGAGGCGTGGATCAGGCCAACTGGATATACAGGCAACCCTAGGATAGTCGCCAATGCCCATACCGATGTCAGCTTCACGGGATTCCAGCTCGAGGTCAATAATGGCGGTTGGAGTGGCTTCTTTGATGTCGGAAACGGGAGCGTCCAAGGCAAGGCGGTCTGGAGTATGTCGAGGCCGTTGCCTCTCAACCAGTGGTATTTCTACGTGGGCGTCTACAATGGAAGCAGCGTGACGGCCTATCTTGATGGTGCAGCGGTCGGGTCATTCCCGTTCTCGGGCGGTGCAGTGGCAGCAGCCCCGTATCCCATCACGATCGGGATGAACCCAGCTTACAACGCTGATAATTTTGAAGGTGATATCGGGCAAGTGGCTGTCTATACTACAGCTCTCACCCCGGCTCAGATCATGAATGAGTACTCTACGGCACAGAATGGCAACACTTCAGAGTCAGGCGTGATGGCGGCGTGGTCCGCTGCGTGCTATGCCAATTCAGTCAACTGGCAGGGGGGGTATGGACCATCTACCAGCCCAACCTACTTCGGTCCGGATGCATTTTGGAGACTGGACGAGCAGCAGGGTGGCACCGCTTACAACTCGTCTGGGCAGGTTGGTGGGGCACAGCCGGGGTACGGTACGGGAAATTACAACGGTACGATCCAGGGCGGGGTCAGCTACAGTAATATCTCACCACCAGGCGCTCTCGCTTGTGATCCGACGGACAATTCAATGACATTCAGCCAGAATTTACCATGAGCGCTCGATAAATGGCTACGAAGGGAGACATGAAGATATGAGAGGCTTGATGGCGGCCATTAAGGGAATACCTTTTGTGGGGCACACCACGATAGGCAAGGTGGTGGCGGTGGTTGTGCTCAGTGGTATTGCGTTCCTTCCCCAATGTGGTGGTGGGCCAGGTCAGCCCGGCATCAATTGGATAAGTCCCAACAACGGGCCTTATACTGGTGGTAACTCGGTGCAGCTCAACATAAATACGAATGGTGCCTGCGGTGTGAACTGGGTGCAGTTCAACGGTGCTAACGCGCCCATCCAATGGCAGAATAATTGTGGCAATAATATCGGCGTACAGGTTCCGTCCGGACCGGTGAACCAGTGGGTATGTGTAGTGGTCAATACTGCTGGTGGTACGAGCGGATGTAACTGGTATCATTATAATCCCACTCCGCCCAATATCAATTGGATTAATCCAAACAACGGGCCCTACAATGGCGGCAACTCGGTGCAGCTCGGCATAAATATGAATGGTGCCTGCGGTGTGAACTGGGTGCAGTTCAACGGTGCCAACGCGCCCATCCAGTGGCAGCAGAATTGCGGCAGCACTATCCAGGTGACCGCTCCGGCCGGTCCGCCTTACCAGACCGTATGTGTCCAGGTGAACACCAGCGCGGGTACCAGCAATTGTATTGGGTACCACTACAACCCGCCGAGATCATGGACTACGCCGTGGGGAATTTCCACCAGCACCCAAGTGAATAATCCGCAGGTGTTCACGGAGACCGCTTGGTTCAGGGTTGCTCCAGGCTCCTACGGCGGGGGGATCATCTCCTTTGGAGTGCAGCCAACGGGCAATGCAGGTGGTTACGATCGCATGCTGTATGTGGGGTGGAACGGGCAACTGATCTTCGGTGTCTACGAGGGATTTACCGCGATAGCGGCCACCCCTCCAGGTACGATCCAAGCGGGTCAGTGGTACTTCGCTGCAGCAACTCTATCAAGTGCGGGAGAGAGTCTGTATCTTGACGGTAGGCTGGTTTCGCATATGCAGTACACTACAGCGCAGGCGTATGCGGGCTACTGGCGAATCGGGGAGAATGCGGGTCCCGGGTGGCCGTGGTGTGCGGGTCCGGGATGCATGTCGCCCTTTGGCGGCCAGATAGGGCAGGTGTCTATAGAGTATACTGCGCTCTCCGGTCAGCAGATCGCCGCAATGTATACTGCATCAGGAGCAAGCATGAATCCAAACAGCTGTCTCAATTATCGTGATGCAGTCTTCGGGTACAATCCAATTGATTACTGGGCTCTTACTGGAGGTAATGCTTACGTGGCACAGGATCTGTGGCCGCGGGACGTAAATGGCAGTTTCGTGGGCAATTGGGGTTCCAATACGCTGCCATCTCGCGCAGGGCTTCCGGGGCCGTTGAACTGTTCCGGGCAGAGTACGACCCAGAACCGATCTGTGCAGTTCAACTACACCACCCAGCCTACATCGGCTTGGTGGAGCCAATCCTACAATCAGTTCGGGTACATCAGTACCGATGACGGCTCGAATTCGGACTCATCCTGGGTTCTGTCTCCCGGGCAGTTTACCTTGACGGCATGGGTGAATTACCAGTGGTACGATGGCGGCATAATAGGGTTCGGATCCATGCAGAATCAAAATCCCTGCCCGACCGGGCAGTGTACATGGTATGACCACATGATGTGGATAGGGTGGAACAATCATCTGTTCTTTGGTACGTGCGGCGTATATTGTGGCGGACCGGCGGCAGTTGAGAGTCCGCAGCCGGTTCCTTATGGCCAGTGGATGTTCGTTGCAGCCACAATGGGTCCGGCTGGCGAGCAGCTATATATCAATGGCAATCTGGTGGCGACCAATACCGGCAATGGGACTTCATCCAGTCAGTACTGGGGCAACTGGCGGATAGGACAGCTTGCGGGTGGTGGCGGTTGGCCGTATACGTTTGGCGCGGGCAACGCGCAGTCACCGTTCGATGGCAATATAGCTCAAGTGGCCGTCTTCCCGCCGCTCAGCGGCGCGCAGATCATGCATCTTTACCAAGTAGGTACGTCGTGAGCATCCACGGCAGGCTGTACGATGCGCTTACCGTGCTGAAGCGACTCGCGGGTGGCGATGCCGGTGACAGGTACGTCGTGAATATACGGGGCAGGCTTTTGCGGCACTCAAGCGGTGCAGCCTCACCGAGAGGTGCCAAGGCTCCTGAGGATGGGTTCACCCTCGTAGAGTTGCTGGTGGTAATGATTATTTTTTCCATAATATCCATTACGGTGGCCATCACCCTTACGAATACAGAAGTGCTGACCAATTCAGCGCTTGCCACCGTGCATGGGACGGATTCGTCCACCGTGGTTACCAATACGCTGCTGTCGTTGCTGGAGGGATCGCAGTACCCACCAAGTTCCGGTGCGGGCAGTTGGGCTACTACTGATGGGCTGGACTCGCCCGTCGTGGTAGCGTGCCCGGAGGAGGTGCTGTTTTACGCGTCCCCGCCCTCGGCGACCAGTTCGGTTTCCCCGCCGGTATGGGTATACGCCTACGTAAGGCCCTATCCTGCCGGCTCACCGCCTGCGTACAAGAATATTTACAGATTGAAGGTGGTGACCTTTTCTGCGGGTAGCGGGCTGGGTCAGACAATCTATGGCGCCACAAATACATGCCCATCTTCTCCGCCGGCCATATCGCTTGCCAATATGCCGAGCGGTTCCCATGTGCCGGTGCTGTCGTACTCGCTGTACCTGCCGTTGGACAGCCAGCCTTACAATGCACCATACGAACCTTCTTCGGATACGCCCGCGGGCAACGATCAGATTCCCAATCCTCCCGCTGTGTTCGGGTATGTCAATGGCAACTACGGTAATATCTGGACGGATGTGCCGGGGTCGTCCGGTAGCGCATCAAGCTTCCAGCTTGCGGATATAGTAGCAGTACGGCTTTTCGTGGAGTCGAAGCCGGTCACTGCTGGGGGCGCAACTGTCACCACCTACCAGGCGCAGCTTTCAAGCGTGGTAAACAACCCCAATACCTGCTACGCATTTTCGAGATCGTTCAAACCTGCGTGTTACCAGCAGACAGGGACGTAAGTGGATGGATATGGATGGAGTCATTGTGATTGGATCAAGGGAATGCATCGGGATAGGGGGGGTATCCTGAGATGAGAGAGGATGGCGTGGTCAGAGTAGGTTGCGAGTGGTGGCTGCACGACAGCCTGCAGAGGATAAGGGGAGCAAGGAGTGGATCATGATATTCGGTAAAAGTAGGGATTCAGGCGATCGTCGGGGCGCATCTGACCCATTAGGTTCGGTCGAGAGAGTACGCAGTGCAAGATGGGCAGACTGGGAACGGCGCAGTGGCGCCAGGCATGGCGGGCATAAGGGTGGTGCAGTGAAACTGCTTGGCGTGCGCCCGCAGAGCGTTGCCGGGCAGGCGATGATCATGATCATCGTCGTGCTGATGCTACTGATGCTGCTGCCGCTGATACTGTACTCGGCAAACTCGGGTTCGTTGCCGGTAGTGACCACCAATGTGAACAGCCGGCTTGCGTGGGATGCCGCCAATGCCGGGATGTCGAACTACCGCAACCAGCTCGATCAGAACATCAGCTTTGCGCAGTACAACGAGGATACCCACTATGGGGCCGGCGGTTCGGAGCCGATGGGTGTGTACAGCGAGTTCAATTACGCGGTGAGCGGCCAGTATTCCGGTCCGAGCGAGAGCGCCACGCCATTCAGCTGCACTGGACCCTACACGCAGGTTATCCCGAATGTGAGGATAATCAATTGGCAACCGGTGAAAGGCACCTCTGCCCCGGCATGCGAGCACTATACCGTGTCGGTTGCCATTGGTACCCTTACTCTCAACACCGCCAGTATCAAGGTTACGGTTACTGGTGAGGCCGGATCGAAGGGGCAGGTACGTTCCTACAAGGCGGTGAGTTCAGTATTCTCGAGACCCGCTCTGGACTACGCGCTCAACACCAATTTCAATGCTACCAATCCGACGCGTTCCACACTGCAGACCGATGTACCGGTGCTGATACATCTGGTCGAGTTCTTCGATCCAAATATCCAGAATGCCTTGCCCGGCGGGTTGGCGCTGACTCCGCAATTCATCCAGGAAGTGGTAGATATGGTGTGTGTCCGTTATGCCGGCCAGCAGTTTTCATTGCCGGGTACAACCATCACCTTCTCCGGTCCATTCCCCGGCTGCCCGGTGAATACGCTTCAGGCAGGATGGTCGTGGAATGGTGGGCTGCCGAACCCGATTGTACCGTCGACTTTTTCTATTGGACAGTATTTTCGGCAGTACCAGGACACGATCAATGGAAATGTCAGGTCCAATGACGGCCTGTACTACTGCGGGTTCCCGCCCAATCACCTCATCAACTGGGTGCAACTCGGTTTGAACGCCTTTGGCAGCAATTGGGGCAGTCTCGCCATAGATGCCGCACTGGCGACGGTATTCTACTTTGCAACGGGGAACCTTTCACCAGTGTCTCCCGTGATCAATGGTAATATCGTCGCGGGCGCTCCGGTTTCGCAGGGCGGAGGTGGGGTGAGCCAGGGTCCTATACCTGGAATTCCGGGCGGCCTTGGCAGTACATTGGCCCTGCTGACCGGGTATCCGTCATGTCCTTCTGCAGGGCCGACATTGACTCCCGGATCGTCGGTTACACTTGGGGGCAAGCTGGAGCAGTTGCCGCAGCCAAATCCGAATCTCGAGTCCATAGCCTCCCAGGGTGGACATTACATCGAGCCTGGTGGTATCACGGTCCCTGAGTCACCGGGCGGATGCCTCTACCAGGGTCAGGCGGTCATCATACTGAATGCCAACGGCACGATGACCGTGTGGAATCCGGACACCATCGGTATCAACAGCACCTACAACAACGGGTGCCCGTCGAACGGGGGTACAGCCGCGCTTCCTGCGGACGGGGTGGTCTACGTGGCCAACGAGTACACGCACCATACCTGCAAGAACTTTCCCAGTTATCCATTCACCGCACTCAATTCTGGCTATGGCACGAGTCAGGCCAATCCGATCCAGAACCAGAACTGCTCCAATGGCAATGCTATCATTCAGGGCACATTGAACGGGCGGTTGACGGTTGCGGCACAGAACGATGTGATCATCACCAACAGCATCTACTACGGCGGTCCGAATTGCCCTGGTACTGGAAGCAGCGCCGTGGCGGGGCAGCTCTGCAACAGCCTTCTCGGGCTTACCGCTCAGGGCAACGTGGAGATCAACCACCCGCAGGATTTGAATGTCAACACATTTACTACAGTGCTCGGTTACATCAGTGACGTCTGTAATATTCTGAGCATTGTTGCAGCAGCGGCATCACTGGTTGGGATAGGCATCCCTTTCGCTGCACCGATTGTTGTCATATGCTCTTATCTGGTCATTGCTGGTGATCTATTCCTTCTCTACTTGGTCGGGAGGAACGATACTGACTGTCCCAGTTCCGGGCTCAACGCGTGCAGTAATTATGGAACTGCTGCAAATCCAGCAGACGACGACACCACCAATCCTAATGTACTGGCTCCGGATCCCGGGGAAGCTGCGTGGTTCTCATTCGAAAATCCCGCCGATCTAATCCAGGATGTCTTGGATGGACTTCAAGATGCGGCCTATAGTGCGGTTTTTGGTGTTTGCGGCGAATGCAATAAATATATATACTTTTCTATTCCTTGCAGTTTGAATTTTAATAGCTGGGGCAGCGCTAGCGTGAACTGGTGCACTGTATCTACACTTATAGCGGACGAGAGCTGGGCTATCTACGAATGGGTTGGAGAGTCGGACAACCCGCAGTTCAATGACGGATCGACGAACTGGGGGTCGGTGTTGCACGACGGTGACGGCGACAATTGGTGCATTCCCGTGGGGCAAGGCGTGGACGGGATGGTTGACGCTGCTTGGGACTGGGTGATGAACGGGAGCTGGTGCGGTGGTCCCAGCTCGCCGAGTTGGCCGGTGGATCAATTCATCGACTACTTCCAACCCGATACCAATTTCCCTGCATTCTATGGTGAGGGATACGTCGGCCAGCAGGCAGTGGTGAATGCGATCATACTGGCGGCTGGCAAGCAGTTGCCGAACGGAGCTTACCCCGCGTACAACGCGGTGCAGAACTCCTTCCTGTCGGGTACGTCGTCGGTATGTCCCTCCTGGAACCTGAACTGCGGTATGTTCAAGGTGAACAACTCGCAGGCAGGGTATTCCATGGGTCGGCTCTATGTGAATGGATCCGTTACCGAGTACTTCGGTGGGAGATGGACAGGTGAGTGCCAGTCGCTCGGCAACCTGTTCAATACCACAGGGAGCACCCTGCCGTTCATGAATTGCCTGTCCAATTCCGGATACTACTGGAGCCTCTCCTTCGATCCAAGGCAGATACTGGAGAGCCCGCCCCACTTCTACGGAGCGGCTTCACCGGCGGCGGCAAGTGCCCTGACTTGGCAGCCGGTCAGTACGGGCGTGGTCAACAGTTCGGCTGAGCAGGCATTGACCGGAGCAGGCGGGTGACCGGGGAGTGAGCGATGGGGTCCGGGTGGACGGCGGTAGGTGGTGGAGTGGCGATTGCCAACACATCACGATGGACGGCAATTGGTAGGCCTGGTGGCAGTGAGTAATGTAAGGCATGGTCCGCAGGTAAGGTTATGGGTACGGGTTAAGGCAAGGAGAGTGAACACATGGCAGATACGGAGAATGTAAATCCTGTGCAGGAAGGAGGGGCTGATCGCAGGAATGGTGGTTCACGGTGGGTATGGGCCCTGGCAAGTGCGGTCATGGCCGCAGTGCTGGTGGCGGGAGTGCTGTTCCTGGTGCTGCCCGGCGGGTCGGGAGTGCCGGTGAAGAAGGTTGCGTTGCAGGCCAACTCCAGATCACCAGGGAAAGGGACTTCCAGCACCACGACTTCCACGTCTAAACCGGCCGGAGGGAGCAACCAGAAAGCGGTCCATATAGCTGTTCCTGCGGGGCAGAGCGCCATATCGGCGGCAACTGCCCATGCGCTCATCCAGGATGCTGTGGTGGCGAGCAGTAAGGCGGTATACACTGCGACGTACCAGGTTACCAAGGGCAACCAGATTAGCACCAGTTTTACTGTGGTGCAGGATCCTCCTAATAGCAAGCTGAGTGTGACTTCCCAGGGTATCAGCATAACCGGATATAATCTCAGCAGCGGGAGCTACGAGTGCTTCGAGCATTCTGCCGGTGCCGGTGCCGGTGGATTCTCATCCCTGCCAGCCGGTAAGACGGTGTGCATCAAGTCCACCCAGGCATTTCCCTCAAGTTCCATTTCACCGGCCAGCACGTTCGTGGAAGGCGTGCAGGCAGCGGTCAGTCGCATTGCTAGCCAGGTCAGCAAGTATAAGGCTGCATCGGTTAGTATGTTTACCGAGGGTACCAGGAATATGCTTGGCATGCAGTTGCACTGCGTGAATATGGTCTCGGCAACTGTATCCATCTGCTTTACTGCGCAAGACGTCGTCGGCTATGTCACGGGCTCCAGCGGTCAGGGTGCGATAGAGCTTACAAGTTACAGCACGTCGATACCAGCGGGTGCGTTTACCCTGCCCAGCAAGCCGCTCTCCCAGAGTGCGCTTACTCCGCCGAGTTCCTCGAATCTGCCGCCGCTGCCGGCAACCGGATCATCGAGCGGTGGATGAACGACAGCAGGAGGAACAGCCGGAACTCCTGTCGGTAGGGCCACTTCACCGCGAGACATTCCTGCGGAGGCTCGCCAGGGCTGTAGAGCACCACAAGCCAGAGGTGGTGGCCGCCGGGGCTGTTGTCCTGATCGCAGCGGCCATTGCTGCCGGGGTGCTCGCGGGGCCAACGGGTAACGGCAAGGCCGTAACCCTCGTACAGGGAAAAGGGCAGGGGGAAAAGGCTGGTTACCATCTGACCATGGGGGCGGCAAGTTTCGTTGCAGATGAAGAGGCCCTGTCGTTGCGCAGTTCAGATTTCCCACCCTCCTGGAAGACCGTAACCGCAAACCCGGAGATACCGGTAGGGAAGCTGCTTGCCGGTGGCAGCAGGTCCGGGCCGGTCAAAGCGTTTGTCTCCTGCATGCACATGCCACAGTCGCTGGCTGCTACGGTAGGCGCCACCGGCATGATCGGTGGGCTTGGTGGGCTGATCGGCTACCATACATCGCCGAACTTCGTGGCGCCGCCGGGTCAAGGGTATGCGCAGGCCAGTTCGGTGGCCAGCGTGCAGGCCAGTTCGCGTACGTCCGTGCGGGAGACGGAACTTCTCCGTTCCGCCCGCTATGGTGGCTGTTCCGCAGGGTTGCTGGCATCCGCCATGTCGGCATCGCCTGAAGCCGGACGCGAACCGGCGACCTCCTCCGGGACGGCGGGATCCCAGCCCGGCGCGGCAAGTACAAGTACAAGTGTACGTAATATCACGCTTCCCATCGGCGTGAAGGTAACGAGTGTCCAGCAGGTCCCCCTACCACCCCTGGCTTCGGGGGTATCCGGCGTATCTTACCAGTACGTCATGGCGTTCTCGGAAGGTTCATTGTTCACAATGCAGTATTACGCCACAATGATTATGCTGTTTGACGGGCGTTTTACGGTGAGCCTCTTCCTGGCCGGCTCCGGGCAGCCATTCCCCGCATCCCTGATGGTGCATCTGGTGATGCTGGAGGGTGGGGCGCTTGCGCAGGTAGCCGCCCGGGCAAATGCCGGTAGCGCGCATACAGGAGCGAAAGATGCCACTGGCGCGCATACCGGTTCTCGCGGCAGTGCTGTCGCACATGGACGGGTGAAGCGTTCGTGATGCGTGACGGTGTGCGCAGGTACATCCTGCTGATCGTATTGGGTTTGGTGCCCGTGGTCCTGACCGCCTGCTCGCAATCGGCTGGCTCCGGCAATTCCGGCACTGCTTCTGTGAAGCCCAGTTCGGTATCGTATGTGAGCTTCCCATCCCGTGACAGGGTGCAGCAGAGCGTCTCCAAGGCAATGGCGAGCACCGCTAATATATCACTCTCGATGTCGATCACCAATGTAACGGCGGTGGCCGGATCCACCACCATACCGTTTCCCTTGCTTACGATCAACGCTGCGGGTCCGTTCGACCTTGCCAGGCAGTATGGTGCACTCGAACTGGCAATCAGCGGTACAGGGAGTGCCGCGGGGTCGCCATCATTGCTCAATGGTCCCGCCAGGGCGCTGTTTGCTGCAGGCAGTCTGTATGTGCTCCCGAACAGCGGTTCGGTGCTTGCCGGCATGCTTGTAGGCAGGAAGTACGGTCTTCTGACCCCAAAGGCTGTCGCCGGCCTCACTGGCTTGCAGCCGCAGCAGGCAGCAGGCCTGATCAGCAACCCAGTCGGCTTTCTGTACGTGCTGTCAACACCCGACATGACGGTTTCCAGTGAGGGGAACTCTTCGGTGGGAGGAGGTTCCACCGAGTACAGGGCTACGGTCAACCTGTACCAGGCGGGTATATCACCATCGGTGCCGCGGGCGCTGTTTGCCGCGTTGGAGTCCTGGGGTATAGCAGCGGTCGTAGTGCATGTCTGGGTGGATGGTTCAGGGCATGCAGTCAGGCTGTCGTCGGTCATAGATACCGAGGCGAGAGGCAGCATACCGGCAAGGACCATCACTCTTAGGGTGTCGCTCAGCAACTTCGGTATAGCGGTGCCTCCCGTAGCTGTCCCGCCTGCATCACAGTACGCTACATTATGATGCCGGAGGGCGACACCGTGGATGCCGCGGATACCGCGAGCACAACCGGCAAGATTCCCGATTGGCTACATCTGAAAACGGCGATGTGCGTGCAACACACACGACATACATGCAAGTACAAGTACGTGTCCACATGCCCGTACAGACATCATCCAGGCATATGTGGATCCGTGATCTTGCATGACCGGCTGGAGACATTCCCACATCATCTCGGGTATTTACGGGAATTCACTTGACAACAAGACGCTGGTATGCTAAACTACCCTTCCGTATACGATCATGATTGTTTGTAGCCTGCCGGAGGAGAGCATCCGGTAGCTGATCATGGGGTAACATAATTGAATATCAAGCACGAGAATGCTGGAGTATGTATGAAGTGCATAGAGCAGGAAAGCGAGTGAAGGGGATTACAATGGTAAACAGCTTTGCGGATAGCAGGTCAGTGGGCAGCCAGGTGAGAAAGGCATTGCATGTGATTATTGCCTGGTTGGCCGGCCTGGGCCTACTGGCGACGGTAACTGCGGGTACCTTGGCGGCCACGGCATCGGTTGCAAGCGCGGCGACCTATGCGCCACAAGACTGCAGTGTCAATGGAGTCACGTCCACCATCACCCCTATGAAGCTAGGCGTGGTGTCCGTAAGGGCGGGAGCGTCGCTGAGTGTGCAATGCAGCAACCTGAAGGTGCCGAGCAATGCAATTGCATTGGTTGCAGCAGAGGGGAGTCCCTTGCTGATGGTAGGGCAGTGCGGAGGGCAGCAGTGCACTGGTAGCACCAGTCCTACGCAGGTGGACCTGCTGGAGAACGAGGCGGATGTGAACGCCGCCACGATCAACTCCTGCCCAGCATTCAATAGCTGCACCCCAACCTGGGATTTCAGCTACACAGTGCCCAGCCCGTTCAAGGGCGGCGGGAGCAAGTCCATAGTGAACGCCGCAGGAGACCCCAACGCCCAGTGCCCGCTCACCCAGTTGCAGGCGAATGTGGGCCTGCCGGGTTGCGCATTCTCGGTCGCTGATGGTGCAGGGGACGCCTGGGGACTGGTGCTCCTCAAGTACCAGGGCCAGCCCACTCCGGTCGCACCCACACTCAGCCTCGCTTCCAGCACAGTGACCGCCGGCTCCAGCGTGAGCCTATCGAGCACCAGTTGCACCAACCCTTCGTCGCCTACATCATCCACAGCCTGTCCTTACTGGTGGGGACTTCCAGAGATGCAGGCGCCGTTCGCGGGTGGAACCATCGCAGCTATCGGTGGGCTGAACATCCCGGCGGTACCGCTGGTGGTACAGCTCTGCCCGACCTCGGGGGGCGCCTGCATGACATACGACAATCCAGCGAGCAACCCGATTGTCAAGGTGGCCAAGGCGGTGTACAACTGCAATGCAGCCTCCGGCAATGGTGTATCCTGCAGCTGGACAAGCTACCCCACGCTGAGTGGATCGATTCCCATCCCCGCTACCGCAGCAGGCAGCTATACGGTGCATGTATTCGAGGCCAATCCGTTCAAGATATACAACGGCAATGGCGGGAGCAGCTGTCCCAGTTCGGTAGGTAGTTCCTGCCTCGAGGCCAGCGCTCCTCTTACTGTCGAGAAGAATATTACGCCGATGGTGTCCTCAATCACTCCAGACTCCTCACCGGTCACCGGTGGTGGAACGGTAACTATTACAGGTATAAATCTGAGCGGCGCCACTGCTGTCAAATTCGGCTCTAATGCATCCAGCAAGGTGACCCCGGTCAGCTCCACCGAACTTATGGCTACGGTGCCTCCTGCAAGTTCCGCCGGAACCGTCAAAGTCACGGTTACCACGGCGAACGGCACCAGTGCGGGCAGCGGGTTCGTCTATGTCACGCCGAGCCAGCCTTACGTGCCGGTTACTCCGTACCGCATAGTGGACACGAGATGCTCTGCAAGTCCTGCGCCGAGCTTCTGTTCCTCGGAACATCTTCCCAGTGCTAATGCTGGGCTCGCGCCACCGGGTGCCGGCGGGCATATCACGGCCTTGGTGGCTGGTACCGGTAGTGGGTCCAATGCTGTGCCCTCAGGCGCACAGGCAGTGGTGCTTACGATTACCGCGGTGGCGTCTGGCAGTGCACATTCTGGCTACCTCACTGCTTACCCGTCCGGCACCAATGCACCTACAGCCTCAAGTTTGAACTATGCGCCGGGTGAGGCAGTTCCCAACTTGGTGACTGTGGCGCTTGGCAACAACAGTAGTGGCAGTCCAGGCTATGTGAGTATATTGTCATCTTCCGCGGGAGTGAACATAATAGTGGATGTCGAGGGCTACTACGAGCCGCCTTCTACCACTGCGACCAACAAGTTTACCCCGCTACCTGTTCCTATAAGGGTATTGGATACGAGATGCTCTGCAAGCCCGGAGCCAGGGTTCTGCGCTGATGAGCCTTATATCACCGCAAATGCGGAGACCGCGCCGGCAGCCACTGGATACATCAAAGTGAAGGTCACCGGAATAGGTAGCATTCCATCGTCTGGGGTGAGTGCTGTCAGCATGGTCCTTACCGCTGCAGGGCCTAGGTCAGGTGGATATCTGACTGCGTGGCCCGCTGGGTCCAGCACCAGCCCGCCCATGACATCAAACGTGAACTTCCATGCCGGCGGGGCATCGGCCAACAGCGTAGCGGTGGAAGTAGGCTCGGGAGGTGAGATATACATTTACAACTCGGCTGGTACTCCGACCAATGTGGTCGTTGACATAAATGGTTACTTTTCCTCGTCGGGTCTCACAATGACTCCCAGCTCGCCAGTACGAATATGCGACACCCGGGCTGCATCGCTGCTAGGTGGCATCATGGATGTCGTCGGTGGCGTGACGGGGCAGTGCGCCAACTCTGGTACGGCGCTTGGGCCATCGGTGGGCCCGGTAAAAGTGCAGGTTGTCGGGATAGGTGGTGTCCCATCCAGCGCAACTGCTGTCGTGGCCAACGTCACTGTAGTGAACACTACGGGAGCGGGCTATCTCACAGTGTGGGCGGCGGGGAGCAGCCAGCCTACCACTTCCAACATCAACTGGTCAAAGGGGCAAGTGGTGCCCAACATGGTCATATCCAAGCTGAGTTCCTCCGGGCAGATGGATGTATATGCGTCCAGCGGGGCGAATGTCATCGTAGATGTTGTCGGGTGGTATTCCTGAGCCTACCGTTCAGTGGGTAGGTAGTACCTTTCACATATGCCGGCTACCGAAGTAGCCGGCATATGTTATATCAGTAATCATGGTTGTGCCATAGGGGTCGGCGCTCGTGACGGGGCTAAGGGAACTGTTGTCGGTATGATATTGGTGGCGGCTTGCGATTCGCAAGAGAGTGCATAGAGAGAAGCGCAATGGTTACAGTCTTTCGGGTGGTCGGCAAGTCCAGGAGTCATGATGGCTTGTTTTCCCATAGGCTTAAATTTCCTGCGACCGCCGGTTCCATGCTGGCATTGTCTCTGGCCATGGTGCCGGTCATCGCTCTCGGTGTAACCTCTACTGCAAGTGCAATATCGGTCTTCTCTCCGGCAACCCTACCTTCTTCGGCTGCAGCTC
>JAMCPL010000026.1 GCA_023379675.1 Actinomycetota bacterium | reverse complement strand
TCTCCCCAGCTGGCCAGATGGTGAGGTATCCCGAGCCGGTCGTGTTCGTCGCGGTGACGGTTGCCGCGACCGCGCTGACCCCCGAGGAGGGGATCCCGTCGACGCCTGCGACCTGGGCGGTGATGGTACTCTGGGGCGCACCGAGCGTGCCAAGGCCAGCGTTCGCGCTCGGCAGCTTCTCGCCCGCGCAGAAGCTCGGCTCCGGCAAGGCGGCACAGCGAGTGTCGACGAGCCGTACTGGTGCCATCGGGTGGTAGAGCCCTGAGCCGTCCGGTTCTGTTGTTGTCGTCGCCGCCGTCCAGGTGTCCGACAGGCACCCAGACTGATCCGTGTAGCAGAACGCTCCTCCGTTGCCGCCGAACAGCACAGTAGCAGAGATCCCGGGGTCGTAGGCCATAGCGAGCATCGGTCCGCTCGATCTACCCGAAGGACCTGGGCAGGTCGTGGTACAGCCGTTCGCCGATCCATCAGCCTGATGCCAGGTCTTGCCATCCCAGACCCAGGTGTCGTTCAGATATGTGGAAGCGCCGTTTCCACCAAAGAGCACGAGTACACCGGCCGCTGCGTCGTAGGTCATGCCTGCACCGTCCCGACCCGGTGGGCTCGTCGAGGGGTTGAGCTGGGTCCAGTTCGTGCCGTCCCACGCCCACGTCTCGTTGGTCACGCCAGCAGACGTGCCTCCACCGAAGAGAATGAGCTGCTGGCTAGCCGCGTCATACGCCATCGCTGCGTCGGCCAGTGGAGGAGGGCTGGTTGCGGGTGTTTGCTGCGTCCAGTTCGATCCGTCATAGGTCCAGGTGTCGTTTGCCTGGTTGCCTACACCGTTCTCCGAACCGCCGAAGAGGACGAGTTGGTTCGTCGCCGGATCGAAGGCCATGGGTGCGTTGTCACGGCCGGCAGGCATGGTCGCTGGAGTGAGCTGGGTCCAGTTCGTGCCGTCCCACGCCCACATGTCATCAGAGAAGCTTCCCGGCCCGGTGCAGTAGGCGCAGCCTCCGAAGATGATGAACTGCTTGGTTGCAGCGTCGTAGGCACCAGATGCTTCGGCCATTGCCGGCGGGCTCGTCGCAGGCGACTGCTGCGTCCAGGTGGTGCCGTCATAGGTCCAGGTGTCATTCAGGGCATGCGCGTAATCTTCTCCGCCAAAGAGGACGACCTGGCCGGATGCGGCGTCGTAAGCCATCGGAGCATCGCCGCGGCCGGGGGGCGACGTGGTCGGCGACTGCTGCGCCCACGCGAGGCTGTAGCCCCCTCCAGACGCCGAGGCTGGCTGCAGGATGTACGCTGCAACGCCGAGGCTCGTGCCGGAGTTGTTTAGGTATGTCGTCGACGTGAAGGTCGTCGTGAAGGTGCCAGCTCCAGGGACCCCGGCGAACATCGCGACAGAGGCGATGACGTTCGCTCCGCACTCGGAGTAGGTGTCGTTAACGAGGGTAGTGAGAGCAGTGCCACCCTCGTTGACGAGACCCGTGCCCTGGCCTCCGACCAGGATCACGACGATGTCGCCGGCCGTTGCCGTGTACTGGACGGACACCGAGGAGCCCGGCGCAGAGGACGTGCCACCACCGACCGAGCCCGGGCCGTTCTGGGTGGCGAAGTTGGTGGCCGGCGAACCGACGACCGAGTACCCTGAGATGCCCAGTTCCGCGATCGCCATGTTGTGGTCCCCACCATTACTGAAGGAGCCGCTGTCGGAGCTTCCCCGGCCGATATCTACTGACGGGTTGCCCGACCACTGCGCCGTCCCCGTCAGATCAGAGGTCCACGTGGTGGGTTCCATGTTCCACCCGCCAGCCTCGGCGCCCACGAAAAGGTACTGCGACATGCCGGAGGGCAGCGACACCGTGCTGTTGGGCTGCGCAACCCCGACGAAACCGGGGGCGAAGGTGAAGGGAGAGTTGGGAGAGCTACCCGCGCACGACACCGGCGTCGGCGTGATTGAGGTGTCGTTGTTCAGCGCGGACCCGGCGGGCGGAGATGTGAAGGGCGACGTCATGAGCGGTGATGCCGAAGCAACTCCGTAAGGCAGCGCAACGACTGTTGCAGATGCAAGGGTGGTGAGCATCACCATGATTCCAGCTGCCTTGAAAGTTCTCCGTGCTGTTCCTGAGGATCTCGGCCCCAGCCATCTTCTCTCCAAGAGTTGGCGCATCAGACGTACCAGATGCATTTATGCCTCCTTCTTAATTTTTATAAACAAATCAGGTATGACATCACAAATAATAGCAAAACTATGAAGGCCTGTCAACCCAACTTTCGGCTGACATCGGTGATCCGGCGAACTGTTTCAAGTATCTTGTCCGCAAAGGCCGCACTGGATTCGGGACTGTCGATGTCATCCAGTTCCATGCCAGTATGGTCAGCTACAGTGACAAAGTCGGTAGTCGGTGGACCTGAACCTGCATATTCATGGTAAAGCCGTTTCAGCCAGGGTATCCCACCTGCTGTACCCAATAGCTTTTCCCTGGCCTGCTCAGCGCCCGTGGTGGTCGAAATAATAATTATCTCAGATGGGATGAAAGGAGAGTCACCACTTACCATGAGCGCGTAGGCTGTCTCGGTCACGACCTGTGGCGAAAGCCCAACCGTGGCAAGCAATACTCTTCTGCCATAGCGCGATACATCGTCTGGCTGCCTGCCGTCCGTTGAATCACCTGTGATCATCTCTGCGAACTTCTGGCTCTCATCCGCCCCCATGTGTGCCAACGCTTCCAATCCGTCAAATCACCTGCGATCATCTCAAGGAACTCCGATATCCTCGAACATCCACCATCAGGTCACCGGGTATCTCAGAGAGGAACCTGCTCGGTATGGAAGAGCTCGATGCCCCCCACAAAGTCCTCTCCCAGGCGTGAGTAAGGTACAGCCATCTCTTGGAGCGGGTAATGCCTACATAGCAAAGCCGTCGCTCCTCCTCCAACTGCACGGGATCGTCTAGCGAGCGCAGGTGAGGAAAGACGCCGTCATCCATCCCGACCATGAACACCGCCTCGAACTCCAGCCCCTTTGCGATATGTATAGTCATCAGTGATACCTTGCCCTCGATGTCGTAGAGGTCGTCGGCATCCGAGACCAGCGCCACTGAAGAGAGCATGTCCTGCAATTCGGCAAAGCGGGAAGCAACTGAAACCAGTTCGGCGATATTCTCGAGACGGGACTGAGCTTCCTGGCCGCCAAGTGCCTTGATGGATTCGCGGAATCCCGTACGCTCCAAGATCTCCATGATCAGCTGCGCGGGGCCGGCGCCAGCCTCGTGCATCTTCGCAAGCTCGGAGAGGAGCCCAGATAGCTCGCTCAACGATTGCACCGCTTTCTTGCTCACCCCTGCGTCCTCTCCACGGGCAAGGCACTCCACCAATGTCCGGCCGCTCTCCCTGGCAATGCCTACCAGCTTGGACAGCGTCACGTCGCCTATGCCTCTTCTCGGAACATTGATGATACGCCTTGCCGACACCTCGTCAGCTGGATTAGCCACGACCATCAGGTAAGCGAGCAGGTCCTTTACCTCTTTACGATCGTAAAACCGCGTTGCCCCTATCACCTTGTAAGGGATTCCCGCCATCACCAGTGCCTCCTCGACAGCACGGCTCTGAGCGTTCGTGCGATAGAAGACAGCCATGTCACTGTAGAAAAGACCCTCTTGGGATGCCAGGCGCTTGATCTCACCACCCACAAACCTCGCCTCGTCGTTCTCATCGTCCGCACGGTAACGGGACACAAGAGGACCTGCATCCAGGTGTGTCCACAGGTCCTTGGGAATACGGGAATAGTTGTGGGAGATCACGGCATTGGCGGCATCCAGGATGCTCTTGGTGGAACGGTAGTTCTGCTCGAGAGTGATGACCTTGACATCCGGGAATGCCTTCTCGAACTCCAGGATATTACGGATATCCGCACCTCTGAACATGTATATGGACTGGTCCGCGTCCCCCACCACGCATACGTTGCGATGCACGTCGCCAAGCATGAGTACGAGCCGGTTCTGCACCGGGTTGGTATCCTGATACTCGTCCACCAGGATATGATGAAACCGCTCGCGGTAGCTATCCAGGACATCGGGGCACGCTTCGAAGAGGTTCACGGTCACCATAAGAAGATCATCGAAGTCCATGGCTGAAAAGCTCTGCAACCGGCGCTGGTACTGCTCGTACACATCGGCCACTCTCTCCTCGAAGGGACCGTTCTTTCGCTCCCGGTAACTCTCGAAATCTATGAGGTCCGACTTGGCCGCCCCGATCTCCCTCATGATCGCCTGAGGACGTATCTTCTTAGGATCTATATTCAGTTCCTTCTCAATATGCTCGATGAGACGGCGGGAGTCCTGCGTGTCGTATATCGTAAAAGATCTGCTGAAACCCAGCCTGTCAGCGGACGACCTCAGTATACGCACGCAGGCGGAGTGAAAGGTGGACATCCACATGTGTCCGACCTCGTCACCCAGCATGTCGACCAGCCTGGTACGCATCTCGCTCGCCGCCTTGTTGGTGAAGGTGATAGCCAGCACCGAGGATGCCCGCACCTCGCCCTCGAGCAACAGATGAGCGATCCTGCTGGTAAGCACCCTTGTCTTGCCGGAACCGGCTCCAGCGACCACCAGAAGAGGACCCCCCCTGTGAAGCACGGCCTCCCTCTGCGCCGGATTGAGCCCGTCGAGCAACTTCTCCTCAGTGATCATCCATTACACCCTGCCCATACCTTCTACGGAACTCAACAGAGCACTCACAGCCATCGTCGATCGGAAAGCCTGGAGTTTGCACGGTGCTGACTCCCATGCCGACGCGTCTCCGAGATTGCCCATAGGAACGCCTGCTCGTAAGGCCGTATATTCCACCGCGTTCACTCCCACTCTATCGTTCCAGGAGGCTTGGAAGTGACGTCCAGCACCACCCTGTTGACGCCTTCGACCTCACCGATCAATCTTGCAGCGATCTTCTCTACAAGATCGTAAGGCAATCTTGCCCAATCCGCCGTCATCGCATCCTCGGAAGTCACCGCCCTGATCACAATCGGATATGCATAGGTTCGCTGGTCGCCCATTACGCCTACGGTCCGTATGGCAGGCAGTACTGCAAAACTCTGCCACAGCTCCCTGTACAGGCCTGCTTTCCTGATCTCCTGCTCCAAGACAGCATCTGCAGCACGCAGTATCTCCACGCGTTCCCTGGTGACCTCCCCCACCACCCGCACTGCAAGTCCTGGACCTGGAAACGGCTGGCGCCAGAGTATGTCTTCCGGCAGGCCCAACTCTTCACCTACCGCCCTCACTTCGTCCTTGAACAACATCCTGAGTGGCTCCACAAGTTCGAACGAAAGGTCATCCGGCAAGCCTCCGACATTGTGATGGGACTTGATAAGGGAAACCTGTCCACTGCCGCCCCCTCCAGATTCTATCACATCAGGATAGAGAGTTCCCTGCACCAGAAAGCGTGGATGATGTACCGACCTGGCGACCTCCTCGAATGCCCTTATGAACACCTCGCCTATCGCCTTGCGCTTCTCCTCGGGATCGGTCACGCCGGCAAGCGCCCGGAAGAAGGCATCAGTTGCATCGTAACGTACGAGATCCATGCCCAGCCGATTGCCGAACACTTCCTCCACCTGATCGGCCTCGTCCTTCCGCAGCAAGCCGGTATCGATAAACGCACATACCAGATGACCACCAACCGCCTTTCGCGACATCGCGGCGGCCACCGCAGAATCGACCCCACCTGAAAGAGCGCAGAGAACCTTCTCCTGCCCAACCTGCCTGCGGATATCATCCACGGAGTTCTCTATGATGCTGATATGGGTCCAAGTGGGCGAGGCGCCACACACATCAAAGATGAACCTCTCCAGAAGCTCCTGACCACCCACGGTATGGGACACTTCGGGATGGAACTGCACGCCGTAAAATCGCCTGCGAACATCTTCGAATGCCGCAACCGGTGCTCCCACGGTCGACGCAATCGTTACTGCACCTTCGGGGGGCTCGACGATCGCATCGGCGTGGCTCATCCACACTTGTGGAGATCCAGCATCCTCGCTCGCTTGTAACAGCAGTCCAATTTCTCGCAATGGCGCTGCCAGTATTTCTCGGGATGGTGAACCTGGCACACCCGGTGAACCTGCCGCACCAGACACGCCTCGCGGGCCGGCAATCTTGAGCCACGTCCTGCCGTATTCGCCTCTAGCCGTACGCTCCACCCTGCCCCCCAAGTCCCTTGCCATCAGTTGCGCCCCGTAGCAGATTCCAAGGATAGGTATATCAAGATCGTAAATTGCACTGTCCACGCCCGGAGCCCAATCAGCATAGACAGAGCTGGGGCCGCCCGACAGGATGATACCCAGTGGTGAACGGGACGCCACATCGGCAGCCCGAACGGTGTGGGGAACTATTTCCGAATATACCCTGGCCTCACGTATCCTGCGAGCTATCAGCTGAGCGTACTGCGCGCCGAAATCGACAACAATTATCAGGTTGTTGGCCCTCTGCCGGTCTTCAGGAGCCTTTGGCACGCCGGCATGTGCCTGCGCTTGTTGGACGGTCAACTAGTGACCCATGCCCACATGCTGTGCCATCTGCATAGCCTTACCCTCGGTCTGCAATGCAGGCGCCACCATGACCTCTGCCTTCTGGAACTCCTTTACCGTGGCATACCCGCACGTAGCCATAGCGGTCCGCAGAGCGCCGAAAAGATTCATCCTCCCGTCATTCTCATGTGCAGGACCCGACAGTATCTGCTCCAAGCTCCCTCTCACGCCCGTCCTGACCCTCGTTCCTCTGGGCAAAGTGGGATGGAACGTGGCCATTCCCCAGTGAAAACCGGGGCAGGGCGCCTCCAGCGCAGACGAGAGAGGTGATCCCAGCATGACCGCATCTGCCCCGCATGCAATAGCCTTTGCGATATCCCCACCTTTGGACATACCGCCATCAGCTATGACATGCACGTATACACCAGTCTCATCGAGATGGCGCATCCTTGCTCCCGCCACATCCGCAATGGCCGTTGCCTGAGGAACTCCTATGCCGAGCACTGCCCGCGTCGTGCAAGCGTTGCCGGGTCCGATACCGACCAGGACGCCAACCGCTCCAGTGCGCATGAGATGGAGCGCCGCCTGGTAAGATGCACACCCGCCCACAATGACCGGGATTTCCAGCTCGCGTATGAAACGCTTCAAGTTGAGCGGCTCGGCCACATGGGATACATGCTCGGCCGATACAACCGTACCCTGTATGACAATTAGGTCCGGCTCACCGGCAAGAATGTAAGGCGAGAACTCTTCTGTCCTCTGCGGGGTCACGGAAGCACAGGACCACACTCCGCCGGCCTTGATCTCACGGATACGCGTCGTAATCAGGTCCAGCTTTACCGGCTCCGCGTACATTTCCTGCATACGCACCGTAGCCTTGTCGTCGGGCAGGGTGGCTATCTCCTCGAACAGCGGGGTCGGATCCTCATAGCGTGTCCACAGCCCCTCCAGGTTCAGAACGCCTATACCTCCCAGCCTGCCCACCTCTATGGCCGATTTCGGACTGGTCACCCCATCCATACCTGCAGCCATAAGAGGTAGGTTGCACCGGTACGCATCTATCTCCCATGATATATCCACATCTTCCGGATCACGCGTCCTCCTGGTAGGCACTATCGCAATGTCGTCCAACCCGTAAGCCCTACGACCTGACTTGTAGATACCTATCTCTATATCAGCCATCACGTCTCCTCGCTCTGCTGTCTCGCCATGCTATGACCCATACAATACAACACACTGCAGCCGGTCGTGATCATCATGGACGGCGTTACACGCTCATGGAAAGCTTTACCAGTTCGAGCGAAGGGTCTACCGATGTGTCCAGGCGGGATGGTCCAAAGTGCTCCAGTTGCCAGATACCTGCTGCAGCCACCATGGCGGCATTATCGGTACACATAGCCCTCGAAGGCAGGTAACACGGTATACCGCCAACCGCGCAGGAATCCCGCACTGCATCACGTAATGCTGCGTTGGCGGCCACCCCACCCGCCAGGCAAACACCCGCAGCACCAGTGGCTTCAGCAGCCCTCATCACCTTGGTGGTCAACACTTCCACGGCAGCTTGCTGGAACGATGCCGCCACATCATCACTGCTCACCGATGGCTGAGCTCTTACCGCTCTCACGGCTGCGGTCTTCAGCCCGCTGAAAGAAAGATCCAGCCCATTGTCGATCATCGGCCTGGGTAAGGACAACGCCTTTGGGTCGCCATTGCGTGCCGCAGCCTCAATGGCTGGACCACCCGGATAGCCGAGTCCAATATATCGTGCCACCTTGTCGAAAGCCTCTCCCGCCGCATCGTCCACGGTGCGACCGAGCAGCCGGTAGTTGCCAGGGGCGTCCATGGACAGAAGCATCGTATGTCCACCCGATACAAGCAGCACGGCAAGCGGAAACCGCACATCGGGATGGTCAAGCAACGCTGCGAACAGATGACCCTCGAGATGGTTCACTCCCACGAAGGGTATTCCCCAGCCAAGTGCAAGCGCCTTGCCCGCACTGGCCCCGACCAGCAATGCTCCTGCCAATCCAGGTCCTACCGTGGCCGCCACTGCACTCAGACCCAGCCGGCGAGCAGGGCGACCGCCACCCGGGCTTTCACCGTTACTGCGGCGCCACCTGCCCGTAAGCGCGTTCTCGAGGACCGGCAAGAGCATGTCAAGGTGCGCCCGACCCGCTATCTCAGGGACCACGCCGCCATATACGGAGTGCAGATCCACCTGGCTGGAAACCACCGAAGAGATTATTTTCCCGTCCGGAGTGACGAGGGCGGCAGCCGTCTCGTCACACGATGTCTCTATGCCCAGTACCGGGCAAGAGATCGCTTGTCCCTGCGGGTCCCCATGCTGGTGAAATGCACCACTGAACGACCCAGACGCTTGACCCCCAGTCACAGATCGCCTCCATTCTCCATGTGGGGCTTGTTCTCCCGGGACAGCGGGAGCGCCGGGTACTCCGAGGATACCAACGACGTCGATGATCTCGAAGACCGCGAGGGTGACATGGCTTCCATGCCGATACGGGATTGGACAAACTCCAGCCGGTCAGCATATTCAGGGCTCCGTATGGAGTTTGCCCACATTATGATTGCATCTTCGCGAGTTTCCTCGTAGTAACCCTTGCGCACACCAACAGGAACAAATCCAAATCTCCTATAGAGAGCTTGTGCCGTATTGTTGGAAGCCCGCACCTCCAGGGTAAGATTGTCCACGCCGCGATCCATGGCTTCCTTGACTAGGTCGACCAGCAGAAAGGTGCCTATGCCGCGGTGCTGGTACTCCACGCTCACGGTCAACGTATTCACATGCGCCTCCTCGCTATCTATGACCATGAGACCGGCGTACCCCACTACGGTCCGTCCTAGTAGCGCCACCGTATAGTAGCGAGTAGAATGTTGCATCATTTCCGACAGGAAGCTCGCTCCAGACCACGGCGATGCATAGTTGGCCCGCTCTATCGACAGAACGGTTCGAAGATGCCGGCGCCGCATGGCCGCAATGGTAAGGTTACGGGGCAATCCTGCTGAGTCCATCCCTGATCTTCCAATTGACAACTGCGTCAGGTTCCCTCAAATACTGGATGCCCAGGCCATCGGCACTGATGGACTCGCCCGCCAGTACCCTCTGCACTCCCACCATTGAAAGCACTCCGGCCGGAATGCCGTAAAATGCCGGACCCGCAAAACTCACCCCCGGTATCCGTGACAATTCATCCTTGTAGCGCACGGCTCCATTCCCCACCGCCAGCATAGGCCGGCTGTTCTCTCCGGAGCCAGCTCCGGCGTGAATTACACCCTCAATACTACCGGGAGAAGACACTTTCGCCGCACCTTCAGCAATCGCTTGGCCTTTTCTTACGGTATAGGTATTCCAGAACACCTCCCCCCTCTTTGCATCGATTACCGTCAGTATTGTCCATCCGTCCATACAACCGGAATCTATTGTCCGCGAAACAGCATGAGCAAGCAACTCGAGGCTGCCAACAGCCACAGCCTTGATACCCAGGGCAAAACACAGTGACTTTGCAGTTGCTACGCCCACCCGCAATCCCGTATAAAGGCCTGGTCCGGTATCCACCGCCACGGCATCCATGACGGAAGCATCCATGCAATTCATACGTAACAGTGTCTCTATTGCGGGCGCGATAGTCTCCGTATGCCTCCGAGCACCACGAACATTGATTTCGGCCAGCACTCCGTTATCGTCAGCAAGCGAAACACCAGCGCAGTCAGTGGATGTCTCTATGCCGAGTACAATCACAGCACGCGGCTCCTTTCCTCGTTGCGGGCCGGTACAACGTCACGCCTTATCCTACCTCCCACAACTTCCCATCCTACTCGCCTGAGACTACCCACCTGGCCAGTACTTCTTTGCCACTATCCAGCCTCCTCTCCCAGCCAGGTCCTTTCGCATCAAGCGTAATAATTCGATTACGATACTCTCTATCAGGTTCTATCGTTATAACCAGATGATCCTCTTTGAACGCCTGTAAGCCCTCTGCACCCCACTCTATGCAGACCACGGCTCCGGCATCCAGCGCCTCGTCCAAAGCAAGATCGTCGATCTCAGCGAAGCTCACCATCCGATATAGATCCACGTGCACCAGCAAGGTCGGCGTGGTGAGAGTGTGGTAAGGGATATGACTGAGGGATGTAAGGGATGTAGGGAGAGGGATGGGATCAGAGGAATTAGAGGGCCAACCCATTACAGCAGGAGTGAAAGCAGTCGGGACGGTAGTGGACGGCTGGGACGGAGCTATCAGGGCTTCTTGGACAGGGTGCCCGTAATGGTGAGCAAGTGCAAAGGTCGGGCTGGTGGCTGGCCCCGTAATGCCCAGAGCCTCAACTAAACCCTGTACAAAGGTCGTCTTTCCGGCGCCGAGCGTTCCATCAAAGAGGATCATGTCACCTGGTTCCAGCAGGGAGGCGACTGCTGCAGCAAGTCTCCTGGTTTCGCTGGCTGTGCGTGTTGTGTATTTTATCGACATCCTTGGCGTAGCCTATTCCATTATGGCCGTCATTCGACCCATACGGGCCCGCACTACAATGATAGCGTGCGTTTGTACACAGTACACACAACGCTCTCTGGAAGCGCCGCAGAAGCCATGCAGAAGCCATGCAGAGGATACTGCTCATCACAACCGGGCATCAGTAAATGCGGCGCCGGCAATGGCTTGCCAGTAAGATGGTAACCCATGAATAAAAAACAGCATACCGTGGCAAAAGCACTGGCAATGGCTAGCAGTGTCGCTGCCTTGACTACTGGTTGGGCGATGCAGCACACCAAGGTATCCAACGCCAGAACGGCAGTCGAAGCCGGCAGCCACAACGAACTCACCTTGCCTGACGACGTGGCACACCATAACGTGGATACCGACGACGGCGGCAAGATACACCTCGTAGAAAAGGGCAATGGACGGCCTCTGGTATTGCTACATGGAGTGACCCTGTCCGCCGAGATCTGGGCCCTGCAGTTACGCGAACTGTCGAGAGACTTCCGGGTAATAGCACTGGATCAGCGCGGTCACGGACTATCCGTACCTGGCAGGGATGGTTTCGGCATGGCAAATGCCTTCAATACCTTTAATCTCTCTAATAGCAGGGCATACCGTGGGAAAGCTGCGAACACAGGAACCGCCGTCGGCGCCAAGGCCGGGAGGGGCACAACAACTGGATCGTCCGCAACGCAACCCACCAAAGTTGTCAACCTCTTTCCCAGTGATGACAACCGGAACGGCTTGGACCACGTTCCCGACCAAGACGGAAACGAGATAAGGATCGGCAGTGCAGTCACCTTCAGGATGGCAAAAGACCTTCAGGATGTACTCGAAGCGCTTGACCTGCAAGATGCCATTCTCGTCGGCCACTCCATGGGGGGCATGGTGGCAATGGAATACGCGGTAAACCTCGCCATGCCAAGGTTGGATGACCGGGTCACTGCGCTGGCCTTTACCTCCACGTCAGCCGATCCTCTCGTGAGAATACCTGGCTTGGACGACCTCACCACGGCTGTGGTATCCGTGGCTGAGAGTGCCCTGCGTCTATCATCAAAACGCGGACGGCATATCATTCCAAAGGGAGATCTCAGCTACTGGTCGACGAGACTGGCATTCGGCAGGTCGCCCGATCCAGCTCACGTGTGCCTGGCAGAACGACTCGTCAGGTCCGTCCCCCCAGCCTGGGCCGCCGAACTAGTCTCGTCCCTTATAAAGTTCGACATGGCCGGACAGTTGGACACGATCTCAATACCCACTTACATACTGGTGGGATCGGCGGATGTCCTGACTCCACCATATTATGCCCGGCGTATAGCCTCCCGCATCACAGGAGCAGAATTGCACGTACTGCCAGGATGCGGCCACATGAGCATGCTGGAACGCCCCGTCGAACTTGCCGGCATTCTACGGGCAGCAGCAGGCAAGACACAACGAATATGATCGTGATGGCTCAAGTGATTCCACCTACATCCACCGGAAATATTGGCCTGGAACCACTCGCCCGGAAAGCTGCAAACTGTACTGCATGCGGGCTGGCCACAAATCGCACCAATGTCGTATTCGGGATCGGCGACCCTCGCGCAGATCTGATGTTTGTAGGTGAAGGTCCTGGCAGGGAAGAGGACATCGCGGGAGAACCTTTCGTGGGTAAGTCCGGCAAGTTGCTGGACCGGCTCATGCAGCAGGAATTAGGCATTGTGCGATCGCAGTGCTATATAGCCAATGTCGTCAAGTGCAGGCCCCCCAACAACCGTAACCCGTTCGAAGAGGAAATTTCCGCCTGCCGGCCATTCCTCGAAGCCCAGATAAGGGAAATCGATCCTGCGGTCATAGTCACCCTGGGCAACTTTGCCACCCGCCTCCTGCTCGATACAACTGAAGGCATCAAGAAAGTACGGGGAAGGTCTTACAGGTATGCCATCCAAGCCGGCACAGCTACGGCAAGAATAGCTGCCGGCAGGATGCCGGAAAAGATCACTCATCTTGTACCTACCTTTCACCCAGCCGCCGCGCTGCGAGGCGGGCCGTCAGTCGTAACTGAGATGAGGGCTGACTTCGCAAGGGCCAAGCTGTTGCTCGCCCAACCAATCTTACAAGGATCAGATACGCACCCTGGACAGAGGCCAGCCACGCCTGGCTGATTCACTGCGGAGTCTCGGGTGAAGCTTGAAGCCCTTGCACAAGAAGTCGACCGGCGTCGCCACCTGCTGCTAGTTGCGCAAAAGGCAACCAGATCATCGTGTCTGGCTTGCACAAGAAGTCGACCGGCGTCGCCACCTGCTCGCCGGCTTGCTAGAATCTGGACAAGATGGAAACGAAAACCACAGTGACCGGTACCGCAAACACAAGTTGCTGCACGCCCGGCCATCCATCGTCACGGCTTTCGCCGTCGGCAGGCAGGCAGGCATCTGAATGCTTCATCCCCGACGAAGAAATACCATCATCGCCATCGTCATCGTCGCCAAGTGATCCGCTTCCAGACGCTATGATGGCCGCCATGGCAAAGGCGCTCGGGCATCCCGCCCGTATACACATATTACGCATACTCTCTGAACGCCAAGCATGCATAACTGGCGAACTGGTCGCAGAGATACCGCTGGCCCAATCGACCATCTCCGAACACTTGCGGATCCTGCGCGAAGCAGGCCTGATCAAAGGTGAGATAGAAGGCCCGCGGACCTCCTACTGTATCGATAGAATCGGACTCGCCGCCCTGAAAGATGCAGTAGCTTCGCTCTGAGAGGCTCCTCCGTAGTATCGAACTCCCAGCTCATCAAGGAGTTTACCAAAAGTAATCGTCTATCGACGATCGCTGATATAGTAATGCTAAGCATCATAGCAAGATTGGGGCCGCCTCCGGAAAGGAACTATAGACGATGGCTGCAACGCAAGTATACGATTCAGTGACAAAGAATGTGCCGGAAAGACCATCCTCGCCAATGCTATCGCCTGTGCTCAGTGTGCATAATGCTACGACGGTATCGTCAGTTGCACGCCCAACTGCCCTTCTCACCGGCGCCCCTGGGATGGTTGGAGTACCCTATCGATGCTGACCGGAACGCCGCTGATCATGGCCGCGAGCGCCATCTTCGTCGCCACGCTGGCTCTCGTCATCATACAGCCAAAGGGGCTCTCCATAGGATGGTCCGCTACGGCCGGTGCGTTGGTGGCCCTGGCCATAGGGGTGGTACAGCCGCATAACATTTCCACCGTATGGGGCATCGTATGGAATGCGACCTTCACCTTCGTGTCCGTCATCGTCATATCCCTCGTACTGGATCGTATCGGGTTCTTCGAGTGGGCAGCACTGCACATGCTCCATGCAGCGAGGGGGGACACCCTCCGAGCGTTTGTCTACGTGATTGTACTGGGCGCCCTTGTCGCAGCCATGTTCGCCAATGATGGAGCTGCCCTGATCATCACCCCCATCGTCTACCAGCAGATGCGCATTCTCGGATTCACGCCCCGCCAGGCCATGCCGTTTGTCATGGCGGCGGGATTCGTCGCAGATACCACCAGCCTACCCCTGGTCGTATCGAATCTGGTCAACATTGTAAGCGCCAACTTCTTCCATATAGGATTTGCCACCTACGCCACCACGATGATACCGGTGGACCTAGCCAGCTTCGTTGCCAGCATAGGGGTACTGTATTTCTTCTACCGGCGCAACCTCCCCGTCACTTATGACGAAGCCACTCTCGGAGAACCGGAAGGAGCCATAAGGGACACCCGTCTCTTCAGGGCCGGATGGGTGGTGCTCCTGGTGCTCCTAGTGGGCTACTTTGCATCAGAACCGCTGCATCTTCCCGTCTCTCTCTTCGCGGGAACTGCCGCAATCATATTTCTCCTGCTTGCCAGTCGTTCCGAGGCGCTTTCCTCTTCCAAGGTGCTTCGGGAAGCTCCCTGGAAGATCGTAGTGTTCTCCATCGGCATGTACCTGGTGGTATACGGGCTACGCAATGCAGGATTGACCAGAGCGCTCGGCAGCGGCCTGCACGACATACGCAACGCTGGGCTCGTACCGCTTGCCCTGGTGGGTGGGTTCGGCTCCGCGTTGCTTTCCGCCGTGATGAACAACATGCCCACCGTACTCGTAGGAGTGCTCTCCATCACGGCCGCAAAGGCACATGGAACCGGTCATTCCATCCTTGTCTACGCCAATATCGTCGGCTGCGACCTTGGCCCGAAATTCACTCCCATAGGATCGCTGGCGACCCTTCTATGGCTCCATGTCTTGGAAACAAAGGGAATCAAGATCGGCTGGTGGCGCTACTTCAAGACAGGAGTCGTGCTGACGGTGCCAGTGCTTGCTGTAAGTTTGCTCGCACTTGCAGGCTGGGTGGCGATCATCCACTGAACGAGGGCGAGCGCAAGCCCGGTCCGGAAGGCGCGGTGAGGAGGTCAACACTGCATCGATGATGGCTGCCGGCATCAGACTGCGTATACACCAGTATGTACACATGGCATAGCCCCCCTTGTACATCTTAGCTTCGCTACCGGTATCGGACTGCATATACAACACCAGTATGTGCACCGTCGGCGTTGAACCTGCTGCGGTAGTTCGGTATTGTACGGTTTTATGAGCCGAGGACTCTTGGTGGCGAATCCAGGCTCAACAGCTGCGCCTTCCAAGTACTAGGCTTGATGGTGTGTGCGGCATAATCGCTATTACCCGAAACCCGGAAGCAGCCTACGAGCAACCCCTTGCAGGGATACTGATCGATTGCCTTGAAAGGCTGGAGTACAGGGGCTATGACTCTGCCGGTATAGCGCTACTGGTAGGCGGCATGGAAAATGATGGGGCAGACGATGCCGCCATATGGCGCATCCGGGCTGCAGTATCCAAACAGTCGTTAAAGGAACTGAGGAAACACGCACCATCGGCCCCGGGACCACCTCGATCTGACAGCGCAGGCATAGGGCATACTCGATGGGCCACCCACGGAAGGCCAAGTGAGCAGAACGCCCATCCCCACCTGGATTGCACGGGCAATATAGCCGTGGTACACAACGGCATCGTGGAGAACTGGCGTGAACTCGCCGAGGAACTTAGCCGGAGTGGCCACGAGCTTGCTTCTGAAACGGACTCCGAACTCATAGCGCATTTGATAGAAGACGAGCTGAGAATGGACACCAGCACCCAGCTGCACGGCATCGAAGCCACGAGAAGGGCTCTCCAGCGTATAACGGGGTCGTTCGCCATTGCCGTCCTTGATACCAGGCTGGATGGAGGTTTAGTAGTGGCACGCCGCCTATCACCACTGGTCGTGGGCATGGGCGGTGGTATGTGCATGGCGGCATCGGACCTGCCCGCATTGCTGGGGCTTTCCGGCAACTATTACGTGCTGGAAGACGGTGAGATCGCCGAGCTCACTCCGGAAAGCATCACCGCGCAGGACCTGGATGGTCATGCCAGGACCTTGCACCCCATCCATGTCTCCTGGGATATCGAGGCTGCCCAGAAAAGCGGCTACGACGACTTCATGGGTAAGGAACTCCACGAACAGCCCGCCGCCGTCATGGATACCCTTCTCGGTAGGTTCGTCTCAGACGGCAAGCTAGCGCTGGACGAGACCAGGATCACGGATGACGAATTGCGCGAAGTGGACAAGGTGTTCATCGTGGGCTGCGGTTCCAGCTTTCACTCCGGCCTGGTCGTAAAACATGCCCTGGAACACTGGACCAGGATACCTACCGAGATAGACATCTCCTCGGAGTTCCGCTACAGAGACCCGATACTCAGCAGCAGCAGCCTGGTGATAGGAGTCAGCCAATCAGGTGAGACCATGGATACGCTCCAGGCAATACACCTCGCTAGACAATTGAATGCAAAGGTGCTTGCAGTATCCAACGTGGTCGATTCGTCAATCACCAGGCAGTCGGACGGCGTGCTCTACACACGTGCTGGGCCCGAAATAGGTGTCGCTGCCACCAAGACCTTCTCCACCCAGATAGTGGCGCTCCAGATGCTCGCTCTCTACATCGCCCAGCTCCGCGGTATCTTGTACAACGATGAGACATCACTTATCATGGACCAGCTGAGGGACCTTCCCCGGCTTATGAGGCACGCGCTCGACCGTGACGAAGCCGTCAAATCGGTGGCTGAGGATATAGCCGGGCAACGTGACCTCTTCTATATAGGCCGCAACACAGGTTACCCGGTGGCGCTGGAGGGCGCCCTCAAGATGAAGGAGATAGCATACTTGCGGGCTGAAGCATACCCAGCTGGCGAGCTGAAGCATGGGCCCATAGCGCTTATCGAGCCAGGAACGGTGGTGCTGGCGATAGCCACCAAGGGGCGCCTACAGAAAAAGATGCATGCCAACATCTCTGAGGTGAAGAGCAGGGGAGCAAAAGTGATAGCAGTGGCCAACGACGGAGACACCAGCACGGCCGCGCTTGCAGATCACGTGCTCTACGTTCCCGAAACCGTCTCGCTGCTTGCCCCTGTGGTCGATGTGATACCGTTGCAGCTACTCGCTTACCACGTAGCACGGTTCAGAGGTTGTGATGTGGACAGGCCTCGCAATCTTGCAAAGACCGTCACGGTGGAATGAGAAAGCGGCTTGCCCTTAGAGACTCAGCGTATAGGCATCTCGGGAAAGACGTCACCCTGATGTGGGTGCAGCTCCGACGATGACACCACCTGTTGTGGAAGGCGGCACCCACATAGCTGGCATAGGAGTGGATGCAGTGGATGTGGAGCGCTTTCGTACAGTCCTATCCCGGCGTCCGGCACTATCCCGGCGCCTGTTCACCGATGAGGAGCTTGCTTACGCCAACCAGGCCAGTGACCCCGCTCAACGCCTCGCAGCCAGGTTCGCAGCCAAGGAAGCGGTAGCCAAGGCCATGGGAACGGGCATATGGCAGTTGCACTTTGCAAATATCGAGGTAACGCGCCGGCCAGGACATCCCCCTACTGTGGCACTTCACGGACAAGCCCAACATATAGCGAGGGCACACGGCGTAACGGGCTGGCGACTGTCGATCACCCATACCGATCTCGTGGCGGTTGCCTTCGCCTTGGCTGTAAACTAGGTAGCTGATGATCCCAGTCGTGACAGTAAGCCAGATGAGGGAACTCGATGCGCAGGCGCATCGCGAAGTAGGGTTGCAGGTCCTGGTAGAACGAGCTGGATATGCTGTTGCGCTCTACGCACTCGAGATGCTTCATGGAGGTTATGGACGCAAGGTGCTGGTGATCGCCGGTAAGGGCAACAACGGAGAAGACGGTCGTGTGGCTGCTCGTATACTTCAAGACCGCGGCGCAATGGTCGAAGTGGTCACACCCCCGGCGTTGCAGCAGCTCATGCCGCAGCTCGACCTCGTAATAGATGCAGCTTACGGTACCGGGTTTCATGGGACATACGAGCCTCCCGCCATACCGGAGGGCGTGCCCGTACTTGCCGTCGACATCCCCTCCGGGGTGCATGGCGACACGGGAGAAGCCTCAGGGCATCCCTTACAGGCCCGTGCTACAGTGGTGATGGCCGCCATGAAGCCAGGACTGCTCCAAGGCGATGGTGCAAGACTTGCGGGTAAGCTGCAGCTGGCTGACATAGGGATAGACGCATCTCAATGTGCCGGCATATTCCTCGTGGAGGACAGTGATGTGCCTCTGTACCTTCCTGAGAAAAGCAGGGATGCACACAAATGGGAATCGGCGGTGTGCATAGTTGCAGGCTCGCCGGGAATGACCGGTGCGGCATCCATGTGCGCCAAAGGTGCACTGCGCTCCGGCGCCGGTATGGTGAGGCTGATGCTGGCAGATCTCGCGGCGGCATGCCTGCACGTGCCGGAGGTCGTTTCTATAGCGCTGGATGGCCACCAGGATTGGTCGCGCCAGGTATTGGATGAGTCAGCCAAATGCAGATCCGCTGTGATTGGCCCTGGCGCCGGGCGCAGCTCCGAAACTGTAAGAGAGATCCGCAGGCTGGTAAGAGACCTTTCAATTCCAATGGTACTGGATGCAGATGGCCTGTACGCTCTTGGAACCAGGGAAGATGCAGCCGCGCTCCTGGCCGAACGAAACCACAAGCACTACGACGCCAACCAACCTCTTCCCCCAGTCATACTGACGCCCCACAATGGCGAAGCTGCACGGCTTGCAGGGCATCCTATCGGTGCCAACAGGATCGAGGAGACGCGCCGGTTGGCGAGATTCCTTGGAGCAATCGTATTGCTGAAGGGCAGCACTACAGTGGTGGCCGAGCCGGACGGGCGCACTTACGTGGTGACCGCGGGTTCGCCCCGCCTGGCGACAGCAGGTACGGGCGACGTGCTTTCAGGAATGATCGGAGCTTTCCTGGCTCGCAGTGCCGGAACGCCACCTGCACTTCCAGCAGCTCTTGCCGCTCATGTACATGGACGGGCCTCCTGGCTTGGCAGGCCCACAGGTCTGACTGCCATGGACTTACCCGACCTCGTGGCGGACTGGTTATCCTCCGTCGCAACCGGCATGGGACCTGGATAATGAGATCCAGATGGACACCCGAGAACAGGTACGCCTGGGTTGAAATCGATCTTGGGGCAGTCCGGCACAACGTCTCCCTTCTGGCAAGGATGGCTGCACCCGCCGCGTTCTGTGCCGTAGTCAAGGCAAATGCCTACGGTCACGGCGCCCCTCAGGTCGCGGAAGCAGCAGTGTCTGCCGGCGCAGGCTGGCTGGCGGTGGCATTCGGCGAAGAGGCCGTGGAAATACGCGAGTACGGCGTGACGGCTCCAATACTGTTGCTGCAGGAGCTTCCAGACACCATGAGCCTTGGTGAGATTAGTGAGCTGGTCAATCTACATGTCACGCCAACCGTGTATTCTCGCAGGGGAATAGAGAAGCTGGGCAGGGCAACTGCAGGGCTGGAGAGACGCGCCAGTGTACACCTCAAGATGGACACCGGCATGCATAGAGCAGGTGCAAGCGCGATAGATTTGCCCGGACTGCTTGGAGTACTGGAAAGATACCCAGTACTCCAGCTGACCGGCCTCTGGAGTCATCTTGCGGTTGCGGACGGCGATTCCAGTGAAGACATCGCATTTACCGGCCACCAGGTGGACCTCTTGACCAGTGCCGCAGGAAGCCTGCCTGAACGGGTCATGCTCCATCTGGCCAATTCGGCCGGAGCAATTGCCCACCCGGATAGCCGGCTGTCGATGGTGCGTTGCGGGATAGCCATCTATGGCGAATCGCCCTCCGATTTTGTAACGAAGGCACTGGAGCGCTACACCCGTGATGCCACCGCCACGACCACATGTGCCACGCCCACCGAGCCCGCCACAGCCACACCCACACCTTATGATGCCGTGCAAGGCCTGGTACCTGCGATGTCCCTGAAAGCCCGGGTAGCTTACGTGCGAGAGCTCGAAGCTGGTGAAAGTATTTCCTATGGCCGCCGCTACACCCTCGCTGAAAGATCAATAGTTGCAACAGTTCCGCTGGGTTATGCCGATGGTGTGTCGCGCCGCCTTTTTGCCGAGGGCGGGAGCGTGCTGCTGAAAGGCAGGAGGATGCCCATTGCCGGGACGGTTACTATGGACCAGATAATGGTCGACTGCGGACCCGATGCTGATATATCGATCGGCGATGAAGTTGTAATAATGGGAGGGCAGGAGGGAAACCGGATAGGCGCCTCCGAGGTTGCCGCCAAGCTAGGCACCATCAGTTACGAAGTGCTTTGCAGCATATCAGCCCGCGTGCCCCGTATCTACCTGAACTCGTAGGCTCAAATCCTGCTTGCCGCCCCAACCAGCTCATCGACGAGATCACGCGCCACCTTACCCGCCAACTCCTCATTCTCGCACTCCACCATAACCCTTACCAGGGCCTCGGTACCACTGGCCCGGAGCAGTACCCTGCCAGTACCCACCAGCAACTCTTCGGCAGCACGCAGCGCGTCCATAGCGGAAGCTGACGATACAACCAGACCGGGATCCGTTGCGGCCACGTTCATGAGCACCTGGGGAACCCTCTGCACCAATCCCTCCGTCAAGTCGTCGAGTGACCTGGCTTTGCGGACAACGAGGTCAGCCAGCAGCAACCCGGTCAAGATCCCGTCACCCGTAGTGGCCAATGATCGAAACACAATATGTCCTGATTGCTCACCGCCAAGTGAAAGACCGTACATTTCCATCTCTTCCAGGATATGGCGGTCTCCTACAGGAGTCTCGCGCACCTCTATACCTCTCGACCGGAGAACTCTGGTAAGCCCCAGGTTCGACATCACCGTAACCGCCACGGTCTTACCCGCAAGACGGCCTCTCTCCTGCATATCCAGGGCAAACAGCGCTATCAGCTCATCACCGTCCAAGACGCGACCCGTACTGGTGACCGCTACCAGGCGATCACCATCGCCATCTACCGCAATCCCCAGATGGGCGCCCATTGCAACGACTTCCTCGGCGAGCATCTCTGGATGCGTGGACCCGCACCCGTCATTTATATTCACACCGTCAGGATCACACCCTATGGCAACCACGTCGGCGCCGGCGCGCCTAAACGCTTCGGGTAATGCCTTCCAGGCAGCTCCATTGGCGCCGTCGACCACAACAGCCAAGCCGGCGAGGCTCCTCCCTTCTATGCAGGCGAGCAAGTGATCCAGGTAAGCCTCCTCCACACTGGTGCCAAGAAAAATGCGACCCACGCTGTGACCGGATGACGGCAAGGGCGTACGCTTCGTGCCGGCAAGCTGTCCATGGATCTCGTTCTCGATAGCCGTCTCGGTATTCCTGTCCAGCTTGACACCGCCAGTTGCAAATACCTTGATGCCATTATCCCTGAAAGGATTGTGAGAAGCCGATACGACGATCCCAGGAATCCCTTCGGTTTCGCAGTACCAGGCCACTCCTGGTGTGGTCAGAACGCCTAGGTCATGTACGTCCGCACCCTCAGATGCCAGCCCGGATGCTACAGCCGCCTGCAGCATCGCGCTGGACCGGCGGCTGTCCCGACCGGCGGCAAAGCGCTCAGAGGGGATGACCCTGGACACCGCTCTCCCAACCGCCAGCACCATCTCCGGAGTAAGTTCCAGGTTGGCTACACCTCTGATTCCATCTGTACCGAAAGATACTGTCATGGCACGAATACAGTTCCAGGAATGATCAGCGCTTGGAGTACTGAGGGGCCTTTCGAGCCTTTTTCAGGCCATACTTCTTGCTCTCCTTCACCCTTGCATCCCTGGTAAGCAACTTCTCTCTCTTCAGCAGGGACTTCAGGTCGGGATCGATCACGACAAGGGCTCTCGATATACCCAATCTGAGCGCGCCGGCCTGTCCTGAAACACCGCCCCCATCGATCGTTGCATCTATATCGTATCGACCTGAAATATCGAAGTCGGCCACTCTCAATGCATCCAGTGCATGAGTACGATGGGTAAGCGACGGGAAATACGTTTCCACCGGCTTCCGGTTGACCGTAACTTTCCCATTTCCAGGACGGAACCTCACCCTTGCAACCGCCTCCTTACGCCTACCGGTCACCTGCAGGATAGGTAATGCCTTCTTTTCTTTCATGGACGAACCACCTTTACATGAGATAATTCCAATGATTCCGGCTTCTGTGCCTGATGCGGATGCTCGCCCCCTCTGTATACATGCAACTTTCCGAGCTGCCGGCGACCCAACCTTCCCTTCGGCAACATACCCCTGACTGCCATCCGTACCACCTCTTCGGGGTTACTCTTGAGGAGGTCAGAGTACCTGTAAGACCTGAGGCCGCCCGGATAGCCTGAATGGGTATAGTGAAACAGCTTTTCCGCCTTTGACGCAGTCATCGAAACTTTCGAGGCGTTCACCACAATTACATTGTCGCCAGTGTCCAGATTGGGAGTGAAAATGGGCTTATGCTTACCCCGAAGCAACCTCGCCACCTCGGACGCCATCCTGCCGAGCACCATGCCATCCGCATCCACTACATACCATCTATGCTCGATATCCCTTGCGCTAGGAGTATAAGTAACCATTACGATATCACCACTCTCAAATCATCCATTGCCATTACGCCCTTATGTTATGTCCAGCTGCATCCAGCCTACCGGTACGGCCGTCGAACGAGCAGTACTCGTCACGCAACTCGCAACCATCATAGTCAACCCGCATGAGACAGAGTCCCGCCGAGGGTGCTAGCGTAGACACCCTGGACCCAGCCGGTGACTGCAAGAGACAGTATACATCAGCGGGAGTAAGCCTGCCTCTCCCCACCTCTACGTAAGTTCCCACGAGTGATTTTACCATCTGGTGGCAGAAAGATCCACCTGATATATCCAACATCAATACCCTCCCCTCCGCCTGATCGTCCGGGAAGGACACGATGAGTTCGGAACGGAACACCTCCCTGACAATTGGCGTTCCAGGACTTTCACCTTTCCGCCTGCGGCAAAAAGCCGAAAAATCATGTGCACCGAGTATGCAATCAGCGGCCATCCGCATGGATCGTACGTCGAGGGGCTCCCTCACGTGCCACACCCGATGCACCATCAGCGGATCAGGCATCCACGAGTTCAGGATCGTATACCTGTAGCTTCTAGCCGTAGCCGAGTATCTCGCATGAAAGTCCGGAGGAGCCATGCCGGCTTCCCGTATTACGACTTCTGGTGCGAGCATACGGTTGAGCGATCCAGCCAGGTTGCGGGGCGAGAATGCCTCGTCCACATCCACATGCACAACCTGTCCTTTTGCGTGGACGCCCGCATCAGTCCTGCCTGCGCAGACGATACTGCTATGGCTACAGGACATTGCATCAAATGCATCACTTAGCACTCCTGCCACCGTCCTCACCTCCGGCTGGTAGGCAAACCCGTGAAAACCCCGGCCATCATAGGCAATGCGCATGAAAATACGGACCCGATTCGCGGCATTCTCTTGACCTGCATTCCCTGTGTCTCGGCACTCAGTACCGACGTTACCTCCACCCATACCCCCTTCACCGGCACCGCCTCCACGGGTGGTCTCCGCGCCGACATCACCGTATGCATCACTCTCCAGATCTCTTGTATCGCTGGAAGCCGCTACCGTTCCACCGTTGTCCCGGTCAGACAAGCTCGATTCTCGCCATCGGCGCATTGTCTCCCGGTCTTGGCCCCATCTTGAGTATCCTCGTGTAACCACCCGGCCTGTCCGAGTAGCGCGGACCTATCTCCTCGAAAAGCTTGTGTGCCATATCCTTGTCCCTGATCAGTGCCACCACGCGCCTCTGGCGATGCAAGCCACCCTTCTTGGCGGCAGTGATGACCTTTTCCGCTACCGGCCTCAACGCCTTGGCTTTTGATTCGGTAGTCACCAGCGCCTCCGCTGCAACCAACGATGCTACCAGATTGCCAAGCATGGCCTTCTCGTGCGCGGCGCTCCCGCCTAGCCTGCGCCCTTTCCTTGGGGTACCTCTCATGACAACTCCTTCAACTCCAAATATTCCAAGTACATATCCAGCGAGGAAAACGGATCCGGCAGATCCAGTGAGGCAAATGTATCAAGGTACATTCGCTTCATTTTCCCTGCCTTAACCCGGATATCCGCTCGGGCCACAGCCCCTTGCGGGATACTACGCTGCAATACATCCGCGATGCATCCAAGCATTTGCTCTACGACCTGATCCTACCTCATCCTAAGCGAAAGCCCTCTTTCGTCGAGCTTCTCAATGACTTCATCAAGGGACTTCTGGCCGAAGTTTGTAATGGCTAGCAGTTCGTCAGAGTTGCGACGCACCAGCTCGCCTATAGTGTTGACCTGAGCTCTCTTGAGGCAGTTGCGTGGACGTTCGGAAAGATCAAGGTCCTCGATGTCGAGGTCCAGGTCAGGTGACCCGGTCGAGGACGACTGCACCTCCCCGAGTTCCAGTCCTTTAGGCTCCTCTTCCAGGTTGACGAGGATATCAAGCAGCGAACTGAGCGTGCCTGCGGCAGAAGCGAGCGCCACACGGGGACTCAATGATCCATCAGTGGTAATGTCCATTACCAGCCTGTCATAGTCGGTGGATTGCTCCACGCGCACGGGCTCCACCGAGAAAGATACCCGCCTTACGGGAGAGAAGATAGAATCTACGGGGATAACGCCAATAGTGCTTCCTCTCTTGTTCTGCTCGGCCGTAGCGTAACCACGACCCTGCTCCACGGTCACATCCATCGCCAGCCGACCGTTACTGTTGACGGTGGCGATATGCAAATCCGGATTGAAAATCTCCACATCTGCAGTAAGCTGGAGATCGGCAGCCGATACCTCGGCCGGGCCGCGTACGTCACATCTCAATACCACGGGATCGCTTGAATCCACTGTCAAGACTATATCTCTGAGATTCAGGAGTATATCCGTAACGTCCTCTTTCACGCCTTCCACGGTCGTGAACTCGTGCAGGGCGTCATCGAAACGGACCATGGTGACAGCGGCGCCAGGGATGGACGACAGCAGCACCCGGCGCAACGAATTACCAAGGGTATGCCCGAAACCAGGCTCCAGCGGCCCGATTGCAAAACGCTGTTGCCCGTCCTTCTCCTCGTCCAACGACTCAACTACCGGACGCTGAATAATAAGCATCTACCGAACTCCTATGTTATCTCGTATCCATTACTTGCCGAACCCTTACCCGAACCCCTACTTAGAATAGAGTTCTACAATCAGCTGTTCCCTCACCGTCTCATCTATCTCGCTGCGCTTCGGCTCTGACAGTACAGTCACATCCCCGAGACCGCCTTCCGTCGCCAGCCATACAGGAACCGCACGGTCCACCAGCTCGAGGTTACGCCTGACTACGGCCATTCCCCTTGCATCTTCGGAAAGCGATACCTTGTCGCCAGGGCGGAGCCGGTAGCTGGGTATAGTAACGCGTTTGGAATTGACAAGTATATGCCCATGGCGCACAAGCTGGCGCGCTTGCGCCCTACTGGAGCCGTAGCGAGATCTGAACACGACATTATCCAGCCTCATCTCCAGCATAGCCAGAAGTATCTCGCCAGTGATGCCTTTGCGCCTGCTGGCATCCTCATACATATTGCGGAACTGCTTTTCGAGCACTCCGTAGATACGCCTGGCCTTCTGCTTCTCTCGCAACTGCACCTGGTATTCCGACCCTTGCCTCATCCGATCCCTGCCATGCTCTCCAGGGGGATACGCTCGGCTATGACGATCCGTCACCGCCTCCGACACGGGGCATTTCAGCGAGTAACATCGCTCACCCTTCAAGAACAATTTGGATCGTTCCCGCCTGCACAACCTGCACACAGGACCCGTATACCTTGCCATTTATTATATCTCCAACCTGTCGTCAATCACACCAACGCTAGACACGGCGGCGCTTCTTCGGACGGCAACCGTTGTGCGGTACGGGAGTCACGTCCTTGATGCTCACCACTTCGATACCAGATGCGGCAATCGCCCTGACGGCGGTATCCCTGCCGGAACCTGGGCCCCTCACATACACGTCCACCCTACGCACACCATGCTCCATCGCTTTCTGTGAAGCTGCATCCGCCGCCATCTGGGCGGCAAACGGAGTGGATTTGCGCGACCCCTTGAAGCCCACGATGCCGGACGAAGACCACGCAATCACGTTGCCTTCCGGGTCCGCAATGCTGACAATCGTATTGTTGAAGGAACTCTTCACGTGAGCGATGCCATAGGATATGTTCTTGCGCTCCCGGCGCCTGACCTTCCTGGCCTGCCCAGCCTTTGCCTTGGTTCTCTGCTGACGCGCCATCTATCTCCCTACGGTGATCAATGTTTCTTTACCTTCTTCTTGCCTGCAACCGCCTTACGAGGACCCTTGCGCGTACGCGCATTGGTATGGGTACGCTGGCCTCTTACCGGCAAACCTCTGCGATGCCGTATCCCCTCGTAGCACCCTATTTCCATCTTACGCCTGACTCCTTGAGCCACTTCCCTGCGCAGATCGCCCTCCACCTTTAGGTTGGCATCTATCCATGCACGCAGCCGCGACACTTCTTCCTCGGTGAGATCCCTTACCCTGGCATCCGGGCTCATCCCCGCCTCTTCGCACACCTGCTTGGCGGTGGATGCTCCAATACCGTAAATATAGGTCAAAGATGCCTCCAGCCGCTTCTCCCTGGGTATATCGACTCCTGCTATTCGAGCCATACCTGATCAGCCCTGCCGCTGCTTGTGCCGCGGATTATCGCAGATCACCAGCACCTTACCCTTACGGCGTATCACTTTGCACTTTTCACACATCGGCTTTACGCTCGGCCTAACCTTCAAATCGAATATTCTCCTTATCCCCGGCACAATGCATGTTCCTGCCCCGAAGAGCATCGACTATGCACATACCACGTACAATTTAATAAAATATCACTTGCACCCATCGGTACGCACACCCATCTACGCACCCATCCGGTCCAAGGACCCGTATCTGCACATTACTTGTATCTGTAAGTTATCCTGCCTCGGGTGAGGTCATATGGGGTAACCTCCACCTGAACCTTGTCTCCCGTAAGAATCCTGATCCTATGCATTCTCATCTTACCCGAGCTATGAGCCAGTACCTTGTGGCCATTCTCCAGCTCGACCCGAAACATGGCGTTAGGCAACGGCTCCACGACCGTTCCCTCCAGCACTATAGCATCTTCTTTGGCTTCCGGCAGGTGCCAACCTCCTTACATATATCGGCTACAAGCAACAATGCTGCCCAGTTTCGTAGCCATTCAAACCGCAAACGTTGCGCATGATATCACTTCCTCACACAGGATTTGAGTGGCAAGAAACCGCCGGAATATATTATAGCACATCGCCAGAGAGCATGGTAATCGGGGGATAAGAAGCCCTTCGCCGGGATGAGCACCTCCATGATCCAAGCTGCCTATCACTCACCTCTAATATTTGCCCGTCCCAAGCTCAATCCATGATGGTGAACACTTCCGGCCCATGGTCGGTAACCACAATCGTATCCTCGAAGTGAGCCGAAATGCTTCCGTCACTGGTGACGACGGTCCATCCATCATCAAGCCGGACGGTTCCGGCATCGCCGGCATTAAACATCGGCTCTATCGCGAACACCATGCCAGGAGCCAGTTTGATTCCGGGCTTACCTGGCCAGTAATTGGGAACCTGAGGCTCTTCGTGCATGGCGGTGCCGATTGCGTGGCCCACATACTCCCGCACCACCCCGTAACCGGCGCGGCGCCCTACCCGCTCAATCGCCCTGCCGGTCTCGTTCAGGTGCTTCCTCGGCACCAGCTGAGACATGCCTGCGCGAAGCGCCTCCTGGGTAACTTCGATAAGCCGCTTTGCTTCTGTGCTTACCTCTCCAACGGGAAATGTGCGAGCCGCGTCTCCATGATACCCCTCGACTATCGCGCCGCAGTCCACTGAAATGATGTCACCCTCGACAAGTACAATATCGCTTGGGATCCCATGCACGATGACATCGTTCGGCGAAGTACAGATGGTTGCCGGATACCCGTGGTACCCAAGAAAATTCGACCTTGCACCTCTCCTGCCCAGAACGTCACGAGCCACCCGATCCAGTTGCGCCGTAGTCACACCCGGTTTTACGTGCTTCGACACTTCAAGGAGCATCTCGGCTACGACCCGGCCTGCCTTGCGCATCTTCGCAAGCTCGTCATTTCTCCTGATCATCGCCGGAACAACGCCTTCTGTATCCTCTTGAGAACAGCCTCAGGAGTACCGGCCCCGTTCACCCTCAGTAGGTAGGACCTTGCCTCGTACCACTGTGCCACCGGTAATGTCTCTTTCTCGTAGAGACCCAAGCGCCGGCGTATGAACTCCTCCTTGTCGTCCTTGCGTTGCACCACTTCCCCGCCACATACATCACAGGTCCAGTTGAACTTCGGGGGCTTGTGCGTGGAATAGATTGCCCCGCAGTCAGAACAGACCCTCCTCGCCGCCAGCCTCCGAACAGTCTGCTCGGTGGGTACGTCCAGCTCTATCGCCCTATCGAGTTCCATAGGACGCAACATCTCCTCGAGCATCTCAGCCTGAGCTACAGTGCGTGGGAAACCGTCCAATATGAACCCCTGGCTACGGACATCGTCCTCCGAGAGTCGCGAAGCAACCACATCCGTAACTATGTCATCCGAGATGAGCCCGCCGCCTTCGAGGGTTTCGCGAACCTTGATCCCTACCGGAGTGCTCGCCTTCACCGCCGCCCTTAGCATATCCCCGGTGGATATATGCGGAACGGCGAAGTACCGGGAGAGAAGGACACACTGAGTACCCTTCCCCGAGCCCTGCTTTCCCAGTACGACCAGCCTCATGGCAAGACATCCTCCACTGCGGCCGCCTGCAACGTTTCGAATCGCCTACCCGCTCGACCTCTAAGCGAGGAACCCTTCATAGTTCCTCATCATCAGCTGGCTGTCTATCTGGCGCATGGTCTCCAGGGACACGCCCACGGCTATAAGAAGCGTAATGCCATAGAACGGGTACGCCGTAATGGCCCACAAAGCCATCAGCACACCCGGCACGACCACAACAAGTGCAAGGTATAGTCCACCCGGGAAGGTAATCCTGTTCAGTATCCTGGACAGGTATCTCTCGGTCGGCGGGCCCGGTCTTATCCCTGGGATGAATCCCCCTTGCTTACGAATGATGTCTGACTGCTGGTGAGGATCGAATGCAACATATACATAGAAATAGGCAAACAGGAACACAAGTGCACCATAAAGTCCTATGTACAATAGGCTGGTGGGCTGTATGTGGGCGTTCACGAAGAGCCGGAAGCCCGCCCAGGGCAGCACATTGGAGAGTAGCACAGGAATGTAGAGCAACGAACTCGCGAAGATGACCGGGATCACCCCCGACTGATTGACCTTCAGTGGAATATAGCTGGACGACCCACCATACATCTTGCGCCCGACCACCCTGCTGGCAAAAGTAACCGGTATCCTTCTCTGCCCCTGTTCCATGAAGACGATCCACACAAGTATGGCCAGCGACAGTGCAACCAGCACGCCGAACTTTAGATCACCGCCCTCCGCAAGTACGGCTCCGCCCGATGGCACCACTCCGGCAACCACGTTGGCGAAGATGATCAGCGACATCCCGTTGCCCACCCCTCGTTGGGTAATGAGTTCCCCCAGCCACATGACGAACGCTGTTCCCGCTGTAAGCGTGAGGACGATGAATACGATTCTCGGAAAAGTGAAATCTGGGATGATGTCTATCCTGGTGGAGCCAAACAGCCCGCCCCCTCCGTTGTGAAAGAGATACACGAGGCCCGTGGACTGCATCAATGCCAGCGCCACCGTAAGGTACCTGGTGGCCTGGGTGAGCTTTTTCTGGCCAACGGCACCCTGGTCCCTCCACTCCTCGAACTTGGGTATGACCGTAGAGAGAAGCTGGATGATGATCGAACTGGTGATGTAGGGCATGATACCAAGCCCGAATACGGCCATCCTGGTAAGGGCACCCCCTGAAAAAAGGTTGAGGAACCCTATGATGCCCGCCGACTTGGCGGCAGCCTCCAGCTGCTGAACCTTCTTGAAGTCCACGCCTGGAACTATTACATTCGCTCCCAGCTGGTACACCCCGATTATCAGCAGCGTAAACAGGACCTTGTTCCTCAGGTCGGGTATCTTGAATATGTTCTTAAGGCTCGACAGCACATCCACTCCTTACGGGGTTTTCAAAGGTACCAAAATAATTATCCTACACCGCCGAGATGGCTCGAGTTCGCCAAGGCTACCTATTGGTCAAAGCGTTGCCCCGTGCAGGAGGGCGGCTGCCCTTGAAGGGTAAGGGAACATCCTCGGTAGCCCCGCCCGCACCTTCTATAGCGGCCTTTGCGGATTTCGAGAATCTATGAGCTTTCACGGTCATCGGCCGATCCACATGGCCGTCACCAAGTATCTTCACAAGCGATCCCTTTCGGGCAAGCCCAACCTGCACCAGCAACTCCGGGTCGACCTGATCACCATCTATCGTGTTGAGTGATTCCACGTTAACGACCCTATAGCTCACTCTGAACGGGTTGTTGAACCCTCGTAGCTTGGGCAGGCGCTGCGTCAACGGCAACTGGCCGCCTTCGAAGCCGGGCTTGATGTTGTTCCGGGCACCCTGGCCCTTGGTCCCCCGGCCAGCAGTCTTCCCGCCCTTGCCTCCTGTCCCGCGAGCAACCCTCCTCTTGGGACGGCGTGAGCCAGGCGCCGCATGCAGATCATGAACTTTCATACTCCATCCTCCTTGCTCCGCCTGTTGCCTGCGCTCCGTTGAGCGATCACCTTGCTGCGTGATCGGATACCATCACCTTGATCCACTCGGGACATATCCACCATGTGGCTGACCTTCCTCAACATCCCCGACAGTTCAGGAGTTGCCTGATGAACCCTCTCCATGCCGATTCCTCGAAGTCCCAACGCCCGCAATGTTGCCCTATTCTTAGGCTTCGCGCTTATATAAGAACGTCGTTGGGTAACCTTGACGTAAGAGCCAGCGGGAAGCCGCGCCAAGTCCCCAAAATTGATGGTGTCCCCCCGCGTCTCCGGCGCATCCGGCATCTCCGGTATGCCCGGAGCATCCGGCATCTCCGCGCCGGCCTGCCTGGATGGCATCTCCCGCGTACCCATTGAGCCCGTATTTTCCTGTTCTCCGGTCATTTCACATCAATCTCCTTGTAAAGCTCACGCGCCCTCTGTCTCTCCCTGAATGCCCGGAGCACCCCTTTTGGTACGATATCGTCGGCCGGAAGCCCGCGCAGCCTTGCCACCTCATCTGGACGCTTGAGTTGCTTGAGCGCCGCCACCGTAGCATGAGCGACATTGATATTATTGGAAGAGCCAAGCGACTTGGCAAGTACGTCATGCACCCCGGCCAGCTCGAGGATCGCACGAGCGGCACCCCCTGCAATTACCCCGGTACCAGGAGCCGCAGGCTTCAACATAATCCTACCAGCACCGGCCCGTCCTATGACAGGATGCGTGATGGTGGCACCTGCCAGCGGTACCTCGAAAAGCATCTTCTTGGCATCCTCTATGCCCTTCTGCACCGCCGTACCAGCCTCCTTGGCCTTTCCGAACCCTACCCCTACAAACCCGTCCCTATCACCCACAACCGCAAGCGCGCTGAAGGAGAACCTCCTACCACCCTTGACAACTTTGGCAACCCGGTTGACCATGATCGTCTGCTCTTCAAACTGGCCATCTACTAGCATATTCTGGAACTCTCCTGTACCACTAGAACTTCAAACCCGCCTGCCTCGCGGCATCTCCAAGCGCTGCTACCCTGCCGTGGTACCTGAAGCCACCCCTGTCAAAGACCACTTCGGTCACGCCGGCATCTTTGGCCCTGGCGGCTACTTTCCTGCCGATTTCCTCAGCGGCGGCAATATTACCGCCGTAGGTACTCCGCAGATCCTTCTCCACCGTAGACGCAGAAGCCAATGTCTGACCCTCTACGTCGTCCACGATCTGCGCTGAAATATGACGTGCCGACCGGAAGACCACCAATCTTGGCCTGGCGATGGTTCCTGACACCTTCTTGCGCACTCCTGCATGTCGTCTGAAACGCAATTGCCTTCTTCTGGCTGCTATGGAAGTACTCATCTACTTGGCCGCCTTTCCTGCTTTACGGATAATACGCTCGCCAGCGTACATCACTCCCTTGCCCTTGTATGGCTCTGGCTTGCGAATCTTGCGTATGTCAGCGGCAATCTGACCAACTTGCTCCTTGTCTATACCAGAAACAATCACCCTGGTGGGAACCGGTACTTCCAGAGTAATCCCATCAGGAGCACGCACCAGCACTGGATGGGAGTAGCCCAGTGCCATCTCTATCTGGCTGGGACCCTTAGACACCGCCCTGTACCCGACTCCCACGATCTCGAGTTGCTTCGTATAACCTGCAGTCACTCCGGTAACCATATTAAAAATGAGGGTACGGTAGAGACCGTGCAGCGCCTTCACCCTATGCTCGTCATTCTGGCGATGGACCACAATAGTGGAATCCTCCTGGACCAGCGTGATCTCAGGTGGCAGGTCGCGCGAAAGGGCGCCCTTGGGTCCCTTCACTTCGATCCGACCTTCGCCGGCAGTGATGGTCACACCGGATGGAAGCTGGACAGGCTGCTTACCTATACGAGACACCGTAAATCTCCCTTGTTCTCGATCCTCCATGGCCTTCCACGGCTACATTCACCACACATGGCAGAGCACCTCCCCACCAACCTTGTCACGCCGTGCACGTGTATCGGTCATCAGCCCTCTGGACGTCGACAGCACCGCCACTCCAAGCCCACCCAGCACCCTGGGAATATTGCCTGCGCGCACGTACACTCTCCGTCCTGGCTTGGATACCCTGGACAAGCCACTGATAGTCCGCTCCCTGGCAGGGCTGTACTTGAGGCTGATGCGTAAGCATAGATGGCCGCCGGCCTCTTCGACAACGCTATAACCAGACAGGTACCCCTCTTCGAGAAGTATCTTTGCCAGAGATTCCTTCAGCTTGGAGGCAGGCATCCTCACTTCCTCGTGCATTGCTGTATTTGCATTTCTTATCCGGGTGAGCATATCCGCAACCGGGTCTGTCATGGACATGGCGACCTCCTACCAGCTGGCCTTGGTCATGCCGGGAATCTCACCCTGATGCACCATCGTTCGCAAACATATCCGGCAAAGTCCAAGCTTTTTGAACACGGCTTTTGGCCGGCCGCAACGCTTACACCGGGTGTAGCCGCGCACCTTGAACTTGGGCATCTTCTGCTGCTTATGTACAAGCGCTTTCTTTGCCATCCTCGCTATATCCTCATGCCTTCATCCTCATGCCTTCACTGCAGTTCGCAGTTCCAGCCGCATATATCATCGCATCCATCGTCCACCAACCCTTTCAAGCGTTTGCGCCTTCATTAAAACCCGTCAAACCCTTCACCAGTCGCACCGCCCGGACGGGGCGCACCCTGGCTGTGTCTCCCTCAAGCACTTGCACCTTCAGTCCTGAAGGGAAAACCAAGCGCCTTGAGAAACACGTAGGCGCCTTTATCCGACATCGCCGTCGTACATATTGTAATGTCCATGCCTCTCGGCACATCCACCTTGTCGTAGTTGACCTCAGGAAAGATCAGCTGCTCGGTAATACCAAATGTATAATTACCGGAACCGTCGAACGACTTCGGCGACAGACCCCGGAAATCTCTTATCCTCGGTATTGCAGTGGAAATCAAGCGGTCGAGGAACTCCCAGGCTCTGTCTCCGCGGATGGTCACCTTTACGCCGATGGGCATACCGGCGCGCAACTTGAAACTGGCAATGGAGCGGCGGGCTCTGGTAATCACAGGCTTCTGCCCGGCAATCACGGTCAGGTCAGCCACCGCACCCTCCAGCAATGAAGGCTGCTGGGTGGCTTTCCCCACTCCCATGTTCACCACGATCTTTTCCAGCCTGGGAATCTGCATTACATTGGTAATGCCGAGCTCGGACTGGATCGCCGAACGCAATTCCTGCTCGTAATTCACCCGCAAACGCGGCGCCGCCTTCTTCACGGCCACATTCTTTCCAGCCGCACTCCTCGTAGGCGTAGGAGTTGCTGATGCGATAGGCGTCATAGGTCACCCCCACACTTCCTGCAGATGCGCAACTTCCTACCCTGCTCATCGTAGCGTACGCCAATCCGGGTGGGTGCGCCACACGATGAGCACATTATCCCTACGGCAGACACGGGCAATGGCATGTCCTTGTCTATGATACCGCCCTGCATGGTCTGGCCTCTGGGCTTGGTGTGGCGTTTGGCCATATTGGCTCCTTCCACGATCACCTTGCCGGTGGAGGGTAGGGCACGCATGACAGTCCCTTCTTTGCCGCGGTGTTTCCCGGAAAGCACCATTACCTTGTCGCCTCGTTTTATCCTCATTCGCTCACCTCAACAACCATCTTCAACATCCATCCATCGCAACCGGTAGCCGTTTCGCAACCGGTTCCCACGCCCCTGCCCTTGACACCCTTGCAGACAACCGTCCACGGGGGGGGGGGGGGGGGGGGGGGGGGTGGCTGATAGACGACTCACCAACCGGCCAAACCACCAGGTTGCCGCTCGCACTGCCTGCATCCACCATCAGATAACCTCTGGAGCAAGGGATATGATCCTCATGAACCGCTTGTCTCTCAGCTCCCTACCCACGGGACCGAATATGCGGGTTCCTCTGGGCTGCAGTTGCTCGTTCACCAGCACGGCCGCATTGTCATCAAACCGTATATAGCTACCGTCAGGCCGCCGCCGCTCCTTTGCGGTACGCACCACGACGCACTTCACCACATCTCCCTTTTTAACTGCCGCACCAGGAATGGCATCCTTGACCGTTGCAACAACGAGATCTCCTATACCTGCATAGCGACGGCGAGAACCACCAAGCACCCGTATGCACAGCACTTCCTTGGCGCCTGAATTATCGGCCACCCTCAGCCTTGACTCCTGCTGGATCATCGAGCCCTCTCCACTATCTCGGTGACCCTCCATCTTTTCAGCTTCGACAACGGTCTCGTTTCCATTACCCTTACACGGTCACCCATCGCTGCATCCAAGCCGCTGCCATCCGCGTATAATTTCTTCGTCCTTTGCACCATTTTCTTGTAACGCCTGTGAGCGACCTTCTCCTTCACCGCCACCACGACAGTGGATGTCATCTTGTCCGAAATGACAACGCCTTCTCTTACCTTCCGCTGACCGCTCATCGCTTAGTTGCCTTCCTGGTCCTCTCCACTCACACTGCCTGTATCCTCATAATGCGATGTACCACCGCCAGTGGTGCTTCCAACTCCGTCCATCTCGCCGGAATCCTGCACGCCACCGACCGCATCCTCTCCGGCTTCGCCTGTTCCAGCATCCTCGGACTCGACTTCACCAGATCCATCCTCTCCGGCGACATCCTGTACATCCCCGATCGGAGGGGAACCTTGCCTGCGTGCAGCCGGCTCGCTTGCCTGCCTTGCCACGGTGCGCGGCTGGAGCGATACCGCACCCCTCACCAGGTAGCCATCCTCCTCCAGCTCTGACTCTCTTATGAGGGTGAGCACCCTGGCTACGCGCCTTCGTGCCTGACCCAGCTTCGAGTGATCCTCAAGCTGGCCCGTAGCTTGCTGGAATCTCAGATTGACCAGCTCTCTACGTACCTCGTCCAGCCGCGACCAGAGTTCCTCCTTGTCGAGATCCCTCAGCTCCAGCACTTCCGTTGCTTCAACTGACATCGATCATACCTCCACTTCGGGAGTTCCATACGCTCCCGGGCGTACCACAAATCGAGCACTTATAGGAAGTTTCTGTATGGCTCTTTCCATCGCGGAACGTCCGAGTTCCTTGTCGACACCGGACAGCTCGAAAAGCATCCTGCCGGGCTTCACCACTGCAACCCAGTGTTCTGGACTGCCCTTGCCGGAGCCCATTCTGGTCTCGGCGGGCTTCTGGGTCACCGGCTTGTCGGGAAACACCCTTATCCATACTTTCCCGCCACGCTTCACGTGCCGTGTCATCGCAATACGAGCCGCCTCGATCTGGCGGGCTGTAATCCAACCTGGCTCCAGCGCCTGGATACCGAAATCGCCGAAGGTAACTGCGTTGCCCCCCTTGGACACGCCCTTCATGCGCCCTCTCTGCTGCTTGCGGTGCTTCACCTTGCGAGGCATCAGCATCAGTCCACCTCCTTACGGAAGTGTGGAGCTTCGCGATGCTCAGGCTTAGCCCTGCGCTCCAACTCCTCTTCCTCTTCCTCGACGTTTTCCACGATCTCGTCAATCGCTGGATCCTCGGTAACAACAAGGTCATCATCGACCTCTCCGATACCATCCATCCCCCCATGCTCGTCGCCATTTCCGATGTCCGCGTCCAGGATATCGCCGCCTGCCGGGGAACCTTCCGCAAGCTCTGTACTCTCCATATTGGTGCCGACATCATCATCGGAAGGCACAGCGACCGCTACAGGTGCAGCCGGTTCACCCTCCTCCATGCCGGGCAGAGCCATACTGCGTCTCCTGCCACCACCCGCCACTACAAGGTGCCTGGTGCTATCGCTCTTGGCAGCCTGCCCGGCCGCCATGTCGATTTCCTTGGTGGTCTTACCATCATTGACCGACAGATGGTACGGCAGGATGTCTCCCTTGTATATCCATACCTTCACTCCGATACGCCCGAAGGTCGTCCTGGCTTCTTTGAAACCGTAATCAATATCCGCCCGCAGGGTGTGGAGGGGCACTCTTCCCTCTCTGTATGATTCCCTCCGCGCCATCTCGGCGCCACCGAGCCGTCCGGAACACTGTACGCGCACCCCTTCGGCACCCGACTTTCGCACGGTCTGCATGGCTCGCTTCATCGCTCTACGGAATGCAACTCTTTTGCCAAGCTGATCCGCTATGCCCTGAGCTACCAGCGCAGCATCCAGTTCCGGCCGCTTGACCTCTTCGATATTCAGCTGTATGTCACCGCGGCTGAGACCAGTCATCTTGGCCAGTTGCCCCTTGAGCCTGTCAGCCTCAGCGCCTTTACGCCCGATCACGATACCCGGCCTAGCCGTGTGTATGTCCACCCGCAAACGATCCCGGGTACGTTCGATCTCAATGCGGCTTACCGCCGCCGTTTCCAGCTCTTTCTGAAGGTAGTCGCGAATACGCCAATCCTCTACGACAAGTTCACCGTAGTGACGATCCTCGAACCAGCGTGATTTCCAGTCCGTAGTGACCCCTAGGCGGAATCCATAGGGATTGACCTTCTGTCCCATTAGCGCTCCTCTCCTGGATTTCCGGCAGCATCTCCAGAAGCGCGGGCCTCTCCCGAATCACCTGCGTCTTCGAGTTCTCCGGCCTGATCCAGACCGGCGATCCCGGTCTGATCCAAGGTGCCAGTGCTGTCTATATCGCCGAGCGCACCGCCAGCTTCAGCTTCAGCTTGATCGACCTCCGTGACCTGATCGGCCTGCTCTACACCCTCAGCCTGATCCACGATCCCCTGCTCCTCCACATCCGTGACCGGCTCGATACCCTCGACATTCACCACGCTATCCACATCTTCAATGCCTCCGGCAACACCGATATCCTCAGTCATTCCGGTACCTCCGGTAGCGGCAGCAATTCCGGCCTGCTCGACACCCTCAGCCTGCTCGCTCCCACGACGACCTTTGCGCGAGGCAAGCACCCGGCGTGCCCTGTGAGCGGATGCAGTAGGTGCGGTACGACTCCTCAAGGCTTCCAGCCTCTCTTCGGGCAGCCTAGTCACGACAACCGTAACGTGACATGACCGCTTTCGTATGCGGGTAGCCCTCCCGCGAGCACGCGGGCGCCAGCGTTTCAAGGTGGCCGCTTCATCAGCATAACACGCATCTACATACAATTCATCCTGATTGGCGAAATCATTGTTCTCTGCGTTGGCCGCCGCGGAAGCCAGCACTTTGGCGACGACTCTTGCAGCAGCACGAGGTGTACGCGCCAAGATATCCTGTGCCTCACTGACCTCCTTGCCCCTTATGAGGTCAAGCACGGGCCTGACCTTGAACGCCGATATGCGCTCGTAACGGAGAACGGCCTTTGTACCCATGCGACCATCTTTCAGCCAGACTACCATGTCAACCCTCCGCTGCGGCCGCTATGCCATAGCCCGTGCATCGTGTAGGTATGTTTCAGCCAGACTACCATGTCAGCGCTTACCCTGCCTCTCCTGGCCGGCATGGAAACGGAAGGTTCTGGTGGGAGCAAACTCACCCAGCTTATGCCCTACCATAGATTCCGTGAGATACACAGGAATATGCTTCCTGCCGTCATGTACCGCCATAGTGTGGCCCACCATATCCGGAGTGATCGTCGAACGTCTCGACCATGTCTTTATCACTCTCTTCTCGTTTGCGGCATTTAGGGCGTCCACCTTCTTCAGCAGATGCGAATCTACAAATGGCCCTTTCTTCACGCTGCGTGACATCTATCACTACCTGCCTATCATCTCGATCTTCTCTTGATCCTGCGCCGGCGCACGATCAACCGGTTGGAGTCCTTACCGCGCTGTCTGGTCCTGCCTTCGGGCTGCCCCCACGGGGATACCGGATGCCGACCCCCAGACGACTTGCCTTCCCCTCCACCCAGAGGATGATCGACGGGGTTCATCGCAACCCCTCTTGTCTGGGGCCTGACGCCTTTCCATCGATTCCTGCCAGCCTTTCCGATGGAAATAAGCCCATATTCCACATTCCCGACCTCCCCCACGGTTGCCTTGCAGCCTATCAGCACCCTCCTCATTTCGGTGGAAGGCAACCTCAAGGTAGCGTAAGCTCCCTCCTTGGCAACAAGCTGGATAGCGGCACCAGCTCCCCTAGCCATCTTTCCACCACCCCCGGGACGGAGTTCCACGTTATGCACGACAGTACCTACCGGAATGTACCTGAGCGGCAGGGCATTGCCCGGACGTATCTCCGCGTGCTGCCCGCTCATAAGCATATCACCTACTCCCACGTCAACAGGCGCTAATATATAGCGCTTCTCCCCATCAAGGTAGTGAAGCAATGCAATCCGGGCATTGCGGTAGGGATCGTACTCTATGGCAGCCACCTTGGCAGGAACGCCATCCTTGTTACGATAGAAATCGACAGCACGGTACTTGCGCTTGTGTCCACCGCCGCGATGGCGCGAAGTCTTACGACCGTAGGAGTTCCGCCCACCTGTCGAGTGACTTTTCACCAGTAATGACCTCTCAGGCGATGAGCGAGTTACCTCGGAAAAGTCTGATGAACTCTGAAATCTCCTGCCAGGGCTGGTGGGTTGACGTTTTCTAATGGCCATTGTAGCTACCTTCCTGCCTCAACTCTTCTGAAAAAGATCTATACGGTCATCACCGGAAAGCGTCACTATGGCTCTCTTGCGATCCGGCCTCTTGCCTGCTACGTTGTTACGGCGATTGATCCGCTTCTTCCCCTTGCGGTTCAATGTGTTGACCCGAGACACTTTCACGCTGAACATCCGCTCGACCGACTTACGCACTTCCAGCTTCGTAGCATCCGGCGCTACGACAAATACATACGTACCATGCTCGGACAGTGCATACGACTTCTCGGAAACCACCGGAGCGATCAACACCTGGGATGCGTCTCTCATGATTCCTCCACTTCCTCACCTACGCCGGCCTCATCATGACCGCCCTCGCCCGCTCGGGTCTCCTCACTGTCCCTGCCGCTCTCACTGGCGCTGCCGGTGGCAGGATCTTCTCCCATGCCCTCGTCGCCGGCAATCCCTGTATCCTCTCCGCCACCTAGCGTCGACATCTCGGCTCCGGTGAACTCGGATATACCTGTGAGCCGGGCCATGGAAGCGTCGTCAAACACCAGCCAGTCGCTGCACAGCACGTCATAGGCATTCAGCTCACCTACCTGCACGATCTGCACCCTTGGAATGTTGCGCAAGGACATCTCTGCTATGTCACCGTAGGAGGGACCAAGCACCACCAGCAACCTACCATCCAACTCGAGCGTTGCAAGCGCCTTGCCGGCATCCTTCGTGCTGGGAACATCGAAACTCCATCTATCAATCCAGGCAACCTTGCCTTCAGCAGCCCGATCGGACATAGCCGAATACAGGGCAAGCTTCACCATCTTCTTCGGCGTATGCTGCCGGTAGGATCTCGGCTTCGGCCCATGGGCCACTCCACCGCCTACGAATTGGCTGGCCCTGATGGATCCCTGCCTGGCACGTCCCGTACCCTTTTGCCTGAACGGCTTCGCACCGCCACCGCGTACCTCACGTTGGCGCAATGTGGAATGAGTGCCCTTCCTGGCAGCAGCCAGCTGAGCCACCACCACTTGGTGCATCACCGGAATATTAGGCTCCAAGCCGAACATCCCCGGCTGGAGTGCGACCTCTGATAGGACCTCACCTTTCAGGTTACGCCTAGCCACCGTGTACGTCCGCAGTTCCGGCACCTTCCGGTAAGTCGTCGACCCGCTCATCCCCGTGAAGCGCCTTTCTGTATAACTGCACCGGTAGAAGCAAGTACCGGCGTCTTGACAGTTGACCTTATCACCACAACACCACCCCTGGGACCGGGAACGGCTCCTTTTACAAGGACTATCTGACGCTCGGGATCAGCGGCAACGACCTCTAGGTTGAGCGTGGTAACCTGTTTCCCCCCCATACGCCCTGCCATTCTCACTCCCTTGAACACCCTGGCAGGTGTTGCGCAAGCTCCTATAGAGCCAGGCGCTCTGTGCATCCTGTGATTGCCATGAGACGCACCCTGCCCTTTGAAATTGTGCCTCTTCATTCCACCGGCAAACCCCTTTCCCTTGGAGGTTGAAGTGACGTCTACGCGCATGCCACTCTCCAGTAGTGATGCATCCATCTCCTGGCCCGGCTCGAACCCATTTACATCGTCTATTCTCAACTCCACCAGACGCCTTCCCGGCTCCACGCCGGCTACACGAAAATGCCCTGATTCCGGCTGGTTCACCGAATTCTTCCTGCGGAAACCCCAAGTCACCTGCAACGCAGAGTAGCCTTCCCGGTCCGGTCTCTTGACCTGCACGATACGCACAGGCGCGACCTTAAGAACCGTCACCGGGATCACCAGGTTCCTGTCATCAAACACCTGGGTCATTCCCAATTTCTCTCCAACGATCGCCTTAGTGGCCATTTGACTCCAACTCTCCTGAACAACTGCCTGCCGTTACCGGCAACCGGCGCGCTATTGCACTTTGTGCACGCACAGGGACGTGCAAACGCCCATGCGTTACCACTACTTACTTGCTCTCCACAACGTACCCGCACTTGCCAAGCAACCTGCATCAGGTACAAGGCATGTGACCCGCCCGGACAGCCCGGAGCACCTACTCATATTACACGTTACCCGTGCTGGAGAAAACCACCGCGGCCTTTCTCTCCGAAGATGTATTATTATACACGCTCCACACCGGCAAGTCCAGTCGCAGGAATCCAATGTCGCAATTACACGCGATTCCCGCTACGCCGTGCATGGACAGCATCCGATAGATGAACGCGACCCCGGCCTTTTACTGAATTTTTATCTCTGCATCCACTCCTGCGGAAATGTCCAACCTCTGCAATGCGTCCACCGTCTTCGGAGTCGACTCTATGATGTCGATAAGACGCTTGTGCACCCTCATCTCAAAATGTTCGCGGCTGTCCTTGTACTTGTGGGGAGCCCTGATCACCGTAAAGCGATGCTTCTCTGTAGGCAACGGCACCGGACCACACACTTTGGCCTGAGTCCTTAAAATGGTCTGGACTATCTTCTGGGTCTCCCTGTCCAACATCTCATGATCGTAGGCCTTGAGGCGGATCCTAATCTTCTGGCCGTCGCTCACCTGAACACTCGCGGCATCATCAATGTCAATGTCAACGTCGAGGGAACTACGGCCAACGATGGGCAACGCCGGAGGGCATGCGCCATAAGGCTATCCATCACTTGCATCGACATACCTCCTGGCCATTATCCAACACTCTCACCGTCGGCCACAGCCTACTTGATGATCTTGGTGACCCGACCGGCGCCAACCGTCCTGCCACCTTCCCTGATTGCAAAGCGCAATCCCTCGTCCATGGCAATCGGCTTCTGGAGTTCGACCGTCATGGTGGTATTGTCTCCGGGCATAATCATCTCAGTACCTTCGGGCAATTCAATGGTACCAGTCACATCAGTGGTACGGAAATAGAACTGCGGGCGGTAATTGGTGAAGAACGGCTTGTGCCTCCCACCCTCCTCCTTGGTCAGTACGTAGACATTCGCCTCGAAATTGGTATGAGGGGTAATAGTGCCTGGCTTGGCAAGAACCTGCCCTCTCTCCACGTCCTCCTTCTTCGTGCCTCTCAGGAGAACGCCTATGTTGTCACCGGCACGTCCTTCATCGAGCAGCTTGCGGAACATCTCCACTCCGGTCGCCACCGTCTTCTGGGTCGCCCGCAATCCCACAATCTCGACCTCTTCGCCCACTTTCAACATGCCCTGCTCAACCTTGCCGGTCACTACGGTTCCACGACCAGTAATAGACATAACGTCCTCGATAGGCATCAGGAAAGGCTTGTCAATGGGACGATCGGGCTCGGGTATGTAGGCATCGACCGCCTCCATCAGCTCCAGTATGCCCTTCTTGGCATCCTCGTCCCCTTCGAGAGCTTTGAGGGCGCTCACCTTCACGACAGGAGCATCGTCTCCTGGGAACTCGTAGCTGTTCAACAGCTCCCTGATCTCCAGCTCCACCAGATCGAGCAACTCGGGATCGTCCATCATGTCCACTTTGTTCAGCGCAACGACTATATACGGAACACCTACCTGGCGAGCAAGCAGGACGTGTTCTCTCGTTTGAGGCATGGGACCATCAGGCGCAGAAACCACTAGGATCGCTCCGTCAACCTGCGCCGCACCCGTAATCATGTTCTTTATGTAGTCGGCATGGCCGGGCATGTCCACGTGCGCGTAGTGCCTGTTTGCCGTCACGTACTCCACGTGAGCAATCTGGATGGTGATGCCACGAGCCTTCTCCTCGGGAGCCTTGTCGATGTCCTCGAATGGGGTGAACGCCACATCTGGATTCTGCTCGGACAGCACCTTCGTAATGGCGGCAGTCAACGTTGTCTTGCCATGGTCTATGTGGCCCATAGTTCCTACGTTCAAGTGTGGCTTTGATCGCTCAAATTTCTTCTTTGCCATATTTTTCGATTCAGCTCCTCTTCATTCTGGATAGCCCCAACTTCGACTTGTAACTACCCATTTTCCTTCCTTCATCTACGACCGGTAGAACCGTCCGATCGCTCCTATCTACGACCACTCTTGCAGTCGTTGCCAGCCCAGACAATGAGCAGAGACATCATAGTACTTTACCAGCCATGGCAGCTCCACTCCAATCGCATTTCATTTCCAACCAATCGCATTACGGCCGGCTGCTTGCCGGTACGATCCTGCCGACACCCATTCCGCTGTGGACACAGTACCATCATGAACACTGCACCAATACCGCCGGAGGTAATTCTACTCACCGTTTGCCCTGGCCATGATCTCCTTCGAAATCGAGTCAGGTACCTCGTTATAAGCGCTGAACTGCATAGTATAGCTCGCCCGCCCCTGCGTCCGCGAACGCAGATCGGTGGCATACCCGAACATGCTGGCCAGAGGAACCTGCGCCCTCACCACCTGGCTGGATCCCCTCTGGTCCATGCCCTCCACCCGACCCCTGCGTGACGACAGATCTCCGAGCACGTCTCCGAGATTCTCTTCAGGGGTGACAACCTCCACTTCCATAATAGGTTCGAGCAGGACAGGATCGGCTTTTCTCACGGCTGCCTTGAATGCCATTGATCCGGCTATCTTGAAAGCCAGCTCGGACGAGTCAACTTCGTGATAAGATCCGTCCACCAGTATCACTCTCATATCCACCATAGGATACCCAGCCAGAACCCCGCTGGTAAGCGCATCCTGTATGCCGGCGTCGACGGCAGGAATGTACTCCTTCGGTATGGTCCCTCCGGTTATCTTGTCGACAAACTGATACCCGCCTGCCGGGCCGGTAGGTTCGAGATCGATCTCCACATGCCCGTACTGGCCACGGCCTCCCGTCTGGCGCACATACCTGCCCTCGACACCAGATACGGACTTGCGTATGGTCTCTCTGTAGGCAACCTGCGGCTTGCCCACGTTCGCATCTACATTGAACTCTCTCAACATGCGGTCCACCAGAACCTCCAGATGCAGTTCTCCCATGCCCGAGATGACCGTCTGGCCAGTTTCCTCGTCACTGTGAACCCTGAACGTTGGGTCTTCTTCAGAGAGGGCGCCTAATGCCTTAGACAGCTTGTCCTGATCGGCTTTGGTTTTCGGCTCCACAGCCACATGCATGACCGGTTCAGGAAACTCCAGAGATTCCAGGATAATCGGCTTCGCCGGATCACAGAGCGTATCCCCAGTGGTGGTGTTACGCAGCCCCACTACAGCAACGATATCACCCGAAAACGCCGCGTCCTTGTCCTCCCTGTGGTTGGCATGCATCTGGAGAATACGTCCGATGCGTTCCTTCTTGCCTTTGGTCGAGTTGGTCACTGTAGCCCCTTTGGCGAGCGTCCCTGAATACACGCGCAGGTAAGTGAGCTTCCCCACATAAGGATCACTCATGATCTTGAAAGCAAGCGCCGAGAACGGCTCCTGATCATCGGCGCCGCGTACCAGCTCCTCTCCCTTGGTGGAAGTCCCTTGCGCACCCAACACATCAAGAGGGCTCGGCAGGTAGTCGACTATGGCATCAAGAAGCGGCTGGACCGCCTTGTTGTGAAAAGCCGAGCCACACAATACCGGCACTATCTTGCCTTCTATGGTGCCATGCCTGATGGCCCTACGCAGATCGTTTGCCGTTATCTCCTCCTCACCGACGTACTTCTCCATGATGACGTCATCGAATTCGGACAAGACGTCCACAAGCTCATGGCGGGCAGCCTCGGCAGCGCTTGCCAGGTACTCGGGCACCTGCTCAGTGACCCAGGTCTCACCCAGCCCATCCTGCCATATCAACGCCTCCATATTGAGCACGTCAACCACGCCTACGAAATCGGCTTCGGCGCCGATAGGCAGCTGGAGTACGGCGGGCACAGCTGAAAGACGATCCTTGATCATCGCCACGGTGCGCTCGAAGGACACACCTATCCTGTCCATCTTGTTGACATAGCACATGCGCGGTACATTGTACTTATCCGCCTGGCGCCATACCGTCTCCGTCTGGGGCTCCACTCCGGCAACACCGTCGAACACAGCAACCGCACCATCCAACACCCTGAGGGATCTCTCCACTTCCACGGTGAAATCGACATGGCCAGGAGTGTCGATGATATTGATCCAGGTATTGTTCCACTTGCAGGTGGTGGCGGCCGAGGTGATGGTAATGCCTCGCTCCTGCTCCTGAACCATCCAATCCATGGTGGCGGCGCCTTCGTGAACCTCGCCTATCTTATAGTTCTTGCCGGTGTAATAGAGGATGCGCTCGGTAATGGTGGTCTTCCCCGCGTCAATATGAGCCATGATCCCGATATTGCGGGTTCTGGACAGGGGAAATTCTCTGATCGGAAGCGGATCAGCCATAGATCTCTCTCAGAGTGGCCGGCATCATCTGGACCATCCGGACGGATGGCATCGTGCATATCGGTGACATCCACATACTTGTCATACGGGAAAGCGAACTCACCAGCGGTAGTGAGCAAATGCTCTGTTAGATTCGGCCATCTTGTGCATGTCCTCCCTACGCTTCACCGACGTGCCGGTGCCGTTGGAAGCGTCCAATATTTCCCCAGCCAACTTGAGAACCATCGACTTCTCCCGCCGGTTCCGAGCATAGCCGACAATCCATCTGATAGACAGAGTGGTGGCACGCCGCGGCCGCACCTCGACCGGTACCTGATAGGTGGCACCCCCCACCCTGCGGCTTCTCACTTCCAACTCCGGTCGCGTATTTTCCACCGCCTTCTTCAGCACATTCAATGGCTCGGAGCCGGTCTTCTCCCTGATCTGATCCATTGCCCCATACACAATGCTCTCGGCCAATGTACGCTTACCGTTCAGCAGGATCTTGTTTACAACCTGCGTTACAAGCACCGACCGGTAAACAGGGTCCGGAGCAAGCTCCCTTCTCGGAGGTGGTCCCTTTCGTGGCATTATCTGTATCTCCTGATCATATTATTTGCCCCTACAACCTCGTAGCATTTGCAGGCATCGACCACCTGCACGACCCACACGACTTCTGCGGCATGCCGGTTACGCGTGCCATGCTCGATACGCTCGTTGGCATCTTCAGCATCTGCGCCGTCACTACTACGAGTCTTTCTTCGCACCATAACGGCTCCTGGCCTGCGCGCGACTCCGAACCCCTGCGGCATCAAGCGCTCCACGGATGACTTTGTACCGCACACCCGGCAAATCCTTCACCCTGCCCCCTCTGACCAGCACTATGGAGTGCTCCTGAAGATTGTGCCCGATACCGGGGATATAAGCCGTTACCTCCACCCCGCTCGTGAGCCTCACCCTGGCCACTTTACGAAGTGCCGAGTTCGGCTTTTTAGGAGTGTGGGTGAATACGCGCACGCACACCCCCCTTCGCTGCGGCGCGCCCTTCAAGGCCGCTGTCTTGGCCTTCGCCTGTTTTGTCTGTCGCCCTTTACGGACAAGCTGCTCGATTGTCGGCACGCGTCAACTCCATCTGATCTGCGGATTACAAGATTACAAATTGCTCAGTACCACTCAGGTACCCCGAGGCTTACCGTGGCACGCCTCAAGCAACGTGGTAAGTATAGTACATCCTGAACGCCATGTGTGCAAGTAGGTTACAAGCAGGCTCCGCAGCCGCTGACGCCTAGCAACCAAAATACCATGATATCACAACAGACTATACTGCCTCACATGGCTCAACGCATATCCGCCGCCCCCGGCCCCAGCTTTGCGGGACAGGCCACTAGCATTACGCGAATAATCGTTCCTGGCAATACCGGTCCTGGCGGTTACCGGCATCTCGTGGCAGCACCCGGCGAGGCTCACACGGAAAGAGCGGATAACGTGATTTCGGCAACCGGTGGGCCTGGCGGCGGCGCGGGCACCTCCGGTATGTCTCTGGGCAAGGACGGGCAGGGAGCCGCCACACGCGATGGCAAGGATCATGCACCGGGAATCAGTACCTACATACCCACGGACAGCGTTCTCATGCGTGCCTGCGATCCCGAAATCCCCCTGAGCCAGGTCCGGCCTGTGATTGCATTCGTACATATGACCGACGCGCACGTGACCGACGCGCAAAGCCCTGCCCGAGCTGAGTTCTTGAGCATGCTCCAACGCGCCGGATCCCGCCTGGTACCGATCTTCAAGCTCATCGAAGCGTACCGCCCGCAAGAACCTTTCAGCGCCCATGTGGTCGAGTCGATGTGCCGCGCTGTTCGCGATCTCCGTTCCGGCCCGGTGACCGGAGCGCCGGTATCGTTGGTCATGACGACCGGTGATGCCGTTGAAATATCGCAACAGAATGAGATGGAATGGTTTGCCAAGTTGCTCAATGGCAACGCACAGGTAACTCCCGATTCCGGCGATGCCGCACGGTGGGATGGCATCGGCGGTGCACACTTTTACGATCCGCAGTACTGGCACCCTGACGGAACGCCTGCGGGTCGCAAGCCTGACATGCCGAGAGCCTTCTTTGGTTTCCCGGAAGTGCCCGGCCTGCTCGACGCAGCGCGTAGGCCCTTCATGGCGACCGGTCCAGGCGTGCCCTGGCACGTCACTATAGGCAATCACGACAAGCTTGTCGGGGGCTTCAGCCCGCCCACCCTGCTCACGTCTCGTATGGCAACAGGCAGGTACAAACTACGCTGGCAACCGGTCCCATGGCGCCGGGTGAAACGGGACTCCGGGCGGGAAATCGGCTACCCTATTAAATGGATCTCCACTCATATTGAAAAGACAGTTACGGGCGATGCGTTACCGTCACCGCCGGGGACGTCTCAGCCACTACCCCCAGAGTCCGGACCGGACAAGGTCACGGCAGGCAGCCCCCGGGAGAGCATGCCGTATCCTCGCACATGGTACGGCTTCGATACCGGTCCGCTACGATGCCTGGTACTCGATACCGTCAACCCTTGGGGTGGCCTCGAGGGATCGATGGACGCGGAGCAGTTGGCATGGATGGAAGCAGAACTCATCAGGAGCAGCAGCAGGTGGCGCAGAGATGACGGTACATGGACAACCAGTCGGAACGAGGACAGGCTGTGTGTACTCTTCAGCCATCATCCCTTCGAAACCCTAGTCAATGGCTACGTTCCCAGAAAGTATCGTAGCACCGGATCACGAAGGGTGCTCGGCTATGAATTTCTATCCGTGCTGTCACGTTTTCCCAATGCCGTCCTTTGGATGAATGGCCACACCCATGCCCATCGCGTATCCTTCATACCTGCCCTGAACCCGCAGTCCGCCACGCACGGGATCTGGCAGATCACTACTGCGTCGCTGATAGATTGGCCGCAGCAATCGCGTATAGTGGAAATTGGGATAGACAGCCAGACTGGAGAACTTCTGATCGTGTCCACGGTGCTGGATCATGCGGCTCCCATAGATCCTCGTGGTGGCGGCCTGGATGATCCACTGACGCTCGCCTCTTGGTCAAGGGAACTTGCCGCCAATCACTGGATACACCGTAATGACGGTTACGAGCCAGTTGGACGCGGGCAGTACTTCGACCGCAATGTCATCATTCGTATCCCACCGCCATTTCCTCTCCAGCAATAGCCGCCAACTCTGGCAGCCATCTCGCAGCCGAGCGAAGCAGGTACCGAGATCCTCCATGGCTTCCCCGATACGGCAGTTCCGACCCGCAGGGCAAAATTGAGTCACTCACCAAGGCTGCGTGAACGTTCGGTAGCCGCCCTGACGGCCTCTATCATTGCAGAACGGACAGCGCGGATCTCCAGTGCTTCGAGACCCGCTGCAGTGGTTCCAGCAGGAGAAGTCACCCTGGCCCTGAGCGTAGACGGGCTTTCTCCGGTGTCCATCCAGAGCTTCGCCGATCCGAAAATGGTGTTTGCGACGAGCAAGCTCGCAGTCTCGCGATCCAACCCCATAAGGATGCCTCCCTCTACAAGAGCCTCCGCCACAAGAAATATATAAGCAGGCCCTGATCCGGACAGTCCTGTCACCGCATCCATGGCACCCTCCTGCAACCTGACGGTCGTTCCTACGGCCCCAAGCACTCTCTCGCACCAAGCCATGTCATCCTCCGAACAATTTCCACCTGGCGCAATTGCCGACACGGCTGCTCCTACAAGAGCGGGGGTATTGGGCATCGATCGAATCACCGGCATTCCGGCAGGGAGAAGGAGCTCGATACGGTTGGTAGACACTCCTGCCACGATGGAAAGTACTCTATCAGGCATATTTTCGAGGTCACAGATGAGTGCGCAGGCGCCCTCCAAGTCGTCAGGCTTTACCGCCATCACTATGCCTTCAAGCGAAGATGCCTCCGACGACAGCTCGCCAACGATGACCGTCCCGGCAGGCATATCATGAGAGAGGATATTCCTCCTGGAGTCGCTTTTCTCGACAATCACCAAGTCTGGTGGCTGCAGTATCTCCGACTTGAGCAGACCCATGCCCAAGGCGCCTCCCATCTTTCCACCACCCAAAATGCACAGCCTGGCCGCTGGAAGCATGCCATCGCTGCCAGTCGTCACGGTGGACTCAGTAAGCACGGTGGACTCAGCTGCCATCGCCACATGCTACCATGGCAGCGCCATGCACCATCTCATCAAGCAAATCCACAACGGCGGTAGCAGTCCGTGCCCAAGTGTAGCGCAACGATGACCACCTGCCGGCAAGTCCCATGTTACCTGCCAGCACCTGGTCGTCGAGCACCCTGTGACAGGCTACGGCAAATGCGCTGGCGGACGGCGTCTCGACAAGATAGCCGTTCCGTCCGCTATCAATCAGGCTGCCAAGTCCTCCTACGTCACGCGCCACCACCGGCGTCCCACACGCCATTGACTCCAGAGCGACCAGCCCGAACGACTCTGACTCGCTTGGCACTATGCACACATCAGCCGCTCTGTAATAGCTGGAAAGTAGCTCGTGCGGAACTGGTGGAGAGAAATGCACACGGTCCGCCAATCCCAGGCGCTTGACAGTTGCATGTAACGATGAGACGTAACGTGTCCCGCCAGGTCCGCTCGGACCTCCCACGACCACCAGCTGGGCACGGCTGGTTCCACGCATGGTACTCAAGACATGCAGCGACCTGATCGCAATGTCCGGGGCTTTCAGCGCTTGTAACCTGCCGGCGAATAGAAGTAGTGGGAAGTCGCCTTCCATGCCTATAGCCCTCCTTGCCTGGGTCTTGTCGCCGGGACTGAAAAAAACATGGTTGACGCCGGGAGAGACGACCCTTACCCTGGCTCGGTCGGCTCCATAGAGATCGACGACCTGATCCGCCTCCAGCGGCGTGGAGACAACCAGCACATCAGCACAATTCACAATACGATGTTCTGACTCGCAACGCAACCTTGACGGATCATTTCGTACCCTTGCAAGAGTGTGAAAAGTGCACAGTAGTGGAATGTCCAATGCCTCCTGCAAGGCTACGCCTGGCAGTCCAGAGAGCCAGTAATTGGCGTACACCGCCTGCAGTGGCAATCCCGATTCGGAAATGACCTTCATCACGCCCTCGGTAAACTCCTCCACCAAGCCGTACACTTCTTTCTTGGCCACCGGAGCGGCTGGTCCTGCCCTGATGTGATGTACGGTAAAACCTGGCTCTACCACCTGGACGGGCGCCAAATCCGGCCCGTGTGCCCGAGTAAAGACATCACACTCCACGCCACGGCGTGCCAGTGCGGTAGCCAGCGCTCTCACGTATACGTTCATGCCGCCGCCGTCACCCTCCCCCGGCTGTGCCAGAGGAGAAGTGTGCATCGACAACATCGCTAGGCGTCTACGCTCCGTTGCTCTCACCAACCTGTATGTTTCATTGACCGGGTGGATGCCCTCAGCAGCTTCAATCATCGGATAGGCCACCTTAGGGTGCTTCTGGAACACGTTGGTTCTCATGCCGGAAAGAAAGGTAGATCTTGATCAAAGCCTGCTTCTGCTCCTCGTTCAAGTAAGGATCTTCCAGGACGGCCCTGGCCAGATCATGATCACTTCCCTGAGGTTCTAGGATACCAGCCTGGACGTAGAGCGTCTCAGCGGATATTCTGAGTGCCCGAGCAATCTGCTGCAGTATCTCCGCGGATGGCTTCCGCAGCCCCCGCTCTATCTGGCTGAGATACGGGTTCGAGATACCTGCCAGCTCAGAAAGGCGCCGCAGAGACATCCTGGCTATATTGCGCTGTTCTCTTATGAACGACCCCAGATCGTGCCATCTGTCGGGTAGATCTTTTACCATCCATGCGCTCCGAGGAGACTGACGACGTTGGCCGTCCGATAAATCACCTATTGATCTCCATGCCGAGCCATATTAGCGACTGGAAAGCGTCAACGCCATTCCCACCGGTAAGAGTCCGCAATGGAATTACAGCAGTACTACCTGTCCGTGCCCATCCACCCGATAGACACGCCACCGGATGGTTACGCGTTGGAACTCAGATCGTCTATAAGGGTATCCACAGTGACCAGCCCTCGCACATACCTATTGGCCACTTCCGCATCTATCGTGTCCATGATCCCATGCACAAAAGACCTCTGGGCTGACAGGCGAAATTCAATTTCGGTCAGTCTTGCAAGGGACTCGGCAACATTTTGCAAAGAGACCTCGTGCAGATATGCCATTTGGGCTTCGCTCAGTACCGAATCCAGTTCAGCCATGGTATCCTGGATGCCTTTATCTTCACTGTTAAAATCAGGGGAGAACAACTTGGACACTCTCGCCGGACCAGGTGGTCTCGGAGGACCACATGCCATGATCGCCGCAAGCATCTCTGCCGGGCTATCCGCGATGGATGATGACGCACCCCCCGTTTCATCATTAGCGCTCATGCCTGCGGAACCCGCACGTTCTTCCAGCGCGACTCTCGCCAAATCCATCCGGCCTTCCGCTATCCTTCTGCAATACGACAAAATTGTCTCTAAACGTTCGCACTCATCTCGCCTGGTTCTAAGGTCCGCCAGCTCAACACCTTCCAACCCCGACGCATATTCAGGATCAGAAATTCTTGCCAGCTCACTATCCACCCAACCCATGGCCCTACACCCCGTCGTGGGCAACAGCCGCGCCAAAACCACCAGGACTGTCAGACACACCACGGCGCATGGGAGTACGACCACAGCTAACGCATAGCTCGGCAGCCGGATTCGCTCTCAAGGTATCGCACCATATCTGCTCTCCACACCTAGTGCATCTGCCATACACGCCCTGTGACAGACGTTCAGTGGCTGCATGCACATCATCCAGTGCATCTGCAATCTGCAACAGCTCTGCCCGTATGCTATCCAATTCCATCTCTCCTGGAGAACCGACAACATCCGGCAAGCAGGGTTCCATGGCTTCATCCTCCACGCAACCTATCTTAGCCTTGTCGCGTTATGTGTGCAGCACCCCGATTAGTATGCGTACGCCACACTGGTTTGGTAGCGCTCCGGCTGAGGTGGACTCCGCTTGTTGGACAACCTGAGGACATTGCCAAACTTGTGTATCTTCCATCATGCTGCTCAGGCAACTGAAGGTCTATCTCTTTCATATATATAGTATATCTCATCAGATATTATGTCGTCAAGTGAACTATAAAAGTGTCGTGTTGCATAATTCCCTTAGGAATTGTGTCCATAAAAAGGGCATAGACGCATCTTGTTTGATGTTTTGACCGCTATTCTTCCTGGTCAGACGATTACGCCATATTTTGTTATCGCTAACGACACAGGGGCAGAGATCTACTCATGGTATACGAAAAAGCTCGCCTCGATGGGCTGGAAGTTTGGAAATGACGGTGGATGTCCAGACTGGGCGGTAACCTGTCCCCAGTACTACCGCCCAGGGCACGGAAACCGCGAGCTATTCGTAACCATTCAGGTACCCTGATGCTGCGCCGGTTGTCATTGATCACGGCATACGTGTAAGGATGCATTTTGTTGCTCTGACCTGGTCTTCGCGCGGATAGCGCGAATATCCACCACTGATCGCGCGATATGTGATAGACAGTAGGACATGACCGATGAACGGGACCTGCGCATCGTAGAGCTTGAAGCGGATAACGCTGCGCTGCGCCAAGAGGTCGAGCGGCTCTCCCGAAGGATCGTGGAGTTGGAAAAGAAATCCGGCCGGAACTCGCAGAACTCGTCCATGCCACCGTCCTCGGACACCGGCGGCGAATCCTGCAAAGTGGAACCAGACCGAGTGGGCAGAGGCCATGATCGCTTCGCTTATCGAGATGAAACGCGCCGCTGAGGACGCCCAGGCAGCCGGCAAGGGGCGCCTTGGTGCCAAGGTGTTTGCCTCCTTCTCGAAGCTTCCGATCAGAATCGTTGAGCTGGGACAAGACGGCCAATCCCGAGCCGACCTGGCGCAAGCGGGACTACGTGTAGAAGGAGTCCTACAACCTCGCCTTGGCGCTACGCGACCTGTTGCCGGAGGTCACGCTCTTCGCGAAGGACCTCCGTGTTCCGTTCTCCAACAACCAAGCCGAGTCTGATCTGCGAATGGCCAACTCGGCAGAAGATCTCTGGATCGTTCCGGGCTGCCGTTGGTGCGAAACGCCTAGCCAGGGAACGCTTCTACATCTCGAGGCTGCCAAGTACGGCATCGACGCGATGGATGTCTTGACTGCATCTGTTCGCCTGCGCACCCTGGAAGACGGCGACACCGATGCGCATCTGATCGCACCATCGCTACCGAGATCCCCGCTTCACTATCATCCGCTCTGGCCCGCTGGCGCGGACAGTCGCGGCATCAGGGTACCTGAATGGTTACCACCATTTGTGTCTCCTCTCTCAGGCTCCCTATCGACTTAGCATCTAGCTACACCGGGAGCATAGTAGACACAGCTGGGTTGTAAAGCCCAAAATATGGTATAAACACTAAACAGGAAGACTGCTGCACCAAGCAATATGCCTATTATGCTAAATACCCATCCACCATTTGTGTCTCCTCTCTTTATCCTGCCTATCGAGTGGGTACCTAACTTCACCGCGAGCATCGTAAACACAATGGAAAGGACAGGAAACCCCATAGGAACCAGATAAAGAGGAACGCTAAGCATTGCAAACCAAAATGATCTCTTTGCTCCGACCAGAGAATTGGATGGGCTAACATAAACCTTGGCGCTGTTCAAATATCTTCGAACTAGTTTAGCTTTGTCTGGCTCTACTGAAGTGTTCATGAGAGATTCCCATTGTAATCCACTACATATGCTGGCACGCCCAAGTGCGCTGTCATCCCTTGGAGAACCGGATCTATTGTTGTATAGCAGCTAAGCGCCGTATCGGGAATTGTGCCGCCATTAACAGTAACCATTCACGTCCGCGACTGTCCGCGCCAACGGATCAGAGCGGATGATAGTGAAGCGGGGATCTCGGTAGCGATGGTGCGATCAGATGCGCATCGGTGTCGGCGTCTTCCAGGGTGCGCAGGCGAACAGATGCAGTCAAGACATCCATCGCGTCGACACCGTGCTTGGCAGCCTCGAGATGTAGAAGCGTTCCCTGGCTAGGCGTTTCGCACCAACGGCAGCCCGGAACGATCCAGAGATCTTCTGCCGAGTTGGCCATTCGCAGATCAGACTCGGCTTGGTTGTTGGAGAACGGAACACGGAGGTCCTTCGCGAAGAGCGTGACCTCCGGCAACAGGTCGCGTAGCGCCAAGGCGAGGTTGTAGGACTCCTTCTACACGTAGTCCCGCTTGCGCCAGGTCGGCTCGGGATTGGCCGTCTTGTCCCAGCTCAACGATTCTGACTATTCCTGCGTAATTTGCCGGGCTTCCTCCCCATTGCACGACGGGCTTTCCTGTTCGGACTCTCTGGCTTTGCAGGGCTACCGAAGGTGTCCGACGACGGAGCCATGGACGAGTTCTGCGAGTTCCGGCCGGATTTCTTTTCCAACTCCACGATCCTTCGGGAGAGCCGCTCGACCTGCTGGCGCAGCACAGCGTTATCCGCTCGCAACATTGCGTTCTCACGTACTCCTCCGCATTGCTCTGCGGCTCGTCATCTGCCATGTCCTACTGTCCATCACAGATCGCGCGGACAGTGGTCGATATTCGCCCGATCCGCGCGACGCCCAGGTCAGAGTAATAAAATGCACCCTTACACGTATGACGTGATCAATGACAACCGGCGCAGCATCAGGGTACCTGAATGGTTACAATGGTTACGTTATACTGTGCATATGGCAACAACTCAGTTCTGGACGATATTGGGAGCGATGATAGCTCTGTTTGCTATCTCAATAACTATCACAATAGCGCTCTTTCTCCGTCTTGATGCCAAGATAGACTCGGTAGAAACCAATCTCAGGCAAGAAATCCACGAGCAGTCCGCGAAGTTGGATGCCAAGATAGACTCGGTAGAAACCAATCTCAGGCAAGAAATCC
>JAMCPL010000025.1 GCA_023379675.1 Actinomycetota bacterium | reverse complement strand
ATAGTAGGTATCTCTGGCCTGAACTTATAGGGTTTGCCCCCTTAGCTCAGTCGGCAGAGCACAGCCATGGTAAGGCTGGTGTCGTGGGTTCGATTCCCACAGGGGGCTCGGTAAAAGTCCAGGTCAGTAGATGAAGCCGAGTGCAATGATGTGCATGTGATACTCGGCAAATACATTGATCTTCCTCTGCCAGCGCAACCTCTCGGTTCAGATCCCTACTGGCTCAACGCACGCACTGACTGGTGCCACTCAGATGAACGGACCATTAGGCATCAGCTACTGGCATCATCAAAATCGTCTGGCACATGGTAACCCTGACCGAAATCGTTACCCTGGACGCGACTTAGGCCGAGACCGAATCCGGCAAGAAATGTCCGAGCTTCTGCCATGCGAGGGTAGCGGTTGGCCACTTTGTGGAAGTTGCGGGTGTGTCCTGGTTCCACTAGGTGGGCCAACTCATGGACAAGCACGGCATCAAGTACCCATGAGGGTACTGGTTGCAACCGGTCCGACACCCTTATCTCTCCACTATGGGGGCTGCAGGATCCCCAGGATATGTTCTGATTGGTCACCCAGCGAACCGTAGCCGGTCGTACGCCGCCGACGTAACGGTCTGCCAGCTCTCTTGCCTGGATATCCAGATCCTGATTTGAACAACCACCCTGGAGCTGCTTCTTGCGGATGACACGCTGTGCGAGGTTGGTCGCAACCTTTGTACGTTCCGCCACGGAAAGCTGAGCAGGGACGAGCACGATGATACGCCCATCCTGCCATCGGGCGCTCGCAGTTTTCCGGCGCTTTGTGCTTGTCCGGATCTCAACTTCCGGTGGTGATGGTAATCTTTCCATCTGCTGGTAGCCTCAGCCTATACCTACCGGTAACCTCAACGGGTTCCATCCGAGATACTCGATAGCGAGGTCGAAGGCAAACCTGTCCGTCATCCCTGCTACGTATGCCACACTTGCCCAATGGATAAATGCGGCATTGTCCTCAGTCGTGGCTGCCGGTGGGGCCGGTAGTACGGAGGCCGCGTGATGTTGGTATTGCAATTCCTTTAAGTTTGCAGGTAGGCGATCCGGGTGATCGATGAAGTACTCCACCAGGGAGCGTAGCACTGCAATTACGGAATTTCCCTGTTCGATGGATACATCTCGTGTGTAGATGTTCTCGTAGTTGAACCGTCTTAACTCCGCCAGAGCATGTGCTGGCTCCGGCGACATGCCTATCACACCGTTGGCCCTTATGCACTGGACTACAGCCCTGATCAATGCATCCAGCTGCCTCGGGCGTGTCGCTCCGATCGTCTCGCTTACGCTTGCAGGCAACTGATCTGTACTGGTTATGCCAGATTTGACGGCATCTTCCAGATCGTGGGCGCAATAGGCGCACCGGTCCGCCCAACGTACTACCATTCCTTCGGGCGTGATCGGCAGTGGTCGCGACCATGAGTGGTTGCGGATACCATCCAGCGTTTCATGGCAGAGGTTGAGCGATGAAAGGGTGACGTCAGCTCCCCAGGGAGCATGATCGAATCCATTTTCTAAAAATACACTGAGAGCATCCTCGCAAGCGTGCCCTCCTGGGCCGTGGCCGCAGTCGTGACCCAAGGCTATAGCTTCAGTGAGCGCTACATTCAGCCCGGCTGCCCTAGCGATTGCAGTGGCGACTTGGGCAACTTCCAGCGCGTGAGTGAGTCTGGTGCGCTGGTGATCCCTTGGGAAAATAATCACTTGTGTCTTGCCTGCGAGTCGCCTGAATGCAGGTGAGTGGACGATGCGATCACGGTCTCTCTCGAAACAGGTTCTCTCAGGGTCGGGATGTTCACTGTAAGCTCTATTTCCTGCCCCGTAAGCCCTGGTGGCGCCAACGGCGAGACCAATTTCCTCTGCCCGTTCCCTTGCTTCGCGGTCGTGGGTCAATGCATGGACTCTCATAAGTGGACGGCAAGCATCCTGGTTATCCTCATGTGCTGCACCCGAGAGCCAATTGGTTGGCAGTAGGTCGTCCCGGTTGGTACCGTCCCGGTGATCTTGCGGCAGGAGCACATCGGCATGTTGGCTGAAAGGCATGGCAATACCATTTGCGTAAACGTCCGGCAGGCACTCAGGATTCGTTGGGGCGTCAGGGATTACTCGGCTGCTCAGGCGGTCACGGCCAGGATCGGGGCCGACACGCCATATGGTCGGTTCCATGGTTCCTGCCCATATGCCCGCTCTGGTCTTAGCAGTGCCACTACTCTGCTTGACTATGCTCATATCCAAAGATTAACAGCCCGCTGTAACACTTACCTGCAACGGACGAGCAGGATTGCGGAGCGGATCATCCCATGGAGCGCATAAGCCGGTAGACCTCTTTTAGGGAGTCAGCGGAATCCCGTGGAAGAGGTTGGAGTGAACCCAACAGGGTTGCGCCCAAGACTATGTGGGCGGTCCTTTCGGCAAGTATCGCTAATTCCAATGCGTGGGAAGGTGATTTGCCGACTGATACCATTCCGTGGTTTGCCAGCAGTGCGACGTTGCGACCCTCCAGTACCATTGCTGCGTTGGTGGCCATTGCCTGCGTACCGCTCATCCCGTAAGCGGATACTTCGATGTCACCACCGAGATAGATGATGGTTTCGTCCATCCACGCCGGCACGGATTTTCCGGTTAGGGCGAACATGCTTGCATATACCGGATGCGAATGCACTACCGACGCAATGTCGGGGAACCTCTTGTAGCATTCCATGTGGAGTAGTTTCTCCGATGAAGGAGAGCGACCACCATCGAGAACTGCCCCATCTGGTGCGATAGTTACCAGGTCGTCAAGGGCCATCTCCTCGTACGATATAGAGGAAGGGGTGATGCAAATGTTCCCATCGGGGAGGCGGGCGGACACATTTCCCTGAGTTCCCTGTACCATGTCTTTCCTGTACATCGCCTTAGCTGCACGAAGTATTTCGTTACGGATGGCATTGCAGGAGCCCTTGGTTGCTTCAGAGCCGTTCCCTGCTTCCGAGTCATCCTCTGTGTGTTCTGCATTCATATGAACGATTGTAGCAACGCTACAGTGGGCGTCCGGGGCGGCTCCTCAATGGAGAGTCTGCGCCAAGTGAGGCAGGTTGGATGCAGTAGTAAGGTGGCAGGCACTTTAAGGGGGCGGCGGATGGAACTACGTTGGCTCAATATCTCACGTTAACGTGAGAGTTATGTTAGAGTCGATGAGATGCTAACATACATAGGTATATATGGATAGGCGACGTGGCGCAGAGGATCTAGGACATAAAGGATGCAGGGCATGCAAGCCGTCGGAGGGAAAGGCATGACCCGCTCAGCGCCCGCGAGAACGGACGACGATCCGTACAAGGGCAAGTGGCTCGCCCTATCGAACACCACCCTCGGGATACTGATGGTCGTGATCAATTCCACTGTTATCCTGATAGCGCTTCCCGACATATTCAGGGGAATCCATCTTGATCCGCTCTTGCCGAGCAATACCGACTACTTCCTCTGGCTCCTCATGGGTTACATGGTGGCTACTGCAGTGCTGGTGGTCAGCTTCGGACGATTAGGCGACATATATGGTCGTGTAAAGATGTACAATCTCGGCTTTGTCATCTTCACGGCATTCTCCATCATGCTCGCTGTCACCTGGATGCACGGCACTGCGGGGGCAATGTGGCTGATCGTAATGCGGATACTCCAAGGAATAGGAGGCGCCCTTATCTTTGCCAATTCCTCAGCCATCCTGACCGATGCCTTCCCGCCGGACCAGAGAGGGCTTGCCCTCGGAGTCAATCAAGTGGCCGCTATAGGAGGTTCCTTTCTGGGTCTGATAATAGGCGGATTACTTGGCCCCATCGAGTGGCATCTTGTCTTCATAGTATCCGTACCAATCGGCATATTCGGTACGATATGGTCCTATTTGAATCTCCATGAGCACGGCATCCGCCAGGCTTCGAAAATAGACTGGCTGGGAAACATAATCTTTGCTGCAGGACTTGTATCTTTGTTGGTAGGGATTACTTACGGTATCGAGCCTTATGGACGTCATACCATGGGATGGACCAACCCGTCAGTCTTGGCCGAGATAATCGGGGGCGTGATCATGCTGGTCGTATTCGCCTTCGTGGAGACAAAGGTGGAACATCCCATGTTCAGGATGCCGCTGTTCCGCATCCGTGCGTTTACTGCCGGCAATCTGGCGGGTCTCCTGGCGGCATTGGGTCGTGGCGGGATGATGTTCATTCTGATCATCTGGCTTCAGGGGATCTGGCTTCCCCAGCATGGATACAGCTTCTCGGTAACGCCCCTATGGGCAGGTATATATATGGTGCCGCTTACAGTGGGCTTCCTGGTTGCCGGCCCCATATCAGGAATTCTCAGCGATCACTTCGGCGCCCGCCCGTTTGCCACCGCCGGCATGGTTGCTGCGGCAATCAGCTTCGGTCTGCTGGAATTGCTGCCTGCCAACTTCAGCTATGTCTGGTTTGCTCTCCTGCTCTTGATGAATGGGCTTGCAATGGGCCTGTTCGCGTCTCCCAATCGTGCCGGAATCATGAACAGCCTGCCGGCCAACCGCAGGGGTGTCGGTTCCGGGATGGCAGCCACGTTCCAGAATTCGGCGATGGTCCTTTCTATCGGTATCTTCTTTACGCTTATCATTTTTGGCCTGACATCGAGCCTGCCGTCCGCTCTCTATCACGGCCTTGTGGCTCAGGGTGTGCCCAGTGGCGCTGCTGCGAAGGTGGCTCACCTACCGCCTACAGGTGCGCTCTTTGGCGCTTTTCTCGGATATGATCCTATCAAAACGCTTCTGGGTGCCAGGGTGCTCTCACATCTTCCTGCCGCCAAGGCGGCCTACCTTACCGGCAGGAGCTTCTTTCCCAAACTCATCTCCCATCCATTCATGCAAGGGCTGGGGGAGGCATTCGACTTTGCAGCTGTGGCATGCATTGTGGCGGCCATCGCATCGTGGATGCGAGGCAAGAAATATCACCACGTGGACACCGCGGAAGACCTGGGGATGGAGCCGGGAGGAGCAGCGACTGCCACTTCGGCGGGTGGCGCGATGGCCAGTGCAGCAGTTGCTGGAGACGGATCGTCTGCCGGTAATACCGATGGGCTAGGCACATAAAGTGCGCACAGGGCATGCACAGGGCATGCGGGAAGTACTGTCACCGCTAGACTTTCCTGTACCATGTCGTTTGTAACTACTGCGAGAACTGCCCTGTCCAGGCGCGCAACCAGTGCAGGCCGGAACGAGAGCCTTGGTGGTGTTGACGGTGCGGGCCGCGGAGCCGGTGCGGTAGTTGCTGGAGATGGTGCGGATTATGGAAGCGGGAACAGGTCCGGCCATCCGGATCTCGCCTTACTGGTAGTCATGACAGGGGTGCTGATTACTGCGGTGGACACCACCATCGTGGTACTGGCGCTTCCCGAGATAGAGCGCGCACTTCATATAAGTCTGTCTGCAGTCATCTGGGTGATCATCGGCTACCTTCTTGTTATCACCATTCTGGCCATGCAGGTGGGCAGGTTGGGTGACATGTTTGGCCGTGTACGCATGTACAAGCTCGGTTTCCTGATATTCATAATAGGGTCTTTTCTGTGTGCACTTTCCTTCAACGAGATGTCCATCATACTTTTCCGGGTGCTCCAGGGAGCTGGAGGCGCCCTGATCCAGGCGAACAGTGGGGCAGTCGTGGCGGATACCTTTCCTCCCGAGAAGAGGGGCAGGGCTTATGGGTTCATCGCAGTGGGTTGGAGCATCGGAGCGGTACTCGGCATAGTGCTGGGCGGCCTGATCATTACTTATATCTCATGGCGATGGATTTTCTGGATCAACGTGCCCATTGGTCTGATTGCGCTGGTGGCCGCGGGACGCGTGCTGGTGGAGGATGCGGAGCGCGGATCCAAGAGAATCGATTGGGGGGGCATGATCCTACTTGGCGGGGGACTGTTTTGCCTCCTATGGGCCATGACCAAGCTTACCAGCGAACCGTTCGATCTGGCGGTTGGGGCTTTCTTCGCAGGTGGTCTCTTGCTGCTGGCTGTATTCCTGGCCGTTCAGGCTCGCGTGAAGGATCCGGTTGTCAACCTGTCCATATTCAGGATACCGACCATGACGCCTTCGCTTTTTGCCGCTCTCGTGCAGGCTACCGCGAATTATGCGGTGCTGTTCCTGCTGATCATGTATCTTCAAGGTGTTAGGGGATTGAGCCCGCTAGATGCATCGCTCCTGCTGGTTCCCGGCTACGTGCTCGGAGGCATCATAGGACCCTTTGCCGGCAAGCTTGCAGATAGGACCAGCCCGGTGTTTCCAGCTACGGCCGGGCTTGGAATACAGGTTGTGGCTCTTTTGCTCTATGCCAACCTTGGTACCAGCGCCGGTCTGTGGATGGTCGTGCTGGCTAGTGTGGTGAATGGAATAGGAGGGTCGGCCTTCTTTCCTGGGAACAATTCAGCGGTGATGAAGGCGTCCACCCAGGAGTTGTTCGGTATATCTTCAGGGATGCTGAGAACCTTTTCGAACGTGGGTATGGTGTTCTCATTTGCAATGGCCATTCTGGTGGCGGCGCGCACCATCCCCAAGAGGCTGGCGTTTGCGATTTTTGTGGGTACCACCCATCTGGCAGACTCGGTGAAGGGGCCATTCAACAGCGGGATACATTCGGCGTTCTATGCTTCTGCCGGGCTGATGGTATTTGCGGCCGTGCTCTCGGCCTCGAGAGTGTTCTCCCATCATCACATCAGGGGATCGGCACTTGGACCGGCGGCGGGCCAGGGCGATAAGCTGCCTGTGCCAGAGGTGTAGGTGATGGGCCGGAGAATGCCGTACCGGGCCCAGCCGGTACAGTGGTGTAGCTATAATCGCAACGCCGCTGGCAGTGGTGGTTGGAAGGATCGAGGCTAAACTGGCCAGGGTGGCTGGTCTCAGGAGGTAGGGGGTCCACCAGTAGTTGTGGACCGCGCAGCAGGACCAGCCGTTGTGGACGTGGAAACTGTTCTTCGTGATGGTGCCGGGGAAGTTACTGGCAGTAGCGGCGCCAGAGCGGCATAATCACTTCTATTCACCGGACCTGGCAGCAGCGCGCCCAGAGCATTCGGTACATCTATGGCATGCCCATTCATTTTAAATGAGGCTCCGGTGATGCCGGGTAGAGCAGTGACGGTGAAGACTATCTGAGCGGTGGCTTGAATCTGTGCCGGCCCTGATAGGGTTCCGAAAGTGGACGAGAGACTGACCTCTACCGTGGAGCCGACCGTCCTTGCTGTCAGGCTACCTGATTGCTGAGGTATGGCAGTAGATAGGCCGAACGAGTCTTCTGATTTCGTCGGTCCACTGGCGAGCGCGTTGAGCAGGGAATCGAGAGGCGCCGGAAAGGCGACGTCGCGGGTGACCGGCCATAGACGACCGGTGGCTGCTACTAGGTAGATGGTGACAGGGACTTCCACTGGTGCGTTCTTCGCGTTGAGAGGGGGATTTAGAGGAGATTTATCCATCAGTCCAAAGGGTATGGACTTGCGCGGCAGGGGAGTGGGATTGCCTTGGGCGGTGACAGTGCATGATGCGAGCAGGAGAGTGGCTGCTGCCAGGAGGGTGCCGGTACGTCCAATCCTGCCAATGCGCCGTCGCGATCCACTGGTCCTGCGCTTACGCACCTGAGGAGAGGCGCCATTACCCTGCTGGACCATGTCATTACCCGATATTTGACCATTGCCTTCCGCCGGCGATTCCGGATCATCCGGGCCATCCAGATCATCCGAGCAGGCCAGCGGACCGGAAGCCGGTTTGCCGTTTTGAGCAACTCGTAGAGGAATATCTACGACGAATCTATTCTCGCCGCTGACCGTATTCTCTATGGACATGCGTCCCTGGTGAAGTTTGATATGTTCGAGGGCTAGTGCAAGGCCCAGTCCCGTGCCGGTTGCGTTGCCTCGACGTCCTGCCGCTTTCCCTCGGTAGAAACGTTCGAAGACCTTCTGCCGCTGATCAGGTGGCACTCCTGGCCCGCGGTCGATGACAGATATGCTGATGTAAGGGTACTTTTCCTCAGCGGAAATTCCAGTCAGCCCGCCTGCGTGCTGGTTGGCGTTGTCCACGAGGTTGGTGAATACCCGCTCTAACCGTCGCTTGTCCACCATGATCTCCAGGCCATCCAGCGCCGGTGAGATGGTTACCGGCACCGAGTCTCTTGCGAGTGCATGGGCAATATGGCGCACCAGCGCACTTGCATCCACGGCTTCCAGGGACAGTTTCGCCGAGCCGGAATCCATGGTGCTTATTTCGAGAAGTTCCTGGACCATAGCCTGGAAGCGGCTTATTTCGGCAACGAGCAGATCCAATGCCTGCCGTGATCGTGCATCCAGACCGTGCGCGTGCCGTTGCAGGATTTCGGCTGTCGTGGCAAGCGTGGTGAGGGGAGATCGCAGTTCGTGGCTTACGTCCGACGTGAATCGTGTCTCTCGTTCAATGCGTTTGGCAAGCGAGTCAGCCATCTGGTTGAATGATTCGAAGAGTGGATCCAGGTCGGAATCGCCTGTAGTCTCCAGCTTGGTGAAGAGGTTACCTCCGGCAATGTCCACCGCCGCCTGAGATGTTGTGACGAGCGAGCGCAGGACCCGGCTGGCTGCCCACCTGCCAGTGGCGGCTCCAGCGATTGTGGTGACTAGCGCAGCGATGGCCAGTACGAGTAGAAGTACGCGGAGTATGCCATCCAGGTCTTCCAGGGAAAATATCTCGAAATACCGGGCGTTCACGCTTGGCATGGGAATCCCGACCGCGAACTCCGGGGTGTTGGAGAGCATGAACGTCTGATCGGCTGGATGTCCAGAGAGCACCATGTGCTTGAAGGGCGCAGGCAGGGAGTCTTCTCCAATGGATATTGATGTTGCGTACCACTGGTGGTTGCTTAGTATCACCGATCTTGCTCCTGGAGAGGTACCAAGGGAGCCTATTACTGCCGGAACCTTGGCACTGGATGACCTGAGACTGGAGAGGACGAGCGAGGCATTAGCAAAAGACTGGTGGATGTCTGATGTCTTGCGTTGTGAAATTATGTAGTGTCGTGCCGTGAAGTACGTTAGGCTGGCCAGCAGTATCGATAGCATAAGAGCTCCGAGGCCGAATATCAGGGTCAAGCGAGTTCTCAGGCCCATGTGCCTGCGGAAGCGCCTGTTTCGCATCATGTGACCAGTTTGTACCCCAGACCCCTGACTGTCACCAGATGGACAGGATTTGCAGGGTCGTCTTCTATCTTGATGCGGAGTCTCCTGATATGGACATCCACCAGCCTGCCGTCAGCAAAGTAATCATAACCCCATACTCGGTCAAGCAACTGGTCGCGAGATAGAACCTTGCCGGCATTCTCGATCAGCTCGCACATCAAGCGGAACTCTGTCTTTGTGCAATGCAGGTCGGTGCCTTCCTTTGTCACTATGGCTTCCTCGGGGTACACCGTTACCTTGCCGAACGACATTGTGTCCGCATGGTCCGCAAGGCGAGTTCTCCTTAGAAGCGCCCTTATGCGAGCGGTCAGCTCTTTCAAAACAAATGGCTTTGTCACGTAGTCGTCGGCGCCGGCTTCCAACCCCGCGACTATGTCATGGGTGTCAAGGCGCGCCGTCACCATGACTACAGGGACGTTGCTCATCTTCCTGATTTGCCGGCAACATTCGAAGCCGTCCATGCCAGGAAGCATGATGTCCAGGAGCACTACGTCAACCGGGCCAACGCGCAGCTTTTCCAGAGCATCTTCACCGTTGGCCATCGCGTCAACACCGTAACCCTCTTCTTCCAGTGCGATCTTGAGCGACGTCCGGATACGCTCATCGTCCTCGATGATCATGATGGTGGATTTCATACTTGATACAATTCGCCTGCCTGCCGAGGCCGGTACCTGCCGGTACCTGCCGGGAGCATCACCTCCAGCTTTAGATTACCACGTTTCTGGCGCGGGCGGGAGTAGTGTAAAACATATGGGCTGGATGATCGACAGCTATGCTCTTGCTTTGGAGAGGTATTCGGGCGCAACTGTAGCAGCGTATGCTAAGGATGTCATGAATTTTATACAGTGGGCAGACCGGTTGGGTCTACATGGCCCGGAGGAAGTGGATCGCCTGTTGCTCCGGCGGTACTTGGCTTTCCTGGATACACGTGGGTATGCCACTGCAACGGCTTCTCGTAAGCTGTCTGCCCTGAAATCGTATTTTTCGTGGCTGGAGAGTACGGGGAACATGGCCGGTAATCCCGCAAGGCAGCTGCAATCACCGTCGAATACGGGCAAGCTGGTGGATGCCCTGACTCAGGATCAGGTATTGTCGCTTATCAGCGGTTATGCTGGTAGGACACCTAGGCCAGTGATGGATGCGCGAGCAGCACACCCAGGTTGCTGTGATGCTGAGCATGCCATGGCCCCCCAACGGATGGCGGTCGAGTTGGCGCGTGCAAAATCACTTAGAGATATGGCTATTATCGAGGTGCTCTACGGATGCGGGCTCAGGGTAGGTGAGCTATGTGCAATGGATATGGAAGACGTAAATATGGAGAATGCGATGCTGACCGTGACAGGCAAAGGGAACAAGCAGCGTAGCGTTCCCATGCATTCTCTGTGCATAGAGTCACTCGATGCATGGTTTTCGCAGGGGCGCAGGGCTGTCAGAGCACGTGTGGACGGCCGGGATCGGGGTGTACCGTCTCGTGATGTGCAGGTGGCCGTATTCCTTGGCATGAGAGGCGGTAGGATAGATCCGAGGGAAGTAAGGAGGATTGTTGACAGGCGTTCGACTACCCATGTCCATCCTCACCAGTTGCGGCACAGCTTTGCAACGCACCTTCTGGATGGAGGCGCCGATCTCAGGGTTGTCCAGGAGTTGCTGGGTCATGAGAAGCTAGCTACGACTCAGATCTATACTCACGTAAGCAAGGAGCGGTTACTGTCCACTTATTCCAATGCGCACCCGAGGGCACATGCAGATGGTTGACGGCGCCCGGGTCCCAGATTCTTCATCCATCCACGATACCTGGTTGCAGTACAAGACTCGGGGAGGCAGGGAGCTACGCAACAAGCTCATTCTTTACTACTCTCCTGTGGTGAAATATGTGGCCGGCAGGATTGGATCGGGATTGCCGGATTACATCGAACAGTCAGACCTGGTCAGTTACGGGTTTTTCGGCCTAATGGATGCGATAGAACGTTTCGAGCCGAGCCGTGGGCCCAAATTCGAGAGCTACGCCATATCCAGGATCAGAGGAGCCATTATAGACGAGTTGCGCAAGACGGATTGGGTTCCTCGATCGGTGCGCAATAAAGCGAAAGAAGTCGAGCATGCCTACGGAAGGCTGCATACCGTGCTGGGTAGAGTTCCAAGTGAGTCCGAAGTGGCGGACGATATGGGGATAACCGGAGAAGCGCTACAGGATATCTTGAAGGAGATCTCTGTGACCGGGCTGGTCGCCATCGAGCAGGTATTCTTTACGGGAAATGATCATGAGCGCAAGTCGATTGGAGATATGCTTGCCAGCAGTGCCGACTTGCCGCCTCTGGTACTGGAGAGCAAGGAGGCGCGGGAACTGCTTAACAAGGCGTTGAGGCAATTGAGGGAGCGAGAAAGGACGGTGATCGTCCTCTACTACTACGAGGGTCTTACGCTCTCAGCCATCGGGGACATACTGGGCGTTACGGAAAGCAGGGTGTGCCAGATACACACCAAGGCGGTGCTTCAGCTGAGGAGCCTGCTTTCGGCAAGTTCGTAGTTTCCTGGAAGCGCTGCCATGTACTATAATGAATCAAGACAGAAAAAAGCACCCGGCGCGTAGCGGTATTGTGGCTTGACCATCCGGTGACTTGACTATCCAGTGGCCGGTTAAGGACAAGGTTGGTGTAAGCGCATCAGTACGGACAGAAGGTGGCAGAGAGCCGCCAGCTACTTCACGGTCACCAGAAATGGTGCAGTGTCGGGGAAGGAGAACCGATGGAGGATAATCAGTGGCTGTAGTTACTACGCGGCAATTACTCGAGGCCGGTATGCATTTCGGGCATCAGACCCGACGGTGGAATCCCAAGATGGGCCGGTATATCTATGGGGAAAAGAAGGGTATCTATGTAATCGACGTGAAAAAGACCCTGGATGGCATAGAGGCCGCATATGGCTTTGTCCGGGATCTCGCAGCTCGTGGCGGAGTATTGCTCTTCGTGGGTACAAAGAAGCAGGCCCAGGGGCCTGTTGCGGCGTATGCGGAAGCCAGTGGTATGCCTTATGTCAACGAACGCTGGCTGGGGGGCATGCTTACAAATTTTGCCACCATATCCACTAGGGTGCGCAAACTCCAGGAATATGAGGAGATGGATGCGGCGGGAGATTTCGAGGCTATGCCAAAGAAGGAGGCGCTTCGCCATAGGCGGGAGTTCAGCAAGTTCAAGAGGAACCTTGGAGGGATTAAGACGCTCGCCAGGGTTCCGGATGCGGTGTTTGTCATAGATACCGCTAAAGAGCATATCGCTGTTACCGAAGCGCGCAAGCTTCATTTGCCCGTCATCGCTGTGGTGGACACCAACTGCGATCCCGACCCGGTAGATTATGTGATTCCTGGTAATGATGACGCTATACGCGCCAGTGCCTTGGTTTGCCGTATCATGGCGGAAGCTGTTGCCGAAGGAAGGTACATGGCCGGATCCGGGTTGAAGGTCTTTGCGGGGGCGAAGTCCGCGGAAGATGAAGAGCTACTGGCCGAGAATGGGCCAGTGCAGCCGGGGGACTCGGCAGGTGCGCTGTCCGGTAGGCAGGTCCAGGGACATGATGAGACCAGGCCAGAAGATGGTGGGTCGGCTACCGAGATGGATGACCTGACTGAAGTGGTCCAGGGAAATGATGAGACCAGGCCAGAAGATGGGGAACCCATACTGGCGGGATACGGGCTGGTGCCGCAGGAGGCGGGGCAGGTGCCAGCGGAGGATGGACTTGTCGATGAAGATGAAGATGAAGAGGACGGGCTGGTCTCGGGCGGGAGTGGCGGCCCACCTGGAGCGAGCATAGAAGCGGGTGCGGATGAGAGGTCAATTGGTGGTTTGGACAGCAAGGAGAGTGATTGATGCCCGGTGATTTTACGGCACAAGATGTACAGAAGTTGCGCCAGACGACTGGCGCTGGGATGCTCGACGCGAAACATGCGCTGGAGTCCAATGGAGGCGATATGGAGGAGGCCAAGCGCTGGCTGCGAGTTAAAGGTCTAGCTTCTGCAGCCAAGCGGGAGGACCGTGAAGCGGTACAGGGAGCGATTTCGCTTGTAATCAAAAATGATGTCGCTGCGGTGGTGGAACTACGCTGCGAAACGGACTTTGTGGCCAAGGCCCCTCCATTCGTGGCCGCAGCTGAACAGCTGGCCAACAAGGTCGTGGTGGAAGGTGAGCAGGTGGTGGAAGGTGAGTCAGGACTCGTAGAGGAGCTTCGTACCTCGTTCAAGGAAAACATATCCATAGGAAGGACGGCAAGGATCAAGAGCGGACGTGGTAATATTGTTGGCGGGTATTTGCATACCCAGGCCGGTAGGGGAGTGAATGCAGTGGTGGTGGAACTTGCCGGCGGTACCGAAGAGTTGGCGCATGATATAGCCGTGCATATTGCATTTGCCAAGCCTCAGTATATCTCACGCGATGAAGTCCCTGACGATGTGGTGACGGCTGAGAGGGAAACCCTGACTACCATCACAAGGAACGAGGGAAAGCCTGAAGCGGCCTTGGACAAGATCGTATCCGGTCGACTCAATGGATTCTTCAAGGAGCGCTGCCTGCAGGAACAGCCTTACGTGAGGGACGAAAAATTGACCATATCGGATCTGCTGGGGGATTCGAAAGTGGTGCGCTTCCTCCAGATGGCCGTAGGCTGATTTCTGGTGTTGCCGACGATACGTGGCATGGCTGGCCGATCAGGCATGTGGTGGTGATGGGAATATGACACGGCACAGGGCAGTTGGATCCAGTTCTGATCCGGTATGTGACAGGTCCCGCCGTATTCCGGTAGGCGGTTTCCCTAGGTGAATGAATGAACCAGCATACTGATGCCCAGCCGAAACGCCTGTTGCTCAAATTGTCCGGCGAGGCACTGTCCTCCCCTACATGTGCAGACACGATAGACTCCACGCTGGTCGATCAGTTGGCTGCCGAAATAGCTGCTTCCGTGAGCGAACTCGGGCTCGAACTCGGTATCGTCGTAGGGGGGGGCAATATATGGCGTGGTGACAGAGGTGCCGGTAAGGGAGTGGAAAGATCGGCTTCCGATGCCATGGGAATGCTCGCAACCGTTATCAACGCCATTGCCCTTCAGGATTCCATAGAGCGTTTCGGGCGGCCTACCCGCGTAATGACGGCTGTCCAGATGGCCCAGGTTGCCGAGCCGTATATCCGCAGGAGGGCAATCCGGCATCTCGAGAAAGGACGGGTGATCATACTGGCAGGAGGTATGGGCAACCCGTACTTTACCACAGATACTTCTGCTGCTCTGAGGGCTGCTGAGATCGGAGCAGCCATGTTGCTCAAGGGCACGCATTCCGGGGTAGATGGGGTGTATTCCGCAGACCCCCGGGGAGACCCTTCTGCTGTTCGCTATGCACGCTTATCGTTCATGGACTTGCTGAACAGAGATCTCAGGGTCATGGATATGACGGCAGTGACTTTCTGCAAGGACAACGACCTGCCAGTACTTGTCTTCGAGCTGAGTGTGCCGGGTAATCTGCAGAAGGCATTTGCAGGAGATGAGATTGGTACGCTCATCAAGTAACCGGTGCGGAACCAGCAGGCCGCGGCAAGCCGGTTTGTCACGTGCAATCCGGCAAATGATCGTGCACTGCACCTCTTAATGTGATTGTACGTGTTCACCGTGCAGGCCGGCTCCGAGACTACTACGCTTGGATGACATGAACGAAGAAATCATCGATGTTGCAATAGAAGAGGCGAGAGAGAAGATGGTGAAAGCTGTCAGCCATGTGAAGTCCGAATTGGCCGGCATCAGAACCGGGAGAGCCACTCCAGGTCTGGTTGAACATTTGAAGGTGGATCTGTACGGTAGCGAGGTGGAATTACGCCAGCTGGCTGGCATGTCGGTGCCCGAGGCCAGGCAACTAGTTATATCGCCCTATGATAAGGGGTCTATAGTAGCCATCGAGAAAGCAATTCTGGGATCAGGCCTTGGTGTCACGCCTGCATCAGATGGACAGGTCATCAGGCTCTCTTTCCCACCGCTTACCGAGGAGAGACGGAAGGAACTGGTAAAGGTGGTCAGGCAGAAGACCGAGGACGGGAGAGTGGCTATACGTAATCTCAGGCGACAGGCCAGGCATGACCTGGAGGCGCTGGAGCACGGTAGCGAGATATCCTCCGATGAGCTCGAGCGGGCGGAGCGTGAGATGGACAAGGCCACTCACAGTGCCATAAGTGAGATGGACGGGTTGCTGGCGCGTAAAGAGGCCGAACTGATGGAAGTGTAGCCTAGTGGCTGAAGATGTATACGAGGAGCCGACTCCCACCCAGCAAGTGAGGATTTCTGATGCCAGGCTTGCCGCTGAGATCGTATCGCAGGATGCAGATGGTGTTGTCGATGATCTATCTCGTGATGTGCTCGATGGCGGAGGTGAACCAGTTTCTCCAGTGGATCAAGTCGCGCAGGCCGTACCTGACGATCTCGTGCTTCCATCTTGGACCGATCCACCCACGGGAACGGTACCTGCTGTTTTAAGGGAAATTGCGAGGGAGGTCGGCGATACAGAGGAACAGGTGCAGGAGATGGCGGGGGAGGCACTCCAGGGGCCGGCATGGCGCGAGCAGGCACACGAGTGGGAGGCGCTTGATGTCGATGTCGGTACTCTGTTCAGCGATGTTTCCGGTGGCGAGCAAGCTGTTGCGGCGTCGCATGAGTTGCCTGGAGATGGGTACCCCGCTGCCGGCAGCCATGACATCGACGAAGCCGGTGCCAACGTGCCGGTAGGATCAGGTTCGGGTGACAGGGGACCGGCGGAAAGGCGTTTGCATGGGGAAGATGTGCATCCGGGTATCGCGGGGGATTCCGGTACGGGGGATTCCGATTGGAATGAGGGAGTTTCACGCGGCGGGAAATCTGCAGGCGTGAACTTGTCCAGTGCTTCAGGCGACGTTACCGACCAGGCTGGAACTGGTGGATACGAGCACGAGCACAGCAGCAGGAACCTGGTTACAGCAGTAGCCAGTGGTCTTGCCATTGGAGGGCTCGCACTGCTGTCGTTCCACTTTGGCAATCTTGCTGCTGTAATTTTCTGCACTATTATTGTTGTTCTCTCGACGGTGGAATGCTTCGCCACTTTGAGGCGAGCTCGCCGGCATCCTATTACACTGATAGGGCTGGCGGGCACCGTAGCAGCGATGGTTGCTGCATACAATTCAGGGCCGTCCGGCCTGATGGTCGTGATTACCGCAGTCACTATGTTCACGGGAATATGGCTTGTCATGGTCCCTCGTTCCAGGGTAAGGCCGGTAACGAGAGCCGGCGCCACTATTTTCGGCTTTATGTGGATCGGCTTTCTCGGTTCATACTCAGCGCTGTTGCTGGATCCCGCCGGCTTTGCCCATAGGCACGGGATAGCGTTCCTACTCGGCGCTATTATAGCGACCGTAGCCACCGATGTAGGTGCTTACGCTGTTGGCAGCCTCGCAGGGCGGCATCACATGGCTCCCGTGGTAAGCCCGCACAAGACCTGGGAAGGTTATGCCGGCGCCGTGGTTGCTTCTGTCGTAGTGTCTGGGGCGATCCTCCCCCGGATCTCTCCCTGGACCCTTTCCAGCTCTATACTGCTCGGGATTGTGGTCGCAGTCGTTGCACCGCTTGGCGACTTGCTGGAATCCATGATCAAAAGGGAACTCGGCGTCAAGGACATGGGATTTGTCTTGCCCGGGCATGGAGGTCTACTGGATCGGATTGACGGCCTGCTGTTTGCTCTTCCGGTGACCTTTTTTCTGGTAACCATAGTCAAGCCATGAGTGTCGGCGGCGATATGCAGCCGGCGGCGCACGGTGTACTCGTTCGGTGTGCCTGGAAATACTGCTCGAAATAGGTAAAGATAGTACTGTGACATTGGGAGCAGTGGCAGTGGGCAAAGCAATTGGATCCAAGGAAATAGCTGTCATAGGCTCCACTGGATCGATTGGCCGGCAGGCTGTCGAGGTGGTGAAGGACAATGTGGATAGATTCCGTATTGTAGCTCTCGCTGCTAATCGTGATTGGGAGACCTTGGCCGTCCAGGCAAAAGAGTTTCGACCGGAAGTGGTGGCCGTGGGTGACCCAGATGTTGCAAAGCGACTGGCAGCCGTCCTTCCTAAGGGAACGGACCTACAGGTTGGATCGGCCGGATTGTGCGTTGCTGCGGAGACTGGGGATGTCGTTCTGAACTGTGTTGTGGGTTTTGCAGGTTTGGAGGTGACGATTGCCGCGTTGAAAGCTGGCAAGCGGTTGGCGCTTGCCAACAAGGAATCACTCGTTGCTGGTGGGGAAGTGGTTCGCAGGATAATGGAGTCAACGGCGTGCGAGATCGTGCCGGTCGATTCCGAGCACTGTGCTATCCATCAGTGCTTACGGTCCTCTACTGCCGGCAGCGAGGTTGCAAGGCTGATTATCACATCATCGGGTGGTCCGTTCAGGGAGTTCGCATCAGAGCAGCTTGCTGGCATCACCGTCGATCAGGCTCTTCGCCATCCAAACTGGGTCATGGGTCCGAAGATAACCGTGGACTCGTCCACCTTGATGAACAAGGGCCTGGAGGTGATCGAGGCCCACATGTTGTTCGGGACCCCTTACCCGCGGATTGAGGTGGTGATACATCCCCAGTCCATAGTGCATTCGATGGTTGAGTTCACTGATGGCGCAACGCTGGCGCAGCTGTCCAATCCGGACATGATGTTGCCGATTGGATATGCCCTTGGCTATCCAAGCCGGCTGGGTGTTGCATATGGTGGGATTGATTGGGCTGTGTTGAAGAAGTTGGAATTTGATCAGCCGGATAGGCAGGTCTTCAAGTGCTTGGCCACAGCGGAGGAAGCAGGGAGGAGAGGTGGTGCGTATCCCGCGTGGATGAATGCAGCGAACGAGATTGCCGTCGAGGCGTTCCTTGCAGGACGTATAAGATGGCTGGACATTGCGCGGATAGTGGAGGATACGGTCGCTGCTTGTGATGGTACTGATCTGGATAGTGTCGAAGATGTCGTGGATGCAGACCGTAAAGGACGTCTGGTGGCACGCAGATTGTTAGAAGAGATAGCTTAGCTGTGGGCGTGTTCCGGCGAGTAGGAGACCAGGAAGATGCGGTGAGCAAACCAGATGCGGAGGGTGGCGACGGGAGGACATCCCCTAGCGATAAGGCGATTTCCGTGGAGGCCGGCGACGCTATGCCAGTCACATCCGATGAGCAGGTATCTCGTATATCGATCATAGAGCTGGCTGCGGCTGTTGCGCTGGTGGTTGCTGCGGCCATTTACCTACATGGAGGCTACCTGCTCCTAGTAGTTGCTGCGATAGTGCTCATGGTCATGATACACGAACTGGGACATTTCATTACTGCAAAGCTGAGCGGGATGAAGGTTACGGAGTATTTCTTCGGGTTTGGCCCTAGGCTCTGGTCAGTCAAACGCGGGGAGACCACCTATGGCATCAAACTCCTGCCTCTTGGCGGGTATGTGAAGATTGTGGGGATGACCAGTTTGGAGGAAGTGCCTGTTGAGGACGAGTCCCGCGCCTACCGCTCCAAGTCTTTCCATAGCCGGTTTGCGGTAGGTGTGGCTGGATCCGCTATGCATGGCGTGATGGCATTCATTATGCTGTGGGTATTGGTCGTGTTCATAGGCGTACCGGGGAACCAAGGGGCTCAGGTCAGCAGCCTTGTGCCGGTTTCCAAGGGCGTCGATCCAGCGCAGAGCGCAGGTATCCGTCCGGGTGATGTCATCCTATCGGCAGGCGGTCATAAGGTGGTCAATTTTGTCCAGCTTGCCAACATAATCGAGTCCAATGCAGGCCATAGTGTTAAGCTCCTGGTCAATCAGAGTGGCGTGGACAGGACATTGTCCGTTACCCCTGCGGCCGTGGATGTAAAGGGCAAGGAGGAGGGTCGCATCGGGGTGTTGCTTACTACTCCCCTTGTCAAATCGGGGGTCTTGCAGGGCGTAGTAGGTGCCGGCCAGGATTTCGGTAGGGTGGTCTCTCTGAGCGTGAGCGCGATGGCCCATATATTCTCCGTGCATGGCATTGCCGCTTATTTTCACGACCTTGCCAGTTCTCGTGCAGCGGCCAAGGCCGCGCGTACCGGCAACCGTCCTGAATCGATCTATGGCGCTGCAATCACTGCTGCACAGGCGGCTAGGGCGGGCATTGGAGATCTCTTGATAGTGCTGATTTCCATCAACATATTCGTTGGACTAATCAATCTCTTTCCCATGCTGCCACTTGATGGGGGTCATGTCGTGATAGCGGTATACGAGAGGATCCGGAGTAGGAAAGGCAGGCCATACAGGGCGGATATACGGAAGCTGTTACCTGCCACCTACGTAGTGCTGAGCCTCTTGGTGGTGCTGTTCGTCACATCGTTCTACCTCGATATTACCCATCCAGTGGTCAATCCGTTCAGCTGATCGGAGGCACTGGGCGGACCGCTTTCTTCCGGGAGTCACTATTGCCATGCTTTGATGCTGACCATTTCAGCTGTGTATAAGGTATATTAAGAGCAGAGAAAGGTAAATGTATGAGGATGGATCAGGGGTTACTCCCCAAACGGAAAAAGACGAAGCAGATCCATGTAGGTAAAGTTGCCATCGGCGGGGATGCTCCGGTATCGATCCAGTCCATGACCACCACCAAGACTGCCGATGTCGAGGGGACACTCGCGCAGATATACCAGCTTGCTGGCGCCGGTGCTGACTTGGTTCGCTGCACGTGCAACTCGCCGGAAGCAGCCAGCGGGTTGGCCCAGATAATACCGCGCTCTCCGGTTCCTATAATTGCAGATGTACATTTCCATTACGAGATGGCGCTTGCAGCGATAGATGCGGGTGTGGATGGGCTAAGGTTGAATCCAGGCAACCTGCGGAAACCAGAGGAAATCAAGTTGGTCGCGCACGAAGCGAAAGACCATTCCATCCCCATCAGGATCGGGGTCAACGCAGGGTCGCTCCATCCAGACCTCTTGAAGCGCTACGGCAGGCCAACTCCCGAGGCACTGGTCGAGTCAGCTCGAAACGAGTTGGACATGCTGGAGGAAGTAGGTTTCGAGGACATAAAAATATCAGTCAAGGCGTCAAACGTGTCTTTGATGATCAGCGCTTACAGGCTGGCTTCGGAGACGTTCGACTATCCGTTGCATCTTGGGGTCACCGAAGCTGGTCCGCCCCCATCGGGCATAATCAAGACCACCGCCGGCATTGCCACTCTCCTTGCGGAGGGCATCGGTGACACTATCCGGTACTCGCTAACTGCCGACCCCGTAGAAGAGGCCAGAGCCGGCAGGACTCTTCTCGAAGCCATGGGTTTGAGGAGGCGGAGGAGCGTCGATCTGATAGCCTGCCCATCGTGTGGAAGGGCGGAGGTGGATGTCATAGCCATTGCCAAGGCTGCCGAGGCGGAGTTGGCGAAGCGCTCGATACCCTTGCAAGTGGCTGTCATGGGCTGCGTGGTGAACGGTCCCGGTGAAGCAAAGGGTGCTGACCTGGGCATAGCTGCCGGTAGGCACAGGGGTCATCTGTTCATAAGGGGCAAGGTGGTGAGGGTGGTCCCGGAGGAGGATATGGTGGTCGCGCTGGTGAATGAGGCTGAGAAGCTGATGAAAGAGGGGGTTGAGGCCAGGCTGGCTGCGGCGGACACTCGTGCCGAAGAGCTTGCAGAGGAAGATGCCCGGTCCGCTCGAGGTGCGTAGCCCACTGGTAGTGCTCACGGTCCTCTGGATCGTTAGCGTTGTGTGTTTGGATTCCGCAACCCTGTCAACCGGCTGGCTGAGCTAATTCTACAGGTCGGTGCATGCGTGCCCCCGCTACCCGGATTCGTGATCACATATGCTCGGCATTGGATGGACGCGGTAGGGGATGGTGTAGACATTTCCATGTGAATGGTTACCGGTGAAGTGCGTGATACCTCCGAGGCGGGCGCTATGAACAACTTGGTCCCATTGACGACACAACCAGAGTATGAGATACAATGCTTTCATTGACCGTCTTTACGGGCGAGCACAGGGAAATCTCTGTGATTGCGGAACCCTTCGCATACTCGGTAATGTTCAAGGGTCCAGCGTTTGCCCATGAGCTGTGATCGGTAACTTGCGGGGCTATGTCGTTCCACCATGCTGGGTGTGTCTTGTACTGAGCCGCGGCATGCATTGCTGCAAAATAAAGCTTGAGTCCACGATTGGCGACATCGAGTGGTATAGGGGATTGCGTCAGGCTCGCCGCCGGAGTTCCGTCAATGTGGAGATGCCCCAGAAGTACCTCATTGTCTTGCAGGGTGATTCCCGTTCCAACCAAGCCAGGGGGAAGATCGAGGTGCGGAAGCTGAGTCGAGTGAAGCACGGATATGGGTGACGTGGATGGCGCCTTGGTGCCAGATCTTCCTGAAGATGGTCCGGTATTGGCCGATCCAGTATTGATCGTCCTCGCATACTCGCCTATTACCACATACCGGTTCGGTGTGAACCAGAGGGCGTTTGTCGGGTAGCAGGTCACCAATACGATATCGCCCCCTGGGTAGGATGGTATAGGCTGTCCGGGGCTACGAATCATGCTCTTGGCGACCTTGTAGATCATGGTAGAGCAAGGCTCTACCCATAGGACAGTGTCACCGATTGTCAGGTTTCCGATATCTGAAAACCACGATACGTCATGGGCTAGGAACATACTGGGGACGCCGGGTGCCGGCCAACTGGTTGCACTGCTGTGTCCCACTGCAACCGAAAGAGTCGCGTTGGATGTGCCTGATTTTACCGGCGCAACCAGATGGATGGCAGGTGCTTCCAGCAATCCATATACAGAATTGCTACTGCTGTCGTTCCCGGCCGGGGTATTGTGACTAGAAGACTTAGTGGATGTTGCGGCAACATCCTGCGATAGCGCGGGAACAAGGCCTGGTGGATGTTGTGATGATGAGCATAAGCGTGAACCTGCGGACGAGGATCTTGCAGCTTGCTGGATTTCCGCTTTTTCGACCTTGATCAGGTTGCCGCCAACCGTTGACGAACGATGATTCCACCAGAGTGGGTATACAATACCGATACCTGCAAGCAGGATCAGAAGAATACCGGCAATACGAAAAAGCCCTGCCGGTGACATACGGTATTTGCCGGAAAGGTATAGTTCTTTGCACTTACGGGTTATCATTATTGGCTTAGTCCTTATCAACCTCCCATTAGTATATCCAGAAACTGCATGATGATGGAGTAACGGCAATGTGGTCGCTGTGAAGTGAACCCCAATATCCGGACAGGGAGCTGAGTCTGTTGTCCGTAACTGTCCGGTGTATGATTACGGACAATCACAATAATATGGCATCACGATGTGATAAGCATAAGTCTGGCTTCCACAATTGGCAGCCCCAACGGGATTCGAACCCGTGTCTCTACCTTGAGAGGGTAGTGTCCTTGGCCACTAGACGATGGGGCCTTGTATTCAAGCATCCAGCTCGGGGGGGAGGACTCGAACCCCCAACTTCTTGGTCCAGAGCCAAGCGTTCTGCCAATTGAACTACCCCCGAAGGGCACTTAACAGAATAGCCTATTCTGGCGTGGTGCGTGCAACAAGGGCCGCAAAAGCATGCAGCCTTGCCAGAACCCTCTCGCGTCCTAGGATAGCCATGGATTCGAAGAGCGGTGGTCCGACCCTCTTACCAGTGACCGCCACCCGGACAGGAGCCTGCGCCCTGGAAAGCTTCAGCGCGATTTCGTTTCCCATTGCGGCGGTTGCCTCGTGTAGCGCATCGGGTGCCCATGTGCAGCGAGAGTATATATCCAAAGCCATTGTCACTATCTTGCGTGTTGTGTCGTTGGTGGCCAGTGACTCTATTGCGGCTTGGTCGTAAATCGGTGATTCCAGGAAAAAGAAGTCGACCATGGGGATTATCTCTGCGAGGGTAGCGACACGTTCCTGAACGATATGTGCAATGCGCCGGTAGGTATCCATGTCAAAATGGTCTCTTGCCCAAGGCACCGGCGCCGTATCCAGCCATGCTGATGACCTTGCTGCAAACACATCTGCGTCCAGCAACCGGATGTGTTCTCCATTCATATGGGTGAGTTTCACTACATCGAAGAAGGCGGGCGAATGGTTGATATCCTCAAGCGAGAAGCTTTGTATGATCTCTTCCATTGTCATCAATTCCTTGCCTGATGGGTGGCTCCAGCCGAGGAGAGACAGGTAGTTGCAGAATGCTTCCGGCAAATATCCCTGCTCAGAAAAGTATTCGAGAGACACCGGATCACGCCGCTTGGAAAGTTTCTGGCGCTTCTCATTGACGAGCATAGGCAGGTGAGCAAAGACGGGGAGTTCAACTGCTGAACCTTCAAGAGCTTTCCAAAGTAGGATGCCTTTGGGGGTGGACGGCAAGAGGTCTTCTCCCCTGATTACGTGAGTGATTCCCATGTCGATGTCATCGACGACATTTGCAAGTACGAACAGCGGGCTGCCATTGGCCTTGGATACGACGAAGTCCTCCATGGCTCGGTGGGGGAACTCCACTAGGCCTCGTACCACGTCCTTTACTACGGTTATCCCGTCACGGGGCGTCCTGAAGCGCAAGGCGCGTCCCTCCCTTGCAAGGCCCAATTCTCGGCAGTGTCCATCGTAGCCAGGTGTCTGATTGCCCTTGGTTCGTTCCAGCACCTCTTCACGATTGCATCCGCACGCGTACAGGTATCCACCATCCCAGAGCCGCGTAAGAGCATCAGCATGCAAGGCAGATCGTTCAGATTGACGGTAAGGACCCTCGTCGTATTCAAGACCCAGCCAGGCAAGTGCCGACAGGATTCCCGAGACCCATTCCTCCCGTCCCCTTTCCTCGTCGGTGTCTTCTATACGGAGTATGAACGTTCCGTGATTGCGACGAGCGAAAAGCCAGTTGAACAAAGCTGTCCTAGCGCTTCCGACATGAAAGTAGCCGGTGGGCGACGGAGCGAAACGTACTCTCGGAGATGTATTGGTATCCACGGCACCAACATAGCGCAACTCTTGTGCCAAGAAAGCACCAGGAAGATCACGAAGAGACCAGGAATCCAGCGCTGGACGCACACCAGGGTTGGCAGGGCGCCGGCGCCGGCGCTTCTGGTGAAAGGCTACTGGACTAATCTGGATGAGAGACCGGTATGGCTTGCTGGCCCGAATCGCTCGGTAAAGCGTCCTCGCCAGGTAAGTCCTCTTCGCGCATCGTCTCCGTGAAGCCATGGCGTGACGGCCACCAATTCCACTTGTCGAGAAGCACAACTATAGAGGGAACCAGCAGCGTGCGGACGAGAAAGGTGTCCATGAGTATTCCGAGAGCCAGCCCCATGCCCATTTCGACAATCTCGCTGCCGTCGGAGCTGCTTCCACCGACAATCGCAAATACTACAAAGGTGCCGGCCAGTACCAGTCCTGCCGACGTGACGGTCGTACCCGTTCTCTCTATTGCATGCACGACGGCTGTGCGCAGAGGGGCCCTGGCGGCTTCTTCGCGTATGCGCGTCATCACCAGTATGTTGTAGTCCTCGCCGAGTGCCAGGATAAACAGGAAGAGCATGAATGGCAGGAAAAACACAAGCCCATGATGACCACCGAAATAGATGAATATGATCACGGACAGTCCCAGCGCCGCCAGGTAGGACAGTACCACACTGGCTATGAGGTAGAGCGGGGCCACCAGGCTGCGTAGGAGTACGATGAGCAGTAGAGCAATTATCACTACGACGATAGGGAGGATGTGCAGCAGGTCGCTTCCTGCCACCGAGCTGACATCGTAGGCGGCAGCAGCTTCGCCTGCTACGCCATACAGATGTATTCCTGATAAGTGTGCCGCCGTAGACACTGCGGCACGTATTGTGGGAACGGCTTGCATCGCTGGCGTGCTCGAGGGGTTTCCGGCCGACAGGCTGGTTTCCAGTGCGACCGTGTGTCCTCCTGCGCTCACGAGTGAGGCAGTAGCCATGTAAGCATCTATTTCTGAAGAAGATACACCGGCAGGCGGCACAAAGCCTGGTACGAGCAACCGCTGTGGTGGGCCAAGCAAAGCGTGAAGCCTTATGAATTCACTCTCGGTAAGATGGGTGCCGTTTGGATCCATCGGACCTATTACCGAGGTGAACAAGCGTGACCCCGAGAGTTTCTGCTCGAAGCTGGCCAGAGGACCGGCGTCCTGCCAGACGGGTACTTTGAAGCGGGCGACTATGTCTGTCGGATTTGCTGCAGCTTTCGGGAAATTGGCTGCCAAGGCTGCATTACCTGCGGCCGCATGACTTCCGGGTGGAGCTGATGTACCGCTTATGAACCCGGCAGGCTTGTTGCCGGTAGCCGCTACTGCCAGCAGGGTAAAGATTACCACACCTGCTATAAGTGTTTCTATAGGGTGCTGGACAAGGCGTGCGGCTGCCTTCCCCCAGAGCCCGGGCTTGTGGTTTTGCGGCCTAGTGTTGCTCGGCCAGAAGGCCGCCCGTCCGAAGATGGCGAGCAGCGCTGGCTGGAGCGTCAGACCTGCCAGCAGCATCACGGCTATTCCTATTGCGATGGGGATGCCCAGGCTCTGGTACATGCCAAAGCTGGCCAGGGTGAGGCTTGCAAGAGCGGCTACGACGGTGGCGGCTGAGAACGTGATGGATTCGCCCACTCTGCTCACTGCCAGCGATACCGCCTCTTTTGGTTCCTTGCCTGATCTCATGTATTCGCGCACGCGAAATACAAGGAACAGTCCGTAGTCGGTGCCTGCCCCGAGCACGATGACCACAAGCATGAACTCCGTGATTGTTGATACAGGTATGCCAGTCTTGGCTACTTCCGCAATGAGTGGACCGGAGATCTGCACCACCAAGAACGCTGGCAGCAAGGTAAGCAAGGGGGCAAGTGGAGCCCGGAATATCAATACGAGAAGGATGATTATAAATAGTGCAGCGAACTCCTGTAGGCGGTTGTTGGTACCCTTGTCTCTATTGAGGTTGGCCACCTGGCTCGCTAGTGGGCCTGCCAGGTGCACGTATAGCCCCGGCGGCGCGGGTACCGAGTGAATGGCGGTAGAAAGCCTACCCACGTATGCCCTGAGCGGGTATTCGTTTAGTTTCTGGATGCGCGAAGCAACCAGGATCTCGTCAGCACGGTTGTTTTGTGAGATGGCGACTTGCTTCACCAGGAGCGTGCCTGGAACGGAGCGTGCCTTTTGCTCTATGCCTGCGATCGCACCCTTGTCTGCGCTGGTGAGAGCGGCGTTGCCGGGGCTGCCGGCGCCACCAAGGCCATGGTGACCCGGGCTGCTGGTTGCGCCGATCGTGTAAGCTACAATGATCAGCCTTGTTACGTTGGCAGGTTGAAGCGGCTGGGCGAGGTTGGCGGCCTGTACGCTGGGAGAGTTGGCCGGCAGGAACTTCTGATCATTTTGCTGGACGGCGCTGCTGATCCCGGGAAGCAGGGTCATGGCAGCGAAGGTGGCTATGAGCCAGGCAGCCAGTATAGCGTAGCGCCACCGCACAGAGAACCTCCCTGCCGCGTCGAAAAAGGCGTTCACTTAGTTAAAATGCGTCGAGGTCGGTTGACCCGAGTGGTAAACGGGACGCGAATTGTGGCGTGAACGACATACATGGACGACATACATGGAAGTAATCAGTGTACATCACGGGCCAGGTGGTGTACAGTCAGGTATGGCAAATATTTGGCTCGAGAGTTTGAGGGGGCGGTACCATGATGGGCACCAGCGGTGATACTGGATCTGGTGCCGTAGGGAGTGAGTGGCCTGGTCCTGACGGCACGGCGATACCGTCCAAGGAAGGCCCGTCTGAAGCCGGCGGTGACAGCGGTTACAGCCCGTCCCCGCCTCCACCATGCCCTCAACCTGCTGGTGCGCCTTCGGGTGGCCAACCTCCATACGGCAACGCTTACGGCTCCCCGCCGTACGGTGCGCCTTCGGGTGGCCAACCTCCATACGGCAACGCTTACGGCTCCCCGCCGTACGGTGCGCCTTCGGGTGGCCAACCTCCATACGGCAACGCTTACGGCTCCCCGCCGTACGGTGCGCCTTCGGGTGGCCAACCTCCATACGGCAACGCTTACGGCTCCCCGCCGTACGGCCCTGTTCAGGGAGGTTACTACCCTCCTTACCAGCAGGCCCAGCCCACCAGTGGCCTGGCTATAGCGTCGTTCCTCTGCTCGGTGGGCGGCATATTGATATTCCCGATATGGCCACTGACAGCAATAGTGGGAACCGTTCTTGGCTTTTCGGCAAAGTCGCAGATCGACAAGAGCGGTGGTGCATATGGTGGCAGGGGTTTTGCAATTGCTGGAATTATCATCGGGATGACCGTAGTGGCGATCACCGTCATCGTAGTTCTGATTATATTCCTGGTTGCATCGTCCTGCCATACGGTTGGACCGAACAACCGATTGGTTTGCCACTAACCTGCACTACTACTGATCGGACCTATTACTGACCTGCCCACTTTACCAGTTGCGACAGTCTCGATGAGTCGGCTACATGATTGTACAGGGAAGTGGCAGTCCCAGCGCCAAGCCAAGTGAACGTGTGCAAGCAGATACGATGGTAGGCAACGCCAATTCCTAAGGCCATGGCATCATTGATCGGCAAGATCAGTATCCGCAGGATGAGCTGATCAAGCTGGGTTCCAGGGTGTGAGCCGCTTGAGCCGCAGGCTGTTGGTCAGGACAAAGATTGACGACAGCGCCATGGCGGCTGCGGCAAGCATGGGGTTCAAACGGATTCCAAACCCTGGCGCCAAGGCTCCGGCTGCAACGGGAATCAGCACTATGTTGTAGATGAAGGCCCAGAAGAGGTTGAGTTTGATTATCCTGAGGGTGCGCCTTGCGTTGTCCAGCGCCGTGACCACCCCTGATACGCTGCCTCTTGCCAGCGCCACATCGGCGGCCTCTATGGCGATGTCCGTGCCGGAGGCCACGGCAATGCCTACGTCAGCCTGGGCGAGTGCAGGCGCGTCGTTGATCCCGTCGCCGGTAAATGCCACCCTATGCCCTTCGCTCTGCAACTTCTTGACTACAGCGGACTTGTCCTGTGGTAGCACTTCTGCATGTACATCCGAGATACCCAGTTCCTGTGCTATGGCATTTGCCGTGCGTACGGTATCTCCGGTGACCATTACGATCCGGAGGCCACGGGCCTTCAAAGCGGGTATTATCCCTGCTACCTCCGGCCTGGGTGCATCCGATATACCCAGTACGCCAAGAGCGCTTCCTCCTGCCGCCACGAGGACAGCCGTATTGCCCTGTGCAGCCAACTGATCTGCCTGTTCTGTGAAATTGCCGACTTCCACACCCTCCTTTTCGAGATAGCGTGAGGAGCCCACGAGCACTTCCATCCCATCAACCAGCGCTCTTGCGCCATACCCGGCCACCGCCTCGAACCCGTCAACGCCGGCAGGATGGAGTCCCCGATCCCTTGCTGCTTCCAGGATCGCCTGGCCCAGAGGGTGCTCAGATCCAGATTCCACCGATGCCGCTAGGGAAAGCAGCTTGCCTGGATCTTCGGAGACGATGCCGGTAACGCTTGGCTTGCCGGCAGTCAACGTGCCAGTCTTGTCGAACAGCACTGTATCTACTTTCGAGAGCACTTCGAGAGCTTCACCATTGCGGAAAAGCACGCCCAGTTCGGCAGAGCGTCCCGTACCGACCATGATGGCCGCAGGTGTTGCAAGTCCCATTGCACATGGGCAGGCGACCACCAGTACCGCCACGGCGGAAACCACTGCAGTCGTGATGGTTGGTGATGGGCCGAAGGCCAGCCACACGCCAAAGGAGACCAGCGCAATGCCTATTACTATGGGGGTGAATACCTTCACGACACTGTCAGCGAGTTTCTGTATGGGCAGCTTGCTCGTCTGTGCCTGTTCCACCAAACGGATGATCTGCGCGAGAACGGTGTCGGCGCCGACCGAGGTGGCTTCGATGACGAGCCTTCCTTCGCGGTTCACGGTTCCTCCGACCACGCTGTCTCCGGTGGTTTTGGATACAGCCATTGGCTCGCCGGTAAGCATGGCTTCGTCTACATGGGAGGTACCTTCCACCACCCTGCCATCGACGGGCAGGCGCTCGCCAGGCCGTATGGCTATGTGATCACCGGCATGTAACGAGCCTACGGGTACGTCCTCTTCGCTTCCATCATCGCGTAGGAGCCGGGCTTCTTTTGACTGCAGGCCGGCCAGTTTCTTGATGGCTTGAGATGTACGGCCCTTGGCAAGCTCTTCGAAGTATTTTCCGAGCAGTATCAGTGCAACGATCACTGCAGCGGAATCAAAGTAAACCTGGCGCGCGATGAGCGGGAAGAGGCTAGGCGCCACTAGGACCACGACCCCGTATAGCCAGGCTGCTCCCACTCCTGTGGAGACCAGTGAATTCATATCCGGAGAGAGGTGCCGGTATGCGAGCAGGCCAGGCTTGAAGAACCTCTTCCCGGGAATGGCGAGAATAATCGTCGTGAAGACAAACTGTATCCAGTCGTAGAAATGTCCCCAGGGACTGGCCGAGATTAGAGCCCTGTGAAATGCAGGGAAGAACGTGGATCCCTCGGAAAGGACAAGGACCGGTACTGCAAGGGCGAAGGCAAGTACGACATCGCGCCTCATTGCTGCAAGAGCATCCTTGTGAGCGGCATTTTCCGAGCCGCTACCGTCTTCGAGCGAGTGCGCCTGGTATCCGATTCCGGTCACGGCCTGTACGAAACCGTCGAAGCCGACACTGCTTGGCGCGTAGCGCACAGTGGCTCGTTCGGTTGCGAGGTTGACGGTGGCGTCGTACACGCCCGGGAGGCGTTTCAACGTCTTTTCGACCCTGGAGACGCATGACGCGCAGGTCATTCCCTCTATCCCTATCTCCAACGTTGCCAGTGAGTTGCTTATGCTCCCTGCCCATTCCGGTTCCGAAGTCTCCGGTGGCGATGTGGTTGCTGCCGATGACGGTGTCATTGCCTACTCTCCAGTTCTTCGTAAGATGCTACATCATATCCCTGGTTCTCGATGACTTCGGTGATGGCATCGAGGGTGGCAGGTGATCCGTAGGATACGGCTACGGTCTTTGTGCTCACGTCCACAACAGCTTGATCCACCCCTGCGACGGGCCGCAACGCTCCTTCTATCGAGGACTTGCAATGGGCGCATGATATTCCAGGTACGGATATTTCGATCAATGGCATAGTCTGTTCTCCTTTACTGTTCTAACGTGCATGGATACCCAATCATTGGGCGTCCATGCGTCATCCTGTGCAAGCGAGCCATACTGGTCCGCTGTGTTGTTAGTATAACACGATCCACCCCAGGGGGGAAGGGTAGGGGCAGCAGTTTATGAAAAATTGTGCGTAGTGGCCGGATGGGTAATGCGAGACGGCGTGCGTTGTTGACTGACGTTGCTCGATCCGTACGATTGTGTAGTTCCGGATGGGTGCCGGATGAGCAATGCATGGTCGTAGATATACTGGGTGACTGCTCATTTGCAGGCTGCTGGCTCTGTGCTAATTTGACCTTCTCCCGTCCCTGAAGGGCCAGGATGTGGCGTTACTTACTTCCATCCCCCAATTCCGTGTAAATGCCGTCTCGATTTAGATACCACCACCGATGTAATTCGGAACGCCGATGAATATGATACCTCCATAGTTTGGAATACAAGTACATTCAATACTTTTGAAATCCCCCGACGTTGCGTGCACGGCAGTGAGTGGTTTCGAGCGGTAAATACATTACATTCAGTACCTTGGTACATGTCGAGAGTGTGGCTAGACTGCGGCCAACGCCTAATTGGTATCCAGTTGGCATCTTGGTGCTCGCGTCATGCTAAGATGATCTCATGCTGGCCGCCGTTTGGACGCTGATCGGGATCATACTTGCCGCACTTATAGCCTTTGTCGTAGATGCCAGGCAAGGACGCCGCTCTTTGCAGGCTGAGATGGGACAGGTAAGAGTTGAGATGGGACAGGTAAGAGTTGAGATGGGACAGGTAAGAGTTGAGATGGCCAACCAAACCGCTCGAGTCGACACTGTAATCATGCATATGGCCACCAAAGAAGACCTGAATAAAGTCGAAGCCAATTTGAAGTCTGACATTCACCGTGTCGAGGGCAAGCTGGACGAGCACCTGCGCTCTCATAGTCCAGAAACCCGCCGTCAATCCGCTTGATACTGGATGCGTTCACGTCCATCTACAGCTATTCACGACTTTGGTCGTGAAGCCATTTATTGTTACGGGCGTTGCTACATGGATTACTAAAGCACGAGGCAAAACATATACCTATGGAGTCATGTATGAGGACCTTGGGCTGTAGCATCTCCGTTGTTGCGCTGGCAATGGCGCTCGGTGCTGCCGGTACCGGCATCCCTGCATCCTGGCCCGACTCACCTATCCAGCCCGCGGTTGCACGTACTCCCGGTTCGGCCATGGTCCCGATCAGTCAGAGCGCCGTACCGTTGCCGGCGGGTGCACGCGTGGTAGGCACGGCTCCGGGGTCCGCAAGGCTGGATGTGACGGTAAGCCTCTTCCCACATAATGGCGGGGGTCTGGCCAGGCTGGTAAGTGAGGTGTCGACACCTGGAACTCCCTACTACCGGCACTATCTAAGCGTGAGTCAATTTGCTCGCCGCTTTGGGGCGCCCAGCCAGGTCGCCGGTGCAGTGCTAAAGATGCTTCGCGCTTTTGGCCTGCACCCGGGATCACTTTCGCCAGATGGGCTTTCCATCCCCGTAAGTACCACGATAGCGAAAGCGTCATCGGCGTTTCACGTCCCAATAGACCTCGTAAGGCTCAGAAACAGGCAGGTTGTGCGTTTTGCCGCCGGACATCCGGAAGTGCCTTACGCATTGCAATCCACCATCCAGGGAATCATGGGATTGTCCAGTATGTCCACTCCCAAGCCTCAGCTTCGTGTGGTGAGTAGGAGCGGATACCCCGGCCGTGCACAGAGCGTGTACCTCAATCTACTGCCACGCCCCTACGCCACCACCACGGCCTACCCGCCACGCCCCTACGCTGCTACGTCCTACCCGCCACGCCCCTACGCTGCTACGTCCTACCCACCACAGGCCTGCAGTTCGGCGTCTTCTCTCGGGGGACTCACACCGCAGGAACTCGCACAAGGATATGATCTGGGACCAGTGTATCAGAGCGGTGGGAGCGGTGCCGGCCAGACGGTAGGACTGGTGGAGTTAGGGTCCTTTTCTTCAGCAAATATATCGACATATGAGAGTTGCTATGGTATATCCACAAAGGTGAATGCAATTTCAGTGGATGGTGGGAGTAGCTTCAATGCGGATACCAACGAAGCCACCAGCGATGTGGAGAACATAATTGGCATGGTTCCTGCGGCTACGGTGGATGTGTACGAGGCTCCTAACACAGATACGGGATATTACGACGCGCTGCGATCAGCGGTCGATGCCAATATCGCAAAAGTCATCAACATAAGTTACGGCAACTGCGAGCAGGCGGTGGGACAGAGCCAAGCGCAGGCCGAGAAGACACTGTTCGAGCAGGCTGCAGTTCAGGGGCAGACAGTGCTTGCCGCGGCAGGAGATTCGGGATCAGCCGGCTGCTACGTGCCCGGCTCGTCTACTCCTGATACAGCACTTGCCGTCGACGACCCGGCAAGCGATCCTTATGTTACAGGAGTTGGCGGGACAGACCTGAGTTCTTTGACTTCTCCTCGCACCGAGTCGGTATGGAACAGTCATAACGGCGAAGGTGGTGGCGGTGGCATCTCGAAATTTTGGTCAATGCCTTCCTGGCAGTCCGCTCCAGGCGTGGTCAACAAGTATTCCTCTGGTGCGCCGTGTTCAGCCGCTTCGGGGCTGTGTAGGGAGGTTCCCGACGTTTCCGCGAATGCACAGGTAGGATATTCGATGTATTGCACTGCCGGAGGATGCAACAATGCCGGCTGGGAGCTGATTGCAGGAACGTCGATGGCCACGCCTGTATGGGCCTCGGTGGTGACGATGGCAAACCAGCTTTGTGCTGCCGGGCCGGTAGGGTTCCTTAATCCTGTCCTGTACAAGCTGGCTACTGACGATTCAGGTGCATTCTACGATATAACATCTGGCAACAATGATGCCACCGGTACCAATCATGGGCTGTATCCCGCCACTACCGGCTACGACATGGCGTCAGGTATCGGTACTCCGAACGGCGCCGATCTGGTTCCGGCGCTTTGTAGCGCGGCATCGACGACCGGTGCTGCTGCCAGCACTTACCATCCGGTCACACCCGTACGGGTATGTGATACAAGACCAGGCAATCCATCGGGTCTCTCCGGCACGGCGCTTACCCAGTGTGAGGGTAAGACGCTCGGACCGGCGGGAGTGCTTACGCTGGATGTGTCAGGGATCTCCGGCATCCCATCAGGTGCCACCATGATTTACCTGAACGTGACAGCAGTTGGAGCTACGCAGCCAACGTATCTAACTGTATATCCAGCCGGCATGCCAAGGCCGGTGGTGTCCAGCGTCAACGCATCGTCCAGTGCAGCGGTACCCAACTTCGTAGCGATTTCGCTTCCGGTATCTGGAGCATACGCCGGCAAGGTGTCCATTTACAACAATACCGGTTATGTCAACGTTGTGGTGGATGTCGAAGGGTACGGCGAGTATCCCTCGGCGCCATCGAGTGGCGGGCGGTACGTTCCACTGGCTGCCCCTGCGCGTATGGTTGACACCCGTTGCTCCATGCTTGCTTACAAGTCGGCTCACCAGAGCTACTGCGCCAACCTGCCCTTGTCCGACGCAGGCCTTGGCATGATCCCCGCCAATCAGAGCGATTCCGTACATGTCGGGGGAATAGACGGCATACCGGCTAGTGCGTCGGCGGTCGTATTCAATCTAACGGTTGCCTCACCTTCGAGCGAGGGCTATTTCACCATGTATCCGGCTGGAGTGTCGAGACCTACGACTTCCAACCTGAACTGGGTGACGGACGAGACCCGTGCCAATCAGGTTGTGGTGCCGCTTGGTTCCAACGGTGAGGTGACAATCTACAGTTCTGCAAGCACGAATGCCGTGCTGGATGTGTACGGGTACTTTACCGGAGCATCGAGTACCACTGGTGGCGCGGATGGCGTGGCGATAAACCCCGTACGTATCTGTGACACCAGGTCGGGGAATCCATCCAATCTCTCGGGTAGCCAGGCTCAGTGCAACGGGCATACCCTTGCATCCGACAAAGAGATAGCAGTGAAGGTATTAGGAGTTGGCGGTGTGCCAAGTTCAGGGGTGAGTGCGGTGATGCTAAATCTCACTGCACTCGGGGGCACTGCACAAGGGTACCTTTCGGTAGACCCTTCATCCATTCTCCCACAATCTTCCAATATCAACTGGGATCCGGGCGCCACCGTACCCAATTTTGCTATTGCCATGCCTGATTCGAGCGGCTACATCACCATATACGATGGCTCGGCAGGTTCCGTCAATATACTCGTGGATGTCTACGGATATTTCACTACATCGTAGGAGTGGATCGCGTAAGTAGCTTGCCCGGTCGGACACGCACTACCAACTCTCGGTAGTCTACGATGCGGCGCGGACGGTCAGCCTGTCGCCTGTTCGAGCAAGAGGCGACAACCACTCCTCAGCGGGTCGCTCTTCTTCAGGCCGACGACGGTTAGGTCGCTGGTTGCGGCAGTGACTCCTTCTGCCATGCCGAGATGCAGATCGCAGACAACCCCGGGTGCGACTTCGGCTATATTGATAAAAGGGCAGGTGTCCACAATCAGTTCTATCCGCTTGCCTTTTTTCGCAAGTCGCGTATGGAATCCTTCGGTTTCCATTGCGGACATGACTCTGTCGAGTGCCTGGTCTCCATCCGAGATCTTCCCGCTGGCGCCGACCATACCGGTACCAACCTTGCCTGTGCCAGCAGTAGCACCACCAACTCCAACTCCAACTCCAACTCCAGCACCACTTCCGCCGGCGCCGCGCATCCCTGCAACTCTGCCCATCTCTCGAGGCGCAGTATTGCTGTCTATGGCTTCCGCCAGCAGCAGGGCTAGGCGGCTGTACAGACGCCCGTCAGGATCAATGGCGCCGAAAGGCAGGCTTTCCTGCCCGCCGGTACTGTAAAAAAGGCGTGGCCTGCCCGGAGTGGTGCGCCGCCGCTCCAACTCTTCCTTCACCAGCCCTGCGTCCACAAGGATGGCCAGGTGCTGCCTGATGGCGTTGTGATTCAACTTAAATATGCTGGTAAGGTCTGCCACGGTGACAGAAGAAGCACTGGATCGTATTGTATTGTATATGCTGAAACGCGTGCGATCCGACAGTGCCCTGGCCTGCATACGAACCATGCTGTCCATGCCAACCTCATCTAAAATCGCATCTCGTGATTGGCGGTGTCCTTTGCAGTTGCCCGTGTCCTGATCCATCATTTATCTATTATACTCTGTATTTTCCATCATGTGGGTTGCAGAAGTGTATGCTAACGGAAATGCCGGTTCACACGGCCTGATGGTGAGATGTTGGCGGCACTCCGGCCCGATCCCGAGCGGGTCCTGGTAAGATTGTATGCGAGATCCGCCGAGATCCCGAGCGGGCCCTGGTGGTGAACGGAAACTTGATATGTCAGGAGGTTATAGTGGTAATTTCTATAGGAGATCGCCTTCCCGAGGTGGAGGTAATGACAATGAGCGCCAGCGGCCCGAAGAAGGTGAATACCGCTGACATTCTGTGCACCGGCAAGGTGGTGCTGTTTGCGGTGCCGGGCGCATTCACCCCAACCTGTTCGGATCTGCACTTGCCTGGATTCATCCACAGAGCGGATGAGCTCAAGCAGAAGGGCATTGATACCATTGCATGCATTGCGGTGAACGATGTGTTTGTGATGGATGCATGGGGAAAAGCATATGGAGTTGACAACGCACTGACGTTGCTTGCTGACGGCAATGGCGACTTCACCAAGGCCATGGGGTTGGAGATGGACGGGAGTGGGTTTGGGATGGGATTGCGGTCGCAACGTTATGCCGCTGTCGTGGAGAACGGTGTTCTGGGTGCGCTCTTTGTGGAGCAGGGGCCTGGGGTCGAGGTAAGTTCCGCCGATTCGGTACTCGAGCACGTGTGATACTGGGTGGCAATATGGCGCCATGCGCCTACATGGATTTTGATCCCTGTTGATGGATGCCAGCATCAGGAACGGTGGCGGGAGGAACGGCGGCTTCACGAAGCTATATCTGGTACGTCACGGCGAAACCGAGTGGAGCCTCTCAGGGAAGCACACCGGAAGGACGGATGTGCCCCTCACGAAACATGGAGAGAGCCAGGCAACCCTTCTTTCCACGTATCTGCCTACCATCGGGTTTTCGTGGGTGGCATCAAGCCCGCTGGCTCGTGCGCGTGAGACCTGCAAGCTGGCGGGGTTCGGTTCTCCTCACTTGCTCGACGATCTCATGGAGTGGGATTACGGCGATTACGAGGGCCTTACCACATCGCAAATTTCCGGTATCCATCCAGGCTGGTTTCTGTGGAGAGACGGTGTAACCGGTGGCGAGGGGATAAGCGAGATCAGCCAGAGGGCTGATCGGGTGCTTTCTCTCGCCAGCGAGCACCCAGGGGACGTAATCCTTTTCTCTCACGGACATTTTTTGCGTGTGCTGGCCGCTCGCTGGCTCGGACTGCCCGCATCAGAGGGACGCCTCTTTGCGCTACAGCCTGCGTCCGTATCAGCCCTAGTTTTCGAGAATGATTATCCAGCCATCTTCAGCTGGGATCTGCAGCTGGATGTCATTTCCAGCGCCATGCAGGGATACCGAATGCGGCAACCGGAATCAGGATAAGGGCAAAAGTAGCCGAAAAGCCCACCGTGGATATGCCGAGTCCCAGTATGGCCGGGAGGATGACTCCTACGAAGCTCTGTATGGAGGCTAGGCGGGCATTATTTCTCACCATATTCTGTGGAGATGTGTCTTCTGCCAGGAGGGTAAGCGATATCGGGTAGGTTATGCCGTGGGCAAAGCCGAGCAGGACAAAGCCGGCTATCAGCAAGCCCATGCTATGCGCCGCCAGCATGGCCACACCCAGGACCGTAGCCACCAGAGAAATCCTGATCACATGCTTTCTTGCATCACCCGGCGGCCTCCATGCTATCATGAGGCGCATAAATAGCGAGATGGCGTAAAATCCGGCGAACAGGAGCACAACCTGTCCAGTACTTGCGTGGTCGACGTCTATGGCGAGTAGACCGCCGAAAGCCACCATAGACACGAAAGGCACCATGTAGGCGAGTTGGATAAGCAGAGGTAGCCTGATACTGGCTGTCCCGTCCTTGGCGCTCTTCCACAAAACTGTCAGGCCCTGCAGGCTGGTCAGGTTGGCGAGGCCGGCGGATGGCTGGTCGTCCATGGGTAGGGTTTCGTTGACGATCCGCATTTCCTCACGTGGATCGTGGGTATATCTTTGAAAATGGCCTTCAAGAGAGCGGTTTTCAGGGGTATTGCTTGGATAAGCGTGACCGGTGGCGCCAGCTGATGGCGTTCCGGATCCTACCCCCGGCTCAGCGAGTGTCTCTGGTTCTGCCTGATGCGTGGACCGTGGCTGGCCTACGATCGAGCCCGGGTCCGATCGCGCATATGCACCCGCGCGCCACCTGGCATACATGATGAGGATGATGCCGATGAGTGGCCAGGGAGCGAACACGGCCAGCACCATTCTCAAGGATCCATTGGCAAGCGCCAGCGTGCCGCTTTCCACGAGAGGACCTACCAGCAGGGACAGGCTGAGGGCTGCAGTGTAGCGTGCAATACCCTTGCCCGGATTGCCCGGGCTGGACCTGCTTGCGAGAGCAACGAGGCTTGGCAACGTGAATCCGCCGCCTGCACCCGCCACCATTGCCGCAAGAATGTATACAGCAAGATCATTTGCGCCGGCCATTAGTACAAAACCGATCATCATCGTCGATAGACCCAGCATGGCCACCCTGCCTGCTTCGACGTGTCGCCGCCCGCGGGCGAGTTGGAGCGAGGCCAGCGCAGATGCCAGCATTCCGGCGGCGGCAGCCATGCCTATGGCCGAAGGACTTAAGTGGACATCGTCCTTGCCCAGCAGTGGGTAAGTGACCTGAAAGATATTCTGGCTGGAACGCGCCATGAATGCTGTAGCGAGGACACATACTCCGAGCAGGGATGCAGAAATACCAAGCGGGTGGGTATTTCGGGAGTTGCGCCCTCCTAGCGCACGGTTGGATTTCAAGGTCGATGCAAATCTCTGCCGGTATCGGCTTGGCTTGCATCTGGTGGAGACCTGGATGGAGGTGGGGCACGGTGCACGGCGCTTCCGGGCGAGCCTGCCCGCTGGCTTACCTCACGGTAGTAATCTTTCCAGATCAGCCTGTGTATGGGGATTTTTCGTGGTATGTCACGCAGTCCTGGAATAAAGGGGATCAGGAGTAACGCTATGGTGAAAATAGTTACGATACCTACAACCAGGATGTCTGCGTTGGATCGCTGAGTGGTGGACATTGGAGGTATCTGGTACCACATCGTGTAGAACCATAACCATGGTTGTCCCGGCCAGCTGCCTGTCTCGTTCATGACTCCCCATTGGGAACTCCGGAGGTGCTGGGCGGCGACAAGATGACCCCAGTAGCTCGAATCGTGCTGAGCCTTCCATGAATCTCCTATGAACAGGATCGGCTTGGTGTAGTTGCTCGTGTAAAAGCCGCTGTGGGAGATGAGCTGGGAGTCCAGAGCTCCCGATCTGGCCATCCCGAGGAGGTTCCTGAACATGATCGCGAGTGGTCCGTAGTTGCCCGCCGGTACATCCAGGATGCCATCATGCACCGTCGACTTCTTCAGTGCAGTTCCATAGGCCACTGCCCATGCGTGCTGTTGCGACTTTGAGGCACGTTGGTAGCTGGATATGGCAGCCTTGAGTGGCTTTTCTCCGGGAAGCGTCGACAGGGGGCCAAGTATGAAGTCGTTGGCGGTGTGTATGGGGTAGTGCACGCCCAGGAGCTTCTGGATGGAGACGGAGCCGATGTACTGCACCGATTCGCTGGCATGGTTGTAAGGAGGGCCGTAAGTGGCGGAGTTGCTGGTTCCTTCCAGCTCGCTCAGGGCGATTTCGGTGAATCTTCTCGGTTGCGCGCCGGCCCAAGCCTTTATGGTGATCGGCGGTGTGTCCGGCGAAGAGAAGAGGATGGCCAGCGTGAAGGTGAGGACGAGCACCACGGCGAAGGCGATGGTGGCCTCCTTCAGTATGTCATAACGCCTCTCGGGACCTCGCCATGGCATTGCATCCAGGACGCGCGATCGGACGGTGCCGGCCTGGCGGGTCCCTGTTTTTCCAGATGTTCCATCCGGCTTCTTTTTTGTGCGCGAGTCCTCGTTGTTTTCGTTGGTCATGCCTTGTCAGCTGCTCCGTCGAACTTGTTGTGCCCATTGTACCCATTGTTCTTGCTGTTCATGGATGTCTTACCTTTCGCCAGCATCTTCCAGCCGCGCCTCGGAGTAGTTTTCCATTGAGGGAACCATTATGCCGGTATTGTCGTCAGTGCTGACATGCTGTCGAGATATAGCAGGATCCAGTTCAGGATCCCTGTCCTCCGGAAGGGCATTGATGGGATGCACTACACCTCGCACCCTTACCATGAGTATATGTACCCCGACGATTGCCACCAGCACGAGGGGGATGAGCACTATGTGCAGCATGAGTGCCTGGCCAAAGTTCATAGGGTTGACCAGTGATCCGATCCCCGAAGCGTTGAAGGCGTCCTTGGATTCGAAAGCGATCCATTGCGAATCGAAGTTGGTCTGGGACAGGTACCCGGTAAACGCCTCCACGATGGACACCAGGAATGCCAGTACCCCGGTGATCCATGTTGTAGTCCTGCCTCCCCTCCAGGCGGCCATCCAGAACTTGCCCCAAAGATGGATTGCCATGAAGGCCATGAACATCTCCACACTCCATAAATGCAGGGAGTTGTCGAAGTGGCCGATGGACGATACGTGCCACCAGGTGGGTCCCTTTATGGCAAGCACCAGGCCGGACAGTATTGCCACGGCGAGAGCGGATAGGGTGAGCACCCCGAACACATATACCCATGACGACACGTAGGATGGCTGGCTGTCGGGAAGCATTTTCTTCGGTGGCAGGTACCTGAGCCACAACCGCCGCGCGGAGGCAGTCCACAACCCATCGCCGGAGTCAGGTTCCTCCGTGCCGGTGTCGTGACCTGCCGGCGGTGCAGCTGGGCTCTCGCCTGCCAGGCTGCCGTGGGCGTCAGCTGAACGGTGCTTCTTCCTGGCATGGACAAACGGCACGAGCAACGCAAGGGCGAATAGCACCAGCATCGCCACTACGACCAGGAAGTTCGAGAGGGATATCAGGATGAACCCCCAGTGGACGTATATATCGTGGTGTGCCAAGTTGAATATCGCTGCCGACATGATCATTATCTATTCATTATAGCTGTACAGGAACTCGCCAAATTCGCCCAGAGCGCCGTCAAGAAAACGGCATCGCCCAGAAGGCTGGACGGGGTGGCTGGATGAGATTGTGGGCGATACCTGCCTGATGCTGTTCTTTGCCTGCGTGGAGATGTTGCCGTTTGCGGAGATTCTTGGATCGGATCGCACGGCATCCAGCCGGTCCACATCACCACGCGCGATCAGTGGTGAATATTCGCGCGATTCGCGCGAAGACCAGGTCAGGCCATGTGAATGGTTACGGTCCACTTCAGGATTCGCGGTTGCCACCATTGATATCAGTAAAGCCATTAACTAATCAAACCTAGTAGAATAAATACCATAGATACAGCCAACAACACCCACCGTAATCTATATATTCTGGGAGGTTGCAGCTTTTCACACTGCGCTCCAATTCTTTTCGCTCTCCAGATAAACATTTGGACTATAAACCCAAATATAGCTAATATCCCACTCAAAGACGCTATTATAGCTTCAAGGTGAATAATGTTTTCTATTGTTCCGTACACAGCGCCTCGCTCTATCGGCAATACTCCCAATGTCTCGACTTCATTCGTTTATGTTAATGATGTGAATCAACATATAGATTTAAATAGTGCTTGGGCTGAAATAGAGCTCGTAATAAAGTCCGAAATCCATTTCCGTTTATTTCACATATAAGATTCGTGGCATGTCCCTGCTTTAGATTAACTATAATAGCGTGACTGCCCATCCAAAATGTTCTTACTCTAACTCCATGTCTTCCAGTACTAAGCTCTATGTCTTGACTCTTACCATTAGCAATGGCCATTACTATGCTGCCATCGATAATTACTTTGTAGCGTATTCCAGCATCCTGCCATGGCGAAAACATCCGGTTAATCTGCAATATAGCTTTTCCATTACTCATGGCTTTACTGGAGAGAGCGGGATAATGAGATTTTGGCCAACCATAGAGCCGCCAGCCCCAGCAATGCATCCGACAACCGTTGCAATCGCACCGAAAAATACCAATGATTCTCCTCCCTCATAACATGCAACTCCGGCGGCTATGAGTTGTGCACCAGTAGAGGCGTCGTTCGGTATAGCAGAATCACCGCCACCTCCTTGACTCGACCTCTTGGTACCAGATGAGGGGAAGAGATGAGAGAGATACTGCTGCCACTCCTGAGTGGTGGTGGGACTGTTGGTGATAAATGGGCCATATCCTCTCTGCGACTCACTCTCCCCGATGCTGTTT
>JAMCPL010000024.1 GCA_023379675.1 Actinomycetota bacterium | reverse complement strand
CCCAACACATGACTCCACCGAGCCACACGATACGGAGCTGAATCCACTTGTGTCTACGGAGGAAGGCGTAGACCAGGATACACCGTTGTAGACAATCGCATTGCCTGAGCTGTCAACTGCGACACAGGATCCTGAGAGTCGGCACGAAACAGAAAGACCGTTGCCTGCGGAGTCCATCGACACCGGGGATGACCAGGCTGTACCAGTGTAGCTTATCGCGTCTCCAGCCGTGTCCACCGCCATGCAGAATGATGCTGATGGGCACGATATGGAGGATAGGGCGGCACCGTTTACGATCTGCGACGGCTTCGACCAGACCGATCCGTTCCAGTCAAGTGCATTGCCCGCATTGTCCACCGCCATGCAGAATGACGGCGATGGGCACGATACCGAGGAGAGATATGTGGAGTCCACACCGGCCGGCTTCGACCAGACCGATCCGTTCCAGTCAAGTGCATTGCCCGCATTGTCCACCGCCATGCAGAATGATGCTGATGGGCACGATACCGAGGAGAGATATGTGGAGTCCACACCGGCCGGCTTCGACCAGACCGATCCGTTCCAGTCAAGTGCATTGCCCGCATTGTCCACCGCCATGCAGAATGATGCTGATGGGCACGATACCGAGGAGATGCCGGCACCTGGGTCAACCTGTTCTGGAGTGGTCCAGGTGGATCCCTGGAAATAGAGAGCGTCCCCGATTGCATCTGCAGCCATGCAGAATGATGCCGATGGGCATGATACAGACGTAACGCCACCTCCGCCGGGGTCGACCTGCTGCGGAGATGACCAAGTTGGCGAAATTGGGTTATTGGCCGACGAGAAATGGATGTCGCCAGGCAGGGAGCCGGGGTGAGGTCCGGGTGCAACTGCGTATGCCAGGAGCGCAACCAGGGCGATAACAATTCCCAGCCGTATCCCGCGCGTCGGATATGCTTGCCGTGCCCAGTACGATATACGAAGCATATCTACATGGCGACGCTTAGAGCGGCATCGACGAATGTCCCTATTTTCTCCTCTGTGCGTGATCTGTGGAAAGCCTGGCTTGCCCCAATCTTTGCTCCACGGGATTCAAGGCCGTGTTTCAACTCGTCCAGGGAGTTCCGAGGGTTGACAGCGTAGGTGCAGAATACAGAGACGCTCTTTCCCGTAAGAGAGGGCAAAGCCGATATCCAGCTGGATGTTGCACGTGCGGGATGTACGCCGAATAGAATGAATCCCTCCACCCATGTTCCAACAATGATGCAGTCCGCCGCCGTAATCTCATCTGAAGAGGTCTCCGCTATTGGTTTCACAGTTGCCGCGTGTCCCTTGTCGCTTGCATCTTTGCTGATGGATTGCGCAACCTTCTTTGTGCGCCCACCTCTACTCTCATACACAACCAGTACATTCATGATGTACCTCCTTATTTCGCGTTATGTGTTACGTATGTAACGCATACGACATATCCTAGCGCCTTATCCCGCTGGTAACAGCGCGCTCACGCCAGTTGGCGTGCTTACGCCCCTGGCTAACAGCTCAGGTCAGGGGGTGGTTGTGTGTTCGAGGCGATGATGCTGGCACGCGAGTCAAGGCCATGTACGGGTTGGAGCTGCTTGTCCTGCGATATGGCTGGAACCATCTTTGTTGGGTGCCTCTGAGCTAGGCAGGATGACGGATGACGGCTCCCCGGCTATATTGGTAGGAGTCCCCTCGGTATCTTCACGTGAGCCGGCTTCGACATCTTCATGTGGATTGGGTACGGCGCCGGCCACACTTTTCGAAAGCATCCACAACGCGACGAGAGTGATGGCGAGCGAACCTGTGGCGAGCGCGATTTTCGTAGCGCCGGCTCCGAATTGCTCGCTGAAACACCATATACCCACCAGTATGCCGGCTACTGGCTGAACGACCGTGTTGGCGGGCAGCGACTTGGCCAGCGGCCCGGACTTGAATGCATGCTGGAGCAGTACGCCACCGGCCAACCCTATTACGAGCGCAGCATAGGTGTCCCAGTTGACCAGAGCGGGGAGTATGCCATTGGCGATCGCTCCCTTGGCCAGCGCGGTCGATATGGCCAGCACCACCGCTGCTCCGGACCCCATCAGCCAGGGTTCGCGATCGTCGAGACCGGGCAGCAGCCATAGCAGGGAGGTCATCAGGATGGCCAGTACAGCGGCGATCAAGAGGTACGTCTGGTTGGCGGCATGGCTGGTGCCGTTGCCAACGCTCACGACAAACACAGCCGTTCCGATCGTGACTACGATGCTGAGCAGCCAAGCGGACATGGGAAGGCGCGCCTTGGTAAGGACAGCATCGAATCCGAGGGCCACGACGAGGCCTGCCGCCAACAATGGAATCACTATGGTAAGCGAACCGCGATGCAGAGCGACCAATTCCAGAGCGATACCCACCAGGGTCAGCCCCGAGCCCGCTATCCAGACTGGCTGCACCAGGAGCTTGGGTAGCAGCTTCAGGTTCATCTTGGCCGTGGGAGAGGCAAGCAGGAGGCCGTGTCGCTGGAGGCTTGCACCTACGCCGTAAAGTATGGCTGCAATGACTGAAGCCGCTACGACTACAAGCAAGTCGACTTGCTCCTGATCTGTGGCTGCTTGCCCATAACGTATATGATACGTGATTGAGAGGAGCCCGTGCATCAGAATCGGGAGAGGAGACAGGATGAGTACAGCAGGTAAGTCGAGAATACTGGGCCTTATGGCGCGAGCAATTGCCGTGGGCCTGCTGGGAGCTTCCCTGGCGGCGTGTTCTTCCACGTCGAAGGCGAAGACGTTGCCACCGATCCATTATTATGTGGCGCTAGGAGACTCCCTGTCGGTAGGTTGGCAGCCCCACCCTTCGACCGGGAAGGGCTACCGTTCCAGGCAGGGTTACACCAATGATCTGTACTCATACCTTGTGAAGAAGATACCTGGGCTGAAATTGGTGGAATTCGGTTGCCCAGGTGAAACCACGAAGACGATGGTCAACGGCGGTATCTGTCATTACAAGGACGGGTCGCAGCTCAAACAGGCGGACTCATTCCTGACTGCACATCAGAAATCTCTTAGCCTTGTCACCATAGATATAGGGGCCAACGATATCGACAATTGTGGCAATGTTCCCGCTTCTCAGGTGGGTACCTGCGCTCTTACCGGAATGGACAAAATCAAGACCCAGCTTCCGCAGATACTGAGCAGTATCCGGGCGGCGGCGGGCCCGAAGGTGACGATGGTGGGTATGACTCTTTACGATCCATTTCTGGCCCGGTGGCTGGATGGTTCTAGCGGGCAGTCGCTGGCAAGGCTATCGGTCGGGGTATTGAAAACGTTGAATACAGAGTTGACCAATGAATACAAGAAATATGGATTGTTGACTGCACACATCGGTACGGCGTTTTCCAGCTACGTCCCATTCACCCAGACGAAGACACTGTCACTCCACGACAAGTTCGCCAAGTATCCCGTGGCGGTTGCACAGGTGTGTGTATATACCTGGATGTGTGTGCCACCACCTGCTGGCCCGGACATCCATGCCAATTTTGAGGGCTACAAGATGATCGCCCAGGCGTTCGAGACAGCCCTGAAGCACTCTCAGCTGTGATGGCACTCCCGATCATCACCAGTAGTGACGAGTGGCATGCCCTGCGGGAGCATTACGAGGGCGTAAAAGATTTGCGACTACGCAACCTGTTGGCGGGCGATGCTGGAGTGGTTAGAGTGGCGGCCATGCAGGTTTCCGCCGGTGATCTGCACCTGGACTATTCCCGCCACCTTGTGACAGAAGACACCATGAGACTTCTCGTGAACTTGGCGCGTAGGGCAGGACTGCGCGAGCGGGCCAGTGCAATGTTCCGGGGCGAGCATATCAATACGACAGAAGATCGCGCAGTGCTGCACGTTGCACTTAGGATGCCGCAAGGTGCCAGCCTGGTGGTGGATGGAGTGGATGTGGTTGCAGAGGTGCATCGGGTGCTCGCAAAGATGGGGGAGTTGTCGGATGCTATCAGGCAGGGGCGTTGGCTTGGTTATACTGGTAAACCAATCACCAATGTAGTGAATATCGGCATAGGCGGCTCAGACCTGGGCCCTGCCATGGCATACCAGGCATTGCGGGATTATGCCGACCCGGCGCTGACTGTCCGGTTCGTGTCCAATGTCGATCCGGTCGCCCTCTGGCAGGCCACCATTGACCTGGACCCTGCCGCGACGCTATTTGTGGTCTGTTCCAAGACATTCACCACGTTGGAGACACTGACCAACGCCCGCAGGGCCCGCCAGTGGCTCCTTGACGGCCTGGGGTCTTCTGAAGATGCAGTTGCCCGTCACTTCATAGCCGTTTCGACCAACGCCGGAGAGGTGGCGCGTTTCGGTATCGATGTATCTACGATGCTGGAGTTCTGGGATTGGGTCGGCGGGCGGTATTCCGTGGATTCGGCTATCGGTTTCAGCCTGATGACAGCTATCGGCAAAGAGGCGTTCAACGACATGCTTGCGGGGTTCCGGATCATGGACGAGCACTTTGCTGCTGCACCGCTCGAGAGCAACATGCCCGTTATCCAGGGGATGCTGAATGTATGGTACAACGACTTTTATGGGGCGCAGACTCACGCGATATTACCTTACAGCGAGAGATGTGTTCGTTTTCCTGCTTACCTGCAGCAACTGACCATGGAGTCCAACGGCAAGTCAGTGAAGCTGGATGGCGCTCCGGTGGATATGCAGACTGGTGAGATATTCTGGGGTGAGCCGGGCACCAATGGACAGCATGCGTTCCACCAGCTACTCCATCAGGGTACGAAGCTGGTACCCGCCGACTTCATCCTGTTCAGCAATCCGGCGAGAGACTTCGGCGATGCGGCGAGAGGCCCCAGCGACTCTCATGATACCCTGTTTGCCAACGGCCTTGCTCAGGCGGCAGTCCTGGCGCTGGGGAAGGATGCGGAAGAGGTCGCTTCGGAAGGTGTACCCGCGGCGACTGTCCCCCATAAGGTGATGCCTGGCAGTAGGCCGAGCAGCGTCATCGTGGCAAGCCGGCTGACGCCTTCGGTTCTGGGGCAGCTCATAGCTCTTTACGAACATACCGTATTTGTCGAGGGATGCATCTGGGGCATCGATTCGTTCGATCAGTGGGGCGTCGAACTGGGCAAGGCCATGGCGGCCAGGTTGGCGCCGTTGCTGGCGGGTACCGTGGATGGCGAGGAAGCCGATCGACTGATTGCCGTGTCGGGGGTGGATGTTGCCACGGCGGAGTCGATACGGCTCTACAGGCGGCAGCGAGGCAGGTAGCTGGCACGTATCCGGCACTTGGAGGGTTTTCCCTATGGCGGTTGGCAGTGATGATTTGCGCGGGATCGTAAAATATGCCATAATAGTATCCAGCCGGATGAGGCTCCGGCGGGTGAGTTCCCTTGCCGTAGGTATTTACAGGTCATAGCCCTTCTGCATGGCCATACTGAGCATAGGAGAGGGTATAGCCCAAAGCGCTCCCGATGGAGGTATTCCTTGTGAGCTAATGGCCTCTGCATAATTATTTGGAACGATCTTGCAGAGGTTGAAGCGTTGGACAGGTACAGACATCAAAAGTGCGTACGTATCCGTCGGAGATACTATGCGTTGCGGAAATATTCTGATGGTCCAGGATGCCCTCCAAGATGTCGGGTCGGCCAGGGTGGTGCTTTGCCGTGAATCTTTCCACGTATGCGGTGCAGCTGATCCAGGTAATGACGGTGCTGCTGCTTGCTCCTTTGCTGAGTGGCGCCATCGCCAGGTTCGAGGCTCGCCTGCAGGGACGGAGAGGGCCTCGGGTACTCCAGCCGTATTATGACCTCTGGAAGTTGTTCACCAAAGAGACCTTGCGCCCCAATGGATCCAGTACGCTTTTCATCGCCGGGCCGGTGGTGGCATTCTGCTGCTACCTGATCGTTCCCATGCTCATACCAGTGCTGACATCCTTCCCGTTGCCACTCGGCTATATGGGCGACATCCTGGGCGGCGGGTTTATCTTGGGGCTGGGTGGTTTCGCCGTTGCACTAAGTGCTGCCGATACGCAGTCTCCCTATGCACAGCTTGGCAGTAGTCGTGCAATGTCCTTCGGCGCCCTGGGCGAGCCTATCGTGCTGTTTGTAGTGTTCTCCGTGGGAGTCATCACGAGGACGGATCTTCCGTACGCGATGGCGGCTACGATTAGATTATCGGGAAGCGCCATGCTGGCACCGGCCCATGTGCTGGCGGCGATTGCATTCTTCCTGGTCGTCCTCTCCGAGACAGGCAGGATACCGGTGGAGACGCACAGCGGTACGCTTGAATTAGGGATGATAGACGAAGCCAGGGCCTTCGAGCATTCGGGCCCGGCTATGGCTCTGCTTACATGGGGCAGTGCAATGAAACAGATGATCCTCTATACGATCCTGATCAATGTATTCGTAGCGCCGTGGGGACTGGCCAGTTCTACGAGTGCGATGGCTGTGCTCCTGGCGGTGCTCTCCCTGCTGGGAAAAGCGCTGGTGCTTGGTTGTGTATTTGCAGGCGTGGATGACTCTTTTGCCAAACTGAGACTGTTCAAGATCACGGAGTACCTTGCTGGGTCGTTCCTGATCGCGGTACTGGCATTGCTGGTGTACCTGGTAGGGGTGGGGTGATGGCTGCGGCTACCGTGCTTTCCTCACCATCGACGTTTACCTCTGTAGTCACGTTGTTCGGGGTGGGCGTTCTGGTAACTGAATTCCTGATGCTGAGGGCACATCTGTTACGTTCGCAGGTACGCCTGTATATGGTCCAGTCCTTCCTGGTGGCGGCGGTGGCATTGGTGACGGGAATTGAGCAGGGTAACAGTGGCCTCTATGTAGTGAGCGTACTGTCATTTATCATAAAAGTGGTCATCGTTCCCATGGTCATCCTGCGCCTGATGAGCGTAGACAGTGCCGACCTATCGCAGAGCGCTATTATGAAACTGCCTTCCATGCTTTACATCGCGCTGGTTACCGCTGCATGTGGATTCTTCATCGGAGTATCATTCCGGACGGCTTCAGTCATCGGGAGGGGAACCGCCGCGTCCGGTAATGCTGTCTCCGTAGATATCGCAATAGTACTCGTCGCTTTTATACTTATAGTACTTCGTAGAGACGTGATTTCACAGGTGGCCGGTTTCTTCTCTCTCGAAAATGGGGTTACGCTCTTTTCCGTTAGCGTTGCCAGGAATATGCCATTCATCACAGAGGTAGCCACCTTCTTCGATCTGCTGGTTGCAGCGGTGGTGTTTGGCCTTCTGATGAGATTGCATCACATGAAAACAAGGACCTTGTCCACCCATGTACTTGACAGGCTGAAGGGGTGATCGGGAGATGACGCTACAAATTCATGAAGGCAGTGATGGATTGCCCTTGTCGCTGACCTCCTCCCTGGTGTCGCTGCAAGAGACGATGCCGCAGGCCGCCAGCCAGGGGTCAAGGCATTGTGCAGGGGAGGTGGCAACATGAGCGCAGGGACTTGGTTGATAGGGATAGTGGTGGTGCCAGTGATGGCCACCGTGCTGTCGTACCTGTTCACGAGCGTAGTACGCCGGGTGGCCACAGTTGTGTCGGGACTGGTCACACTGGCTTTATCGGTGATGGTGGCTCTAAGGGTGGCGGACGGGGGAAGGGTCGCCGCGGGTGCCCTGTTTGGCGCCGACTCACTATCGGGCATTTTCCTGCTGGTAACCGCGTTCCTTTATGCTGCTACTGCGATATTCTCGATCGGTTACCTGGGCGGCAGTAGAGGCATGGGGGGCTTGATTGCCCAGAGAGGTCAGATTGCCCAGGCTGTCTGGCAGAGCACTGGTGCCGGGAAAGACGGGGACAACGAGGAGGCGAGCCGGCAGTGGGCAGTAAGTGATCGTTTCGACAAGAGATTCTTTACCGGCATCAATATATTTTGCGGAGCGATGTCTGCCGCATTGGTCCTATCCAACCTGAGTCTCGTGTGGGTGGCTATAGAAATCACCACGGTCGTCTCGGCGCTGCTCGTCTCCTTGGAGGATACGGATGGCGCTTCTGAAGCGGCTTGGAAGTACGTGATCATAGCATCTATGGGGCTTGGTCTCTCGCTGCTGGGTGTGCTCGTACTGTATATTGCTGCCGTGCCGGTGCTGGGATCGTCCCATGCACTGCAGATAGGCTACCTGGTACACGTGCATGGGTTGGCCCGCGGTACCGTGGAACTGGCTTTTGTGCTGGCAGTGATAGGTTTCGGCACCAAAATGGGCCTGGCTCCTATGCACACATGGCTACCCGACGCCCATTCCGAGGCGCCTACTCCCGTCTCGGCGCTTCTCTCGGGGTCGTTGCTGGCAGTAAGTTTTTACGTTATACTCCGTTTCGAACAGGTAACCATTCTCAATGTTGGAAATGTGTTCCCGCACGATGTACTCTTTGTGTTTGGGGTCCTGTCACTGCTGATCGCCGCGCTGTTCCTTCTGGTCCAGCGCGACGTGAAGAGGATGTTTGCGTATTCCAGTGTAGAACATATGGGCATTATTGCTATAGGTGCCGGTTTTGGTGTTCCTATTGCTCTGGCGGGCGTAATGCTGCACGTTGTATCGCATGGTTTGGCAAAAGGGACTGCTTTTTTTGGTGCGGGCAGTTTCAAGATCAAATTTGGAACCAAGGATATCAGCCGCATTTCAGGGGGATTGACCGCACTTCCGTGGAGCGGGTCATTGCTTCTTGCGGCAGTGGCGGCCTTGAGTGCGCTGCCACCTTTCGCACTGTTCCGGAGCGAGTTCATGATCGTGGACGGAGGGCTGTCCGCTGGGCAGGATCTTGGCGTGGTGGTGCTGCTGGTGCTGGTTACGGTCGCCTTTGCCGGGTTGAGCTGGAACACGGTCAAGATCATTCTGAGCCCTGATCGCCTGGAAGTGGCAGGGCGCCAAGAGCCGAGTGTCTGGATGGTCGTACCAATGCTGGCTGGCGTCGTCGGTCTTATCTTGCTCGGTCTCCACCCACCTGCAGATTTTATGCGTTTGGTGGACTCGGCGGCACGGGAACTGACCGGGCGGGTGGCGAGATGAAGAGCATAGAGAGCGCTGGCCTGATGAGCACTGGCCAGGTGATACATGGTGCAGTGACGCTGGAGTACACTTCCGTCGAAAACTTCGCGGACGAGGTGGCTGCCGGCATTGCAAGCGGTTCGCGGTTCGCTGGGTTGCTCGGTATCCCATCTTCATCGGGCGGCAAGACGATCAGCGCTGTTATGGCGCACCTGAATGGTATGTATACGCTGACCAGTATTGAGTGTGCAAGAGGTCGAAGCTACCCATCTCTCACAGGTGTGGTGTCCACGGCGGACTGGTACGAGCACAAGCTTGCTGAGCAGTGCCATGTATTCGCCACCGGCCACCACATGGTCAAAGACCTGTTCCTGACTGGACGGAATACGCCAAGGTCGGCACGCAGCGCCACAGGAGAGGGGCTGTTCACTATCCACTACGGTCCGGTGCGTTCAGGGATATATGAGTCGGTTGGATACGAATTGTGCACCCCCGGGGAAGATCTGCCATTACTGGTTGTACATCCTGGCTACAAGCACAGGGGAATCGAAAGGAGCATGACCGGAAGGAAGTTCGACGAGGCCGTACAGGTAGCCGAAAGAGTCGAGGGCGTGGGAAGCGTTGCTCATGCCATCACCTATTGCCTCGCAGTGGAGTCAGTGGCCGGCATCACCATCCCACCTCGAGCCGGATTGCTGCGCTTGGTTCATGCTGAATTGGAACGTATTGCTGATCATATAAAGGTGGCCGTGATGCTGGCGGAGGCTGCTGGGCTGGCAGTTGCAAATGCCCGTTTCTCCTACGAATTGGAACTCGTCCAACAGTTGCGCGCGACCCTGTCGGGGAGCAGGTTCTCTCGCGGGGTGGTCGTGCCTGGGGGAGTGGCTGCACCACGCTGCTCTCCGGAAGATGCTATGAAAAGGGCAGCGTATATCAGGCAACTGCTCTATGAAGATGCGTCGGAAGCTATGTCCACTCCATCGTTTATCGATAGGATCAGGTACGCCGGAGTGCTGGATGCGGAGACGGCCTACCGTCAGGGGGCGGTGGGCCCGCTTGCCCGAGGAGCCACACCAGGAACGGACGTGCGCTCTTATGGCACCATGCCGCTTGCCGGGGCATACATCCAGGCGGGTTTCAAAGGCGAGCGGTCGGCTATGGGAGGGGACGGCTTGGCGAGGCAACAGGTCAGGTGGGAAGAGGTGTGGGACTCGTTTTTCATGGTCGATCGTGCTCTCGGCCTGCTGTCCGGGACAGGGTTGGATGGCTCGTGGCGCGAGCTGCTGCCACTTCCCTCGGGACTTGGCTTCGGGGTCTTTGAATCTCCGCAGGGTGAATGCATGTACCTGGTGGAGATCCAGGACGGTATCCTTACGGGCTGCAATATTCGACCGGCTTCGTTCCACAACTTGCAGATCTTCCCACTGATGTTCAACGGCGACATTTTCACCGACTTCGCCTTCAACGAAGCCTCACTGGAGATCTCTCCCGCAGGTGCTGCGCTATGAACGCAATGGAATGGTTGATGGCTCCTATAGAGATTCACCAGAGGGAGCATCCGGCGCCTGGTTGCCGATTGGTTGGAGGCAAGGATTGATGGCTTGGATCACGAAAGGGCTGAGGAATGGCGTACTGGCTACCGGTTACCCGGCTTCCGTGCCCGGGTGGTTGGAGGGAACGAATGATAGCGCAGGCGATGTGGTGGTTGTCAGAGATGGCTGGATCCCCGAGAGAAAGTTTCGCCGATCCCTGTATATCAGGCATGTGGACGCAGGGTCTGATGGCAGTGTGGAGATGGAAATTGCGGCACTGCTCAATCCACTGTACGACGTAAATAGGTTGGGTATATTTTTTACGGCAAGTCCTCGACATGCCGATATGCTCATGGTGACCGGAGCCGGTGTAGCCGGCATGATCGAGTCTCTCCGTATCACCTATGATGCTATGCCGTTTCCAAAGGTTGTCATGGCGGTGGGGTCGGATACGATGACGGCAAGTCCTTCAGGGACTGATGGTGACTCGTTCCATGTGCGCCAGGGTGACGATTATTCAAGATCGGTAATTGCATCCCAGGTGCCCGTGGACATATTCGTCCCTGGAGATCCACCCAGTCCCTTGGCCATCCTTCACGGCATCCTGGTGGCAATGGGCGTGGTGGACGCAAGCAGCACCGCAGACGCAGTTGGTGCGCCAGGAGCGTGAAAAGCGACGGTGCGTTCGGGGCAATACGGATGAGCGGGGCAATGCGGATGAGCGGGGCCAGCCGAGCCAGCCGGCCGTCCTGGCGATTGCCTGGATCGGGCGAGCGGGCGGAGAGGTAGGGACAGTGTTGGGATCTTTGCTAACTTCAGGATTCGTGCTTCTCGGTAGCGGTATACTCTCCGGTTTGTTCTTGCCGGTCGGTATGCGCAAGCTGCGTCCACTGCCGTACCTGGCGGCGGCCGGCGGCAGCGCGTTACTTGCTGTTGCCGGAGGGCTTGAGCTGGCAAGCGGCTCTGCCTATACGGTACATGCTTCCCTGATTGGGCTCGGTCTCGGACATCCGGCAGGTTTGCTGGATCATCTGGCTGCGCTATTCCTGCTCATGACTTGCACAGCTGCCTTGGCGATCTCCATATCTGCTGCAGGCTGGTCGCTCGGGGCGGGAGACATGTCTCCCGCTAGAGTGGTCCCAGCCGTGAATCACGTGATGGTATCCGGTGATCCAGGGGCGTCATCTGGCAAGGACGAGGACACAGGCGTACCAGGGAGTACGTCGAGGACGAGGACAGCGCCAGGGGCGTCATCTGGTCGGCGGGAGCGCGTGTTATTTGCGGGACGGGCCGCTAGGTATTCGAGAATGCTGCCGGCCTCGTACTGCCTGCTCATCCTTGCCGTAGCAGGCGTGATACTGTCAGCCAACGCGTTCGATTTCGTGCTCTCCTGGGAACTGGTCACCGTAGGAGTGGCGTTGCTGGCTCTGGCCGCACGCAAGGACAGTGCCCAGATGCGCTCATCATGGTCGGCTGCCCTTGCAGGAAAGGGCAGCGGGGCCATGCTCCTGCTGGGTGTTCTCCTGCTTGCTGCAAACAGCGGGTCGCTGTCGCTGGTGGACCTGGGCGCCGGTAGCGGCAGTACACTAAGGGCTATTGCCTGGCTGCTCTGCACAACGGCTTTTGCCATGAAGATGGGTATTGTCCCCTTCCATCCCTGGATGCCCGCAGCGTACCCGCAGGCCCCAGCTCCTGCCAGGGCGCTCATGGCTGGGGTGGCGCTCAATGTCGGAGTATATGGATTATGGCGGTTTCTGGACATTCTCGGTGCACCTCCTGCCGGCCTGGTGGCGGCTATTCTTATTCTTGGCGGCATTACGGCCTTGATCGGGATAGCGTTCGGGTCCGTGGAGATGGATCTGGCCCGTTTCATATCCTGGTCCAGCGTGGAAAATGCCGGGATCATCTTTGTGGCGTTTGGAGTTGCATGTGCAGGGGAGATAGGCGGATCGCACATAGTCGTAGCCGCAGGGCTTCTAGCTGCTACGCTTCAATGCGTTGCTCATGCATTCGGCAAGTCGTTGCTCTTTGCATCGTCCTCACGTCTCGAAAAAGCAGCCAACTCCACCAACCTGGACAGTATCCGTGGCGTCGCCCGGCGCATGCCTGTGACAGGGGTGTTCTTCTCGATAGGATGTCTAAGTCTTGCGGGCATGCCTCCACTGGCCGGTTTCGTCTCTGAGTGGTTTGTCATGGAGAGCCTTGCTCAACTCTTCAGGCTACATGGGTTGTTGCTGCCGCTTTCCATGGGGATAGCCGGAGCGTTCATCGCGTTGGCTGCGGGAATAGCCGGGTTCGCCTTTGTGAGGTTACTCGGGTTTTCCGTGGCAGGCGGGATGCATGGTTCCAGGGAACAGCGCTCCATCGCGGGGATGCTGTCTGGTGCAGGTACGGGCACGCTATCGGTGAGCCTGCTCGGACTGTCCATAGCCACGCCGCTTGAGATCAGGGTAATCGCCTCCGGGATATCCGGCATCCTGCCGAAGGCCTATGTGATTGCCGCCATAGCATCACCCTTTGTGGTGGAACCCGCGGCACCTGGATATTCAGTCTTGTCTCCAAGCTGGCTGTGGCTGGTGTTTCCAGTTATGGTTCTCTTGGTGGTCACTTTTACTGCCATCCTGTCCAGGGGGACATTCTTCCGTGCCAGGATAGTTCAGCCATGGCAATCTGCTGCGCTGCAGGCTGCGTATATACCAGAGTCCAGGTATACACTGGTGGCCGGCAATGTAGCGCCGGCTGGTGAAGCTGGAGATGCTGGCGCTGCGGATGCATCTTCGAATGGGCGAGGGAGCGCCGGCTACACATCCTATGGCTATGCCAATGTAATGCGTCACGTTCTGGCCATGGTCTTGCGGAGCAAGAAGAAGATCAGGGGACTCCACGACGCTGTGCCCGTATCTCCGGGCGTGCCAGCGCAAGCCCCAGGCATGCTGTCGCCGGCCTCGCCGCAGGTATGCGAGCATCACCAGATGCAGCCGCACTATTCCCACGAGGTAAAGGATCCAGCTGCCACTTACCTATACCTGCCCTTGAGGAGAGCGATCTTGCGCATTGCCCAGACAGTTCAACTGCTGCAGTCCGGCAGGATCAATGCCTATATAGCATATATGCTGATAGTGCTGATTGCATTGCTGGTGGTGGTACGTATTCTCAACTGAGCCCCTGAGAGCGAGTAGCTGGCATGACATCGGAAATTATTCAAGCCATACAACGCAAGCCCATGGGGAAGCCATGGAAAGACGGCAGACCACCGTTCCGCAAAGTATCGGCAAATATCTCACTGACCTTGGGACCACGCGTCCGTGAACCCAACCGAGCGGCTATTTCGTGATGTGCCGTTCCAGCTCCTCCAGCTGGGTTGCCAGCTCAGGCGGGAGCTTGTCGCCAAACTGCGCATAGTGCTCACGTATGAGCGCCACCTCTTGTATCCATGATGAGGCGTCAAATCTGGTTAGCTCCGCCATTGCATCCGGAGTGACGCCGGTTCCGTCGAGAGGAATGGCTTCCGTAGACGGCACGTAACCTATAGGGGTCTCGTTCGCGCCTCCGGCACCCTCCACCCTCTGAGCAATCCATGCCAGGACTCGGGAGTTCTCGCCGTAACCTGGCCAGAGGAAGTTGCCATCTGAATCTTTACGGAACCAGTTCACATAGAAGATCTTGGGGAGTTTCGAAGGGTCGGCATGCTTTCCGATGTCCAGCCAATGTGCAAAGTAGCCTGCCATGTTATAGCCGCAGAAAGGTAGCATGGCGAAGGGATCTCTCCTTACCTTGCCTACTGCCCCAGTGGCGGCGGCGGTGGTTTCCGATGCCATTATTGACCCGATAAACACACCATGTTCCCATCCGAATGACTGGGCTACCAGTGGCACTGTCGAGGCACGCCTTCCGCCAAGGAGTATGGCCGAGATTGGCACTCCCTTGGGGTCCTGCCATTCGGGAGCGCAGGCAGGGTTGTTGCTGGCCGGGACAGTGAATCGCGCATTGGGGTGAGCAGCCGGAGTTCCCTTGGCGGGTGTCCAGTCTTCCTTTTTCCAGTCGGTGAGATGATCTGGCGGGGTGGATGTCATGCCTTCCCACCAGATGTCTCCATCGTCAGTGAGTGCGGTGTTGGTGAAAATGGTGGACGAGCGCATCGTCTTCATAGCATTTGGGTTGCTCTTTGTGCTGGTACCCGGCGCTACTCCAAAGAGGCCGGATTCAGGGTTGATCGCATAGAGCCTACCATCTTCACCGAAGCGCATCCAACAGATGTCGTCTCCGATGGTCTCCGCTTTCCAGCCTGGCAATGTTGGGACAATCATCGCCAGATTGGTCTTTCCGCATGCTGACGGGAAGGCGCCTGTCACGTAATACACCTTTCCTTCTGGTGAGGTGAGCTTGAGTATGAGCATATGCTCGGCGAGCCATCCTTCATCGCGGGCCATTACGGAAGCTATGCGCAGGGCGTAGCACTTCTTACCGAGCAGTGCATTGCCACCGTACCCAGACCCGTAGGACCATATTTCCCGAGTCTCTGGAAAGTGTACGATGTATTTGTTCTCTGCATCGCATGGCCAGGGAACATCCTGCCGGCCAAGGGATAGAGGTGCGCCAACAGAGTGCAGGCATGGTACGAAGTCCCCCTTGTCCTCAATTGCGCTTAGGGCATCAGCACCCATACGGGTCATGATGCCCATGGAGAGCGCCACGTAAGGGGAGTCGGTGATCTCCACCCCCAGCGCTGATAGCTTGGAGCCGATGGGGCCCATCGAAAATGGTAGGACGTACATGGTCCTGCCCTGCATGGAGCCGTCGAACAGTTTCATGAGGGTGGCTCTCATCTCGTCCGGGTCCTGCCAATTGTTGGTCGGTCCCGCATCCTCGGGATCTTTGGAACATATGAATGTCCTATCTTCCACCCTTGCAGTGTCGGCCGGATCGGATACGCTCCAGTAGGAGTCCGGCCGCAACTCTTCTGAAAGCGATCTCATCGTACCACTTTCCACCAACGTATCTATGAGCCGGCGACGTTCTTCCGGCGATCCGTCACACCACTGTACGCGCTCCGGCTTGGTCAATTCCGCTACGGTTGTCACCCAATTCTCGAGCTTCTGATTACGTGTCGACGACATTATCTACTCCATCTACTCCTTCTGCCGGCCATGCCAGGACACCGCAGTCCGTTTGCCGTGCTGGTGTACCATCCAAGACGAGTCATTCTTCTCCCCTGCCGGAAGAGACAAAGACTGCCAAACCATTTTAATTGCTACATATAAAAACTATTCCTATGTTAGCTTCGCTACCAGAGGTCGAGCAAAATAGGTGGTGATGACCGTAAATTGGAAGCAATGGCACGGAGGATGGCTACACTGGAGAGGATGGCAGATGGGTTGTTCGAGGAGGTTCGCGTATGGTAATGGTGCCAATATGAAACTACCGCCGGGCAACGGATCGCAACGATGGACAATGGCTGTCGACTGATGGATGTTAGCGGTGGTGTGCCCGGAGAGGCTGGAGTGGCAAGGAATGGGAGCGAACCGGTGGTAAGCGCGAACTCCATGAGTGCCGGAGGACTGGCGTTTGGTAAGGATTCGGAACAGTCCGGGGAACTTGCGGCACTGGGAGTAATCGAGAAGATTCTGCCCATTCCACCGGCGGGTGAGGTGTGGGCAGGGGATGACGCCGCTCTGATGGCTGCAGACGACGGCCCGCTACTCGTGTCAGTGGATCTTTCCACCGAAGGTGTTCATTTCGATCTGGGTCTGTCTTCACTCGGGGACGTGGGCTGGAAAGCGGTTGCGTCCGCAGTATCGGACATCGCAGCCATGGGGGGGAATGCGTCTAGGGCGTTCATAGGCATTTCATGCGGCAGGGAGATTGACATTGCGTGCTTATACAAAGGACTTGTTTCGGCAGCTGAAAACTTTGGATGCCCGATTGCCGGTGGCGACCTGAGCGATGGCGGCAGGCTGGTCATATCTGTGACGGTGACAGGGTCGCTGCCGACTGCCGTCCTTCCCGCACTGCGGTCGGGCGCACATCCTGGTGACCGGCTTTTCGTAACAGGCAGCGTGGGGGGGTCCGCATGCGGGTTGAGGTTGCTCAAGCAGGCTGGGGGGGATTGGAATGCTCCACACCACACGGCGGCTGAAAATCGTGCAGTGGAAAAGTACAGGCGGCCGGTTGCCAGGATGGAGGAGGGCCGCATCGCCAGGCTGGCGGGTGCTTCTGCAATGATAGACATATCGGATGGGCTCGCAATCGACCTTCACAGGATGATGGCCGCTTCTGAAACCGGTGCAGTGCTGGATCTGATACCGGTATTCGAGGGGGCCACGATTGAGGAGGCGCTTGGCGGTGGGGAGGACTACGAGTTGCTCATGGCCACAGCTGATCCTGCAGGCCTGCTGGAGTCATTCCATACTCTTGGACTTGCACCTCCTTTGTATGTAGGAATGTGCACCGATCCTTCAACGGGCGTGATGCTTAATGGTGATCCGCTGCCGCCGTATGGATATACGCACGCTTTTAGTGGTTCCGCAGGCTGATGTCCTGAGGGGCATCTCGTGTACCGATCTTGTGTCGAACATGTACTAATCCTATGTATTCTTGTAGTAAAGTAAGAATATACAGCCTGAATGGGATCTGGAGATGCAGGCATGGGAGTCGGTGAATAGGGATGGTTGGATGGATTGGGGATGTTAGCATGCAGGTGCCCGTCTTTTTCGTAACGGCTCATTGGAATGTTGCGGAGTGACGTGATGCCGAATGCCTTCCGGCGAATATCCGATGTAGATACGCTTCAAAGGCTGATTGACGCGATCTTGGCGGTAGAATCCGACCTTGAGTTGACCCAGGTGCTGAGGAAGATCGTCGAATCGGCCATGGAGTTGCTTTCAGCACGTTATGGAGCGCTTTCGGTGCTTTCCAAGGATGGCACCATACAGCAATTCATTCCAGTAGGGTTGAGCGATGACGAGATAAGAGCCATAGGGCCGCCCCCGATAGGGCGGGGCGTACTCAGCCTGCTGGACATGGATCTTGGACCCGTGAGACTGGATGATGTGCTGAGCCATCCACTGTCGGTCGGCTATCCGCCGATGCATCCTATCATGCGCAGCTTTCTCGGAGTCCCTATAAACATCCAGGGCGAGCAATCCGGCCGTCTTTACTTGGCTGAGAAGATTGGAGGTGGTACCTTTACGCCAGCAGACGAGGACATAGCAGTGGCGCTCAGTACTGCCGCAGCGGCGGCCATTGACAAGGCGTTATTGCACGTGCGCCTTTCGGACCTTACCCTGCTGGAGGAGCGCGAGAGGATTGCCAGGGACATGCACGATACGGTGATACAGAGACTGTTCGGAGTAGGTCTCATGCTCAACGGAGCTGATCGACTCGGGATGAGTGGCGAGGCGGCAGCGCGTGTAGCAGAGGCAGTGGCGGAGCTTGACGAGATAATTAGGCAGGTGAGATCCACAATCTTTCACCTATCCCATCCCGAGCATGAGGGCGAGACAATCAGGAGCCGCCTGATCGGCATCATCGACGAGTTCAGCGCCCGCACCGGCATAGAGGTTCGATACGAGTTGCCGGATTCTCTGGATGGGATGGAGGCGACACGGGTTGCAGAACATCTTCTGTTCAGCTTGCGTGAAGCACTTTCCAATGTCGCACGTCACGCAAAAGCCACTGCTGTCCAGGTCAGCATATCCTGTGACGACGAGCTCGTAATGCGGGTAGCCGATAATGGAGTGGGTATCGCTGAAGATGCCTGGAACCACATGGGTATGGGGTTGCGCAACCTGAAAGATCGGGCACGGCTGCTTGCTGGTCAATGCTCGGTGGAATCCCGTGAAGAGGGTGGTACCGAGCTTGTGTGGAGCGCTTCTATCCTGGATTGAGCGGCGTGTTGTCACCAAGCTTGCCGATCACTGATTCAAGGAATAGATCCAGGAGGTCAGGGTCGAAATATTTGGCGCGACCATCTACCATCTTTTCCACAGTTCTGTCCACGCTCCATGCAGGCTTGTAGGGCCTGGCATGGGTGAGGGCATCGAAAACATCCGTAATGGTCACCATCCTGCCTTCGACCGGTATCTGTTCTGATCGGATGCCTTTTGGATATCCGGTTCCGTCCCATCGCTCATGATGGGTCAGAGCAACCGTGTGTGCCATCTTTAATATATCGGAGCGCCCTTGGACGAGTATTGATGCCCCCGTGGCTGGGTGATCTTTGATGGCAGCGAACTCCTCTTCGGTCAGAGGGCCGGGTTTCAGTAGGATGATGTCAGGGACACCGACCTTGCCTATGTCGTGGAGGGGGGCCGCCTGGCGGATGGTGTCAACATACCTATCGTCCATACCGGCTTCCAGTGCCAGAAGCCCGCTGGCATATCCCACTCTCAACGTGTGACCGTGAGTTTCGTCGTCGCGGTACTCGCTGATCAAATGCAGCATTTTCAGAGTGTCTGCATAGGCCTGCGTGATCTCTTCGTGGGATCGCCGCAACTCAGCCGTACGCTCGCGCACCTTGGCATCAAGTATCGCGTTGTGTGCCCGCAATTTCTGGTGCAGCTCTCTTTGCCCTATACAGTTGCGCACGCGTAAGGCAACTTCGGTGGCATCGAACGGCTTGGTAATGAAGTCGGTGGCACCGGCCTCCAGGGCATCCAGCCTGAGCTGCGTAGAGGTGTCTGCAGTCAATACGATCACTGGCAGGAAGGATTGCTCGGCGGTAATGATCCTTATCTGGCGCAGGAGCGTCATGCCGTCAGTACCAGGCATATGCATGTCAAGTAGGACTATATCGGGTTTTGTCTGCAGTACCTCGTCCACCACGAGATCGGCATGGGTGATTCCCTTGACGTTGTCGAATCCATGCCTGCATAGGATACCGGCAACGAGGACAATATTTGCCGGCTCATCGTCCACCACCAGCACCAGCGAAGATAACGTAGTGTTAAGTATCGGTCCATCTGTCATGACTACTTCCATGTACTATAAATGTCTTTCTAGAAGCTTTATCCTGCTTTCAGCGATTGGCACTGCTCCTAAAAGTCAATCCCTGCTGCCTCTATGCTCACTGGTGGTATACTCACCCACCAGACACCCCTAGTGCAGCTATCGACCGTCTGGCCTGCGTCCTTAAGAGGTGCGGGTGGTATGTTAGCTTTATTTGTTCCAGCAGTTATGGATTGTGAGGTGCTCCTTGTGCTCTGTGCAAATGGCGGCATCCTTCCCACGGCTCCTCAGGGACTTGTGGGGCGCGACCTCGGTCATGGGTTGCGCAGGTGATCCTGCCGGTCGCCTTGATCCTGCCGGTCATTTTCCAGCTTGTTCCAGAGCGCCTCGCGCCTGGCTCTGAGGTCGCTGTAGGTTAGGTGATCCACTGGTTCTGCGACCATGAGGGAAGCTCTGATGCTTTCGGTATCCACCGCCGGTATCTCATCGGGCGAGATGCCGAGATCCTGCGCTATTTTTTCACCGTGGTGCTCGTAGAAGTACGTAAGCAGCTGCCCTATCTCGCTGAGTAGATCGATGTCGGGTGCCAGTAGGGATACCGCCTGATCCAGAAAGATCATGTCCTTGATGAAGAGCGTGAGCTCTTTGGGCAGCTTTGCCCCATGTGACAGGAGCGCCTTGGTAAGGTCCCGCAATTCGGATGCAAGCTGGTCGGCGCTGAGCCTTGTAGGGTCGAGGGGCGGCTGGTCCAGTCGTAGATCGCTTACCACAGTGTCGATGTCGGCATCCGGGGGGAGCGCTCCAAGTCCCTTAAGGGCTTCCACCTGGCCCCTAGCGTCATTGGACGTGGCGGACACCATGAGCTTGATGAACGCAGTGCGTTTCAGGTCGTCCAGCCTTCCAGTGATGCCGAAGTCCATTACGGCTACCTTGCCGTCGGGCAGGACAGAGAGGTTTCCCCCATGGAGATCACCATGGAATACGCCATAGAGAATGGCGCCTTCCAGAAAAGCAGTCAGGCTTGCGCGAAGCACTTCCTCCGTGTCCACCCCGGCAGCCCGCATTCCAGCTACATCTCCCCACTCGAAACCGTCGAGGCGTTCCATGACAAGCACTTTTTCGGTTACCAGTGACGGATGTGGCCTGGGTACCACCAGTGCATGCTGGCCGGTACGCGCCAGTACGGAAGCGAAATCGAGCATATTGGCCGCCTCCAGACGGAAGTCCAGTTCTTCCACAATTGTCTCGGCGAAGAGCTCGACCAGTGCGGGTGGATTCGCCAACGTCGCGACCGGGATCCTCCCACCAAGCAGGGGGGCTATCCAGCTCATCGCTGCTATATCGTGGTGCACAAGACGCTTTACATAAGGGCGCTGGACCTTGACGACCACCGACTCACCGGTACGCAACTGAGCAGCATGCACCTGTGCTATCGAGGCGGCGGCAAGTGGGACCGGATCAAACGAGGCAAACACCTCCGTCAGGGAGCGGCCCAGTTCCCTCTCCACGGTCTGCCTCACGACTTGGAAGCTGTCAGCCGGGACCCGGTCGCGGCACTGGGCAAACTCGGATACGAGTTCCTGCGGGAAAATGCCCTCGCCGGCCGAGAGTATCTGACCAAGCTTGATAAACGTCGGCCCCAGATGCTCGAATGCAATCCGCATATTACGTGACAGCTGCGTTCTCGACACGAGTTTTTCTTTGCGCCTACCCGTGAAATACCATCGCAGTATTGCGGCGCTTATTTCGTATCCGATGGTGATTGCTCTCCTGCCTGGTGGCAGCAATTGCCTTCGCAGTAGGTGAGGAACCGTGTCCCTGGTCTGGTCGCGCAGGAGATCCACTCCCTCCAGCCAGGGTATCAAGGTGGGGTCGATGGTCCATGGTGCTACCTCGCTGAAGGCGCCGATGGCCAGGTCGGACGGCAGGTCGCTGGCTCGATCCGGACTAGTAGCTGTCATCTCAGCTTGTGGCCGATATCACCAGGCATCCGTTGTGCCCTCCAAAGCCAAACGAGTTGGATATGGCGTGACCTGGGTTCCATGGGCGTGCGGTACCGTATACCACATCCAGTGCTATTCCAGAATCTTCGATTTCGTATCCTGCGGTAGGAGGTATCAGAGATTTTTCTATGGACAGAACGATAGCTACAGCTTCAATCGCACCTGCGGCACCGAGAGCGTGACCGGTAATACCCTTTGTCGAGGTAACGGGCGGACCTGGTGAGCCGAATACTTGATGTATTGCCAGAGACTCTGCTAGGTCGTTCAGCGGCGTGGACGTTCCGTGAGCGTTGATCTGGCCTATGTCTGATGCGGTAAGTCCAGCATCGGCTATGGCCAATTCCATGCATGATATGGCGCCTCTAGCATCAGGCGCAGGCTGGGTGACGTGATAGGCATCGGCGGTGGACGCTGCGCCAGTGATTTCGGCGTATACGTGCGCACCACGGGAATGAGCATGATCAAGATCTTCGAGGACAAGAGCCCCTGCGCCTTCCCCCAGTACAAAGCCGCTCCTACGCTTGTCGAATGGTCTGGACATCCCATCATCCGATAGCGCGGTCATATTGCCGAATGCGGCAACTGTGAGCGGAGCGATCGAGGCTTCGGATCCTCCACCTATGGCAACGTCCAGCCTACCGGACGCCACCATCCTGGCGGCGGCGGCTATTCCATGAGTTCCTGCGGCGCATGCTGTTACCACATTCTCGGATGGGCCTGTCCAACCCAGGCGCATTGACACCGAAGCTGTAGCGGCATTGGCCATGAGCATGGGGATCATGAACGGAGAGACGCGTTTGGCGCCTTTCTCGTTGAAGATGCGTACCTGTTCCAGAAAGGTCTCCAGCCCGCCGAATCCGGTGGATATGACCACCCCTGCCTTTTCGGGCGCTACATCAAGGCTGCCTGAACTGGAAGCGGCGTCGTCGAAAGCCATCTGACTTGCGGCTATGGCATAGTGAGCGAACTTGTCGAGCCTACGAGCCTCTTTCGGTCCCAGCCAATCGAGTGGATTGAAGTCTCTTACTAGCCTCTCGCCCTGTTGCTGATCTCCGAGCAGTCCTTCCCAGAAAGCGCCAGCACCGATTCCGCAGCACGAGACTACACCGAGGCCGGTTATAGCGACCCGCCTGCCTTTTACAGGTCCGGACTCAGTGATGCCAAGATGCATTTACAGCTTGGACTTTACCAGGTCGTATGCCTCGCCTACAGTTTCTATGCCATCAAGCTCGGATTCGTCCACTGAGATGCCAAATGCTTCCTCCAATGCCATTACGAGTTCGACAAGATCCAGGCTGTCCGCATCTAGATCATCGCTGAATCGGGCTTCTTTGACTACCTTGTCCGGCGGAACCTGCAGCACGTCAACTGCGCACTGGGATAGCTTCTCGAAGATCGCGTCATCGCTCACCTATTATGTCTCCTTTGTGTATTGTATGTGTATTGTATGTGTATTCATCCTGTAAGGCTATTCCACCTTGCAATATTCTTTCGTGGATAAGGCGTCACAGGCAGGATACATAATTTACCATGCCTTTGCAGCATTTGCTCGTCTCGGTTCAAAGACCCATGGCCATCCCGCCATCCACCGGGATGACAGCACCGGTTACGTAGGATGCATCGTCTGATGTCAGGAACGCTATGACATGTGCGATTTCCTCTGGAGAGGCCATCCTGCCCAACGGTACACTTCCCACCAGCTCTTTCAATTTTGCTTCTCCGAGAGCGGATATCATGCCAGTGTCCACGATGCCGGGAGCTACAATGTTCACATTGATGTTCCTGCCGGCCAGTTCTCTTGCCAGAGATCTCCCCATCCCTACCAGTCCTGCCTTGGCGGATGCGTAGTTCGCTTGTCCTGGTGATCCGAGAAATGCCGCCACAGACGATACCAGCACCACTTTTCCATACCGTTTCCGTACCATCGGCCGTACTCCACGCTTGAGTATCCTGAATACACCTGTAAGGTTGGTGTCGATTACGTCGTCCCAGGCAGGCTGGCCCATACGGAGGAGGAGCGTATCCGCAACGATGCCGGCATTGGCCACGATGATGCTAGCGTATCCGAATTCAGCTTCGACCCTGTCGAACAGAGAAGATATGTCGTTGTCCGAACGGACATCGCATTGGACAGCAACGATAGCGCCTGGGGCAGCAACCTGGGCAGCGCCTGGAGTTGTGCCTGGGGCGGATGCCTTGGAAACTTCCAGCTGGGGCTTGCCGCCTGTGTGCACGCTACTGACACTATTGAGCGAATTGATCAAGTCCTGGGTGGATACAGGCAATTCCGACCTGTGGGCAATGACGACGTTGTCGCCGCGGTGTGCCAAGGCTATCGCGGTGGCCAGTCCGATACCTCGTGATCCGCCCGTGACCAGCGCAGTACGGTTGGTGTGGGTAGCATTTCCTCCTGTCATCTTTCTAATCCTTTAATTAACCAGGGCGCCATCTGGCCAGTATAAGCGCTCTTGACTTACAGAGCGGAGAAGCACTACAGTTTTGTCGCAGATCGTGCTGTGGACATTAGATGTTGTGCAGATGCGTTGAGGCTACTACGACTTTCTCGGAGATGGACAGTCTCTCACCTTGGCTACTATCTACGTGGGTGCTGACCCAGTCGTTGCCGACGATCTCCTCCAGCAGGTTGCCGACATCACGAGGCGTGCCGGCAGGTAGAACCTTCTGTTCCGGGAGCACTCTCCTGGCCAGTCCGCACAGCACTCCCCCTGGTCCTACCTCGATAAGTGCGTTTGCGCCGGCCGTGCCGAGTGTACGCAAGCTCTGATGCCAGCGTACAGGGTTGGTCAGCTGGGCCGAGAGCAGGGAAGGCCACTCATCCGGGTCACCGTGCTCCATCGCATCTACATTGGCGACGACCGGTACTTCTGACGCATTCCATCTGACTTGCGACAGAGCCTTTCTCAGCCTATCCTTTGCGCCGAGCATCAGAGGGGTATGGAAAGCGCCGGATACTTCTAGTTCTATTGCCTTGCGCGCCCCCATTGCCTTGGCCAGCGCGACCGCCTTTCTGATCCCTTCAAGCGAGCCGGCAATAGTCACCTGCCCTGGAGCATTGAAATTCGCCGGCCACACATCGTCGTCGGCTTTCCTGCAGGCTATATCGGCTTCCTCGTCAGAAATGCCAATCAGGGCGGCCATGGTCCCTGGGTGGCGTTCGGAGGCATATTGCATGGCAGCGCCGCGCTCTGCAACGACCTGCAGCCCTTCTTCGAATGACATATATCCGCTCGCGACCAGTGCAGTGTACTCGCCCAGGCTGTGTCCTGCACACCAAGTGGGGGAGAGTCCTGTGCGTTCTATGGCATCCAGGACGATCAGGCTCATCACACACGTGGCGATTTGAGCGTTGGCAGTGTCCTTTAGCTCATCGCTCGGCGCGTCGATCAAGAGGCGAGGTATATCCCTGTCCAGTATCTTGCCGGCTTCAATGGCTATCTCGAAAGAAGGTTGGTCCACCCACGCGCTCCCCATTCCCGGGCGCTGTGAGCCTTGGCCTGGGAACATGAATGCAAGCATTGACCTTCTCCTCTCCTGTGCCAGCTGTGTGCAGTAGCACCTTCCAATTTTACTATACAAGATAACGATGCACGGTTACATTGTGCATCGAATGCATTGTGCGTCGCGGGTTGCAGTAGGCAGGCATGCGGTGCACAGATGCACTGGCTCACAGTTCCGAAGATATGCAGGTCCGAAGATCCAGTGACGGGACCAGGCAACCTGTCTAACCGTGTTGGATGGTCCTGCTACTGATCATAATGACGGTGTTGCCTGGATGCGTGGCACGAGTCGCACTTGGGGAACCAGGGTGCACATACTTTTCCGCAGGATATGCAGCGAGCGACACCATTTTCGACTGCTCTGGCAAGTGCGGCATTCAGCGCATCGGTAACCGTGTCCAGCTGCCTGCTTACGGCTTCGTGAGTGATGTCCAGGCGTCCCTCGAAAGTAAGAGTGGCCCACCGCAGCATAACCAATTCTCTTGCCCATGTTTCGAGTCTTGCAGCAACTGCGCCTCTGGGGTTGCGATTGACAAAGACGGTGAAGTTGGTGATGCGTCCTACCAGAGCGAGGGCAAGCTTTGACAGTATGGCTGCATCGGCTCTCTCGTCCGGGTCGCAAGGGGCATGGATAAGTTTCCAGGCATCATCGAGTGACAGCAGGCTCAGCACGGACTTCTTGCCCACCTTGATCTTGCGCAATATCTGGAGCTTGGCAATGAACGGTTCTACGGATGATACGCGTGCCCACTTCACCCCGGCCAGTTCCTCACGTGCCAGGTTGGCCCATTCGACGAGTGCTTGGACAAGCTCCGTAGGCTTGGTTACCTGGAGGTCCTCAAGGGCAGGCGCTACGAAGCCCCACTTTACCAGGCGGTATGCGGCTTGGTTGTCTACTTGCTTACTGGGTGATTCTATGGCCCGGATTACCTCCTCAGACGGCGCGAATCCCGTAATACCGCCCAGCCACGATACGATGCCTTTATCAGACAGGCCGTACCGCCCGGCGCGCCCGCCTATCTGGGATGTTTCCCATGGCTCGAGGTTCCGGCGTTTTGTGCCGTCGAACTTGTCCGTCTCCGCGAATATGACTTGGTCAACTGGAAGATTGATACCGTGTCCTATGACATCGGTGGCTACCACCACGTCATTCTCCCCTGCGACAAACTTTTCGATCTGTGCACGTCGCACCTCCGGCGGTAGCGCTCCATACAAGACCGATACGTTGCGGCCCTTGTCTCGTAACATGCCGGCAAGATGGAGCACAGCTTTGCGTGAGAACGCCACAACGACGCTGCTCTGTGGAATCGTGCTCAATTTCACTTTATGTCCGACTCTAAGAGGGCAGAGTCTATCCAGATAGGTGATGGGTACGTCTTCACCGAGAACGGCCTTCACCAGCGGAGCTGCACCTACTTCGCCAGTCACGTAGAGCTCTTCGACCTCGGCACCGGCGAGCAACCTTGTCCATGCGTAGCCCCGATCCGGGTCTTGCGCCCATTGGACTTCGTCCAGTACCAGAAGATTGGAGCGTATTGGCGCCATTTCCGCCGTGCAGCAGACTACAGGTGCGTGCTCGTTGATATGCTCCTCACCGGTGACAAGGCCTACAAGGTCCGTTCCCAGCTTGGCGCAGAGCCGTTCATAGGATTCGAATGCAAGCATGCGGAGGGGGGCTGCATAGATGCCGGAGCCACGGAGAGCCAGGTAGGCAAGGGCTTGGTGGGTCTTGCCTGAATTGGTCGGGCCGAGAAACACCTCGATACGGTGAGGGGACGAGCGCCTTAGTGGGACGCGTACCCGGCTGGTGGTCACGGATGCGCCGGTTGCTCTGGTAGCGTGGTTGCTTCCAGCACCGGTTCTTGTTGCTCCATGCTTTTGGGGTCGTGACATCGCTAACCACGGTAGCAGGGAACCGTATCACAGAAGCCCCAACCCTGATGGGCGGTATGTGGCCGGGGCGGGACTCGAACCCGCACGCCCGTAAGGACAAGGGCTTTTGAGGCCCCCGCGTCTACCTATTCCGCCACCCGGCCAGGATGGATGCCTGTCAAGTGTCTATGCTGGCATCATCTTCATTATATGCCGTGAGACCTTGCGCTAGGATTTTTGCATGGGGCTACATCATATCACCAGTCTTGCCGGATGATCGGATGATCGGATGATCGGTGAGATGTCCCTGACCACGGCAGGCCTGCGGATGGACGCGGGAAACCCGCAGATCGAGGCTGTGGAGATTATGACGCTGGATCTGCACTTGAGCCGTCCGGTGGTGACTTCTTACGGGGTCGAGGATGCCCGTCCTGTAGTGATTGCCAGGATTATCACATCGGTATCCGATGGATATGGTGAGTGTGCTGCGCTTGCGACACAGTTGTACAGTGATGAATCGGCCGCTGGTGCCTTTGCGGTCATTGAAGATGAGCTGTTTCCCCAGCTTGCCGCTTGGTCGTCAGGCCATGGAGGCAGGCTGCCAGGCATGATGGAGATGGGTGAAATTTTCAGTTATGTTCTGGGCAATCCAATGGCAAAGGCCTGTATCGAGATGGCGATCCTCGATGCTTGGCTGAGAGCCGCGGGGGCGTCTTTCGGCAGGTGGCTGGGAGTGTGTGATGATGAGGCCGATGCGGGTGCGGTCGTTGGCATCACGGGTGGAATAGGTGAATTGCTGGGCAGGGTCAACGATCTCGTGATGTCGGGATACAGGCGCGTGAAGATCAAGATCTCGCCGTTACGGGACATAGAGCCGGTCCGTGTGGTGCGCGATACGTTTCCACATCTATCGCTCTGCGTGGACGCCAATGGTTCCTACGATCAGGATTCCATGTATCGCATTGAACAGATGGACGGCATGGGCCTTGCATTCATCGAGCAGCCGTTCAAGCGGGATGACTTGCAACTTTCGGCTCGGCTCGCGAGCATATTGGACACACCGGTCTGTCTTGACGAATCTCTTGGGTCAATTGCCGATCTGGACAGGGCATCCCGTCTGGGGGCTCTTGATGTTGCCTGCATCAAGCCAGCCAGGATGGGCGGCATAGGCCCCGCGCTGGAAGCATTGTCCTATTGCGTCGGCAGGGGAATAGGAGCGTATATCGGCGGTATGTATGATACCGGGCTTGGTCGCCGTGCAAATACCGCTCTCGCATGTTTGGGATTGACGGATTATCCGGCGGACCTCGGAGGAGGTGAACTGTTTGTCGAGGGGGATCCTTTCGGTGCCCTCGAGGTGAAGGAAGGCAAGGTCCGGCTGTATGGCGATGCCGGCATAGCGCCTGTTCCTCCGGCAGGGTCCCTGAGCGCTCGTTGTTCGAAAAGTAGGATGCTCTGCATGCCCGGTCATCTCAGTGCCGGCAGGTAGACTTAGTCATCATGCTGCGTTTTGTGGTGGAGCGGTCGTTAAGGGATGTGGGCAGGCGGCTGAGGAAGGCGCGGGAGGAGTTGGCGATCCTGGACGAACAGCTCCAGGTTTTCAGGGAGGCTGCAGATGATACCAGGATCCGTTTCTTGGTGTCAGAGACTCCCGAAACCGCCAGAGAGGCGCTCGTTGCAGGCAGGCACGTAGATGCAATGGCAGGTGCGCGTGAAGCACTGCTTGCCACCATACGCGAACTAGAAGGACGCCAGGATGAGTTACTGGATGAGCTGGCATGAGCCGTCTTTCGGTTCTTCGCCATGTAGTAAAGTAAGTTAGATAAGGTTCATCAGGGAAGTGGTACCCTGGCCTCGGTCGCCCGTATGAGCTACCGGTGGCATGCAACGAGATATGTATAGCGGCGATGTAGATGGAGGTTGTGACTTGGAAAACGCCAGACGTGTCGTAATAGCGGAAGATGAGGCGATAATAAGACTGGATCTGCGCGAGAGTCTCGAAGAAGATGGGTTCGATGTGGTGGGGGAAACCGGACGGGGAGACGAGGTGCCCGGTATTGTCGAGAAGACCCGTCCAGATCTTGCGATACTGGATATAAAGATGCCGGGAATGGACGGGATAGAGGTTGCACGGCAGATAAAAGAACGCTATGGGACTCCTGCACTGCTGCTCACCGCTTTCAGCCAGCGTAGCCTTATAGAAGAGGCGCGAGATGCCGGGGTCCTCGCCTATCTGGTGAAGCCGTTCCAGCGTCGCGAGCTGACGACGGCTGTAGCTGACGCGTTTGCCCGCTTCGAAGAGGAGAAGGCCATTGATGACGAGGAGAAGAGCCGGCCGTCCACGAGTGGTGCCATCGAGGACAAACTGGAGACCAGGCGACTGGTCGATGAGGCCAAGGTAATCCTCGAGGAGTCTTTCAATATGGATGAGGCACGGGCATTTCGTTACATACAGCAGACCGCCATGGATTCCAGGACTCGGATGATGCAAGTGGCCCGTCGCATAATCGATGGGGAGTTGCGACCCGGTTCCGACTTATCCGGGTAGTGGCCTGGTGGCATCGCACGTAGCGGACCGCACGGTACGACCAGGTGTTCGGCCGGTATTCCTGCTGGACGGGAGTTCGCTGGTATTCCGGGCGTTCTACGCACTTCCCCAGGACATGGCCACCGGGGGAGGCCTGGTCACCAATGCCGTCTACGGCTTTGTATCCATGGTCACTAACATGCTGCGGGATTACAGGCCGGATGCCATGGTTATGGCATTTGACAGACCGGAGCCGACCTTTCGCAGTGAAATTGTTGCTGGGTACAAGGCGAATAGGGCCGAAACCCCGGAGATACTGCTTCCCCAGTTCGAGCTGGTTCGCCGTTTTGCACAGCTGCTTGGCGTACCCCAGCTTGATCGAGCAGGGTATGAGGCCGATGACATACTTGCAACCTTATCCACGCAGGCACGGGAGGCGCATCGTAACGTGGTGGTGGTGACCGGGGACAGGGATGCGTTCGCGCTTGTGGAGGATCCTTATGTCAAGGTTATGTATACCCGCAAAGGAATTTCCGACGTAGTCGTCTATGACGAGGCGGGTATCGTCGACAGAACTGGGGTTCCACCGTCACTCTACCCGTTCATGGCAGCTCTTAGAGGAGACCCATCGGACAATCTTACCGGTGTAGCAGGCGTGGGAGAGAAGACGGCTGCCCGGCTGGCGACGACATACGGAGATCCGGACGTTCTCTTTTCCAGGCTGGATGAGCTTACCCCAAAGCTCTGCGCGTCCTTGAGCGAAGCCAGGGAACAGGTCATGAAGAATCTGGAAGCGACCTTACTCGTGCATGGACTGGACCTTGGCATCTCGATTGACGCCATCAGCTTGGATGGCTTCGATCTAGCCGGGCTCAGGTCATTCCTTGTCAATGAGCTGGAGATGCGCACTGCATGGAACAGGCTGGAGGCCGTACTCAACGACCTGGGCAATGGCGTAGGTGCTGTATCTAAGGGCTACGGCACTGGCCGCCATGGCAGCGGTACAAGCGATGGCGCTGGTAGCGGAGGTGATTATGCTGCCCGTAGCGCTGGTGAGGGTGGTGGTGCGGGTGCTGAAGGGGGCGAAGCCGTTGGGAGTATGCATGCCAGTTCTGGTACTGATGCCGGCGGGGTGGAGCTATCGGGTACGGTGTCCGTGTTGCACGCAGATCCCATCCGGTACAAGCTTCATGTGTCGCACTCTGCAAACGATCCGGTGGCGCTTGTTGCCCTGCATTCCTGCATTGCAACAGCCAATGGTGCAGATAGGTCTGGAACAATGCTTGTATCGGGGGTGTGGCGCTCGGCCAATCAGGCACCGGCCGGAGCGGGTTCCATCCAGGGGGTTATCGAGGGCGGGCACGGCGGGGCTTCTCCGGGGACCGGCAACGCTGCAGGCACTGTACAAGATGCCGGTAAAGGCGAGGCTGCCGGCATCGTTGAGGATATTGGCAGAGATCAGGTTGAAGTTGGTGGCGTGCCTAGTGGCGCGCTCGGTAATGGGCCGGAAAGTGCATTGTCTGGCATCGTGCTAGGGACCTGGTTGCCCACTCTGCCGGTATGCAGCTTTGTCTACATAGAAATGACTATGTTACCTGCGATGGTATCGCAAGGGACCTTGCAGCCGGCAGGATTCAGATTACTTGAAGATACTAGGAACAGCGCAGCTGGTGGTGCGTCCGAGGGTGCAGGAGGCGGACTGGTCACCTCGGGTGCGAGGGCACTCATGCGTGCGCTGCTCGCTCGGGGCGTGGATTTGCGAGACCTACGTATGGATTGCGAAATTGCCGGATACCTGCTCGACCCAGGGACTGGACATTATTCGCTGGATGATCTTTGCGATAAGTACTTGGGCGGGAAACCGGAAATGATTGCGGTGGCTGGCCGCGAGGAAACTCCAGTTGATGGGGATCATGCCGTGACCGCGGCGGTCAATGATGCGCTCTGCAGCGGGTTGCTCTGCGGGTTGCTGGAACGTATGCTGGTACAGGAGGGCATGTCACGGCTTTACAACGAGATCGAGCTTCCACTTGCCGGGGTGCTGGCCTGCATGGAGCACGCAGGTATTGCAGTGGACAGGAGCCGGATGGAGGAGATCAGCAGAGACCTCATTGGCAGAGCGGCGGAACTGGCGGAACGGGTACAGGAAATTGCCGGAGTGCGCTTCAATGTCAATTCCACGAAGGATCTGAGAGAGATACTGTATGGTGAAAGCCACCTGCACCTGAAGCCCGGGAGAAAGACGAAGACTGGTTACTCCACCGATGCTCGCACCCTCGAAAAGCTGCGTACGGCGCATCCGATGGTAGAGGCGTTGCTCGAGTATCGTGAAGTCGAGAAGCTCAGATCGACCTACGGAGAGCGCCTGCAACAGGCGATTGCCGGTGACGGACGGATACACGCGACTTTTCGCCAGACCGCGACCAGGACGGGTAGGCTTGCGTCTGACAGGCCAAATCTTCACAACATCCCGGTGAGGACAGATATCGGGCGGCAGATCAGGGAGGCGTTCATCCCTGCTGATGGATGCTATTTCATTGTAGCGGACTACGATCAGATCGAGTTACGTATCATAGCTCATCTGGCTAACGACCCCGGTTTACTTGCCGCATTCGAAGAAGGCCGTGATGTGCATGCCGAGATAGCTGCACGCGTGTATGCGGTACCCAGCGCGCAAGTCACTACCGTACAGCGCAACCGGGCGAAAATGGTTTCTTACGGGCTTGCATACGGTATGGAAACATTCGGTCTGGCGGACAGGCTGGCCATCACGAATGCAGAAGCTCAGGCGATTCTGGACGCTTATTTTTCCGCCTTCCCTGGGCTGCATGCCTATATGGAAAGAGCAGTGATGGATGCGCGCCGTCAGGGCTATACCACGACTCTGATGGGCCGTCGCAGGCCACTGCCGGAGCTTCGCTCCTTGAACAGGGTGGTTCGCCAGGCGGCTGAACGTCAGGCGATGAATGCGGGTGTGCAAGGCTTGGCTGCTGACCTCTTCAAGCTCGCTCTAGTCAGGTTGGCCAGATCGTTGCAGGATGTCTCTTCGCTGTCCCGTATCGTGTTGCAGGTGCATGATGAAGTGCTGATCGAGGCGCATCCGGCTGACGGCAGTTTGCAGGACATGGTGCGGTCAGTGCTCGTGGGGGTAGGTGATGAGGTAGGTTTGTCGGTACCGCTGAAGGTGTCGATCGGCACAGGTGGCTCGTGGGCTGCCGCCAAACACGGATGACCCCGGCACCACCCGCTATCGTTCGACGTTCCAGATAGGCTCGGTTCGAGGGCTGCGCCAAGCAGGGACGGTTCCAGGCGCGTACATGGCGGGACTTCTCCGGGGAGTTTGACGCCATGCCGCCAAGCAGGATGAAGCTAGGAATGGTCCAGGATCGCCACTATGGTTGTATCCTGCGTACCTGCGCACCTAGCGACTCAAGCTTTCCGGCCAGATCCTCGTAACCACGATCAATGTGTGCTACCTGTGAGATGGTGGTCTCTCCCTCGGCTACCATTCCCGCCAGCACCAGAGCCGCGCCTCCCCTTAGATCAGGCGCCTTTACAGGAGCGCCCTGCAGTCGTTTCACTCCTCTTACCACTGCGTGGTGTCCTTCAGTGGAAATGTCGGCGCCAAGTCTCGCTAGTTCGTCCACATACCGGAAACGTCCCGGAAAGAGGTTCTCGCTTACGATACCCACTCCATTCGCCACGGACAGCATGGTGACGATAAAGGGAGCATAATCTGTGGCAACTCCCGGATACGGCAGGGTGGATACATCCACGCTGCGGAGGCGTGAGTCGCAGTCGTGCTGTATATGCAGGCCGCTGGATACGTGCGATACTCCAACCCCCATCTGAGACATTTTTCGCAGTAAGGTGTCCATGTGTTCGAAACGAGCATCTTCCACTATGACATCCCCTCCGGCCATGGCTACCGCAGCGACAAAGGTGGCTGCAACGACCCTGTCGGCTATTACGGTATGCACTGCAGGCCGGAGATATGGCACTCCTTCTACCGTGATCTGTGAGGTTCCGGCCCCTTTTATCCTCGCTCCCATGGATGTGAGCATCGATGCCAGGTCAGCTACTTCCGGTTCCCGCGCAGCATTCTCAATTACGGTGGTGCCTTCTGCGAGAACGGAAGCCATCAGGACGTTGTCGGTCGCTGTATGGCTTGGATACTCGAGCACCACCCTGTTCCCGACCAACCTTCCCGTACTTGCTATGCCTTCGATGTATCCGTGGGCCGTCTTGAACTGGGTTCCCATCCGCGCCAGTGAGTCGACATGCATATCTACGGGCCGGTTGCCGAAATCATCGCCCCCAGGTAAGGATACTCTGGCTTTACCCGTCCGTCCGAGAAGCGGGCCAAGGACCACGATCGATGCACGTATTCTCTCGACCAGTTCGTAAGGTGCCTCGGGGCTGAGAGTGGCGGGCACATCTATTATAAGATCCCCTGTATCCAGCGATGGGAGGTTTGCTGGCATGGAGCCGTGCACAGTGGGGCCGGTCTGCCCAGAGCGACTACGTACAGTGGCGTGTCCTCCAGGGCTTGTTCCAGATGGCGCGCTTGCCGGGGTGCCTGGGCCGGAGGTGTCCCTGCTCGGAATATTGCCATTCGGAGCGACCCGGGTAAGACCGTCTCCCGGCGATCCGGCTGCACCGGTGTGACGGTGTACGCTTGCTCCAATAGCTTCCAAGAGCTCGGACATTATCTCGACATCCAGTATGAATGGAACGTTCTTGAGTACATGGGTACCTTCCGCCAGCAAGCAGCCTGCCATCAGTTTGAGAGCTGAATTCTTAGCACCTCCCGCCCGCACCCTACCTTCCAGCGGGCCGCTTGGCATCACTAAGAATATGTCTTCCAGTCGTTCAGGTTTGGCGGGAATGTTCATTATATAAGTATGCTCGTTTTTTATGTGGCACGTGCATCGGACATCTGCAGCCAGCGGTTTGACTGGCCCAAGTGACCCAGCCGGCCCAGGACTGGAGGGCAAGCCGAAGGATGATCCAGCCGGTTCGAGCCCAGCCGGCAGGTTCGATGACTCAGGTAAGCCAGACGGCCCAGGTGCAGGAGATGCAACGTACGCCAGGCCGCCTCGTTCGAGGTTGGCTGGATGGATTGCTCCTGAATGGATGAATCGCGATCTGGTGATAGTAATGATTGCTCGTGGTCTCATGAGTGTGGCGCGGGCCTTAGCCGGCGTAGTGGTGCCCATCTACCTTGCCATGCAAGGTTTCAGCGCCTTGGAGCTGGGGTTGCTGTTCCTGTGCGTTGCCTTGACATCTGCCATTCTGTCCTCGTCGATAGGGCTGGTGTCGGATAGGATCGGCAGGCGACCTTTCCTCGTGGCGTTACCTCTATTTGCAGCAGGTGCTGCTCTGGTCTTTGCATTTTCGGACAACACCGCTCTACTCTTTGTTGCAGCATCTCTTGGCACCTTTGGGCGTGGCGCCGGCGCTGGCGCCGGCGCAGTGGGGCCGTACCAGCCTGCCGAGTCGGCATTGGTGACCGAGGCGATCGCACCGCAGTGGCGCAACTCCATTTTCGGTCGGCTCGCTTTCATGTCTTCGATAGGAGCGCTCGGTGGTGGGCTGCTCGCGCTCCTTGCAGGCTCAGGCCATCCGGTGGGGGCGGCTGCAGTGGCCATGTTCCGGCCGGCGTTCATCGCTGCTTCACTGTTCGCGGCGTTGGGTGGCATCGTAGCCATATGGATAACCGAACCAAGGGTACTGTCAAGAGAGGCTGGCCGCAGGCAGAAGATCAGCCTTCCCCGGCGGTCACGTTCTCTTCTATACCGCTTGTGGGCCACCAACTCGATCAACGGATTTGCAATCGGAATGTTCGGGCCGTTTGTCGCTTACTGGTTCTATCGCCGATACGGGGTTGGGGTAGGCGAGATCGGGGTGCTCTTTGCCGCTATCAATTTTGTCACTGCTTTCTCCAGCCTCTCCGCCGCCGGCCTGGCGCGCCGGTACGGCCTGGTGCGCACGATGACTGCCGTAAGGGCCATCCAGGCGATCTTGCTAGTACCGATGGTCCTCATGCCAAGTTTTGAGCTAGCGGGTACTATATATCTTATTAGGATGGTAGTGCAGCGTATTGCCATGCCGTTACGGCAGTCTTACGTGCTGGCTATGGCGCATCCCGAAGAGCGGGCATCGTTGGCTGCCCTTTCCAATGTGCCTAGCCAGTTTGCCATGGCTGCCAGCCCGACGCTGGCTGGGTATCTGTTTGACGAAGTAAGTCTGTCGTTGCCATTCGAGCTCACTGCCGTGCTGCAGATGCTCAACGCTGGGATGTTCTGGGGCTTCTTTCATAACCTGCCTCCGGAAGAGGAGCGGGTGACATCGCTGGTGCAGGACGATCCGTGACGCCTGGTGTCGTTCTTGGCGGTCTCCTACTATTATCCTGCACAAGGCATTCTATCTGATATGTTACACGCGTCGCTCCCCGCCAGATGGCCAAGTGTTTTCAAAGTGAGTATCTGGCAGATGGAGTGTATGACACGGCACGCGTAGTACGATCTCTGGTCGTATGCAGGTATCCCACCTTGCCTGCATGCTTCACTATGATAGATTGGTGAATTACCGTAAGGGGCCGTAGCTCAGCGGTTAGAGCAGGGGACTCATAATCCCTTGGTCGCAGGTTCGAATCCTGCCGGCCCCACCCAATAAGTGCTGGTCACATGGCATAAATGATGAGTGGAAATAGGCAAGCACTTATGGCAATCCTTGAATTATCCTTTAAGAGCTGCTCCATGCCTGATTGAGCTTACGAGTAAGTTCTTCATCCAGTCCTGGCAACAAGTGACCGTAGGTGCCGAGGGTTACATTGATAGATGAATGCCCCAAACGCTCCATCATTGCCCTTGGATGAGCACCTTGACTGATAAGAATTGAGGCGTAGGTATGCCTGAGATCATGGAAACGCGTTGACTCCGGTAAACCAGCCTGTCTTACCGCTGGCTTGAAATGACGGCTGTAAAAACTCTCCCAACGAAGAGGGGTGCCTTGAGGTGATCTAAATACATAGCTATCCACGTCGCCCCCCAGCGTGTTAAAGTGGTTTCGTAGTTCCTCAATCAGAAACTCCGGTAGCGGGACTGCTCTGGCCTGGTAGGTCTTTGGTGGTACTGTGTGTAGGTATCCTCCAACTTCTGATAGCGTCTCTGTTACGCGCACTACCCCCTTGTCGAGTTCGAGCGCCTTTATTTTGAGGCCAGCGATCTCCGCTGCCCGCAAGCCAGTAAATGCAGCAAAGCGGACAAGCAGACCGTATTCTGGGAAGTGGTGACGGCCTGGAGGCACGGCACCGTGTCCAGCCGGCTTTATCTCTGGATATTCGATAGCATATGCCAGTGCCTTGACCTGTTCTAATGTAAGCGGTTCCACCTTACCCTTGGGTAGGCGCGGTAACGATATACGCTGGCATGGGTTGGCTACAAGTGCTCCGGTCGCCATTGCCTCGTTTAGTATCCTGCTTAGCGTACCTACAGCATGGCGTACCGTGCTCGCACTAAAACCGCTTTCAATTAATTCCTCCACCCATGCCTGCACATCTGCTCTCATAATCTTGTTGACATAGGTGTTTCCAAAGCGTGGTACGACATATACCCGTAGCCTCTTTTCGTAATCGGCCTTGGTACTTGGCTTCAGATTGACCTTGGTGGCCATCCAGCGTTTTGCCCAGGTTGTCACAGTTTCTTTGCCAAGCTCAGGCGGCCGCCACTTCTGATCCTCTATCTCAATCTGCTTGCGGGCAAGCCAGACCTCCGCCTGCTTCTTCGACAGGAACGTATGGGGAGCAACCCTCTGGATTCCATCGGTTCCGGTATAGCGGGCCTGCCACTTGCCAGAGGGCATCTGACGTATTGTACCGAAGTGCTTACGGGTTCTTTTTGCTCGATCAATGTTCGCCATACAGTAAGGATACCCTGACAGTGTATTGCTTATGTCTGTATTATTAGCAACAGCGCTATGATGACCAAAAAACGGCTCCAGACCAGCCATGCGCAGAACAGGATCGTCTGGGCATTGTCGACGATCGGCACGGTACCGAAGTCATACTACAACTATACCCCTGGTTCGATTATCTAGGGCTTATAGATGCGGTGACTGTCGTGGCACCATTGTTAGCAGTGGCAAATTACGCAGGAATAGTCAGTTACTGGAATAGGTGGTAAAGAATTACTGGAATACTCACCCACCACTTGGTCGAAGAAATCTTGGGACGGGGATGTACTACCCGGGCCAAGACGAGTGCATAGGCGATGTCGCGGTCTTTGCACGCTGGACCTAAAAGCTCACGGAGCTTGAGCTTCTTGGCCATGATGGACACAGCGGCCAGGTGTCCGTGGGGAATTTTCATGGCCGCCAGTGGGGAATTTCTCATGGCCATTGACAGCCACACAAAACCTCGCCGTTGGGCATGAGACGGAGTTGAGGCCGTTGTTGGAGTTGGTATCAATCTGTCGACCAGATGACTAGGTGCCGTTGGAATAAGTGAACTCATAGCCACCAGCATCCATGGCCAAAATGCCAGCATGGATGAGCTTCGGCAGGTGGAGGTAGCCTGACCAGGGTGGGGCCGGCCTGATCAATACTGCCTTGATCAATCCTGATCAAGAAGACTGTATTTTGATTGAGAGTATGCGGTGCGTGACTGTTGGGGGGACACCGTTGGCACTGCCATCGGCAACTATCTTGTTCACTACGCTCATACCGGATGTCACATGGCCGAATAGGGTATAGTTGGGGGGCAGACTATTTCCAGAGGAACCGTCCACTATGAAAAACTGACTACCATTGGAACTTGTAGATCCAGAATTCGCCATGGCTACAGAACCGTTTGGATACTGTGGCGTACCGGCAGGTGCCTTTGGAGGCACGCTTCCCGTGTATGAGTAACCCGGATCTGATCCCGATCCTCCGTTTGTCTGATTACGACTGCCTGTCTGAGCCATGAAACCAGGAATTACCCTCATAAAAGCGTTGCAGTTATAGTAGCCCTTGTTGGCCAGAAAGACGAAATTGTTCACAGTCTTCGGGTCGTTCTTTGCATTGAGGGCTATGTCGAATGTGCCTATATCGGTATTGACTACCGCAGTGTAGTTTAGTGAAGTGTTTATCGTCATTGGTGGTGGGCTTGAAAAGCTCATAGGCTTCAATGGGGTAGTGGGGCTCGAGGGACAGCCTGCCTTTTGTGCTACGGCATCAGCAGCTGACGAGGATGATGGAGTTGTGGTGGTAGACGAGGATGATGGTGTTATGCCGTAATTATTTGGAAGGTTATTAATAGAGTTTGCAACGCTCGTTACAAATACCAATGGCAATATGACAGCAAACAATATGCCAAGAACTGTTTGGCCTCCCAGTATTCCGCCAAAGATCCACCAGTAGCCCTTTTGAGAGTATCCTCTTGATTTGGCCATTTGAGAATGACGGACTGCTGGAATCAATCCAAAAATCCCAAAGAAGAGAGTGACCAGAACAGTCGGTATGTAACTGGGTTGTTCAGGATTGGTATGTGGGTAGTATGAAGTTGGGTTAATTGGTTGGTAGGGCTGTTGTGGATCACTGGGTTGAGAACCAAAAGCAGTTTGAGACTCCGGTCCAAAAGGAAGCTGGTTTCCACAGCTACCACAAAACCTTGAACCCATCGCCTGTTGAGTACCACAGGTCGGACAGGTTATATAGTTAAAAGTCACAACGACATCCTCCTCATAGGATTAACAAACAAAATACCAGCAGCTTTTAGTACCGGCAATTACTGATATCTGTAACTATATCGCATCCTTACCCGAAAGTCAAACATTATTGAGTTGCACCTTACCTAAGGTAACCATTCAGGTACCCTGAATAGTTACACCCCACCGGCGCTGGAGCACTGCTGGGTGGAGCACCTATGAAGAACCGTTTCTATGATCATGGCTACATAAACCCTGCCAACGACGGGCTGGAACTAAGAGTTGGACTCAAGAGCTACTTCGAGTGGTATAACACGACACGTCCTCACAGTTCACTTGACAACATGACACCTGATGAGATATACTATCTTACACATGGAACAGATGGACTTTCAGTTGCCTGAGAAGCATGATGGAAGATGCACGAGGTTGCCAATGCCCTCAGGTCATCCAACAGATGGGGTCCATCTTACTTCGAAGTAGATGGTAGCAAGAAATTAATTACTGTACCTGATCGGTGGATCTAGGTTGAGGTGGTAGCGGAATGTCGAGTTCAGGACGTTGGACATGGAAGCAAGTGTGGCTTGCCACATTAGGAACTTTTCTGATGGGGCTTACTTCGTCGATATTTGCCGTAGCGGGCCCAGTTACTCCGGCTGCTGCTAACACTGGTGCCACGACCAGCTCGGAAACGCCCTACCACTCGCTTACACCCGCTCGCATCTGCGACACGCGCCCGACTTCGCTGTCGGGCATCACCGACCAGTGCACCGGCAAGACGATGGGGCCTGGCACGACCCTTACCGTGCAAGTGGCAGGCAATGGTGGGGTGCCTTCAACGGGTGTCGAGGCCGTCGTCATGAACGTGACCGTGGTCGGCACCACTACCGGGGGCTATCTAACAGTGTGGCCTGCCGGGCAACCACAGCCGCTTGCGTCCAACCTCAACTGGGCTGCCGGGCAGACCGTTCCGAACCTCGTCGAGGTCGGGCTCGGCTCCGGTGGGGAGATCGACTTCTACAACTCCGCGGGCTCCACCAACCTCGTAGTTGACGTCGAAGGCTATACGTCGAGTACATCTTCTGGTACCGCCGGCCTCTACGAGCCGCTTCCGCCCGCTCGCATCTGTGACACGCGCCCGACTTCGGTGTCGGGCATCACTGACCAGTGCACCGGCAAGACGATGGGTCGTGGCACTGCGCTAACCGTACAAGTGGCAGGCAACGGAGGGGTGCCTTCAACGGGTGTCGAGGCTGTCGTCATGAACGTGACCGTGGCCGGCACCACCGCCGGGGGCTATCTAACAGTGTGGCCTGCCGGGCAACCACAGCCGCTTGCGTCCAACCTCAACTGGACTGCCGGGCAGACGGTTTCCAACCGGGTCGTCGTTCCCCTGGGCTCTTCTGGACAGATTGATCTCTACAATGCGACTGGAGCTGCCAATGCGATTATTGACGTAAACGGCTGGTTTACGAGTGGCTCCAATTCATCTGCTGTCGGGGCGGCCGTTACGCCGGTGTCACCCGCTCGCATCTGTGACACGCGCCAGACTTCGGTGTCGGGCATCACCGACCAGTGCACCGGCAAGACGATGGGGCCTGGCAGCACGCTAACCGTACAAGTGGCAGGCAACGGAGGGGTGCCTTCAACGGGTGTCGAGGCTGTCGTCATGAACGTGACCGTGGCCGACACCACCGCCGGGGGCTATCTAACAGTGTGGCCTGCCGGGCAAGCACAGCCGTTTGCGTCTGATCTCAACTGGAGTCCTGGTGAAGTAAAGGCCAATCTTGTGGTTGCTACCCTTGGAGCGTCGGGTGCTATCAGCATCTACAGCAACTCAGGTTCTACGGACGTGATCATCGATGTCGTCGGATATTTCACCTCTCCGGGAACCAGCCAGCCACAGATCACCACCTCCTCTCTTCCCACTGGTACGGTCGGTAAGGCATATTCAGCTACGCTCTCCGCGACGGGTGGTGTCGCGCCCTATGCCTGGAGCATCACCTACGGAGCGCTCCCTGGCGGGCTGAGCCTGTCGTCATCGTCAGGCGTGATCAGCGGTACGCCTACAGCCGGTGGGGCAGCGGAATTCACCGTAGAAGTGACAGATGCGAACGGCAACATCGGTGCCGCTGCCCTCTCGATCTCGATCGGCAATCCCTGTTCGACACAGCCAACCTTCTCCACCCCGGCGCCAGGCGGACCCACTATTACCTCGACCGCCCTGCCTGGTGCCACAGTCGGGCAGAGCTACAGCCAGAGCCTCAAGGCCAGCGGCGGCTCTGCTCCATATGATTGGTCGGTGGTCTCCGGATGCCTGCCAGCCGGACTGGTCTTGGAATCCTCGGGAACCATAATAGGTACCCCTACGACTCCAAGTGTGGCTTCGTTCCTGGTGGCGGCGAGCGACAGCAGCTCGCCTCCTGCCGTCTCCACTCAAGCGCTCACCATCAATGTCGTCCAGCCTTTAACCCTCGATACGCCGAGCCTTCCCGCTGGGGTGGTGGGAGTTCCATACTCGATGACGCTCTCGGCATATGGCGGGGTTCCCGCCGAATACACATGGGCGGTCTCTTCTGGGGCGCTGCCGCCCGGCATTACCCTTGCGCCGACGAGCGGCCTGCTCTCTGGTACCCCAACTGCTTCAGGCAGCTACAATTTCACGCTCCAAGCTACGGAGAACGAACCCCCTGACCAGTCCACATCTCAGAGCTACACCGTCACGATTGACCCGGCATCGGTACCTGGTGTCTCACTCTCTCCCACCTATGCGACAGGAGCGACGGCAACCTACAGCATCTACTTCACGCTCACCGCTACGCTCGATGGTAATAATTCCAGCAACCAGGGCACCATCACCCTCACCGCACCCACTGGCACCTCTTGGCCGACGAGTGCCTGTTCTGAGTGCTACCAGGTGAATGACAACACCAACCCCAATGCTGACTTTGCTGATACCACCTCAGGTTGCTGTGGAGGTGGTGTCACACTCACCAACAACGACACCGTTGCCCAGATCCAGGTACAGAACACCCTCAACGCTGGAGACTCACTCCAGCTTGTGATATCAGGAGTGACCAATCCACCGACAGCGAACCCCTCCGAGACGATCCAGGTCTCCACGTCCTCGGACCCCAGCCCGGTCACATCGGCTCCTTATCCGATCACCTACACCTCGGTGAGCCAACCGGTGGTCTCCCTCTCGCCGACCTCAGCAGCCGGGGCAACGACGACCTACACGATCGACTTCACGCTGAGTGCCTACGGCACCCTTGATGGTAATAATTCCAGCAACCAGGGCACCATCACCCTCACCGCACCCACTGGCACCTCTTGGCCGACGAGTGCCTGTTCTGAGTGCTACCAGGTGAATGACAACACCAACCCCAATGCTGACTTTGCTGATACCACCTCAGGTTGCTGTGGAGGTGGTGTCACACTCACCAACAACGACACCGTTGCCCAGATCCAGGTACAGAACACCCTCAACGCTGGAGACTCACTCGAGCTCGTTATCTCAGGAGTGACGAATCCGCCAACTGCGAACCCCTCGGAGACGGTCCAGGTATCCACCTCTTCGGACCCACGACCGGAAGGGTCTCTTCCTTACGCGATCACTAGTAGTTGAAAGCGGAATATTCAGCTCGACTACCGGGCGGCCGGCAGAGTCGCCGATGTCAGCCTCTCACGAGTTCCCAATGCCGTACAGCGTGTTGAAGATCCCTTGAAGGCTGGTGCCGAAATACCCTGCATACGGAGCCATAGCAATTGGACAGGCGCCCAGTGCGAGCAGGCAAGCACCAAGCATGCCTACTCTCTCGGCTTGAAGAGCGCTATCGACCTTGGATGCTTCCGAGCCGCTCAGGCGGTCAACCTCCCAGGTCATTGATCCGGTTCCGAGATTGATCGAGACTGGAAGCCCCACGCATCCGACCAAACACCCGCTCACCGATATTC
>JAMCPL010000023.1 GCA_023379675.1 Actinomycetota bacterium | reverse complement strand
ACACGGCCGGAAGATGCCCAGTACGCTCGGCTGGTAGGCCGACCTGCCATGTACAGCCAGTGGCATGACGGCCATGCTGGCGCGGTGAGCCACGACCTTCCAGCGTAGAGCGGCCACAAGTCGCTTCAGTTGCCGTACAGGGATGGCGCGGGCATTTCATCCAGCGGGTTTCGACACGCTACAGCTGTTCGAGCCGGCGGCGCACAGGCCGGTGACCTTGTAGGTAAATGGGTGGAAAGGTACCACCGGGCTTCCTACGTCAATCTGGATGACTGAGTGTTTGAGGAGAGGGATGTCGCGTGGATTTCCCGTAAAGCGTTTACCGTTCACGAAAGCCACTACATGGCCCTTGGCCGGACCCACCTGATCAGGTCCGAGGGATTGCCGCCAGATGTCAAAGAACTGGCCGAGGGTAAAGGTATGCTTGTAGGGAGCCTCCGTATGGACGATGTCGTCGTAGGCGTGGGTGTGGAGCCAGTATAGGCAGTCATTGATGCCTACGTCGTAAAATGTGCCATTTGCGAAATGCTCCGTTAGGCGTGGTGGTGTAATGCCTATGCCGGCAGGAAGCCTGCGCAGGCTGCCGTGTACGTAGATGGCCACGTGTGAATGAGTGTGCCACTTGACCACTTGGTCCGATTCTCTCCTGCAGGTGATACCGTCCACCGGGGTGCCTGGAGCGGTTGTACCGGCAGAACCTAGATCGGGCACATTCGCTATCAGGACTCCTTCGGGGCCCATGTGAGTACTCGGGCTGCTTCTTTCGGTGGAGATGCCGAATCCGAGGCCGATCGCCATGCCTGCCACCAGCACCGCCATCGTGATGGCTACCGGCCATCTCTTTACGTCAGTTTTCATCTATGTGAACCTGTGTCGATGCCGGCACCATGGCCGCATTGTAGCCGTCCTACCCTGCTCGTGCAATCTTGTACATGCGATTTGACAATCCGAACCGCCGTCCGAACCGCCGTCCGAACCGCCGTACCGGCAGTTGAACAGCTGGGGGCGCGATCTCTGTCCGCAAGGAATAGATCGACTGCATGGTAGGTCATGAACCAAACAAGGCGTCACATGCCTACCAGCACATGTATTGCATATCGCCATGTCTATCGAAGTTTCTGGCCTGCATCTTTGCTGATTGTCTCACGGAACCGGTAGGCGCTCTCCCTCAAGGCACTTTCGGCGTCCACATTCAACAGGTCTGCCAGTCGTGCCAGGCTGAGAAGCATGTCACCGACCAGGTCCGTCTCGGTGGCGGTATTTTCGGCAACGGCTGATCGCAGCCCATCAAGAGAGCCTTCCAGGTCGTGCAGCAATGCCTGGTAGCCGGCAGATTGCACTCCTATGGAATCGGCTTTTCGTTGTACTTTTGCCACCAGGGAGAGTGCGGGCAGGTCCTTTGGGATTCCGGAGAAGATGTCCCTTCCTTCTTCATCGGTCTTGATCTTCTCCCAGCGTATTGCAACCGCTTCGGGACTTGTGGCAATTGCGTCCCCGAATACATGAGGGTGTCGTGCCACCAGCTTATCGTGGAGAGTATCGACGACATCCTGTATAGTGAAACGGCCCATTTCCTCCTCGAGGATGGCATGGAAGAAGACTTGTATCATGAGATCGCCAAGTTCTTCCTTCAGGTGGTCCACTACCTTTACGGGCGGGTTCGGCTCGTATCTTGAAAGCTCCTCCAGCGCTTCGAGTGTTTCGTATGCTTCCTCGATCAGATGCCGGCCGAGTGAGATATGAGTCTGGGCCATGTCCCACGGGCACTCCTGCCGGAGAGTCGCCACAAGCTCCTCCAGCCTTGTAAAGCTGTCTCCGGTATGCTGTAAGGTACCGGTCTGCTCGGTGCTCCCGGCGTAATGGACAGCCCGTGACTCACTATCATGTGCCCCAGAGGATTCACGGTCGGGTGGCACGTTACGGTCAACCACGGTCACCACGGCAGATCCGGCGTATAAGGGCGGTTTCCATCTCATCGTATCGAGTAATAGGTCAATTATAGTACGGGCAAGAACCTACAGCGACTTTCGCCATCGCATTTGGAATCGTGAGGATGGGCGCACCACTTGGCCGGCAAACAAAGCGTACCAGTTGCGCTTTGCTACCGAATGATTAGAGAGGATGATAGCGTGTACAAGATGGAGGTTCCTGCTCGTGGAAATATACACTATACCCATGGACATCACGAGAGCGTGCTCCGATCGCACTCATGGCGAACTGCCCGAAATTCCGCCGGGTACCTCCTCCCTCATCTCGAATCAGGCATGAACTTGCTGGATGTGGGATGTGGTCCCGGAACGATCACGGCAGATTTAGCGGAACTCGTAGCTCCAGGACATGTAGTGGGCCTGGATTTTGCCGGAGAGGTGTTGGAGGCAGCTCAGAGGGAGGTAGACCGCCGGAAGATTGGCAATGTCGAATTTATAGCCGGAGATATCTACGACCTGCAGGCGGCAGGCATAGAGCAGGGAACATTTGATGTTGTACATGCGCACCAGGTGTTGCAGCATGTGCCTGATCCGGTCGAAGCACTGAGAGCGATAGGGGCAGCCTGCAAGCGAGGCGGAATCGTAGCTGCCCGAGATTCTGATTATCACGCCTCCACATGGTTCCCTGCAGTACCTGGCCTGGATCGCTGGATGGAACTCTACCAGGCTATTGCTCGGGCCAATGGTGGTGAGCCCGATGCAGGCAGGCGGATGCTCTCTTGGGCTCGATCTGCCGGATTCCAGGACATCATACCGTCGGGGTCGTGCTGGTGTTTCGCAACGCCGGAGACCAGGGAATGGTGGGGAGGGCTCTGGGCGGACCGGGTTACCAAATCAGCTTTTGCCACACAGGCACGTACCAGCGGGCTCGCAACTGATGTGGACCTTGCGGAAATAGCCGCTGCCTGGAGGACATGGGCAGCCTCTCCTGACGGCTGGTATGTGGTTGTAAGCGGTGAGATACTTTGCCGGACATAGCGCCGGGGACCTATCAATAAGCGGACAACGATACAGTAAGTTGTAAGCGGTGAGATACTTTACCGGAGATGACGGAGCCTGGAGCTGACCTGGTAATGCCAGCGGCTCCGGTAGTGCCGGCGATGCCGGCGGCTGGCAATTTGCCGATGATATCCCTGATATCCGCTTCAATGACTGCTGAGACCGGGTGCATTTCAACATGCTGCTCCAGTCTCATTGCCAGCTCGTAGTGCACTCGCAAGCTAGGCAACGCTCGGAGGTGCATTTCAGCATGCTGCTCCAGTTTCATTGCCGGGTAGGTGCTGGTCACAGCCTTTTCTAAAATACCTGTGTAAATATGGATACAAACACAGTGTATAACACATATACTGTGAATATGAGGAACTTTGAGAGATGTTGCCCAGGTGCACCTCCCCGTTGCAGGTCCATGGTGGCGCCGGGAGTATGGAGGATAAGGGCTCGCGTGGAGCGCTACATCGAACCTGCCATACTGCTGTTGCTTGCCGAGGGATCCACCTATGGCTACGAATTGGCTGCGTCACTCAACGAGTTGCTATCTGAACACGATATCGTGGATCAGGGAAATCTCTACAGATTGCTCAGGGGACTTGAAGCCGAAGGACTGGTCAAGTCGGAGTGGAGCGACAATGTTCCTGGTCCGACTAAGCGTGTCTACGAGTTGACCGGGCAAGGGAAGGAGCTTCTGGTTGGCTGGACGGAGGCGCTCAAGGGCACTTACGCCACGATAGGGAGGTTCCTCGATCGTTACGAGAAATATGGTAGCCGTGTAGGCAGCCACTAAGAAAGGAGATATACGCTATGAATGGTATGAGACAGCAACAGGGTCCCATGGGCAGGATGGGTCCCATGGCGGGCGGACAACGGCGGGGTGATGGGAGTTGTGGATGCGGTCCCCACGGACATGGACCGGGATATGGACCTGAGTCTGGATGTGGGCATGGTTCGCATAGTAGGCATGATGCTGAAGAGCGCATAGAGACGACAGGGACGAGAACGGAGAGCAAGCCTTACAACGACCATAGCCGCGACAGTGGAGAAGGTACGGAAGAGGCCGTTGTGTCCGAAAGGGAGGCTGAGGGTTGGCGTGGTCCTGGAGGATGCGGATGTGGTTGCCACGAGAGAGGCCATGGATACCAACAGAGTGATCGCCAGTCCGGGGAACCCGTTCGCAGGCATTCCCGTGAGGACCTGGAGGCTTATCGCAGAGACCTGGAGGAAGAACTGGCTGACGTGAGTAGCCGTATATCCAAGATGGGATAGCCGTAATGCCTGGCAGGTTGGCCTGAAGTTTTGATTTCATCTTAGCAAGCGCCGCATGCACAGGCGTATATGCCGATGGAGTGGTGCTGAGCGTTGCCCTATGCCACTTTTCAGGCCACTGGCTATTTTGTACCAGCAACGTAGTATACTGCACAGTATATGAATACCGTGGCTGACTCAGCAGTAAATCTGAAAGATGAGAGCGTAGAGGCCGTACCAGAGGCTGTACTGGGCAGTAGTTCCAAGGATATCAAGGACATAGACGGGCCCAACAAGGATATGAGCACTGGCGATACAAATGTGCAGGGTGATCACTCCCAAGGTGGTACTTCGCTCGCTCGCTCGGTATCCAATGCGACGCATGATGTCCTGAACCAGCCACCGCCTCTGGTCGACTACGACGTGTTTGGCACGGATACCGCTCTTGTCGAGGGGATAGGCCAGTATGGGGTCGACCCCGATCAGCTCGACAAGCTGAAACTGGTGGGGGCTCGTGCCGGCAGTGCAGAAGTGATCGAGATGGGCTTTATGGCCAACACGTACACACCGGTGCTGAGGACGCATGACAGGTTCGGACATCGTGTGGATGAGGTGGACTACCATCCTGCATGGCATAGTCTCATGGGTGAAGCTATCGGTTACGGTATGGCCGCCCAGCCTCCGCGCGGAGCAAATACTGGTCATGGTGTTGTCCCCGTTCCAGGCGCCGGCACTGGATTACCGACTCACTTGGTAAGGGCGGCTATGCTCTACATGTGGTCGCGTGCGGAAGCAGGAGTGGGCTGTCCCATGTCCATGACATATGCCGCGGTCAGAGCGTTGCGCCTGGAACCGTCGCTTGCATCGGTATGGGAACCACTCCTGGCGAGTACGTCATACGACCCTTCTCTCAGGTATGCAATGGAGAAGCCGGGGATCACATCCGGCATGGCCCTTACGGAGAAGCAGGGAGGCTCGGATCTCCGAGCGAATACGACCCATGCAGAGCCGGCAGGTGATGGAGGGTGGCTATTGACAGGGCACAAATGGTTCTGTTCCGCCCCGATGTCCGATGTGTTCCTGATGCTTGCCTACACATCCAGAGGGCTCACCTGTTTCCTGCTTCCGAGAGTGTTGCCTGACGGCAGCCGCAATGAGTTTTTCATCCAGAGACTCAAGGACAAGCTGGGCAACAAGTCGAATGCCTCATCAGAGATCGAGGTCGATCATGCCTATGCCTGGATGGTAGGGGAAGAAGGTAGAGGTGTGAAGACCGTGGTGGAGATGATCGCATCGTGCCGCATGGATGCTCTGATCAGCTCTGCCGGCCTCATGCGAGAAGCGCTTGCGCAGGCGATATGGCATACCAGGCATCGAGAGGCGTTTTCCAGGCCACTGTACGATCAGCCACTCATGAGAAACGTGCTTGCCGATATTGCCCTAGAGGCAGAGGGAGCCACCGCGCTCTTTCTGCGCCTGGCCAGAGCTACGGATACCGAGGGCGATGATCCTGCAGAAGGGCAGTTCCGCCGTCTGGCAGTTGCAGCCGGGAAGTTCTGGGTGACCAAGCGCGCCACCGTTGCCATTGCCGAAGCGCTGGAATGTCTCGGCGGCAATGGTTACGTGGAAGAGTCAGTCCTACCACGGTTGTATCGTGAAGCACCGGTAAACTCCGTATGGGAGGGATCCGGCAGCGTAAATGCTCTCGACATATTGAGAGCGCTGGTCAAGGAACCTGCTGCGTTCGAGGTGTACTTTGACGAGGTATCCAAGGCCTCCGGGTCATCCAGTATACTGGATGGCGCCGTCAGGAAGCTCAAGTCCAGCCTGGCATCTTTTGACAGTGAGGAGGATGCACAGTGGCAGGCGCGGGATCTTGCAGTCCGCCTAGCTGTCGTATTGGAGGCATCACTTTTGTACCGCTACGCTCCACAACAGATTGCTGATGCGTTCTGCCGCTCACGACTTGGGGATTCCGGCAGTAGCATGCTCGCGGGGCAAGTATTCGGGATGCTTCCACGCGATGTCGACACTGGTATAATCCTTGAGCGCTCCGCCCCGATCTGAGAGCAAGCTGGATCTCGACATCTGCGTATTCAAATCCAAGCTGAAACCATGACACGTCACGGGATCCCTTATCAATGACATATGTGGCCGGCCTCCGGACCAAGCGGCCTCGGGTCAATGAAATACGAGATCGCCCCTTAAGGCTCAGCCTGCACGATATCTTAGGTAGTACTGGTCAGGCTTGCTCGCGGATAGATTGGCGCCTTGCAGCAGAGGTAGGCGGAGCACCAGTGGCTATTGTGGTGAACGGAATACGAGTTCGAGCAGCTCGGTAGTGGAGTTGGATCCCTGGATCACATCCACTGTCGCCAAGAGAGCCGTCCCGTAAGGATTCCAGGCTCCTTCGGCACATATCACCCGGATTCCCGGATTGTTCGGGGTGTTGAAGTATGTGGCACGAATCTTGCGTGATCCGTTTGGATTCATCAGCCACCAGTCGGTCCGCAAGGTTCTTCCCCACTGGCTGGAGGGGACAAAGCCCTCTCCCTGACTGCTTATCCACGCAATATGTCTGCCCGAAGGGCTCAAGGCGGCATGCTCGTTCCACGCAGAGGTATCAGGGGTAAGCAGCACCGGTGGCTTGGGACTCCCAGGTGTCGACTCCCATATCCCAACCGCACAGCCACGGCATGACGACTGGTAGGGACTTCCCATATTCGATGAGAAGATTATGGCCCCATTACCAGTGACCACGTGGGTTTCGTAAAAAGTGCTGGAAGTTGCCGGACCTGGTCTGTACACACGCTGGTTGGTGAGGGAAGGCCGGCCAGAAGCACTTACAGAAAACGTGGCCGCTGTCATGTATATCCCATTCTCCGTGATGCAATAGCCTGCGTAGCCCTTGAGGATGATCGTATGCAGCCCATACGAGTTCGTTGCCACTTGGAGAGAACTGGGGATGCAGTACTGCCTCCCCCCGTAGAGTGGTAACCATTCAGGTACCCTGATGCTGCAACTGTCCGCGCCAGCGGGTCAGAGCGGATGATAGCGAAGCGGGGATCTCGGTAGCGATGGTGCGATCAGATGCGCATCGGTGTCGCCGTCTTCCAGGGTGCGCAGGCGAACAGATGCAGTCAAGACATCCATCGCGTCGACGCCGTACTTGGCAGCCTCGAGATGTAGAAGCGTTCCCTGGCTAGGCGTTTCGCACCAACGGCTGCCCGGAACGATCCAGAGATCTTCTGCCGAGTTGGCCATCCGCAGATCAGACTCGGCTTGGTTGTTGGAGAACGGGACACGGAGGTCCTTCGCAAACAGCGTTACCTCTGGCAACAGGTCGCGTAGCGCACAGGCGAGGTTGTAGGACTCCTTCTCCACGTAGTCCCGCTTGCGCCAGGTCGGCTCGGGATTGGCCGTCTTGTCCCAGCTCAACGATTCTGATCGGAAGCTTCGAGACGGAGGCGGACACCTTGGCACCGAGACGCTTCCTGCCGGCAGCCCGGGCATCCTCGGCGGCTGTCAGGCGGCACGTTTCATCTCGATAAGCGAAGCGATCATGGCCTCTGCCTACTCGGTCTGGTTCCACACAACCGCCACCGAGGTGAGATTTCGGATGAGATGGGCCCCGCACACTCCGTGACATGCGCCGGTGTAGTTGAAGTACATGGCGAGCCGGTCGTGGATCGCAGTGCCCTTGTAGCCGGGGAGCACGCCTAGCCGTTCGACGGCCGTCGTGCCACGGGCAGGTGCTGGCGGGCCATGAGGTAGAGCCCGGAGGCTCGCACCCTCGGGCCGTAGGCGACCGGCGCTCGTGGATCGGGCGGGAACTCACCCTCGTTGACCTCGCCACACGAACAACGCAGCTTGTATACGCGAGGATCGGTGACGACGACTCTTGGCTCGGGGATATCAAATACTTAGGCGTATCTCTTCGCCGACCAATTCCGCCAAGCCAAGGTCGCCACCGACCATGTGCAGATCTCTGGGCGATGGGGGACGACAGAGTCGGGGTTCTCGACCTGGGCAAGATGCGCTCCTGGGGCACCAGGCTGCTTGCCGGGCTTCCTCCCCATTGCACGACGGGCTTTCCTGTTCGGACTCTCTGGCTTTGCAGGGCTACCGAAGGTGTCCGAGGACGGTGGCATGGACGAGTTCTGCGAGTTCCGGCCGGATTTCTTTTCCAACTCCACGATCCTTCGGATCATCACGTCGTTTGCGTCTTTGAGCGTCGAGACCTGCTGGCGCAGCACAGCGTTATCCGCTCGCAACATTGCGTTCTCACGTGCTCCTCCGCATTGCTCTGCGGCTCGTCATCTGCCATGTCCTACTGTCTATCACATATCGCGCGGACAGTGGTGGATATTCGCGCGATCCGCGCGACGACCAGGTCAGAGTAATAAAATGCACCCTTACACGTATGCCGTGATCAATGACAACCGGCGCAGCATCAGGGTACCTGAATGGTTACCATCACGTGTACGCCGATCCGTATCGTAAGTGTGAATAATAGCTGCGCCCCCTACCACAAACAAATCCACTTCAGCTCGTCTACGTGCCAATTCGGAGTTGAGCTTATCAAATGCCACCAATTATATTATTCCGATCCAGCAGATCAGACACTATCGAATGCTCCGGCACAGATAAATACGCCGTGGCGCTTGAACGAGATCGGGCTTTCTCTTATGGCCCTGGCTCGAACAATTGGTGAATCCACGTGAAACCACCACGGACAAGCAAAACGGTATTCCTCGTTTGTCCATGGTGGAGATGCTATGTCCACGGTACTGCATAGATATTCAACTAGTGCTGCTATGGCACTGTCATAGCGATTGTCACCTATCGGAGAGGATGGTTCCGAGATCAGCCATTTCTGTCCCTTTCTTGTCGAACCTCGGAAATTATCGGCAAATTCAATCAGCCAACGCCATGCCTCATGTTCATTGCCCTGTTCAAGTGCTTCTTTAATCTTGAGTGCAACAGCACTGATCGGTAGGGATCCCCTGCGTATTTCGTCTTGTATATCTGTCCGTGTACTAATTACGGCCATATTCACATCATATCATATGCCTAAAGATTTTTCAGGATGCTCACCGTGCGCTAGGCTTTCACTGTGGCCATTGATGAAGAGCAGGCAATCGGGGACGAGTTCGACCGTCTGATCCAAGATTCCGATCGTTTCATTGTAACCATTCAGGTACCCTGATGCTGCGCCGGTTGTCATTGATCACGGCATACGTGTAAGGGTGCATTTTATTACTCTGACCTGGTCGTCGCGCGGATCGCGCGAATATCCACCACTGTCCGCGCGATATGTGATAGACAGTAGGACATGGCAGATGACGAGCCGCAGAGCAATGCGGAGGAGCACGTGAGAACGCAATGTTGCGAGCGGATAACGCTGTGCTGCGCCAGCAGGTCTCGACGCTCAAAGACGCAAACGACGTGATGATCCGAAGGATCGTGGAGTTGGAAAAGAAATCCGGCCGGAACTCGCAGAACTCGTCCATGCCACCGTCCTCGGACACCTTCGGTAGCCCTGCAAAAGAGGAGAGTCCGAACAGGAAGGCCCGTCGTGCAATGGGGAGGAAGCCCGGCAAATTACGCAGGAATAGTCAGAATAGTGGAGGAGGGACAAGACGGCCAATCCCGAGCCGACCTGGCGCAAGCGGGACTACGTGGAGAAGGAGTCCTACAAAGATATTGGAATGGTTCTCTGTGGACTGGGTATGTGGTGGACAACGGCCACCAGGCCACCGATCCCCTATGACTCCAGTGAAGCAGGTTCTCTGGAAGCCGAGTATCATGGGACAGTGAGCAACCAACGAAAATCGAGAAGAGATCGGCCATTCAAGAGCACTCCGGATACGCCGGGCCAGGTTGGCCGGAGGCCGTCCCGCCCCTCCTTCCTGGTAGTCGTCGCAGTCCTGTGGATCGTTGCAGGCGGGCTGACTCTATTGTACCTGCATGCGACCTGGAAGCTCATTCCCGCCATAGTCTATTTCGGGTTTGGCGCTCTTTACCTGCGGGCAGCCGTTGCCAGCGTAATTCGCCGGCAGAAGAGGCTGGATTCCGCTCCGTAGGGAGGCCTGGAGACCTCGTGTAGCCGGGCTGTCTCCAGGAATACCGGCACCGGTCATTCCAGGTAGGTGGTCAATTCCATGCTGCCGATCGTTGCGTTGGCAGCTTCTATTTCGTTCCTGCTTCCCTCTACCAGCCGGCTCAGCAGCCTGTCATCGAAAGCATCGCACAGTACCTCATCTCCACCCAGCGCATCGAGTGCTTCATCCAAGTTTCGGGGCAGCAGGCGCGGTGCTACCTCCAGTGCGGCTGGGTCAAAGCCCCTGGGCTCTTCTTCCACGGGCCGCCCCGCGCGGGATCCTTCGTCCAATCCCGCCTGCTCCACTGCCAGCAATCCGGTTACGAGCAGGTAGGGGTTGCATGTCGGGTCCGCCGCCCGGAACTCGATGGACGATTTACCGTCTATCGACATACCCACTCTGACCAGGGCTGAGCGATTTTCGTGTGCCCATATCACCAGTCCGGGAGCTTCCGCGCCTGCATGAAGCCTGCGATAGGAATTTGGCGATGGAGCCGCCAGTGCGATCAAGCCACCAGCATGATCGAGAACACCAGCGATTATCGCTTCGGCGTCGGAACTGAGCGATGGAGTCACAGCAGCACCTTCGATGTGCTGGTGGAGGTGAAGTCCAGAGCCTGGTTCTCCGGCTAGGGGACGGGCAGCAAACGTGATCGACAGTCCTGCAGCTCTTGCTTCCTCGACGATCATCTGCTTCGCCACGATAATTGCATCGGCTATGGCAACGGGGTCCAATGCAGGCAGATCAATCTCATACTGCCCTGGCCCCGCCTCGTGATGCATGCCGGACACATTTATACCGAGCGCATGCATCCGCCTGGCAACCGATCTGGTCACCTTGATACCTACACTTTCGATGTCTGCGAAGTAACCACCTCTGTCGACTGGCTTTTGATCGGATTGCAATATATAAAACTCCAGTTCGGCGCCTGCAGTCCATCTCCTGACCAGTCCGGAGGCAGTGGAACCTGCCGACCTGTTGTAGTAATCAATCAGTGCCGTGCGCGGATCCACCGGCCAGGAAAGGCCGTCGGGTGTTTCCACCCTGCAAAACGCCCTACCGATGCCGTCCCCCACATCCATGAGCGTGGAGAAGTCTGGGACCAGGAGCATATCCTCCTCCAGGAGGCGGATGCGACCCTCGATGGCGGATCCGTCGAAGTACACCGCGGGACGTTTACTCTGTATGAGGCGAGAGGCAGGTACTTGCAGGACACGCGCGGAACCAAAGAGATCGACAAAGACGAGCTTCACGAAGGAGAGTCTTTCGAGGAGGGAACGTACCTCTTCCATCTCGGCAGATCCTGCAACCCGGTTCACCGAGATCACCGGAGCACCGCCACCCAGCCCGATGTCGAGGCATGCGCTGTCTCTGGGCAGTGGGCATAGATGCCAAGAACTTTACCCGCGCCAGGAGTGGCCACCGTAGGAGTGGCCGTTACTCCTGGTTGCCGCACCTGGCGTCTCATCTCAGCACCACCGACAGCACGACTATAAGTGTGGCAAGGAGCAGGAAGCCTATTGCTATCACCGCAACCAGCACCCATGTACGGCTACGCCGAGCCAGTGCCGCCATGCCTCCCATGGGAGGCTCCGCTGACATATCGTATGTAGAAGGGTCAAGGGCATCCAACCGGCCCAGGTCAGAGAGTAGACTCTCGGCTGTCTGGTAGCGGTTATCGGGGTAACGCCGTAACGCATGGAGAACCACGGATTCGAGGCCAGGTGGGATGTCGGGGCGTAACCGGCGGGGAGGCACGGGGGTACCCTGAAGGTGGCCGGCCATCACCGCCAGCCAGTTATCGCCCTCGAAGGGGACTTTTCCAGTCAACATCTCGTACATAACCACTCCCCAAGAGTATATGTCGCTACGCACATCCCCGCGCCCGCCTTGAACCTGTTCCGGGCTCATATAGTCAGGGGTGCCCAGCCCTTCGGACACGTGTTTCCAGGTCAATCTTCGAGCACCGGCCATCATGGCGGTACCGAAGTCCATTACCTTCAGGAGGCCCGAAGAGGTAACCAGTATGTTCTCAGGTTTCAGGTCGCGGTGGATGACACCGTGAGCATGGAGGTAGCCGAGGGCCTGGGCAAGCTGGCGTCCCCAATCGACCACCACAGAGACTGGCAAACTGCCATCTGTACTTTCCTCAGCACTGCTGCGTAAACGGGTTCGCAGGCTCTCTCCATCTACATACTCCAATACCAGGTATGGTTCCGTACTCGACTGCGTGTTGCGAAATGCCCTCTGTACGTGGGGATGATCGAGCTGGCAGGCTATCTCGCTCTCTCGACGGTAACGCTGGAACAGTACAGGATCCGCAAATAGCTGCGGGTTGGCAAGCTTGAGCACCACCAATTTTCCGTTGCGGCTGTCCCGGGCCTTCCATGTCTCCGCGTACGAGCCCTCACCCAGCTCTTCCAGAAGCTCGTAGTGGTCTATGCTCTGATTTGCAGTGAAACGGGATCCCATACGTGACTCTCGCTCCCGTCCGGCTACCCGCGCGTCCATCGGCGAAAGATACTCCTTGAATTCTTCGGCACATCAGCTGAGGAATCTCCCAGGGCCAATACGATCATGGCAGTAACATTATCAGGAGCGCCTCTCGAGAGCGCCATATTCACCAGTTGTTCCAGTATCCTGGCTGCATCCGTGGCCCGGCTGTTGACGGTGATACCGGCGGCCGCCTCACCGATCTCCTGACGAGACACCATATCCCATAGGCCATCCGAGCAAAGCACGAATATGTCTCCCCTGATATACGGCCTGCGGATCATATCCACGGATACTGCCGGCGCCATCCCGATACATCTGGTCAGCACGGATCGTGCCGGATGATTTGCAGCCTGTTCAGGGGTGAGCAATCCCCGGCGCAGCATCTCCGCCACCTGGGAGTGGTCTGTTGTGATCTGCTCCACCCGCCCATGGCGTACCAGGTAAGCCCTGGAGTCGCCGATGTGGGCAATGATAGCCTCATTGCCCACCAGCGCCAGTGCGGTGAGGGTGGTAGCCATACCATGCTGTCCATGATCGAATGCCGCCTCGAAAACCGCGGCATTGGCGCGGCGGGCCGCGGAGCGCAATGCCTGTTGGGGTGCGGGTGATCCACCCTGCCACGACTGGATGACGGTGTCTGCCGCCACCTTGCTTGCCACCTCCCCGCTGTTGTGGCCGCCGAGCCCGTCCGCCACCACGAAAAGCGGGGCCAACTTTCCAGTGCTTTCGTTACGGGGCACAGGCTGGCCGGGCGGGGAGGCGGAGGCTGGTGGACCTGCAGGCAGGTCGGGACAATCAAGGTCACGGTACATGGCGTGCCCGCCGTAAGCGTTACTGTGACTGCCAGCACATTGCGGGCCAAACCTTTCGGATGGACCGCAGGGCCCGCATGTCCATGGTGGAGGATCCCCGCACATACCGTATGGAGTACATACAACGGCATAGTCCTCGTTGTGCGGGCGTACCTCTCCCGGTTCCGAACGCAGGGCCCACACAGCCATGGTGGAGCATCCTTGTGCCGCTATGGGCCCGTTGCCGGATGCTGGCAATCTGGAAGTACCAGCGCTGATGCCACCGTCGGGAGCGTTTCGCAGCCCTTCTCCTCCCTCATCTCCCGGACTGCCGGTAGGACTGCCGACGCTCGGAATGCCCCTGTGCATCAGTATCGCGGGATCAATACACAGGGGCACGGGCGAGATGGCTGTTCATCATAATGGAATGGCCAGCGGTTTTCTGGCCAGATTCGCAGGCATTGTGCGGTGGGTGCCACACCTGCGATGCCTGTGACTGGTGGCCGGGGTGCATCGCCATGCTCACGCTTGCGCCCACACCTGTACTCACGCTTGCGCCCCCTGCCCGACCCGTACACGCTCCTGCTGCCGGTCAAGCACGACCTTCTTGGCATTGTGCTTTTGCGGGTTCAGGGCTACCCAGATCAATCCGATTACCGCCCATACGCCGACAATCGCCAGCGCCTTGACGGCATCCGACGCACCGGAACCACCTGAGGCCAGTGCAAGGTAGACCACCCCGCAAAGCTCGGCGAAGTTCATCAGAAAGCCAAGTCCGGGGAGCACGATGTGCTTTACCGTGTGGCGATCGTGCCGGCTCGCAAATGCAACCACTGCTACGAGGCAGGTCATGCCATACACTATGAAGGTGCCAGTGTTCGATGCAAGCGTGATCTGAGTCAGGTTGTCGACAGTGTGCACGCCGTATATCCCTATGACCGCAGATACTGCAGCCAGCACCCAGATACCGCTGTGTGGGGTCGAAAAGCGGGAGTGAAGCGTTCCGAGCACCGAAGGCAGTTCCTTATCCTTGGCCATTGCGTAGCTAACGCGTACACCGGTATTGATGCATGCCAGGGTGGTGCCTACAAGTGCCAGCAAGACCGTCGAGGCAACTATCAGCGAGACCGCCGTTCCCCCGCCGCCAAACATCATATTTGCGGAGTTGTGCAGCATAGTACCTATCGGCGCAGGATTGCCACCTGCCGCCAGGTAAGGGCTGGTACCTCTGGCGGCCGAGATGGTTGTCGAGCCAAGTGCGAAGTTTGCCCCGAAGTACTCGAGAAGGTAGCAGAACCCTCCCTGTATGATCAGGCTGATCATCACCCCGCGCTGTATGTCGCGTCCGGGATTGCGGGCTTCGGCGCCGAGCGCCGTGATTGACTCGAAGCCGACCAGCAGCAGGATCGCTATTGTGGACTGGTACAGCAGATTGATGAAATTGTGCGGTATCAGTACACCTCCGGCATTGGACAGCACGTATCCTCCGTGGGGATGGCCGATCCTGAAGGCTATGAAGAAGATGATGGTCATGGCCACAAGGGTAACGATCTGTATGACATTGATAATGATGGCAGTCAGTGTCGAGCCTGTAATACCACGATATGCTATGTATCCGATTCCGGCAGCGGATGCTATGCATATCAGGCTCAGCGCCCCCCAGCCGAGCGTGCCACCGAACAGCGAACTGTAGATATATCCGACCAGGGTCGCGATGAAGGCAATCATGATGCCGGGATATATCCAGTAGTAGAGGTGGCTGATCCACCCGAAGGTGAGTTTCGCCACCCGGGCATATCGCCGGTGGCGCGGCTTCTCTTTGTCCAGGAAGGCGGCTTCGGCGAAATAGTAGCTGGAACCTGCGCCGGCTTCGGGATATATCCGCGCCAGCTGGCTGTAGCTCCATGCTGTCAGCATCGCCAGCACGAACGCGAAGAGTAGCCCTGTCCACATGTCGGACCCTGTAGCCAGGCCATGGTTCACCTGGGCCGCCTGAGTCTGGAATGTCGTCCAGAGGAATGCTCCTGGTGCGATTAATGCCATTCCGTTCACCGTGACTCCTGTGAGAGTAAGGGTTCTCTTCATCTGGCCAGTAGTGGCGGTAGTAGCCGTAGTGCCTGTATCTGTCATATTAGACTCCCTATGTTTTCTTGCTCGGGCGCCCAATCGTGTCGTGCAACTACAGGTCAGGCCCGACACCTGCCAGCTGCCATCTGCAAAACCACGATCGATGCCAACGTATATTTCACAGGTGATCATGCCAGGCAGGTATTGCATACGGGTTTCTGGATCATGAACGCTCTGTTAACAGATTGCCGTGGCGGCGTGCCCGGCCGTGGCGGCCGCTAGGCTCAGGTGTATGCTTACTGTATTCGGAGTGGTTGCACTCACCTTCATGATGGCCATGTATGCGTTGGAACGGCGCAACGGTCACTTCATACTGGCCTTCGCCCTCGGATGTGCCCTCTCGAGCACCTACGGCTTTCTCAGTAAAGCTTGGCCCTTCGGCGTGGTGGAAGGTATCTGGACTTTGCTGGCACTCTTCAGGTGGTGGAAAGATCGGCACACTCCACTAGGTACCACGGTCTCACCGGATGGCGCTGGCTGATCCAAGATGAGGGATCGTGCGGCCGTAGAGTCAAACGGCAACCCGGCCAGACGGTGCTCATGTCCGTATGCCCGTGGGCCCAGGCATGTCCAGCGGCAAGTAGTTCGGGTCGCCAGGCAGCTGCGTTACCTAGAATAGGATAGATTGGATCAGATAAGATCGGATTGGAGCATGATGAATATCGAAGAGTTTTACGACAGTAATAAATCGAGGCGTACCTCCGACGAGACATGTTACGGGACAGACTGGCGATCAGCCGATGACCGGAATCATGCCTATGATCTCTACTGGGTTGCCGCCACCGGCGAGATATACTTGATGAGGAAACCGGATTACTCGCGGTGGAAGCCGCCGTTGGTAAGTCAAGCGCATGTCATAGAGGCCGAGCGGCTGGCTGACGATCTGGAGAATGGAGTGGTGGACATGCTTCACCACGTGCTGCATCCTCGCCACATGAAAGCAAAATTGCCGGAGAGCGCCAAACAGCAGCAGTGGTCTAAGCCATACAAATCTTTGCCGGAGAAGCCTGCGGGTGACACGGCTGCTGAAGTGTTGGGCGAGGAGCTTACCGTGGAGATATTAGCTCGTATACACGACAAAGAAGAAGTGGAGAAGGCCCTGCAGGGATGGCAGGCCGCCATGGCATCAGACGATGGGGTATCCTGGCTGCGGCAACGCGTAAATATTTGAAGCATGTGCGGCTCGGGCCTGTCTATACCCAGAACTGCGACCTGTCACGGCGGTGGATTGCTGTTGGTGAATGCATGAATGCATTAATATACTTACACGTATCATTGTTCGGGTGCTGGAGCAACCGCCGGTGAGATGGTCGCTGGTATTTCGAGGAGCGGCACATGCAGCGCCAGCCAGGTATCGGCGCTCAAGAGCCAAAATAATATGGGTCAGTGGTCTTGCGCAGATAGGCCATTAGGCTCTACCATTGTACTTAGTAATGTCCACTCCTGCAATTGTGCTGAAGTCAGTCGTCTCTATGGTGGGACAGTTTCCGGTGCTTGCCGGTGTCGATCTGCGCGTCGAGAGAGGAGAGGTCGTGGTGGTCGAAGGGCCGAACGGAGCCGGCAAGTCGAGCCTGCTGAGGCTGTGTGCGGGCCTGTTACCGGTTTCCCGGGGAGAGGCACAGGTGGCCGGGTACGATCTGCAAGCTGGCAGGGATGAAGCCAGGAAGCGCATAGGGCTTCTGGGTCATGCACCGGCACTTTATGATGATCTCACCGTCCGGGAGAACCTGGTGTTCCATATGAAGGCAGCCAGGGCGGATCCTGCAAGGATACCTGGGGCATTGGAGCGGTTGGGAGTGGGAGGCAGGCTGGAGAGTACCCGCGCAGGCCTGCTATCGGCGGGCCAGCGCAGGCGAGTGGCCATTGCTTTCCTGGTGGCACGCCATCCTGAGATCTGGTTACTGGACGAGCCGCACGCAAGCCTGGATGCTGAAGGCAGGGCGATGCTGGGTGAGGTGGTCGCGCAGGCTGCCGCAGCAGGTTCCACTATGCTAATAGCGTCGCATGAGCTGGAAGAAGCGCTTGTATTGGCAAGCAGGGTCGTATCCATATCGGGCGGGGTGGTGGTGGGCGATGGCGTCACTGCTGCTGCCTGCATGGGTTCCCGTACTGGTACCGCCAGGCTCGGTGCCGTCGCTGCCGGTACAGGCCAGGTCCTGGCAGGGCATCCCCTTCAGCAGGATTTGCGGCAGGCGCCGTTGCAAAGTACGGATCAGGGGATACGGCGGGATTCGCCCCAAGGGCTACGGCCTTCGGAAGATGGCTGCAATGTTGCGTGACACCCTGCTGATCGCCGGCAAAGACCTGAGGATAGAGTTGCGCTCCAGGGTTGTGATCAATCAGATGGCTCCGTTCGCGCTGCTCGTACTGGTCCTGTTTGCATTCGCTCTAGGTCCTGACAGGAATCCTCTTATTACAGCGGCGCCAGGGCTGTTCTGGATGGCGGTGCTTTTCTCTACCATGTTTGCAGTACAGAGGAGCTTCTCTTTGGAATCTGCCGAAGGGCTACGTGACAGTATGGCTCTGGCTGGCATTGATCCGGCCGGGTTCTTTGCAGGAAAGCTGCTGGCGATAGGCTCTGAGCTGTTCGCTCTGGAGGTGCTGGTGACATCGGGGATCATCGTGCTTTACGGTGCGCACGTCAAATCACCTGCGGAGTTACTGGTATCTGGCATCTTGGGCACGGTGGGGCTTGCAGCCGCTGGCACCATATATGGCGCGCTGGTCTCGGGTATGCGGCTTCGTGAGACGCTGCTACCGTTGCTCTTCCTTCCGGTGGCCAGCCCCGTACTGATTGCTGGAACGCGAGCCTGGCAGATCGGATTGCAAGGGAACAGTTCGGCATCGTCTCCATGGCTAGGCTTGCTCGGAGCTTTTGCCGCTCTCTATATATGTGTCGGCATCGTTCTCTATGGCCCTATGGAGGATATGAAATGAGTTCAGGTGCTCACCGGATAGGTCGTTGCTGGAAGTAATGGTTACGATAGATAAAGTGATACGTAAAAGGAGAACGGCTATGGCAGCAGAACCGGTCACACGGCTGGCACCCTGGAGCGCAAGAAGGAACAGATGGGTACGGGCAATAGGAGTGGCGGCGATCCTCGCCATTGCCCTGGACGTATACCTGGGGCTCTGGGTTACTCCACCCGATAAGGTGCAGGGTAATCTTGTCAGGTTGCTGTACATACACCCGGCTCTTGCCACGGTCGCACTTTACGTTGCTTTTGCTCTTGCGGCATTGTCGAGCGCACTGTGGCTCTGGCGAAGGACGCGGTCGCCTTTCTTCGATCGGCTGGCAGCCGCTTCCGTCGAGACCGGGATTGTTTTCATAGCACTTACCATTGTCACTGGGTCCCTGTGGGGCAGGCCGGTATGGGGTGTGTACTGGACATGGGATGCAACCCTTACGTCCACCGCACTGTTGCTCTTGCTCTTCCTGGGATATGTCGCAATAAGGAAGTCGACTGCGGATCCGCAACGTCGTGCGCGCGCGTGTGCAATCACGGCGCTGGTGGCTTTCGTGGACGTACCGCTTATACAGTTCTCGGTGCTCTGGTGGAAGACTCTTCACCAGAAATCCACCGTGCTCAATCCATCCCTTACGCCGAAGATAGGAGGCATTATGGGAGCCACCCTGGCTCTTTCATTCGTGGCGTTCCTTCTTCTGTTTGTATGGATGCTTGTCAACCGTTACAGGATAGAGGTACTCAAGGAGCACTTGGTGGGAGCCACGATGGAAGCTGCCATCAGGGAACGTATGGCGGAGGCCGGAGCTCCCGGAAACTTGGAGTTGCCGGCGGATCTGAGAGTGCCGGTGGCGGGCGGGTAGTTGGGTGGCTATGTACCGGTGGTTGTTCAGGGCACGAGTTGGTCGGCGGGTACGGCGTCAGGTGTGGCGACGAGCACGGAGGCGAGTGTGGCGACGAGCACGGCGAGCACGGTGACGGAAGGGGCAACATTGCCAGGAGGCTCGAGATGAAGTACATCTATGCAGGTTATATCATAGCTCTGGCCGTGCTTTTCTTGTATGGCGTTACGCTTATGGTAAGGCGAGCCAGGCTGGAAAAGGCGGCCAAGGCGTTGGATACAGGAAACGGAAGAAGCGTGCTTCGTGACTGAGTCACTTGAGCGTAGTAGATCCAATAGGTTGCGCATGGTGATTGTCGCCCTGGTGTTCTTTTCGGCGCTGGGATTCCTGCTCTATGAAGGAGTTGGAAGCGCACTTAATTATTACCTGACGGTTCCGCAGGCACTTGCTCAAAAGGACTCGCTCGGTTCCAAGTCCTTCCGGCTGGAAGGTGTCGTAGCACCTGGTAGTGTTCAAAAGACCCGTCAGGGTGTCGATTTTGCGGTAACAGGGGGAGGACACAGGGTGGACGTGCTTGCAGTGGAGCAACCGCCACAACTGTTCCAAGTGGACATAAGGGTGGTGCTGGTAGGGCATTTTCAGGCCGGCTATTTCTGGACCAACCGCATAATGGTCAAGCACTCTTCAGCGTACACCCCTGCAAAGAAATCGTGATAGCGGTTCTCGGTACCCTGGGGGTATTGCTGGCCTTTGTGGCCTCCATGGTCGGCATGATAGTGGCGGGCTGGGGGCTGGCCGTAACCAAGCATGTAGGTGTCCTGGACGGGGAGAGCGTCCAGTCGCGCGGGCTGAGCCTGCTTCGTTCCGTGCCGCTATATGCTGTGTTGCTGGTTGGCGGAGCGCTAGTTGCCACGGTCGCAATGCAGGAAGCTCTTTTTACCCATGATTTCTCCATAATTTATGTTGCAGAAGTCGGTAGCAGGCAGACACCTTTGCTGTACACGATTACCGGCATGTGGTCCTCGCTTGCCGGCTCGATCCTACTATGGGGACTGGTTCTGGCCGGATATATTGCCGTGTTTGCCTACAGGCACCGTAAGCAGGCAGGGGATCCTTTCTACGCTTGGGTCCAACTTGTGTGCTATGGAGTTTCGGCCTTCTTCTTTGGCATCATGCTCGGTCCTGCCAACCCGTTCGCGACATTCAGTGGACCCCATCCTTCCAACGGGGTGGGACCCAACCCGCTCTTGCAGAACAACATCCTGGTGGTCATCCACCCTCCGCTACTCTACTTGGGATATGTGGGATTTACTATTCCATTTGCTTATGCCATAGCATCGCTTGCCACCGGTCGCTTGGATGGAAAGTGGCAGTTCGAAGCGCGTAAATGGACCATGTTCGCTTGGGGATGCCTTGGCGCAGGCATACTGCTCGGTGCCTGGTGGTCTTACCAAGTTCTTGGTTGGGGAGGGTTCTGGGCCTGGGATCCAGTGGAGAACGCGGCTTTGCTGCCATGGCTTGTGGGCGCAGCGTACATACACTCATCTATGGCTACCGAACGTAACGGCGCATATCGCGTCTGGACGGTCTCCTTGGTCATTTCAGCTTTCTGCCTTACTATACTGGGTACATTCCTTACCCGGTCAGGTGTCGTGGAGTCTGTGCATGCATTTACGGAGTCGGATGTGGGTGCATATATACTCATCCTGCTCGGAGTGTCCGTTGTAACCGGCGTTGCCCTGCTGGCTTGGCGGGGAGACACGTTGCGTTCAAGTGAGAGGTCGGCCGGCTTCCGATCCAGGGAGGGGATGCTTCTCGTGCAAAACGTATCGTTTGCCCTACTCGCTGGAATCATTCTCTTTGGCACTCTGTTTCCCCTCGTGTACCAGGCCCTCAAGGGCACTCAGGTGACTGTCGGGGGACCATACTTCAATACCCTGGGGATGCCAGTGGCGATTTTGCTGTTGCTTCTCATGGGGATAGCTCCAGTGATCCCCTGGGGTGCTGCGAGCAGGGGAGTGCTTAAGAGGCGACTTCTCATTCCAGCGTGGGCGGGGGGGCTCACGGCAATGGCGTGTGTTGCCGTGGGGATATCTAACATGGTTCTGCTCGTGGTGTATCCGGCTGCTGCTTTTGTGGTGACCGCCGGTGTACGGCAGGCATACTTGCATGTGCGAGCCGCTAGGACTCGCCATCGCAGCTGGGCACGGGCAATCTTGACGCGTGAATCGGGCGGGCACCTGGCACATGTAGGGGTAACAGTCATCGCCGTTGCTCTGGCATCTGCGGTGTCCTTCGCCGTCAGGGGAAGCGTGACGCTTGCGCCGGACTCGTCAGCCACCTTTGCTGGGCAAAGCATAGAGTACCTCGGGCAGTACGAGTCAGGGACGCCGGCTCGCCATTTTGCTGGTGCGAGAGTGATGGTGGATGGCCAGGGTCCTTACAGGCCTGGTGTCAGCTGGTTCGGCTCGGCCGTAGAACCGGTCGGTACTCCGGCTCTCGACTCCGGTCTTTTTCGCGATGTGTACCTTACTCTCGAATCACTCCCCACACACAAAGACGGGAAGCTCACTATCGGCGTCACCGTCCAGCCGCTGGTGATGTGGCTATGGCTGGGAGCAGGCATGGCTGCGGGCGGCATATTGCTTGCTTTACTGGACAGGAGCCATAGGCCAGTGCGCGGGGTGCGTGCCAGTAGATCCGCGCGTGATGTGACGGCAGGAGAGGTGACTGGCGTTCGTGCAGGCATTCATAATCATGCAGGTGCCGGTGGCACAGCCGGTTGTCCGGGTGTTTGCGTAATCGCTACGGGAGGAGAAGGAGAGGAGGTGCTTGCAGGCGCCGGAGGCGCCGGAGCCGTTGAAGACAAGAGGCGACCTACTAGCACAAATGACTGAAGGCCTTCCTCCTGGTTATCGTGTTTCCAAAAGAAAACCTGTACGTATCGTATCTGCCGTTGCTCTGGCTTGTGTCATCGGTCTGGTGGTCTTGCTTGCCACCCGGGTACCGCCATCACAGACCGTTGCGGATACGCCCCTACTTGGCCAGCGAGCGCCCAGTATCCAAGGTACCGCCATAGAGGGTGTTGCATTCTATGGCGATAGTATTGGAGGGGCGCTCCGGGCTGCATCTGCAGGCCATCCAGGAGCTGGAGCGGACTCATCATCAGGCGCACCGGCAGGACCGGCAGGTAGGCCATTCTCGATGAGCACGCTGCACGGCAGGTGGATACTGGTCAATTTCTTTGCTTCATGGTGCCCACCCTGCTTGCAGGAAGCGCTGCAGTTGCTCACTTTTGCGATGGAGCATCGTGGGCCCGGTGGCGTGTCCGTGGTAGGGGTGGCCTTTGACGATCCAGCCAACTTAGTGGCTCGATTTATGGGAGAAACCGGAGCCATCTGGCCGGAAGTGCTTGATCCAACGGGCAGGATAGCGGTTGCCTACGGAGTAACGGGCCCGCCGGAGACCTTTCTGGTGGATCCAGCAGGGAGGATTGTGGAGCACGTCGATGGGGCGGTAACCGTTTCTCTGCTGAACTCGGTCTTTTCACGGGCACAGCGCGATTTTCAGCGTGCAACTGCGTCGGTAGGCAGGCCGTGAGTATACGGCAGGCTACCGGTGAGGTGGATACGCTTGTAGGTGATCAGGCGCCGGAGAACGATGACGTATTGTCGTGCCACTTATATGGCTTGTTGAAATCATGGGGTGGGTGGCTTGCACTGGCGTTGCTGGTAACTGGCATGGCTGTGTTCATCTTTGTACATGATCACAGTGGGAAGCCTGCTACGCCTGCACAGCGAATAGCCCAGATCGAAGGGATGGTGCGTTGCCCTGATATATCGTCCTGTGGGGGAACCATCCCACTGAGTGGCACAAATGCTCCGGTCGCGATAGAGATGAAGGGCGCAATAGCAGCATACGTAAAGGCAGGAATGAGCAATACCAGGATAGAGCACCTGCTTGCCAGCCGGTACGGACCGGGTATAATGCTCACCCCATCGGCGGGCGGGTTGGGATTGCTTTTGTGGCTCCTGCCGCTGCTGGGCGGCGGTGTCGCTGCTGTGACGTTGCTGGTGGTGATGCTGGATGGCGATGAAGGGGGTCAGAGGTCAACGGGTGGCAACTGGCGTAAATGGTGCAAGTACCTTCCCTTCGTACGCACCCGCTACAGGTGGCCCATTGCCGTAGCGGTGCATGCCCCCGGACCCGGGGATGCAGCTGTGGATGTGGGTGGGGATGGATTCTGGGTAAGGGCTGGGGTACTGCTCAGTGCTGGGCGAGCACGGATGTCGGGTTGGCTGGGCATCGTAACCCAGCGTAACAGGAAGGTGCTACTGGGCGGAGGTATTGCCTGCCTGGCTGCGGCGACATCACTTGCAATTATTTTCTCCACTCATTCCAGGCTTTCCGGCGAAGTGGCGACCGGAAGCATCTCGGTGTCAAGAGGCCAAGAGATCCAGAGGAGGCTGGCACAGGCATCTTCGGCAGAGAGCGCAGGGCATGACGTAACAGCGCTTAGCTTATATCATGACATACTTGCAGCCGATCCGCACCAACCACAGGCGCTCGCGGAATCAGGATGGATCACATACGAAACCGGTATGTACAGCGGTCAGGCCAAACTCATCAAAGTCGGCGAGTCACAGGTGAGAGAGGCGCTTGATGTGTCACCTGGATCGTATGCACCGCACCTATATCTTGGCACAATATATTTTCAACAGGGGGATTTACAACGGGCACTTATCCAGTATGCTGCATTCCTCAAGGATCATCCCCCGAAAGCTGTCATCATTAGGGCGGCGCCGTTCGTGAAGGAGGCATTTGCACAGGCAGGGAAGGCGGAGCCGCCCGGATGAGCAACCAGCCCGGATGAGCGGCTGGAGATCCTGGAATTCTTACGCCGGTAAGGCCACGTAGACGAGGAGGAGTAGTTGCAGCGACAGCACGGCGATCAGTATCCAGGCAAATCGTCGTGGCACCAGCAAAAATGCTATGATTGCTCCGCTCACGGTCGAAGCCACAAGGGCAACCTTGCTTATATTGAGGCCCACGAACGCCGTGCCCAGAACCAACACTGTAGCTACGTAACCTGAGCGAAGATAAGAACTCGCTCTGGTAGGGATCCAGGCAACTGCTATCGCCAGTGCTACAGAGGCGAGGCCCGCAGGCCCGACTCCGTAGGAGTGAAACCGGGCAGTGGCGGCAAGCAGTTTTCCGATGACCAAGTGAGCCGCGCTCATTCCGTGATTGTCGATGGCCATCCCCAGCAGGCTTAGGCCGAAGGCAAGTAGAGGAAAGGAAAGGACAAGCTCGAAGGATACGGTTGCGGCAATCCCTCTTGACTTGGTTACCAGGACGCCGAGCGCCACTGCCCACGCCCCTACGACCAATATGGCAGGCGGCACTAATAGGCAGAGGCCCAATACGGCTAAACCGGCGCCCAATCCAGAGACTTCTTCGAATTCCAGAGTGAATCGGGCCAGCGCGGCCACTCCCATGGCTACCAGGGCAACAAAGGCCCACACAGCCAGGGGATCGGTCGAAAGATAGCCGGCAAGCGCGCTCGCTGCTAGAGCCGCCATAATGGCCAGCTGCTGGGCGGAACCGAGCTCCCGGATGCGGCATAGCCGTTCGATCATGAGAAGGGCGAGTGCCGCCAGTAAGGGTGCTGCCAGTTCCAGCACGATCCTGCTGAACTGGTGCGTCATGTCGAATACCGTTCCAGCCAGTGGATAGCGGAACAGGGGTCTGACGAGCAACTCAATTGCAAAGAACGGAATGGCGATAAGCAGGATGCGGTAGATGATTCTCGATTGAGATGCCCGGCTGGCGATCATGAAAGACCGTGCATAGTCTTGTCCCAGTAGTGGGGCCGCGTGATGAGTTGCCACATGGCACGGTAGCTGGCTACGGAGTGCGCCAGCCAGTAGATCGGGTTGAGCACCGCTACCCAAGAAAGTTCGAAAAGACCGCGCTGGTAGCCCGCTATCATCGATAGGTAGATTATTGCTGCGTTGCCGAAGAAGAAGTCGATGTAACCTACCACCAGCGCCCAATGGGGGAGGGGCACTACAGAGGGCTCGAACAGCGAGAGCGCGAAAACTGCGTATAGCGGGATTACCGCCAGGAAGATCACCGGAGTTGCTCCAACCAGGAGCAGGAAGCTCAAGAAGCGCACGACCCCCACCTTGCGGGCCAACCTGATGGGGTGCCGCATGTGGACGATGGTAGTCTGCATATAGCCCTTTATCCACCTGGAGCGCTGTCTTACGAAGCTGGACAGCTGAGAGTTGGCTTCCTCGAAGGTGGTCGAGTCGATCACCTTGACCTTGTAGCCGAGCGCAGACGCCCTGATGCCGAGATCAGCGTCTTCGGTCACATTGAACGGATCCCACCCTCCCAGATCCCTGAGTGTACCCGTCCTGAAGTGGTTTGAGGTTCCCCCGAGAGGAATAGGCAGTCCGAGCAGATCGAGGCCTTTGAGCATGTAATCGAACCACAGGGAATATTCAAGGGTGAAGGCCCGGGTCAACATGTTGCGGTTACGATTGTGATAGTTGAGTGCAGCCTGTATGCACGCCACTTCCTGCGGCAGGTTGCTAAAACTGGCGGCAACCTTACGGAGTTGATCAGGCTCTGGCCGATCCTCTGCGTCATAGATGACAAGAAGATCACCGGTGGCAAATACCAGCCCGACATTGCATGCTTTTGGTTTGGTGTTGGGACCGCCAGGTGGGACGGTGAGAATTGTTATCGTGGCCGGAGGACGGGTCCGAATTATCGCTTTAAGCGTTTCTTCGTCGCCGGCTTCCATGAGCAACAGGATCTCCAGCTTCTCTGGCGGATAATCTAGAGCCTCCAGTGCAGCTACGAGACCCTCGACAACCTCGGCCTCTTGATACAGGGGGACCAGGACGCTGTAACGCGGGAGATCAGCATCGGCTAGATCCTCATCAGTAGTACTGTCAGGGCTGGCGCGGCTACCCACTAGCGATACCACGAGCTTGAACGTGATTCCGAGCAAGAACACCACGCTTGCCAGCACCACCAGTGCTGCGCACGTAATTCGAGTAGCGAAAACCAGCGCCACCACTAGGGCGGCGGCGACTGCAGCCAGGACGATCCGCTGTTCGAAGGAGGTGGTATCAGCTGCCGAAAGGTCCGGATAGTTTCTGGCCAACTCATAACCGGCCAGTTCGGCGAGCCCGGAAGCTGCCGCTCGAGCCAGGTACTGGATTAAATCCCACTCCGTGGTCAGGTAAAAGTGAACAGGCCGCCCTACGCGCTTCTCGATGACTGAGCGCTGGTCATCTTTCAAGATATGGCAGGTTGCCACGCGAACTTTATTGGGAGAAATCTTGAACGGTGCCCAGCCCAGAATTGCCAACTCCCTTGGATCGAGACCGAGGCTGTGGGGGTCTACGCCACTTTTCTTGGTCAAATCGACCAGGGGAATTCCATTGGCTTGTGCCAACGCCTGGTATAGATCGATTCGGGTAACCACCTTCCGTTTGACGAAAATGTCGCCGAGACGTACGCGGCTGCACTCTTGGATATTTAGTGCTTCATTCAGTTGCTTTTTTGTTATGAGACCTGCTCCAAGCAGAGTCTTGCCGATGCGTTTGTGTTGTGTTCGCACGCCATATTATAAGGCCGTCTGCAGTTGCCGATCAAAAATAGCAGGTAAAAATCATTACCCATGTGTCAACGTCATACGCACATGCCGTGTTAGGGGTCAGCCGCTCGCTCCAAGGTGACATCAACGTTCCCGCCCGCCACGACTGTTGCGACCTGTTTCATTAGCGTAGAGCGTGGATCCGCCAGCTATACGCTCCGTGCTATCCATGCGATCCTTCAGCTTGTCCCGCAAGGGGACGGATATGTCTACGGGTACCCTGCCGGCCTGTTGCACAGCTGTCCGGAATGGTTCACAGCGATCATAAGGGGTGGTCTCCACCAAACTGTAGCCCGCGTTTTCGTCGATGACTATTGCATGTCCTGGTAATCCACGTGCTATCGTGCTGGCAGGCAACACCGGGCGCATTACTGCGGAAGATGTCTGTGTAGATTCCCGGGACGTACGGTTGCGTGATGCGGCATTTGACAAGTGCCGCAGGAATCCCTGCCGGGTAAGTGGCGTGGACACGGAGTGTTCCATGACTGGGCGTTCGCCCGCCAGGGTCTCGAGAGCTTTCAGTGTGTCGACGTCCTTGATACCTCGGAAAACGATAGTTGTCCCGAAGAGCGTCATGAAGCCGCTTGCATTATCACGACCCCATCGGTTGCGTGCCTGCGAGAGATCCTGCAGGGAGACCAGGGCGATGATTCCCTGTCCCCTGCCCTCGCTCGCGATGGACAGCAGCTGGGGAAGCGGGGCTATGTTGGCTATCTCGTCGAGTGCAAATAGTACAGGCGGGCGCCATGGCACCCTGGCGCCTGGTGCGGTGGAGAGAGTATATCCCGAAATATCTGTATACGATGCATCTTGGATGGAGGCTACCAGCCCGGCAATGAGCGGAGCATACGCAGCCTGCTCTGTACCCGTGGCGCATATGTATATAGTGTCGTTCGACCGGACGAATGCAGCAGGATCGAACATCTCTCCGGTTGTGGATTCGAGAGCGGCCTCGTCGCGATATGCTCCGAGCAGCCCGGAAGCAGTGGACCATATGCCGCTGAGTTCCCTGCCTTCCGTCGATGCAATGCCAGTGAGCAGGTCGAGCGCCAGCGGTGACGCGGATTGCGATTCCTGTAGTATCTGTAATGCTTCCATGCATGTGCGGGTGTCTACCCATTTGATCAGATCGCGCATAGGCCTGCCGTCTATTGAAGCGGCATGCAGAAGTGGCGACAGTAATGACTCCGCCCGCTCGTGCCAATGATCCCGGACTGTGCCGGCACCAGCACCAGCACCACCGCTCAGGTGAGCCATGCTGGCCATCGCGGCAGCAACCATCCGTGCGTTTCTCCAGTCCCCCGCGCGGGTGAGGGGTGACCATCTCAGGTGCTGGACTCCGCTGGGAAGCGGTACGGCGCCACTGGGGTCGTAGAGGAATGACCTGCCCACAACATTACGGATACGGTACGTGTCCTGCATTATCTCGGTCTTGGTGGACGTGGACAGTACGGCGCCGGGTGCAGTGAGTATAGATGGTATTACGATGCAGGAAGTCTTGCCTGCCCCAGGCGGGCCGAGCACCAGGAGATGCCTTTCAGGAGCTGTCCACATGTAGCCACGTGAAGTCCTGCCAAGATATATCGGTCCTTGCGAAAGCGACTTGACAGCACGCAGGGAATAACGCGGATCTTCAGCATTGGCGGGGAACGACATCATGGTCGAGATAATATCAGGATTACCGGCCATTTCGTATGTGCGTGGTACACGACACTGTGCATTCCGTGCAGGTGGTATGCCGGCAGCCAACTCCTGGTCAGGGTGGTGTACGAATAGTCTTGTTGCCGGATAATGCGCCTATGATAGATTTTTTGGCAGAAATACTTGACGTAGCCTCAGAAATTGCTATCTTATTACAGTAATCCCGCAACATGACAATAAGGAGGTGGCGGTGAACAAGGCAGAAATAGTAGATGGCATAAGCCAAGAGACAGGAGTGATGAAGCGCCATGTCGAGCAGGTGGTCAATTCGCTGTTTTCTACAGTGGCCAGTGAGCTCAAAGCAGGACGTAGGCTATCTGTTATAGGATTCGGTTCGTTCGTCCCTACCAAGCGTAGTGCGAGGACAGGCCGCAATCCGCGTACCGGAGAGCCGATCAAGATACCGGCGTCCAAGGGCGTCCGTTTTTCCGCTGGTAGCGCTCTGAAGGATGTCCTCAATGGCAAGGCTCCTGCGAAGAAGGCCGTGGCGAAGAAGGCTCCTGTAAAGAAGGCCGTGGCGAAGAAGGCCGTGGCGAAGAAGGCCGTGGCGAAGAAGGCCGTAGCGAAGAAGGCTCCTGTAAAGAAGGCTCCTGCGAAGAAGGCTCCTGTAAAGAAGGCAGCTGCCCGGAGATAGGTGCGGTAGCGAGCCACCTACCGGCTACGATCCAATCTATAGCGGAGTAGGCTCCTGCTTGGGTGGGCTGGCGGAGCTATAGATCAGTCAACAGATGGAATGCTTCGCCGTGAGTGATGCCCGTGACGAGATTGCCGTGCATTCGCGCACTGTACTCAAGGCGGGCCGCCAGTGAAGACGAGCCGGCGGTGCTGGACATTGGCTCGTCTGTGTCTACATTGTCTGTATCTGGGCCAGGCATGGTTTGCGGATCTATCCCGAATGTGGATTGTAGCTGGCTACGATGCGCAAGAAGTGAGGCCAGCTTGGCGCCCAAGTAGTTGCTTATGTTCTCTAAGTGGTTTGGCTGGTCGGCTTCAAAGAGAAGTAACGCTTTGGGTCTATGAGGGTCGGTTGGTGAATCCGGGGAGAATGAGTGATCTCTTGCAGCTACGATGGCATCGATGGTCAGAAAGCCTGCATTCCTGTGGTCAGGGTGTAGCCTGTACCTTCTCCACGGATCGTGTCCCAGTATGATCTGTGGTCGTAACGACTGGATGATTTTGCTGATTTCATAGCGGTTGGCTAGGTTGCATTCCAATTCACCGTCGACAGCATCCAGCCAGATTATATTTTCCGCTCCAGTGGAGGTGAGCCTGCGTGCTGACTCGTTCTGCTCTTCTTTGCGTAGTGAGGCCAGCATTGCAGGGCTGGAGGACCTGTCCCAGGTGCCTTTCGATCCGTCGGTAAGTATTAGGTAATAGATAGTTGCTCCACCGCCTGCCCACTTTGCAAGAGTGCCACCGCATCCTAACTCGATGTCATCGGGATGTGCACCAATGGCCAGTGCTGAGGCTGGTACGGGCAGATCCGTGCTCAAATTACCAGGAGGTGACATCGCGGAAGGAAGTTTCAGTACTGGCAAGTACGATGGATGGGCAGTGCCAAACGCCCTGTACAGATCGTCCGGCATGTCGACATCAAGACCAAGATCCGAGTCCCGGACAACTCTTACTTGCAGACCGCTGCGTAAGGCTTCATCGAGGTGACGCCGGAAAGACCCCTGCCCGTAGGAAAATTTGAATTTGCATCCGGCAGGTATGCATATGACATTGGTACCGGACTCGTAACGATCGGGTACGAGAGTGATGCCGTTGTATCCTGATAGCCGCATCAGGTTGGTTGCATGCGGAAGATCGGAATGGGCTATGATTACTTCCGAAGCTCCGTGTGCAAACAGAGTATCCACGCCACTGCTTACCGCTTGATCCAGCCCCTGGGCGGGTTCCTGTAGCACAATTGCACCCTTGCTCGTCGCCCACTGGCTTACCTGGCTGTCGTCACATACCACCGCACAGGGTAGTGGACTGGCGGCCTCGAGCACATGCTCAGCCATTTCCCTGGCCAACTTGGCGCGGGCTTCGGACGTGAGGACAGTGGTGAGGCGCAGTTTTGCCTGGTCGAAACGCTTCACAGGAACGAGTACGGCGGGAGACCCTGCCAGGGTATCCCGCGATGTCTTGTTCAGATTCACGAGTACCGCCAGACAGGGTGAAGTAGGTCCATACAGAAAGCATATGGTGTATGCATGAGCAATGCTAATGAGGTAGTTGCTGGGATGAGCTCAAAGGGAGATCATGTGGACGGAGGGGGAGCGGCGGATCCTGAGGGTGACGATCTCGAAAGGCTTGAGATTGATGGCCCCGTCGAAGGCGCATGAAACCTTTCCAGTGAGATCTATCACATTTCCGGTGTAGCCCGTTGCTGTTATGATGGTTGGCCGATCTGCAGGGTTGAAAAGTCGTATATCGAGAAACTCTCCCGTACGGGTAAGGGCAGATACCTTGGCTGTGCCTGGGTCGATCTCGAGAGCGGAACCTTCAGGTTCTCTCCATCCGCCTCCCTGCGGGTGGACTATTTCAAGGGGGAGGAACACGTCTTCCATGAAACTATAAGGATCGTCGCAGTTCACCATCAGGGCATAGTTGGCTACGATGCGTTGACCGAGCATCTTCAGTCCCTCCACCTCCACCAGCGGCCCTGCGGGGAAGGGCCTGTAGCGCATCCCCAGCCTGGACAGCATGGATGTAGAGCGGAGGAGAGTTACCGCCATGGCGCTGGCCACGGGACCATTCGCGGCATCCAGCAGGTCAATCAGTTCGTATTCGCATAAACCTTGGTGGACTACGGTCAGCCCTCCTGCCGAGACGAATCCTCTGGAGGGGAAAGTGGGCAGGCCGTACTCCTCCGGCCTTCCTTCGGCATCCAGCCCTCGCTCCACAGTGCCAAACGCGCATCCTGCCGATGATCGGTTGGCAGGATGGGGTAGGGGGAAGTGCACGCGCAGCCTGTGGTCCTGAGAGGGGTTGACGAAGGAGGTGCAGATCCGAACGTACGGTTCATCAGCCCTTATCTCGAGCCGGGTGTCCACCGTTACCTGGTTTTCGCCGGTGCGCTTCGAGAGATTGCTGTCGAGCGAAGCAGGCCATGCAAAGGTGGAGCTTACCTTTACCCGGGCTCTCTGCGGGCCACTCTCTTCAGTGACGATATTCACGGTGTGAGGATGGTCCACAACGGTATCCACTGGCGGGGGAGAGTAGTTGTAGGAATCCCCAGCATCTCCACCATCCACCAACCGGCCCATGCCGGCAAGCCCGTTCAGGGTAAATGTTCCATCTGCCTGATCGATCTCGATGTCCACAAGGCCATTCCCCAGCCGTATGGTAGGCCTGGCATCCGGACGCTCCAGGTTTGAACCGATCATCACGTTCGAACTGGTTTTCACGTCCGTTCTGGTTCCTGTGCTCGCACCGGTTCCGGTCTCTATGGCGGATGCAGGATGATCCAGCGCGGCGGCGCTGAAAGGCTTCCATCCGTATCCTGGGATGTCCATTACTCTTGCGATCACGCGCCTGGTTGGCTTCCTGTCCAGGTGAACGTGGATTGGCAGTTGAGGCGAATGCTTGATCGCTGCCAGCAGTTCCTGCTTGTATGCATCGAGTTGCAGGCCAATGGCTTCTCTCGGCCCGAGGGATATATGTACCTCTATGGAGAGTGCAAGCGTCTTGATGGTTATGCTCTGCACAAAGCTGGTGCTGTCGATTTTCGGAGAATTCAAGCCCGGCAGGAAGTTCTTGATGGCATTTGAGTCGAACGTGAGCATTCCTGGCCCTGTGGTAGACTCCTCCAGTACCTGGATAGCAGCGTCTGGTGTGTCTGGTGCGTCTGGCGTATCCGGTGTGGCAAGCGCCCCACCTCTGTCCAAGCCTGCCTCCAGGGTCAGCTCGACCATACCTGATCGTGGAAATGGCGAGGGATTCACAACCACGATGCCTGGATCGGCGAGAGAGCCGGCCAGCGAATCGATGGCAGCTCCTGCCAGCCTGCCGGCTATCTGGCGCGCCTGGGCAAATCTTCCCACTACCTCGTCCACCACCTCGTCCACCGAGCAGGCACATATTGAATCATGAGCTGCATTCTGCATGATCAATGTCCATGCGGTATCCAGGAACCGATCGGGCCACTTGCTGGGATCCAGGAAGAGGGCGCAGTATGGTTCCGCCCTCTTTTCCATTTCAAGGAAAGTCTTGTCCGCAGCGATCTTCACGTCTACCCGGTTGGAGGCGACCCCCATGAGTAGGTTGGATCTCGCGCCGGAACGCAGTTCCCCGTGCCACAACGGCAGTCCTTCACCTGCGTGGCTGGCGTCATGGACACCGTCGCTGGCACGGTGATTGCAATCGAGGGCCTCAGGTAGGCTGGTGACCTTGAACGCTACATCGTCGATTCCGATATCGCTCCATGCTGACTTTTCTTCACGGAGCGCAAGCATCTCTCGTGCTTTTTCGAGAGTGCGTGACAGATGTGCCTGGGGTGGCTGGTGATCGCTGCCGTTCATTACGAGCAGCCTGCCCGATCCGTCCATGAAAGGCGAGAACCGTTCCACTATTTCACGGATGCGCCCGAGCAGTATGTGTGGGTCTTCAGGGAGGGTGACTCCGTTGGAATAGCCCTCGAGGAGATATTCCGCGCGAACGGAGGATCCATCGGGTGATTGCCATACAAACTCCGTCCGTTCGATGGCGGAGGGCACCCCGCGCCATACCACCGCCGTGTCGAGTCCTGCCAAGGTGAGCAGTTGAGGCATTTGCGCGATGTGGCCGAACATGTCGGGCAAGTAGCCTACCCGCATGGGCGCGGCAAACTCCGCGGCCCTGGACATACCCATCTGAAGGTTGCGAACCAGGGTCTCTCCAGATACGAGGAACTCGTCAGCCAGAACATACCAGGGACCTACCGTGAGCCGTCCGGTTCTTGCGAGGGCTTTCATACGTGTCTCGTTCTCCGGGCGGATTGCGAGGTAGTCGTCGACCATGGCCATCTGGCCGTCCAGCAGGAAGCAGCGGTATGCTGGGTCGTTTTCCATCAGATCCAGGAGAGAGTCGATGGTTTCGACCAGCTTGAAGCGGAACCCTTGGAATGGCATGTACCATTCCCTATCCCAATGCGTATGAGGGACTATGAATACATCAAGTTTCACTGCCTGTACACTATCACGATCGGCCGTGCAGGCATCGGGCTGGCGGATTGTAAGCTGGTCAAGTATGGGTACCTATTCATGAGATGGTAGATTTGATCAGTATGCGAGTTGCGTTTGGTACTGATGAGGAGGCTTGCCTGACCGATGCACTGTGCAATGCCATGGCGGAGTCAGGGCATGCCTGTCTATGGAGAGCACGCGGGCAGGAGTGGCCGGAAGTTGGTCGGGAGGTTGCACTGGCTGTAGCTTCAGGGGAGGCGGAGTTTGGGGTGGCATGCTGTTGGACCGGTACCGGTGTGGCGATAGCCGCCAACAAAGTTGATGGCATAAGGGCGGCTCTGTGTGCTGACGCTGCCACTGCGCAAGGAGCCAGGCGATGGAACGATGCCAACGTACTGGCTCTGAGCATAAGGTTGACATCGCCTGCAGTTGGCAAGGAGATACTCGAGGCATTCCTGTCGACAGCCCCCGATGATGCGGAGGCTGGAAGGATTGCAAGGATAGGACCAGCATGATGGCCTGGATTATACACACGAGGGCCTGGTTGGGCTAATCTCTTCTCATGGCAACGTTTATCATGTTATCTACCCTCGGTCCCGATGGAATGGCTACGCTCAAATCCAATCCCAGACGGTTGCTGGAGGTCAATTCCGAGGTGGCGGAGATGGGCGCACAGGTGACAGCGCAGTGGGCTCTGGCAGGACAGTATGATTTCTGTACCGTGCTGGAGGCGCCTGACTTGGAGACGGTCGCCAAAGTGGCCGTAGCACTTGGTGCACGTGGAACCCTCAAGACCCAGACACTGCCCGCTATGCCGGTAGAACACTTTCTAGCTGTACTGGAGGCTGGAAATTAGCGTTCAGTTGACCTGATCAGTACCAGCGCAGATCTCTGGTTTCTAGTGGCATGATTACTGCAACCACTCTGCTGCAGTTATTGTGAGGTGACCTATTTGCAGGTCAGTACCACCACAGCCCCTGGCGTCGCCTGCTCGGCCTCACTTCGTCCACGGTGAATACATCAGGAAGTGTGGTATCGTCGGAAATTCGCCGTACCCTGTAGCCGTTTTCAAGCCATTCCGCTATAGCGAACCCGCGTGCCCATGTACCCTGATACCTGTCGCGTACCTCGACGTGCGTGTCGATAGCCAACCTACCGGCACTCTCCTGCTGGTATTCGGATTTCATCGCGGCAGTATCTGTAGCTGGCACATAAGTAATCGTAATACTATCCGAGACTATTTACTAGATGTATCGGCAGGATTTAACCGGAAGTTTACATTGGTCCGTACGCGGCCAAGCAACTCCACGGCTGATCAGTTTCACGGGCGTCCCGGCATGATTCGCTTCCAGTGCGTCCAACCGTACATGCCGCCGTTGCCTATCGCTGCCGCTGCTTCCCGCCTGCCCATGCCGGTACCTGCCCTTGGCGTATGCTTGTGCAAATGAGCAGCGGGCGCATTCCGGATCTTTCCATTGAGGAGATGTTCTTCAGTGCAGGTCATGCTCTCGTGGCCGGCATGGACGAGGTCGGGAGGGGCGCATGGGCAGGACCGCTTACCGTTGGAGTTGTGGTTGTGGAGAGTTCCAGCGGTATCCAGCCTGCGGGGTTGCGTGATTCGAAAGACCTCTCCGAGAAGGCCAGAGAAGCCATCTTCCCAGCGGTTGCCGGGTGGTGCCGTACGTGGTCCATAGGCCATGCCACCAACTCTGAGTGTGACGATCTGGGGATGACCGGTGCGCTCCGCCTTGCTGCACGGAACGCCATCAGAGCGCTTCCACCTCATCTGATGCCGTCGGCTCTCATCCTGGACGGGGCCGTGAATTTCCTTGCAGATAGGCCGCAACCGATGGGCATGGATGCACGTAGAGACGTAGGCGTCATGGACGCAAGCGTGGATGCGGGCATGGCGGTGGACATTGGAGCCATGGAGGTGAAAGCGATGCCGCACGCCGACTCCACCTGTGCATCAGTGGCCGCGGCATCAGTGTTGGCCAAGGTGACCAGAGACAGGATAATGCGTACCCTGGCCGAGCTGTATCCTGCATATGACTTGGATCGTTGCAAAGGATATCACTCCCCTGCACACGTAATGGGATTGGCGAGCTACGGGCTGAGTGACATACACAGAAGGAGTTGGTCATTTGCTTCACGGTTCGCTGATTCCGGCTGAATCCGCCCACGATACCGCCAGAATGATATATTGGATTCAAGGTGAACCACCTCGCCCTTACAGACGGGGTATTCTTGCCCAAAATCGGGTGAAATCGCAGTAAGCGGGTAACGCAACGGCCTAAGGTCGGCGAGGTTTCGGTTCAGCAGTAAGGAGGTTGGGTATAGGTGTCTCGTTCGGATGGGGTTGCAGTTGGTGTCAGCCATCCCGTATCATTCTGGTCCGGAGTTGCGGCGGTAACGATAGGGGTTCTCTTGCAGCTACCCATGTATTACGATGCGCGGCATCGGCACTTTGTACTCCGAGGGATGGCAATGGATCCAGAGATGCTGATTGGCATGGCTCTAATGGCAGTTGGCCTTGCCTGTGTCGTTCATGGCTTGGTGGCGCGTAGGTCGACCGAGGTCTCAGGCAAGCCACTGGGAGATGGCATTGAGGTTCGGGCCCTAGACGGTGCCCGGATCGGTGCAGCGCACATTCGCCTTATGGTTGTCATTGCGTTGGCGATTGCCATCGACACACTGAAGCCGTATACCTTTACCTTCATCCTTCCCGGCGTTGCTAAAGAGTACGACCTCAGTTCGCCGGCGAATCATGTGATCGGGCACCCACCGGTTGCACTCCTGCCATTCTTCGGCATTCTTGGCACGGCGCTCGGGTCCTTTATCTGGGGTTACCTGGGGGACAAGATGGGTCGCCGGGCTTCCATGCTTCTGGCATCCATGATCTTTATCGCCTCGTCGGCCTGTGGCGCGATGCCCGCATTCTGGGAGAACCAGGCAATGTGCTTCATCATGGGACTTGCTGTGGGAGGGTTCCTTCCGATAGCGTACTCGCTGCTGGTGGAAACTGTACCCTCAGCGCGCAGGGGTCAGGTTGTGGTACTTGTGGCCGGTATAGGAACCGCAGCCGGGTTCCTGCTGGCGAGCGTGTCCGCGCACTGGCTGATACCTCTGTTCAATTGGCGGATTATGTGGTTTCTTGGCATTCCGACTGGCCTTGTGCTCATTGCCCTGAACCAGTTCATCCCGGAGTCCCCGCGATTCCTGATGGCTAGGGGTCGTCTCGAGGAGGCACGAGCGATCATGCGCATCTTCGGCGCGGCAGTGATCGAGGTGGCGCCCGAAGCAGGCGTGACAGGATCATCGGTGGTACATGGTCCTCCTGTGGCTAGCGGCGATCACGGCCTCTTCCACCGCCCGTTTGTGTGGCTCACATTCGCGTTGCTGGTCTACGGGCTCGCCTGGGGAGTTGTTAGCTTTGGATTCATAGTCTGGCTGCCTATCGATATCGCTGGTGCACATACCGCAATTGACCAATCGCAAATCACAGCTATTCTTTCGGAAGCAGCGGTGTTCTCGATTCCCGGTGCTGTCTTTGCCGCTTGGCTCTATGGCCGCAGCGCCAAGGCCGCCATGGTCTTTTTTGCTGCCATGTGCGCGGCAAGCCTGGCGCTCTTTGCTGTATTCGGTCGTCAGATCACCACCTCTCCTTCCTTGCTGATGGTGCTGCTGGTAATCCTGCTCATCTCTATGTGGGGGTCGATCTCTGTGCTGTGCCCCTATAGCGCTGAGGTGTACCCGACGCATATGCGGTCCAGTGGCGCAGGCATTGCCGCCGGTGCCAGCAAACTTGGCGGCGTGCTCGCGCTCGTACTATCGGTACTTGCCATCTCGCCCCCCAGCCTAACCGGCGCCGCAGGACTCTCGGCTGCTCCCATGGTGTTGGCTGCCGTAGCGATTGCAGCCGTAGGCGTTGAGACCGCCCGCAAGAGCCTGGAGACAGTTCCCGTTCGAAGTGGCATCTTGAAACGATATCATGACCGCGACTTCATTAATCCTGGAATTACCTTGGAATGAGAGACGGTGTATATATCTCGTAAAAATCCGTGGATTGGATGCTCCGATTAAGCTGGAATTACCTTGGAATGAGAGACGGTGTATATATGGATATGAGATCCCGCGCTATTGCAGGATGATGTCTCTCGTAGTACGAATACCCGGCTGCTTGCCACTGTTCCTGAGCCGTATGGCGCAATGGACACCAAGTGCCTTTCTTCGATGCAGGATGAGGAGTCGCTCTCATGCCGGCAGTTTTACGACGTGATCTGTTACCGGGTGAAGAATGATGCATGACGCTCAGATCAGCACCCCGGGATTGAGGATCCCTGCAGGATCCATAACCGCCTTTGCCTCTGCCAGGCTACGTGCAAAAAGATCAGGGCGTTCTTTCTCGTAGTACGCCTTGTGTTCTCTTCCTATAGCATGATGATGGGTAATGGTTCCCCCGTTATCGCTAATTGCCTTTGATGCGGCCTCCTTTACCCTATCCCAATCCACCAGCTCGTTACCTGGCCTTGCCTTGGCAATTATCGTAAAATAAGGTGCCGGGCCGTCAGCGTATGCATGAGTAATCCTGCAGGTGACAGCGAATGGCTGAGTTCCCAGTGTACGCAGTGCGTTCCCTACCGATTCCCTGATAGCAGCGTATAGCTCAGGGAATCTATCCCATGTAGTGGCAGTCTCAAATGTTTCCAGCATTGTTCCCTTGCGTACCAGTGCGTCGCGCACGTAAGGAGCTCTTATGAAGGAGCTTCGCCAAGTGGCAGCGGCATTCTCTCGGTCATATTGCCGGTACCCAGCGTAGTGCTTGCCGGTGCCGTCCTTACCCTGCATACTTCGATTGCTGTAGCTATCGTTGGCAGGGCTATCTCCGGATCTACGCTCACTCGTACTGCTCGTATCGGCAAAAATCCATTCGCCGTCTTTATCTGGCATGCCTCCGTAGTCCATGATGCATTCATCGGCCAGCTGAGCCCATGCGTTGACGGGATAGTGCGCAGATTCGAAAGCCACCATCATCATTGTATGGGATCCATCGCCGGCTTCATTGATCAAGGCTTCCGTCGGATCGACCACCCTGCAATTTGATGGCTGCAACCCAGATTGAACGAGTACCCTCAGAGCTTGGCTGCCCTCCATGAAATTCTTGAACAGGTAGGTACGGGAAGCTTTGAATCGAGGCCTTTGGTTCACCCGCATCCAGGCACTCGCAATCACTCCCAGTATGCCCTCCGACCCAATGACAAGCCTATCGGGAGACGGGCCGGCTCCAGACGCAGGCAGCCGTCTTGTCTCGAAAACACCGGAGGGAGTCAGCATCCGCACGCACTCCACAAGATCATCGATTTGGGTGGGACCGGTTGCGAAATGACCACCTGCCCTGGTGGCGATCCAGCCTCCGAGTGTAGATCTGGCAAAGCTCTGTGGGAAATGTCTAAGAGTCAAACCGTGAACCTTGAGCTGACCTTCCAAGTCCGGGCCCAGGCAGCCCGCCTGGATGAGTGCTGCCCGCGATACCGGGTCGACCTCGAGCACCTTGCTCATCCTGGCCATATCAAGTGAGATCACCCCCCTATAATCACCTACCGCATCGGGCTCCACGCCACCAACCACGCTGCTGCCACCACCATATGGAATGAGGGCAATGTGGTTGGATGTACAGTAATCGAGCATCGCCACGACATCTCCCTCATCACGAGGAAAACATACCAGATCGGGAGGATTTTCTATGTCTCCGTGCAATGAACGGACCGTAACCATTCAGGTACCCTGATGCTGCGACTGTCCGCGCCAGCGGGTCAGAGCGGATGATAGCGAAGCGGGGAGCTCGGTAGCGATGGTGCGATCAGATGCGCATCGGTGTCGGCGGCATCCAGGGT